>CAYWTV010000006.1:0-40617 GCA_964461305.1 uncultured Peptoniphilaceae bacterium
AGGATGAATTAGAAAGAGCTTTAAATAATGGAAAGACTATACTAAATAATCCTAATACTACTCAAGATCAAATCAATGAAGCTATAAGAAATATTGATAGAATTCTTAGAAAAATTGAAGAATATTTAAAGGCTGACAACTTTACTATTCCTAACTGGTTGATATTTGGTCCTACAGAACGTAACGTTCCAACAGTGGAAACTAAATTGGTAATTAAGTATATTAACGGTTATGAAGATAATACTTTTAGACCTGAAGGAGAAATCACAAGAGGCGAAGCTGCAGCAATGTATGCTAGACTTCTTACGAATAACAATGTTCCTTCTGGACAAAATAACTTTAATGATGTGAAAACAACTGATTGGTATAACGACGTTATTTCCTTTGTGGTAAACAAAGGATATACTAAAGGATATGAAAGGGAAAATTTCAGACCAGAAGATCCTATTACTAGGGGCGAATTTGCTCAAATGATAGCAACTTCTTTAAAGGGAACTTCAACAAAATCTGATTTTTCAGATATTGAAGAAAACAGTGCCAAGGAAGCTATTGAATTAGAAGCTCAAAATGGAATTATCTTAGGGTATGGAGATAAAACTTTTAGACCTAATGATACTATCACTAGAGCAGAAGCTGTAACTATGTTAAATAGAATGTTCGAACGTACCACTACACCAGATGATTTAACAAATGTTAGTGAAAATAGTATTAAAAAATTTAATGATGTAAGTGGACATTGGGCAGAATATGATATTATTGATGCTTCAAACACTAGAGAACAAAATTCAAAAAATAGTGATTGGATAGAAGTTAAATAAAGTATAAAAATCCCAGAATTAATTTAAAATTCTGGGATTTTTAATTTATATTGTAAAAATAGTATTAAGAATATGTGAAAAATAACTTTTAGTTGCTATTTTTTTGTATTTATGTTACAAAATTAGAGGGATTGTAGTATAATACAATTTAGGTGATTAATTTGTCTAACAATAATATTGGCATAGATATGGTGAAAGTAGCTAGAATACAAAAAATCTATGACAAATACGGAAATAAGTTTCTGGAAAAAGTATTTAATAATACTGAAATTTCATACATAAAAAACAAGAAATTCAAAACAGAAACTATTGCAGGAATGTTTAGTTTTAAAGAATCAATTTCTAAATCTTTAGGAACGGGATTTGGGGAAAAATTGAAATTTAAAGATATTAATATTAGTCACGATAAACTAGGTAAGCCAATGGGAAAGGTGGGGGATAAAAACTTCTTGCTTTCTGCTTCCCATGATGGAGATTATGTAGTTACTTTTGCGATGGCAAATAATGAAACGATAGAAATATCTGAAAGTATTAGAAAATTATACATTCCTAGAAGAGATGATTTTCACAAAGGGGATTATGGTAAGACTATGATCATTGCCAGCTCTGAAGGGATGATTGGTTCAGGATTTCTTGCTTCAAAGGCTGCATTAAAAGCAGGTTGTGGTGTTACGTATCATTATGTTTTTGAAGAGGATAATATATTTCAGAGCCTTTCAATTAAACACACAGAAGTAATATTAAAAAAAGACAATCCTATTATAAGTTTAGAAAAAATGAACTCTGTATTATTTGGATGTGGTCTTGGAATATCTAGGAAAAAAAGGGAAGTTTTAACTGAGTTGTTAAATTCTGATATTAATTTAGTTATTGATGCTGATGGGATAAATATGCTGGCTGAGGATACTTCTAGACTTTTTACTAAAAAAGCTAAACTAGTTTTAACTCCACATATTTTAGAGTTTTCTAGATTGATAAAAGAAGTGATTCCTCCTGGAAAAAAACTTTATTCCTATGCTAAAGATTTTGCAAAGGTAAATAATTTAGTTTTGGTTTTAAAAGATTCTAAAACTATGATAACTGATGGAGAAAGAGTTGAATTTATTGAAAGAGAAAACTCTGGAATGGCCACTCCTGGAAGTGGGGATGTTTTAGCGGGTATTATTACCTCACTTATCTCCCAAGGATATTCTTGCTTTGATGGTGCTTTTTTAGGTGCACAGATACATTCTTTGGCAGGTTTAGTTGCAGCAAATAAAAAATCAAAAGCCTCAATGATTGCTAGTGACATTATTGATGGTATGGACAGTGTTTTTAAAGAATTAGAAGAAAGGTAAAAAATATATGTTAGTTAATAGAGGGGATTTATATTATGCAAACTTAAGTCCTGTATTAGGATCTGAACAAGGAGGAATTAGACCAGTAGTCATTATCCAAAATGACGTTGGAAACAAGTATTCACCTACTGTTATAGTTGCTCCAATAACATCTAGGATGAATAAAACTAAATTACCTACCCACGTTAAGATAAATGCAAGTGAAAAATACGGACTTCCTAAAGATTCTGTAGTACTTTTAGAACAAATACGTACTATTGATAAACAAAGATTAAAAGACAAAATTGGAAAGTTCGACAAGAGAAGAATGTCAGATGTGGATAATGCCATATTAATATCACTAGAACTTACAGATATTTAAGTTTTACATAAAAAATCGTCTAAACTAATTAGTTTAGACGATTAAATATTTTATTCTGGTGTTAGTAATCCGTAACCACCGTGTTTTCTTTTATATATAACATTAACTTCGTTTGTATCTGCGTTATTAAATACGAAGAAATTGTGACCTATCATTTCAATTTGTAGTATTGCTTCATCTTCAGTCATTGGTCTTTGTGAAAATGTTTTAGTTTTAATAATTTTTTCATCTTCGATTTCTGTTTCATCGAAGTTGTAATCTGGAATGTTTTCTACTCGAATTCCTTGATTACCTCTATATCTTTTTTGTAATTTTCCTTTGTGTTTTCTGATTTGTCTTGTTAATCTGTCAGTTACTCTATCAAGTGCAGTTCTTAGATCTTCTGCAGATTCCTCTGCTCGAATAAATGAACCTGGTAGATTAATAGTTACTTCTACTACTGAATTAGTTTTAAATTCAGAAAGTGTAACATTACATCTAACTTCTCTGTCAAAAAATTTGTCTAATTTTGAAAGAGCACTTTCAGTAAGATTTCTCATATCTTCAGTAACTTGAATGTTTTTTCCTGTGTAATTAATTAACATAAAATTATCCTCCTACTGACTTACTTTATTAATCTTTATATTACATAGTATTAATAAGTTATTTATAATTTACCCTAAAATAATATTTAAATTCAAATTCTAATTATATTTTGATTTACGAAACAACATTTATAATATAATATATACTATACTAAAGGTCACAGGAGGTGACTATGAAAAAAATTATTAATAACATAGATTCATATATAGAATATTTTAAAGAAAACATTATAGAAATAAATAAAATTATATATAGACAATATGGTCTTTATCCAAACAAACTAGTTCTTTTAAAGACAAATGAAAGGGAAATGCTTCAGCTTCCAATGACAAAGTCAATTATATTAAGTTCTCTACTTGAAGATTTAACTAAAGGAGAGGAAATGGACTTTGAAGTAGAGGATTTGGAAAATTCTTTTTTAGTTAATACAAAATCCAAATTTTTAGAAGTTATTAGTTATGAAGAACAAGTAAATAAAATTATCGTATCTGAACTTGACACTCAAATGATTTTTAGTTTGTCTGTCGGTGATGATTTAGAAATATCAAAGGGAGATATTATATTTTCGTTTACCTATGAAGTAGATGGAGAACCACTTTTATACGAAAATTTTGTTATATTAGATGATGAAGAATCCCAAAAGATTTTAGACGTTTTTTCAGAATATTATGTTGAAGATGAATTAGATGTATATTTTGACAATGTAATAGTTCATAGAATTATGTCTACCTATTTAGATAATATAGATACAATTTTGAACAAATATAATTCTGAACTCTCTTCAAAATACAACTCCGAAGCATTATTTAATTTTTTCAAACACATTGGAAATGTTGCTAAATTTAACTTTAAATCCAATGAAAATATCGATCTTTTTGAGGTGGATTATTTTGAGTTTTTAATGAATGAAGCTAAAGAAGGCAACTTTGTAATGGAAGGAGAGTTAGAAAACTTTATAGAAATTTTAGAATTTATTGTAAATAAAGAGTCTAAATCTCAAGATGAAAAGTTAGAAGCTTTTAAAAGTATAAAATATTGTTTAGATAATATTTTTGTTATAAAAAAGAATATATTAAATAATCATCCACTAACTCCAGTTGATTTAGTTTACGACATTGATGAAATAATGGTAGAAGCACCTCAGGAAGTTACAAATCTTACAACAATGGGATTTTTTATAGAGACTCTTTCAGATATGCCAGATGTAAAGATTACAAAAAAAACTAAAAGGCTTTCTACAAAGACAATCAGGGAATATTGTGAAACGTATTTTACTAATGTAATAGATGAAAATAACAACATAGATCCTAAAATAAAATCCATTTTAGAACTTGCTTTATCAATAATTCTTGGGAATAAATTAGGCGGAGTAGACTCTGAAGACAACTTGTATTTAAAAAGTAGATACAACTTTTTTATATCTAATAATTTAGCAGAATATATGGCGAATATTTTACAAGGTGTATTTAGAGTAGAGACGATCGAACACTATATAGGTAAAAAGAGTTTAGATTATGAAAAACTTTTAGAAAAATTAAAAGACTCTATTAGAAAAGAGTCTTTTTACAACCTTGAAAATACATCTGAAGGAAAAAAACTTTTAGAAATTCTTTCAAATTTAGGTATAATTTCTACTTCTTATTTAAATGATTATAAACACTATAAACTTGAAGAGTTAGGACAAGTACTAAAGGAAAGATTTGAGAAAAAGACTGAAAAGGCAAAAGTTTTAAAATTAAAAAAATAAATTTGAAATAGATAGATTAATTTTTCAATCTATCTATTTTTTTGTTTAAAATGTGTTGACAATGGTAAAGTATTTGATAGAATAGTTTAGTGATAATAAACAAAATATTTAATAAAGGGGGTTTTATATGAATTTTGGCGAAAAGATTAAAAACATTAGAATATCCCAAGGACTTACTCAAGAAGAGTTAGCTCAAAGATCAGAATTAACTAAAGGATTTATATCCCAAGTGGAAAATAATATTGCTACACCATCTATTACTTCTTTTTTAGATATAATAGATGCTTTGGGGATGAATCCTTCAGAGTTTTTTGAAGAGAGAGAAGAAAAAATAGTATTTAAAGATGAAGAGTTTTCTGAGTATATTGAGGAAGAAAAAGGTTACACTCTAAATTGGCTTGTTCCAAATTCCCAAAAAAATTATATGGAACCTACAATTATTGAAATAAAACCTAAGGGTTCGTCAGAGAAGATAAATCCCTACGACGGTGAAGAATTTGGATATGTAATGGAAGGTAAATTGGATTTAGTAATTGGTAAAAAAACTTACAAAGTAAATGAAGGTGAAAGTTTTTACTTTAAGGCTAATAAAAACCACATTTTAAAAAACAAAGGATCTAAACATCTTAAAATCCTTTGGGTAAGTAGTCCACCTAGCTTTTAAAGGAGAAGAAATGGAAAATATAATAATAAATTTAAAAAATATTACAAAATCATACGGAGACAATAAAGTTTTAGATAACTTGAATTTAAAAATATATGAAAATGAATTTCTAACCCTTTTAGGTCCTAGCGGATGTGGCAAAACCACTACTTTGAGAATCATAGCTGGATTTGAAAATCCTGATGAGGGAGATGTGGAATTTTCAGGTAAAAATATTACAAATGTCGAACCATATAAAAGACAAGTCAATACAGTTTTTCAAAAATATGCTCTTTTTCCACATTTAACAGTTGGAGAAAATATAGATTTTGGTTTAAAGATAAAAAAGATAAATCCTAATGACATTAAAGAGAGAAGACTTGAAATGTTAAAACTTGTTGGACTTGAAGGATTTGAAAATAGGAGAATATCTTCACTAAGTGGAGGACAACAACAGCGTATAGCTATTGCAAGAGCCTTAGTAAATAGACCTAAAGTTTTACTTTTAGATGAGCCTTTAGGAGCTTTAGATTTAAAACTGCGAAAGGATATGCAAGTTGAACTTAAGGCTATTCAAAAAAGAGTCGGAATCACTTTTGTTTATGTAACTCATGACCAAGAAGAGGCTTTGACAATGAGTGATACTATAGTTGTTTTAAATGGCGGAATTATTCAACAAATCGGCAAACCAATAGATATTTACAACGAACCTAAAAATGCATTTGTGGCAGATTTTATTGGAGAGTCTAATATTATAGATGGAATTATGTTAGATGATTACAAATTAAATATGCTAGGGGGAAATTTTGACTGTGTAGATAAAGGTTTTGACAAAAATGAAAATGTAGATGTGGTAATAAGGCCTGAAGATGTTGAAATAGTAAATGTAGAAAATGGAAAATTAAATGGAGTTGTGGAATCTTCTGTTTTTAAAGGAGTTCACTATGAAATGGTAATTAATGGCAAAGGATTTAGATGGCTTGCCCAATCGACTATTTCTAAATCTCCAGGAGATTCTATCGGTGTGAATGTATTACCAGAAAATATTCACATAATGAGGAAGTTAAAATGAGAAAATATTCAGTACCATATTTTTTCTGGCTGATACTTTTTGTAGTATTTCCCAGTATATTAATCGGCCTTATGGCATTTACTGAAGGGAACATGGTAGATTTTTCTACCTTTGGCTTCTCTTTAAATAATTTTATTAGATTTTTTGATTCTTCCTACATTAGGATATTAATAGATTCTGTATTATTGTCTTTTATTTCTACACTTTTGTGTTTTATTATAGGATATCCTGCAGCTTTTATAATATCTAAAATGCCAGATAAGAGACAGGGAATGTTGATCTTGTTATTTGTTATTCCAATGTGGATGAACTTTTTATTAAGGACTTATGCTTGGCTTACATTACTTGGTGATAACGGAATTATAAATCAGTTTTTTGGTTTTTTTGGACTGGGACCTTTTGATATTATTTATAATAACAAGGCAGTTTTGTTAGGGATGGTTTATAACTTTTTGCCCTTTATGGTTTTGCCTATTTATACAGTTTTATCAAAAATGGATCACAGTTTGATTGAGGCTGCAAGGGACTTAGGGGCAAGTGAAAGACAGATTTTAACTAAGGTAATTTTTCCATTATCACTTCCAGGAGTTAGCTCTGGTGTAATTATGGTATTTATTCCAGCATTATCTACTTTTGTAATACCAAGTTTACTTGGTGGAAACAAATCTATGTTAATAGGAAATGTAATAGAACAACAATTTAGATTTACTGGAGATTGGCACTTTGGAGCAGCAATTTCCTTTATATTAATGGCACTAATGATAATTTGGATGGTATTTTCTTCTAAATTTAATATAGCTAAGGAAGGAGATGGGGGACTATGGTAAAAAAGACTTTAGATAAATTGTTTTTAGGATCTGTATATTTATTTTTATATTTGCCAATTATTATTTTAGTAATATTTAGTTTCAATTCTTCAAGACTTAGAGGGAATTTTGAAGGTTTTAGTTTAGTTTGGTATCAAAACTTATTTACTGACAGAGCCATAATGGCAGCTTTATATAATACTATTTTAATAGCTGTTTTATCTACTATTATATCGACGATTTTAGGAACTTTTGCAGGGATTGGAATTCATTATTTGAGAGGACCTAGAAAGGACTTTATTTTAAATTTAAACTACGTACCTGTTATCAATCCAGATATTGTTACTGCAGTTTCTTTAATGGCATTATTTAAGTTTTTTAGTTTAAAATTTGGAATGCAGACTATGCTTTTGTCCCATATTGTCTTTTCAGTTCCTTATGTGATTTTAAATGTATTGCCAAAGCTTAGTCAGCTAGATGAGAATTTATTAGATGCTGCAATGGATTTAGGAGCAACGCCTTTTTATTCCATTGTAAATGTAATAATTCCACAAATAAAACCAGGTATAATTACTGGAGCTTTAATGGCTTTTACATTGTCTATAGATGATTTTATAATTTCTTATTTTAACACTGGACACGGTTTTTCTAATTTAAGTATTTTGATTTATTCTATGGCAAAAAAAGGAATAAATCCTAGTATAAACGCATTATCAACTTTAATGTTTGCAACTATGTTATTGTTGGTAATGATTATAAATAAAAGAAATAAAGGAGAAGAAAATAATGATTAAAAGATTTTTAATAATGGCATTTGTATTAAGTGTTTTCTTAACTGGTTGTTCTACAGGTGGAAGTGAAGAAGTGATTAATGTCTATAATTGGGGAGATTATATCGACGAATCACTACTTGATAAATTTGAAGAAGAAACTGGAATTAGAGTTGTTTATGATACTTTTTCATCAAATGAAGATATGTACATTAAGGTAAAACAGGGAATTGATGCTTATGACATTATAGTTCCTTCAGATTATATGATTGAGAGAATGATAGAAGAAGGAATGTTATCTGAAATAGATCTTTCTTTGATTCCAAATTTCGAAAAAGTAAATGAAAATCTTAAAAATCCTGAATTTGATCCTGAAAATAAATACTCAGTTCCATACTTTTGGGGCACAGGTGGAATAATATACAATTCTAAGGAAATTACCGATGATATAAATAGTTGGTCAGACTTATTTGATGAAAAATATTCAGGTGAGATATTAATGTACAATTCATCTAGGGATTCCATAGCTGTTGCTTTAAAATCTCTAGGATATTCTATGAACTCTACTGACTTAAATGAACTAGAAGAAGCTAAAGATTTATTAATTGCACAAAAACCACACGTTTTAGCTTATCAAGCAGATGAAGGACGAGATACAATAGTTTCAGGAGATGCAAATATAGGATTTATGTATTCAGGAGATGCGTTAATGATGATTGAACAAAATCCAGATTTAAAATATGTACTTCCTGAAGAAGGACCTAATATATGGTTTGATGCAATGGTAATACCTAGCTCTTCAGAAAATAGTGAAGGAGCTTATAAGTTTATAAACTTTATGTTAGAGCCTGAAAATGCAGCTATAAATGCAGAGTACTCTGTTGGATTTTCATCTCCAGTAGATGAAGCAATAGAGTTACTTCCAGATGAAATAAAAAACTCAGAAGTTGCTTATCCAGATAATTCACTTTTGGAAAATGGAGAAGTATACAAAAACTCAACAGAAATATTATCAGAATACGATAGAATTTGGACTGAAGTTACAACTTCTAATTAAAATTTAAGTGCTATTTATTTTTTTAAATAAGTAGCACTTTTTTATACATTAGATTATATGGGTATAAAATTTAAGAGGTGAGCATATGAAATTAAAATTTTTTGGTGGATCAAAAATGGTAACTGGATCTAATCATTATATTGAAGCAAAGGGAAAAAAATTGATCTTAGATTGTGGATTAATTCAAGGTGGTAGGGAAGAAGATTTAATGAACTTTCAAGACTTTCCTTATAATCCTTCTGAAATTGATTATTTAATTTTGTCCCATGCACATATTGATCATTCTGGAAGAATACCAAAATTAGTAAAAGACGGTTTTAAAGGGAAAATTATTGGAACAAAAGCCACTTTAGAATTAAGTAAAATAATGTTACAAGACAGCGCACATATTCAAGAATCTGAAGCTCAGTGGGAAAACAAAAAGCGTGAAAGACGAGCTCAACCTTTAGTAGAACCCCTTTACACAATAGACGATGTCTTAAAAACATTTTCACTATTTGAAGATTATTATTACGATCAATATATTAAAATTGACGATGTATTTACAATTAGATTTAAAGATGCAGGACATATAATAGGAAGTTCCATAGTTGAAATTTGGGTCAATGAAGATAACAAAAACACAAAAATAGTATTTTCTGGAGATTTAGGAGTAACTGAAAAAGCCATTATAAACTCTCCAGATACTGTGGAAAGTGCAGATTATTTAATATTAGAATCAACTTATGGAAATAGAATTCACGAGTCTTACGAACAAGCTGAAAACAAATTAATAGAAATTATAGAACAAACTTCTAAACGCGGAGGTTCAGTTATAATTCCTTCTTTTGCAGTTGGAAGAACCCAAGAATTGATTTATCAATTAAATAAATACTACGATAGGGATGATTTTGAGGAATACAAAAGAATTCCAATTTATATAGACAGTCCAATGGCCATAGAAGCTACTGAAATGTATGAAAAAAATTCCGATTTATTTAACGATGAAACTAAAGAATTAATATTAAGTGGGGATAATCCATTTAGATTTCCAAATATTAGATATATAGAATCTGCAGAAGAATCTAAAACTTTAAATAAAACCAATTATCCAAAGGTAATAATTTCAGCTAGCGGAATGGCAGATGCTGGAAGAATAAGACATCACTTGAAACACAATTTGTGGGATCCTAAAAATACAATACTATTTGTAGGCTATCAAGCAAATGGATCAACTGGTAGAAAAATTTTAGATGGTGAGAAAGAAATAAACATATTAGGCGAATCAATTAAGGTAAAAGCTCAAATAGAAGAACTTCAAGGTCTTTCTGCCCATGCAGATAAAAATATGCTTTTAGACTGGGTTAAGAAAATAAAAAACAAACCAAAAAAAATATTTTTAGTTCACGGAGAAATTGATGCCCTAGAGGAAATGAAAAGGGAAATAAAACAGAGATTTAATATAGAAGCTGACATTACAGAATTTGGGGAAGTAGTTGAAATAGGAGATACTACAGAGAGAATTTATCATGAAAAAGACATTACAAAAGAATTAAAATCTAATTTAGATCAATCAGTAGAAGAGGTTTTAAAATTAATCGATGTATATAAAAATCAAAGAAAGAGTGAACTTCAAGAAGATTTTGTAAATAAAAATTATTCCCAATATAATGATGCACTTTTAGATGTAAAAAATAGATTAATGGAACTAATAATGCTTGAAAATAGATAAATTTTAGTTTATATGATAAAATTGTAACTACATTTTCAGTATAAAATTAACTTTAATTATGGTATTATTTTAAAGTGTTTTATACACTAATTTAAATTGGAGGAAACAAATGAAAGTAATAATCGTAGAAAATTATGCAGAAATGAGTAAAAAGGCAGCTGAAATCATACAAAATCAAATTAGAGAAAAAGAAGATTCTGTATTAGGTTTAGCTACAGGAAGTACTCCGGAAGGAATGTATGAAGAATTAGTGAAAATGTATGAGAATAATGAATTAGATTTTAGCAAAGTTACAACTTTTAATCTAGACGAATATTTAGGATTAGACTCAGATAATGATCAATCTTATAGATACTACATGAATAACCAATTATTTGACAAAATTAATATTAAAAAAGAAAATACTAATGTACCAGATGGAATAAGTGAAGATGTAGAAAAGACAGCAAATGATTACGATGAAAAATTAGAAAAAATCGGCGGAACTGATATACAAGTACTTGGAATCGGCGGGAATGGCCACATTGCATTTAATGAACCATCTGACAGTTTTGTAGGACAAACCCATAGAGTTGACTTAACAAAAGAAACTATCGAAGACAATTCTAGATTCTTTGAAAATTATGAAGATGTTCCTAAAGAAGCTATAACAATGGGAATGAAATCCATTTTATCAGCTAAGAAAATAATATTACTTGCAAGTGGAAAAAATAAAGCAGAAGCAATTGTAAATTCCCTTCAAGGACCAATTACACCAAAAGTACCAGCTAGTATATTACAACTTCACAATGATTTAGTTGTAATAATAGACAAAGATGCTGGAAGTAAACTAAAATAAATTTAAAAAGGCAGGATTGAAATGAATAATAAAGTTAGAAATTTAATATTGTTTGGTATATTAATGGTTGCAGTTTTGGGATTTACCCTAACTCCACTTTTTGGAAAAGAATTGTTATGGAGACCTGAAAATAATCAAACTGTGCCTTTTAGCGGGATTCATTTCGATACTCCGACAAATGTTAGCAACTTAAGAATCCGCAGATCAGAAAAAGATGGCCTAGTTTCAGATTTAATAAGCTATGATGTAGAATTCGAATACAGGGGAGCAGACTCTAGTATGAGAATAATAGGAAAACTTGGCGAACAGGCTTTCTTTGGAGAAACTATAACACCTAGACATTCAAAAGCTACACTAAAAGGCGAATACGATAAAATAAATGATATTTTATTTAACGAAAGATTAAATTATAGAGATCTTTACAAAAATTTAGATCAATATAAGTTTGATTCCACATCTGAAATTAGAGTGCCACTAAGCGAAAGTATAAAGGATTATAAATTTACAATTAGTTATGAACCAAAGACACTTACCTATAGTTTAGATAATAAAATAGCTAAAAGCTCTGTATTTTTAACTAATGCAAGGGTCGACAATTTTACAGATGGAGAATATGTAAACAAAAGTGAAACTCAAAGCTTCAACGAAAGTGGAATGTATGTTAATGTAATTGAGGTCTTTGATGAAGGGACTATTAACAAAATGAACTTTTGGAATAACGTAAATAATGTGGTGTTTATTTTATCTGTAATTGTAGTTTTAGGATTAATTTGGTTTGAAAAAGCAAAATCTCCTTATTTTGTAATTTTAGCTATGTTAATAAGCGTATTGACAGTTTATAGATTTTTAGAAATAGGAGTATCTCCTTTGGCTACAGTTACTGCATTTCCATTAATGGGAATTTTAACAGTAGTGATTGGTAGACTTATGAGTAGAAATAATATTGTATTTAATAAATATGATTTTACTCAATCAATTGTAGGAGCTTTAATCCTATTAGTATTTGGGCTATTGTTATACGTTTTACCTATAGTAATTTAAAAATTAACCTCCTTCGGGGGGTTATTTTATATTGAATTGTGAAAAATTGATGAAAAAAATCGTCTTTAATATATTTAACCCTATTAAAGGCAAATATAATATGGAAAAAAGTGAAATGTTTATTTCATAAAGGCGTTTTTAAAATTTTTTTTGAATTTTAAAAAGTACTTTGAAAACGTTGTATATAAAGGTCCGATAAATATTTTCAAAATATATACTAATAGGGAAAATGAAAATATATCGTTTTCACACTTTATTTTTCATTTATAAAAGTGGCATTTCATCAATGATATAACCGATACATTAATTTTTCACTTTATTGCAATAAAATAACCATGTGTTATAATTAAGATAAATTAGGAATTATGAAAAACATTGTTCACATTTTAAATTAGGAGGTTGTTATGGGAAAAACAATTGTATTAGGAGTAATCGGATCTGACGCTCACGCTGTGGGTAACAAGATATTAGATGCAACTCTTACAGAAGCAGGGTACAAAGTAGTTAATATAGGTGTTTTATCTTCTCAAGAAGATTTTATAAACGCTGCAATCGAAACTAAAGCTGAAGCTATTTTAGTATCATCTTTATACGGTCAAGGTGAGCTTGATGTTAAAGGTATGAAAGAAAAATGCGATGAAGCAGGACTTGAAAATGTAAAACTTTATGTTGGTGGAAACATTGTAGTAGGTAAACAAGACTGGGAACAAGTAGAAAAAAGATTTAAGGATATGGGATTTGACAGAGTTTATAAACCAGGAACTTCAGTTGAAACTACTATAGAAGGCTTAAAAGAAGACTTAGGGGAATAAGATGGATTGTTATTTGTTTATTGATTTTGGAAGTACATTTACTAAACTCACTTTAGTGGATATAGAAAATGAAGAAATACTAGGTACAGATAAGTCTTATACTACTGTAGAAACTGATGTAACTATAGGATTTGAAAATGCTTTAAACAAACTTAAAGAAAAAGTAGATTTTGATAAAATTAATATAGTTAAAACTACTGCTTGCTCTTCTGCGGCTGGCGGTTTAAAAGTAGTTGCCATTGGGTTAGTTCCAGAACTGACTGCAGAAGCGGCTAAAAGAACTGCTTTAGGTGCTGGGGCGAGAATTATAAAAACTTATAGTTTTAAATTAAATGATACAGAACTAGAAGAAATTAAAAATGCTGACCTAGATATGATATTACTAGCTGGTGGTACTGATGGTGGAAATACTGAAACTATCATTCACAACGCGCACATGATCAGTAAACACGACATCCAAGTTCCAGTAGTAATAGCTGGTAATAAAAGTGCATTAGACGAGGTAAAGAAAAACTTAGGGGATAATATAGAATATCATGTTACAGAAAATGTAATGCCTACCCTTAATCAAATTAATGTTGAACCTGCAAGGGAAACTATAAGAAATATATTTATGGAAAACATTATAAAGGCAAAGGGTATGGAAAGAGTTTCTGAATTTATCGACGGTATTGCAATGCCAACACCTGCCGCAGTGTTAAAGGCTGCGAGAGTTTTATCAGAAGGCAGCGAAACTGAAGATGGAATTGGTGATTTAGTTGTTTTAGATATTGGGGGAGCTACAACAGATGTACACTCTATAGCTGATGGAATGCCTACAAAATCTGGAGTAACTTTTAGAGGCTTAGAAGAACCATTTGCAAAAAGAACAGTCGAAGGGGATTTAGGAATGAGATATTCTGCTTTAGCTGTTTATGAAGCTGCTGGTTTAAGACTTGTTAAAAACTTTATCGATGTTGAAAAATACAATAGTGTGGAAGATGAATTTGAGAAGAGATTTGAAAATACAGACTTTGTTCCTACTGAAAAAATTGATAAAGAATTTGATTTAGGTATGGCAAAAATTTGTACTTTTATTTCAATAGGTAGACACGCAGGTACAGTAAAAATTGTATATTCACCTTTAGGAAATATTTACAACCAAGAAGGAAAAGACTTATCAGAGGTGAAGTATCTTATTGGTACAGGTGGAGTTATTATAAATAATGAAAATCCTGAAGAAATTTTAAAATCTGGATTGTTCACAATGGATGAACCTGATTCTTTAAGACCAACAGAACCAAAACTAATGGTAGATAAAAGTTATATTTTATCATCAATGGGATTACTGGCAATGATAGACGAAGACAAAGCTATAAGAATGCTTAAAAAATATTTAGTTGAAATTTAGGAGATTACAGTATGGATATAAAATTTGAGAGAATGACAGACGACGCCTTTTTTAAAGAGCGTGAAGAAGTGTTAAACGGATGGCCAACAGGAAAAGATGTAGATTTAGACGAAGCTACAGAATACTTAAAAAATATTCCAGACGAAAAAAACTTTGCTATTAAAATGCAAAAAGCTGACGAAGCAGGAATCACAACAGCTCAACCAAGAGCAGGTGTTGCATTAATAAATGAACATATCCAATTATTACAACATTTACAAAACGAAGGTGGAGCAGACTTCTTACCATCAACAATAGATGCATACACTAGACAAAATAGATATGAAGAAGGGGAAAAAGGTATCCAAGAATCCCAAAAAGCAGGAAGATCACTTCTTAATGGTTTCCCAGCTGTTAACCACGGTGTACAAGGATGTAGACAAGTTTTTGAATCAGTAGATTTACCACTTCAACTTAGACATGGTACTCCAGACTCAAGATTACTTGCAGAAATTGGACATGCTGGTGGATTTACTTCTAATGAAGGTGGAGCTATTAGTTACAACATTCCTTATTCAAAAAGAGTAACAGTTGAAAAATCAATTAGAGATTGGCAATATTGCGATAGATTAGTTGGTATTTACGAAGAAAGAGGAGTTACACTTAATAGAGAACCATTTGGTCCATTAACTGGTACTTTAGTTCCTCCATCAACTTCTAACGCAGTTGGTATTTTAGAAGCTTTACTTGCAGCAGAACAAGGTGTTAAAAACATTACTTTAGGATATGGACAATGTGGTAACTTATTACAAGACGTTGCTGCAGTAAATGCACTTAGAGATCAAGCTAGAGAATATTTAGACCAATACGGATATAAAGACGTTATATTAACAACAGTTTTCCACCAATGGATGGGTGGATTCCCAGAAGATGAGTCAAGAGCATTTGGACTTATTTCCTTAGGAGCTACTGCAGCTGCTTTATCTGGAGCTACAAAAGTAATCGTTAAAACTCCTCATGAAGCTGTTGGTATCCCAACAAAAGAAGCAAATGCAGCTGGTATAAAAGCTACAAAAATGGTTCTTAACTTATTAGAAGGACAAAGATATGCAGATTCTAAAGCTTTAACAGACGAAATTAATATTATTAAAGCTGAAGTTAAATGTATGTTAGATGAAACATTAAAACTTGGTAATGGAGATTGGGCAGTAGGAACTGTGAAAGCATTTGAAACAGGTGTAATCGACATTCCATTTGGACCATCTGATGCCAATGCAGGTAAAATGTTACCAGCAAGGGACAATGAAGGATTCATCAGATATCTAGAAACAGGAAATATTCCACTATCTAAAGATTTATTAGACTTTAACAAATCTAAATTTGAAGAAAGAGCTAAATTTGAAGGTAGAGATGTAAGTTTCCAAATGGTTGTAGATGATATATTTGCAGTAAGTAGAGGAAGATTAGTAGGAAGACCAGGAGGAGACAAATAATGAAAATAAAAAAACTTCTATGTTCACCAGGATTAACAGGATTTTACTTTGATGACCAAAAAGCTATAAAACAAGGCGCAGGTCACGATGGATTATTTTATGTAGGTGAAGCTCAAACAGAAGGATTCTCAAGCATAAGACAAGCTGGAGAAAGTATTTCAGTTCAATTAATTCTTGAAGATGGACAAGTAGCTTTTGGAGATTGTGCAGCTGTACAATATTCAGGAGCAGGTGGACGTGATCCTTTATTTTTAGCTGAGGATTTTATTCCAGTTATAGAAAAAGAAATCGCGCCTAAATTAGAAGGTAGAGACCTTGAAAGCTTTAAAGAATTAGCAGAAGAATTTGATAAATTAGAAGTTAATGGCAAAAAATTACACACAGCTATTAGATATGGAATAACTCAAGCTTTATTGGATGCTGTAGCAAAAGCTAAACACCTAACTATGGCAGAAGTTATTCACGAAGAATATAATGTAGATACTCCAATTGAAAGAGTAGCAATATTTACTCAATCTGGTGATGATAGATACGACAACGCTGACAAGATGATTTTAAAAAGCGCTGATGTATTACCTCACGGTCTTTTCAACAATGTTAAAGAAAAACTAGGTGAAAACGGAGAAAAATTAAAAGACTACGTAGCTTGGTTAAGAGATAGAATTCAAGAGTATAAAACTCGTGACGATTACGAACCAATAATTCACATAGACGTATACGGTACTATCGGTGAAGCATTTGATAATGACACTATGAAAATGGCTGATTATCTTACAGAGTTAGAAGAAATTGCTAAACCATTCCACTTGAGAATTGAAGGACCAATGGATGTTGGTGCTAGAGAAGCTCAAATTGAAGCACTAGCTGCTTTAACTGCAGAAGTAGATAAAAGAGGAATAAATGTAGAATTAGTAGCTGACGAATGGTGTAATACATTTGAAGATGTAAAAGACTTCGTAGCTGCAAATGCAGGACATATGTTACAAATCAAAACTCCAGACTTAGGTGGAGTAAACAATTCAGCAGAAGCAATCCTATTCTGTAAAGAACACGGCAAAGGCGCATACTGTGGTGGAACATGTAACGAAACTAACAGATCAGCTGAGGTATTAACTAATATTGGTATGGCTTGTGGTGCTAAACAAGTTCTAGCTAAACCAGGTATGGGTGTTGACGAAGGTTTAATGATCGTAAATAACGAAATGAACCGCGTTATGGCTTTAGTTAATTACAGAAGATAATAATTAATTAAAACAATTTATGTAATTCAGGAGGGCTTTTGCCTTTCTGAATTATATTTTTATCAATAATTAAGGGGGACTTATGAAAACAGTTCAAGTAGATCAAATTACTCAAGAAGTAAAGAGAATGTGTATAGAAGCAGCTTATTTTTTACCAGAAGATGTTACTAAAGCAATAAAGGACGCTAGGGAAAAAGACGAGTGGGAATTATCTAGAGAAATATTAGATCAAATTTTAAAAAACGGAGAAATTGCAAGAACAGAACACGTACCATATTGCCAAGATACTGGCATGATTGTAGTTTTTGTAGAGCTTGGCCAAGATGTTCACGTTGAAGGTGGATGGATTGAAGATGCAATAAACGAAGGTGTAAGACAAGGATATGAAGAAGGATTTTTAAGAAAATCTGTAGTAAACGATCCTATTGAAAGAATAAATACAAAGGACAACACTCCTGCAGTTATTAACTATAGTGTAGTTGAAGGAGATCAGCTAAAAATTACAATAGCAGCTAAGGGTTTTGGATCTGAAAATATGTCTAGACTTGCAATGTTAAAACCTGCAGATGGCTTAGAAGGAGTAAAGAAATTCATCCTTGAAACTGTAGAACTTGCAGGACCAAATCCATGTCCTCCAATTATCGTTGGAGTAGGTATTGGTGGAACTTTTGATAAAGTAACTAGAATAGCAAAAGAAGTTTTAATGAGACCACTAGATAAATATAACGAAAATCCTTTCTATGCTGACTTAGAAAAAGAAATGGAAGAAGAAATTTCTAAATTAGGTATTGGACCACAAGGCTTTGGTGGTAGAACTACTGCTTTAAGAGTACTTATAGACACTTATCCTACTCATATTGCAGGACTTCCAGTAGCAGTAAATATCCAATGTCACGCAGCAAGACACAAAGAAGTTATATTTTAAGGGGGAACAAAATGATTAAATTAACTACTCCACTTACTGATGATCAAACTAAAGATCTTAAAGCAGGGGACAATGTATTAATTACAGGTTATATCTATACAGGAAGAGATGCAGCTCACAAAAGATTAATAGATTTATTAGATGAAGGTAAAGAACTTCCAATTGATGTGGAAGGCGCTGTTATTTATTATGTTGGACCTACTCCTGCAAAAGATGGTAGACCAATAGGTTCAGCTGGACCTACTACTGCTTATAGAATGGATCCATTTGCTCCTAGATTATTAGATTTAGGATTAAAGGGAATGATTGGTAAAGGAAAAAGATCTCCTGAAGTTAAAGATGCAATTGTTAGAAATAAAGCAGTTTATTTTGCAGCAATAGGCGGTGCAGCAGCATTAATTGCAAAATCTGTAAAAGAAGCTGAAATTATTTGTTACGAAGATTTAGGCGCTGAAGCAATAAGACGTCTTTATGTTGAAGATTTCCCATGTACTGTTGAAGTTGATACTAATGGGGTTGATCTTTACGAAACTGGACGAAAGGAGTATTTAGATTGGATAAACGAGAAATAGTAAGACCTGCAAGGGCAGGATCAGCAGAATCCAACGATGTATTAGTTATAATATCTCCTTCTGATGATTTAACTATAGACATCTCTAGTGAAGTTTCTGTTCAATATGGAGAAGATATAGAAAAAGTAATTAGAGAAAAGCTACAAGATTTAGGTGTAGAAAAAGCCCAAATTAAAATAGAAGATAAAGGGGCTTTAGATTTTACACTTAGAGCAAGAGTAGAAGCGGCAGTATTAAGGGGGGCTAAAAATGTATAAAAGTATGTTATTTATGCCTGGAAACAATCCTGGTATGTTATTTAGTTCTTCAATATTAGGCGCAGACGCAGTTATTATAGACTTAGAAGATGCTGTTAGTGCATCAGAAAAAGATGCAGCTAGAATTTTAGTTAGAGAGTATTTAGAAAATTTTGACAATAGTGCAACTGATATTTTAGTTAGAGTAAATCCTACTGATACACCTTATTTTGAAGATGATATTAAAATGCTTCTAGATATAAAAATAGATTCAATTATGCTTCCAAAGGCATCAGTAGAGTCTGTAAAAAAACTAGATGAGATTTTAACTAAGCACAATTCAGATAGAAAAATTTTTGCGTTAATTGAAACTGCAATGGGAGTTGAAGATTCTTTAAATATTCTTTCAGCTTCTGATAGAATAATTGGCGTTTTATTAGGTGCAGAAGATTTAACACTTGATTTAGGTGCTGAAAGAACAAAAGAGTCTGAAGAAATTAGATATTCAAGACAAAAAATAGTAGCTGTATCAAAAGCCTTAGAAATTCAAGCAATAGACACTCCATTTACAGATACTGACGATATAGAAGGACTTAAAAAAGATGCAGAATTTGCAAAAGCAATGGGAATGACTGGAAAAGCAGCAATCAGTCCAAGACACGTTTTTGCAATAAACGAAGTATTTTCACCTACTGATGCAGAAGTAGAACATGCAGTTAGAGTTTGTGAAGGTGCTATTGATGCAAAAGAAAAAGGATTAGGAGCTTGGTCTTTAGACGGTAAGATGGTTGATGCTCCAATTATAAAAAGGGCTGTAAATTTATTAAAATCAACTACTTACTTCAAGGAGGAATATAATGACTTACTTTAATGAAAAAATAGAAGATATAGAAATACTAAGTAAAGAACAATATCCTCAAAAAGGTCAAAAACGCTCTAAAATAAGAGATGATTTACCAAAACTAATAAGAGAATTAGGAATAAAAGACGGAGATAGTGTTTCCTTTCATCATCATTTGAGAAATGGAGACAGAGTATTAGCTCACGTTATGAAGGGGATTCAAAAAGCTGGAATAAAAGATATTACTTTAGTAGCTAGTTCAATTTTTCCAAATATGGCAGAAATTGTGGAACTTATTGAAGATGGAACTATAACTAATATAGTAGCCTCTTATGTTTCAGGTCCTGTTGGAGAAGCTATTAGTAAAGGAAAACTAAAAGGCAGAATTATTATGCAATCCCACGGGGGAAGAGCTAGATCTATTTTATCTGGAGAAGTTAAAATAAATCACGCATTTATAGCAGCTCCATCTTGTGATGTAAAGGGAAATATTTCTGGTGTAAATGGAACTAATTCCTGTGGAGCATTAGGTTATGCAATTTCAGATGCTATTATGGGTGAAAACACAATTGCTGTAACTGACTTTATAGCAGGATATCCAAACCATCCAGCAGATATTACTGAAGATTATATAGATTATATATTAAGAGTTGAATCAATCGGAGAAAAATCTGGTATAGTTTCTGGTACTACAATGATAACTAAAGACCCAATAGGTCTAAAAATAGCCCAAGATACTTTAAAAGCTATGATAGCTACAGGATATGTAAAAGATGGACTAAGCTTCCAAACAGGGGCTGGAGGAATATCTTTAGCAGTAGCAGATTATCTTAGAGACTATATGAAAGAAAAAGAAATTACAGGATCCTTTGCTTCTGGTGGTATAACAGGATATTTAGTAGATATGTTAGAAGAGGGATTATTCGAAACTCTATTTGATGTACAGTGCTTCGACTTAAAGGCAGTAGAATCCATTGGCAAAAATGAAAATCATTTGAGAATGAGTGGATCACTTTATGGAAATCCTGATGTATCTTGTGTAGTAGATAATCTAGATATTGTAATTCTTGGAGCTACTGAAATAGATACAGATTTTAATGTAAATGTAACTACTGGATCTCATGGAATGTTAATGGGTGGTTCTGGTGGACATCAAGATACAGCCTTTGGTTCAAAGGTTAGTATAATAGTATCAAAATTATTCTCTTCTAGAATACCATTTATTAAAGACAGAGTAGATGTAATAACTACACCTGGAAACACAGTTGACATTTTAGTTACTGAAAGAGGAATATCAATAAATCCTCTAAGAACTGACTTAATTGAAAAGTTCAAAGCAGCAAAAGTCGACACCATTGATATACATGATTTGAAAAAATATGCAGAGGATGTAATGGGAGTTCCTAAAAAGATTGAAAAAACAGACAGAATAGTAGGTCTTTCCCAATCAAGAACAGGTGATATACTGGATTATATCTACGAAGTAAAACACTAAGAGATTTTTTGAGCACCAGTTAATTCTGGTGCTTTTTAATTTTAATAGCGATTAATTATAAAATTTGATTAACATATTAAATTTAGAGATAAAACTTTGACTTATTTTTAGGTAAACAAATACTTCTAAATTTATTTAAATACTTCAAAACATTAGACTACTTTCCAATAGAATGTTATAATCAAATTGATATATTATTAAAATAATATTAAGCTAAATAATAAAAGAGGGATATTTTCTATGAAAAAAGCAATCGTCTTAGCTGCTGGCGAAGGCACAAGAATGAAATCCAATACACCTAAGGTTCTTCATAGGGTATTGGGTGTTAGTATGTTAAGAAATGTAATAGACGAGCTGAGAAAGACTGATATTGAGGAAATAATAGTAATAGTTGGTCATCAAAAGGACGATGTTATCGATGAGATTAAAGATTTAGAATCTATTAAATACGAAGTTCAACCTATTGGAAAAGACTATCCTTACGGTACTGGATATGCAGTAGCTCAGGGAGTAGACTATATAGAAGATGAAGACGAAGTTTTAATTCTTTGTGGAGATACTCCACTACTTAGAGGAAGTACTTTAAAAGAGTTTATTAATTCAAATTCAAATTTAAAAGCTAGTGTTTTAACAGCGTCAGTAGAGAATAATACTGGCTATGGTAGAATTATTAAAGATGAAGATGGATTTGTTCTGAAAATAGTAGAAGAAAAAGACGCTAACGAAGAAGAGAAAAAAATTCAGGAGATTAATTCTGGAGTTTATACCTTCAATGGAAAAGCTCTAAAGGACAATTTAAAAAGACTAAATACTAACAATTCCCAAGGGGAACTTTACTTAACTGATATTGTAGATTTGATAAATAAAGACGGAGAAAAAGTAGGAAGTTTTCAAATCGAAGACAATGAAGAAATTCTAGGAGTAAATTCTAGAATCCAACTTTTACAATGTGAAAATATTTTAAAAAATCGAATTAATAACCATTGGTTAAATGAAGGTGTAACAATTTTAGATCCTAGTTCTACTATAATTGGGCCAAAAGTTAAAATTGGAATTGATACTATAATTTATCCAGGAGCTAGAATTCTTGGAGATACTGAAATAGGTAGTAATAATATTATAGAAGGTGATACTTCTATCGTAAATTCAAAAATTGGAAATAATAACTACATCAAAAGCACTTATATTACAGAATCTGAAGTTAAAAACAATGTAACTATTGGGCCTTTTGCACAGTTAAGACCTAATACAGTTGTAGAAGATAATGCACATATAGGAAATTTTGTGGAGTTAAAAAAATCTACCTTTGGTAAAGGCTCTAAAGCAGGTCACCTTGCTTATATAGGAGATGCTCAAGTTGGTGAAAATGTAAATATTGGCTGTGGTGTTATTACTGTTAATTACGACGGCATTCAAAAACATTTAACGACAATAGAAGATGGTGCATTTATAGGTTCAAATGCAAATCTAGTTGCTCCTGTGAATATTGGGAAAAATGGATTTGTCGCTTGTGGCTCAACAATTACAAAAGATGTTGGAGAAGATGATTTAGCAATAGAAAGAAATGATCAAGTTAATATAGTTGGTTGGGTAAAAAGAAAATATAATAAATAGTAAATTGGAGGAAATTTAAATGAATAAGTTGGGGGACGGACAATTAAGCTTAATAGCTGGGAATTCAAATATTCCACTTGCGGAAGAAATATGCAAGCATTTAGGAGTTTCTTTAAGTGAAACAAAGGTAAATCACTTTAAAGATGGAGAAATAAACCTAAATATAACTAATTCAACAAGGGGAGCAGATGTATTTGTAATTCAACCTACATCTACACCAGTAAATGACAATTTAATGGAATTATTAATATTAATTGATGCTTTAAAAAGAGCTTCAGCCGGTAGAATAAACGCTGTTATTCCTTATTACGGATATGCAAGGCAAGATCGTAAAACTAAGGCTAGAGAGCCAATTACTGCTAAATTAGTAGCGGATTTATTGACAGTTGCAGGTGCTGATAGAGTTGTAACTATGGATTTACATGCTGGCCAGATTCAAGGATATTTTAATATTCCAGTGGATCATTTATCCGCTTTGGAAAAATTAGCAGAATATTTCCAAGATTTAGTCCAAGAAGATAAAGATTTTGTAGTAGTTTCACCAGATTTAGGTGGTGTTACTAGAACTAGAAAATTTGCAAACTATTTAAAACTTCCAATTGCAATTATAGAAAAAATCAGACCAAGACCTAACGAAAATGAAGTTATGAACGTTATTGGGGATATTGAAGGTAAAAATGTAATTTTAGTAGATGATATTATAGATACAGGTGGTACTATATGTAAAGCTGCAGAAGTGTTAAAACAACGTGGAGCTAAAAAAGTTTACGGAGCTGCAACCCACGGAGTTTTAAGTGATAATGCCGTTCAAAGAATTCAAGATTCTGTATTAGAAGAATTTATTATAACAGATACAATAAACCAACCAGAAGAAAACCTACAATCAAAAATCAAAATTGTATCTGTAGGAGATTTAATTGCAAAAGCTATAGAAAGAATTCACATGAACGAGTCTATAAGCGTAATATTTGGGTAGTTTTGTGAAGGTGATAGTAGGACTTGGTAATCCAGGTAAAGATTATCAAAAAACAAGACACAATGTAGGATTTATGGTAATAGATGAAATTATCAAAAAACTAAACCTAAGTACTAAAAAAATAAAATTTAACTCTGTTTATACTGAGACGATTGTAAACTCTGAAAAAGTATTGTTAGTAAAGCCACAAACCTTTATGAATAACAGCGGAGTTGCTGTTAGGGATATAATAAATTTCTTTAAAATAGAGCCTGAAGATTTAATAGTGATTTACGACGATATAGATATAGGATTTTCAGATGTGAGAATTAGAAAAAAAGGTAGTTCTGGTTCCCACAATGGAATGAAATCAATAATTTATCAGATACAATCAGATGATTTCCCCAGAATTCGAATTGGAGTTGGCAAAAAACATGAAGAAGAGGATTTGGCAAATTTCGTATTGACAAACTTTTCAAAGGATGAATTTGAAGATATAGAAATTGCAATAAAATACGCTGCAGAAGGAGCCCTTAGTATTGTAGATAAGGGAATTGACTTTGCAATGAATAATTATAATAGAAAAAACAAATAAGCCCATTTATTGGGCTTTTTTAGGGGGATAAAGTTTGAATAATTTTTTAGCAGATATAATGCTAACTATGGATTCATACAAAAATTTAATATCAGATGTTAAAAAGAAAAAATCTGTTATTTCACTAAATGGAATTATTGAAGAAGGCCTTGGTCATTTTCTATATTCTGTTGATTTTCACATGCCTGGAGAAAAAATATTTATAACTTATAGTGAACAAAGGGGTAAAAAAGTTTATGAAGATTTAAAAAATCTTGGCCTTGAAAATGTATACTTTTTTCCTAAAAAAGAAGATTTTTTCTACAATAGCATCGCTAGAAGTTTAGATTCATCAAATGATCAAATAAAAGCTCTTTGGGCAATGATTCATAAAAGCCCAATTATAATAACCACTGCTGAAGCATGTTTAGACAAGTTAGTAACTAAAGATAATTTTGATTTAAATTCATTTATAATTGAGTTTTCAGACATTATAGAAATTGGCGAATTATCTAAAAGACTAATTAAAAGTGGGTACGAAAATGTTCCTACAGTTGAAGGAAAAGGTCAATTTTCAGTAAGAGGTGGAATAATAGACATCTTTCCTCCAATTTCTGAAAACCCATATAGAATAGAGTTATTTGGAGATGAAATAGATTCCATAAGGATATTTGATCCTATTAGTCAAAGATCTATTGAAAATGTAGAGTACGTTGAAGTTTCTCCTGCTATTCAAAATGTTTTAGATGGGGAAGACAGAAACAGAGTAATTGAAAGTTTAGAAAAAGAACTTAATGAAACTAAAATTAAAGATTCAGAAATCCTAAGAAAATTAAATGAAAAATTTGGGAATCTAATTGGAAAATTAAAAGATAAACTCTACGTTAAAAATACTGATTTGTTAATTCCCTATATTAATGAAAATAATCTAAATTCTCTACTAGACTATATTGATACAGAAACACTTGTTTTTGTAGATGAACCTAGAAGAATTGAAGAGGGAATAGCTGAAAAATATAAAGACTTTAAAACTAGATTTTCAGATCTTTTAATCTCTGGGGAAGTGCTTTATTCCCATGAAAATAGCTTTTTTAATTACGATGATGTTGTAAAAAAAATCTCAAAAAATACTAAAATAACCTTTAGTAACATACTAAGGGACAATCAATATTTTAAACCAGAATCTATTTTAAACTTTAGAATGAAATCCACCACTTCCTACAATGGAAGAATGGAAATTTTTAAAGAAGAAATAGAAAGATATTTGTATAGGGGATTTAAAATTGCTATTTTAGTAGGAGATAAACAAAGGGCAAATAGATTAAGTGAATCTTTACATGATTTAAATATAAATACTAAAGTATTAGATTCTTTAGATACAAAAATTTCTTCAAATGAAATTCTAATCCACGACTCATCAATTTCAAATGGGTTTGAATACTCTGATATTAAATTTTCCATAATAAACTATCGTGAAATTTATGGAAATTCTAGAAAAAAAGAAAAGAAAAAGAAAAAGTCAGCAAAAGGAATTACAGACTTTGCAGACATTCAAATCGGCGACTTTGTAGTCCACGAAAATCACGGAGTAGGCGTATATAAAGGAACTGAACAAATTGAACTTCAAGGAAATAAAAGAGACTTTATATTAATACAATATGGAGGAGCAGATAGACTCTACATTCCAACAGATCAACTAGGCCTTATACACAAATACGTTGGAGTAGGAGATACTAAGCCTAAAGTCCATAAACTAAATAGCGTAGAGTGGTCTAAAACTAAGATCAAAGCTAAAAGGGCAATAGATGACATGGCTGATGAATTAATAGAGCTGTATGCAGCTAGAGAGGCAAAAGAAGGCTATATGTTTTCACCAGATACCCTATGGCAAAATCAATTTGAAGATGCATTTCCTTATCAAGAAACAGAAGGCCAATTAAGTGCGACTAGAGAAATTAAAGACGATATGGAAAAGAAAACTCCAATGGATAGACTTCTTTGTGCAGATGTTGGATATGGGAAAACTGAAGTTGCCTTGAGAGCGGCATTTAAAGCAGTAATGGATGGAAAACAAGTTGCCTTTTTAGTTCCAACTACAATTCTTGCTCAACAACACTATAATACAATGATGGAAAGATTTAGAGACTTTCCAGTTAAAATAGCTTTATTTAGTAGATTTAGAACAAAGACTCAAATAAATGAAGATATAAAAGCCCTTAGAAAAGGTCAAGTGGATATAGTAATAGGAACCCACAGAATACTTTCAAAAGACATAAAATTTAAAGATTTAGGCCTTTTAATTATAGACGAAGAGCAAAGATTTGGAGTAAGGCATAAAGAAACTTTAAAAATGTTAAAGGAAAATGTAGACAATCTAACCTTAACTGCTACTCCTATACCAAGGACATTGCAAATGTCAATGATAGGAATTAGAAATATGTCAGTTATTGATGAGCCGCCAGAAGAGAGATTTCCAATTCAAACCTACGTGGCAGAATTTAATACATCAATGATTAGAGAGGCAATACTTCGAGAAATAGATAGAGACGGTCAAGTTTACTTCTTATATAACAGAGTTTCAGATATAGAATCAATGGCTGGTAAAATTCAAGAAATAGTCCCAGAGGCTAAAGTTTCCATAGCCCACGGACAAATGAGTGAGAGAGTACTAGAAGATTCAATGATGTCATTTTTAAATAAAGAAAGTGACGTTTTAGTTTGTACTACAATTATAGAAACTGGACTTGATATACCAAATGTAAATACAATTATAATAAACGATGCAGATAGATTTGGATTATCTCAACTTTACCAACTTAGAGGTAGAGTAGGCAGATCAAATAGAATTGCCTATGCTTATTTTACCTATGATCCTAATAAACAGCTTAGTGAAGTTTCTGAAAAACGACTTATGGCTATAAAAGAGTATACTGAGTTTGGATCAGGGTTTAAAATAGCAATGAGGGATTTAGAAATTAGAGGAGCAGGAAATATTTTAAGTTCTCAACAACATGGTCACATAGACAATATAGGCTATGATTTGTATTTATCATTTTTAGAAAATGCCATGAAGAAGTTAAAAGGTGAGGAAGTAAAAGATATTAATGAAACCAGTATTGATATTAATATCGAAGCTTATATTCCAGAATCTTATATTAAAGATCAAAATCAAAGACTGGAATTTTATAAAAAGATTTCAGTAATAGAAAGTGATGAAGACTATTCAGAATTAATAGAAGAAGCAATAGATAGATACGGAGATATTCCAGAGGCTACTAACAACTTAATGGATATTTCTCAAATAAAATTCTTGGCAAATGAAAAAAATATAGAAAATATCAGTGGAAACGAAAATAAACTTAAAATTAAATTTAATGAAGACAAAGATATAGATATTGCTTCATTAAATCAGGTAATATCTAATTTTGGAAACAAAATTCAATTTAATTTAAAAGGAGAAAAATCTTTAGAATTTAAACCTGGGAAATATCCCCTTGTTGAATTAAAGGATTTAATTGAAAATATTATCTGATTATTTTGTGAAAATAGCACATAAAAAAATATATATGGTATAATACTTTAGACTTCGAAAGGAGAAATAGATGAAGAATAAAAAAATAATAGTATTAATGATGGCACTTATCTTTATTATGACAGGATGTAATTCTGGAACTAATTCAGATGGAGAAGAATTGGCAGCAACAGTAGATGGAGTGGGAATCCCACAAAGAACCTTTGATGTATATTACGGCATTCGTAGAGATGATGTTGTAAATCAACTTGGTGAAGAAGGTCTAAACCAACCTATGGATAGACTAAATAGAACTTATGGTGAGTTATTAAGAGAAAATATTTTAGACAGCTTAATTTCTAACCAAGTAATATTAAATGCAGCTCAAGAAGAAGATCTTGGAGATGTAGATACTAAAGTTGACGAACAAATCAATATGGAAAAACAAATGTCTGGAGATGAAGGTTTCCAAAACAATTTAGATTACTTAGGAGTAACTGAAGAAGAATATAGAAACTTAGTAAAAGACAATGTAATAGTTTCTGAATATAGAACTAAAAAAATGGCAAGTTACGAAGTTACAGATGAAGAAATCCAAAATTTCTATAACGAGAACCAAGAAGGAATGTTACAAGCTCAAGCTAGACATATATTAGTAGAAACTGAAGAAGAAGCTAATAATGTTTTAGAAAGACTTGAAAATGGGGAAGACTTTGCTGAATTAGCAACTGAACTTTCTCAAGATCCAGGTTCTGCAGCTAATGGAGGAGATTTAGGATACTTCCCAAAGGGAAGAATGGTTCCTGAATTTGAAGAATTTGTATTTAATTCTGAAGTTGGAGAAATTTCTGAACCAATTGAAACTGTTCACGGATTTCATATTATAGAAGTAACTGACATTAAAGACTCAGTAGAAGACTTTTCTGAAGAGATTAAATCAGCAGTTCAAAGTGAAAAATTCTTAGCAGAACTTCAAGAAAAAGAAGCAAATGCTGATATTAAAAAAATCTATGATGTAACAAAAGAACCAAAATCAATTCAAGAAAAAATTGATAACCAAGAACAAACTCAAGAACAAGCACCGGCTGAACAAACTGAAGCACCAGCTGAACCAGAAACAACTGAAGAAACTCCAGCTGAACAAACAGAAACAACTGAAGAAGAAGCTCCAGCCGAAGAAGGCGAAGGAAACGGAAACTAAATTTAAATTTAGAGCAAAAATCGAAATGATTCTTGCTCTTTTTTAATTATTAAATAAATAATTGAAAAAATTCAATGAAAATGTCAAAATATGCGTATTTTTAGAGACTTTTTATAGACAAATAACAAATCTTTGGTAAAATTAGATAGAGGTGTAAAATGGGTAATATACTAGTAATAGGTTTAGGCTCAACGGATATAAGTGATTTGACAAATAAATCTATAGAAAAAATTAAAAATTCAAAGTTTATTTTTTCTAGAACAAAAAAGCACAATGTTATTGAAACTTTACAAAGAAAATTAGATATAAGGCATTTTGACAGCTTATATGAAAGGGCAGAAAACATAGAAGAAGTTGATAGTCTTATAGTAGAAATTCTTTTAAAAGAATCAAAGGACAAAGAAATTACCTATTTAGTTCCAGGAAGTCCTTATGTACTTGAAAAAACAGTAGAATTATTATTAAATTCAAATAGAAATATCACAATAATAAACAATCCTTCTGCATCAGAAGTTGTATTATCTTCAGTTAATCAAGTAACAGAAGGGTACAAAACAATTAGTGGGAAAGATTTTAAACTGTGGGATATAGATTTTAATTTAGATACAATTATCCAAGAAATTGACAGTGAGTATATATTAGATGAAATGATGATATCTTTGTCTGAAGTATATCCAGAAGAATCTAAATTTTCCATAGTAAAAGATGCAGGACTAGATACTCAGGAGATATATACAGATAAATTTAAAAATTATTTTAGAAAAATTTCTCCCAATCATCAAACTAGTATATTAATTTATAAAACAAAAGATAGTTTGAATAATTTTTCTAATCTTTTAGAAATAACTGATAAACTAAGAGGTCCTGATGGATGTCCATGGGACATTGAACAAACCCATGAGTCTATGAGACAAAACTTACTAGAAGAGGCTTACGAAGCTGTAGAAGCTATCGATAACAAAGACTATGACAATCTAGTAGAAGAACTAGGAGATGTACTTTTTCAAGTGGTATTTCATTCTCAAATTGGATATGAAGATGGATATTTTTCAATAAATGATGTAATAAAATCCATAATTGAGAAGCTAATATATAGACACCCACACGTTTTTGGCGATTTAAAACTTGACAAATCGGCAAAAGTATTGCAAAATTGGGATAGTATCAAGTATAATTCTAAGGAAGTTAATTACTTTTGGGAGAGATTAAACTCTTCTAAAGGGATGCCATCAACTATATGGTCTTATGATATTATAGAAAAAGTGACTAATATAGGTTTTGATTGGGAAAATAAGGAACAAATTTTAGACAAAGTAAAAGAAGAGTACTTTGAAGTTAAAGAAGCTTTAAATGATCCTAAACATTTAGAAGAGGAACTAGGGGACTTATTATTTACCGTAGTGAACCTCAGTCATTATTTAGGATATGAAGCGGAATTATTACTTACTAAAACGTGTGATAAATTCGTAAATAGATTTAAAGAAATGGAAATTATTGCCATAAAAGAAGACAAAGATATTATGAAGTTAGATACAGAAGAACTAGAAAAATTGTGGCAGATTTCCAAAGACGAGGAAGTTATATAATTAATATATAAACTTATTATTTTAGGAGGTTATTATGAACAAACAAGATTTAGTAGCACAAATTGCAGAAAAGAGTGAATTAACAAAAAAGGATTCTGAAGCGGCATTAAACGCTCTTATTGAATCTGTACAAGAAGCTTTAGCTGATGGAGATAAAGTACAATTAGTAGGTTTTGGTACTTTTGAAGTTAGACACAGAAAAGCAAGAGAAGGTAGAAACCCAAGAAACCCAGAAGAAAAAATCAAAATTCCAGCATCAAAAGCACCTGTATTCAGAGCTGGTAAAGGTTTCAAAGAAATGGTTAACAAATAAGAATCATTTTTTAAGGTACATCTAAATTTTAGGTGTACCTTAATTAAGATTGGAGGATTATGAGATTAGATAAATTTCTTAAGATTTCCAGATTAATCAAAAGAAGAACTGTAGCAAAAGAAGCAAGTGATGCAGGTAAAATTACCATAAATGAAAAAGTTGCTAAAGCTAGTGACAATGTAAAGACAGGAGATTTTATCGGTATTAATTTTTCTAACAATGTTATAAACGTGGAAGTATTAGATAGCGGAGATAACTTAGTGAATCCAAAGCCGGAGGATCTATACAAAAAATTATAAGGTGTGAAATTATGGCTAAGAGGAAAAATACAGGACTAAAATATATATTCATTTTCATGGGTTTTGTATTTGTGTATTTTGCATATACAATTTATGGCCAATTAGATCAAATCAGTTCTTTAGAAGGTCAACTTGAAAATAAAAAAAATAATTTGGTGGAAATTGAAACTGAAATAGGGAGAATAGAAAAGGAATTAAAGGATAGTGAATCACTTAGTTTTGTTGAAAAAATTGCTAGGGATGAATATGGACTTGTTAAGCCCAAGGAAGTAATTTTCATAGACAGAGATAAACACGATTCTAAAAATCCTTTTGGAAATAATTAATTTTAGGAGGAATGAATGGCTATTAGTATTGGTGAAATAGTCAATGGTAAAGTAGTTAAAACTACTAACTTTGGAGCCTTTGTAAAAATAGAAGAGGGCGTTGAAGGTCTTGTACATATATCAGAACTTTCTAACGGATATGTTAAAAATGTTGAAGATGTAGTAAAAGTTGGCGATGAAGTAAAAGTAAAAATCGTCTCTGAAAAAGACGGTAAAATTGCCATGTCTATAAAACAAACTACCGAGAACAAACCTAAACCAGCAAAAAGAGACTGGGTTAGCGAAACTAAAGAAGATTCTAAAGATATGTCTTTTGAGGATAAATTAAATAAATTTATTAAACAAAGCAACGAAAATCTTCAACAAGCAAGAACTCGAGAAAATAAAAGAGGCAATAACAGAAGAAAAAGCAATAACAGCTGATTTCCAAAGTGTGATAGATATTTCTATCACTTTTTATATTGATATGAAAGAAAAAATATTAAATTCCATAAAAGAGCACAACTTAATAGAATATGGAGACTCAATACTTGTAGGTTTTTCCGGAGGGAAAGATTCTACATGTCTTTTGTATTTCCTAATGGAAATTAAAGACTCGCTAAATTTAAATATCTACACAGCTCATTTTAACCATGGTGTTAGAGGAGATGAAGCTGATAGAGATGAAAAATTTTGTATGGAAGTATCCAAAAAGCTGAGAGTAAAGTTTTTCAGTGATTACTATAATATGGATAAATACGCATCAGAAGAAAAAATCTCAAAAGAGGCAGCAGGAAGAAAACTTAGAAAAAGTTTTTTTAATAGAATAACTAAAGAAAACAATATTAAAAAGATTGCTCTTGCTCATAATTACAACGATCAAGTAGAAACTTTACTTATGAGAATAATAAGAGGAACTGGCCTAGATGGATTAGTGGGAATAGAATATAAAAGTGGTAATATAATTAGACCACTTTTAGGTATAAAAAGAACAGAAATAGAAAAATATATTTATGAAAATAATATACTCTACGTTGAAGATTCTACAAATGAACAAAATGACTACAATAGAAATAAGTTTAGAAACCAGATAATTCCCATCTTAAAATCAGAATTTAACCCTAATGTTGAAGAGGCAATCTTTAATTTATCTAAGCTTTCAAGGGATGATGTAAATTATTTAAATAAGATGACAGATTTTGGATATAATAGATGTGTTAAAAAGGAACAAGACATAATAATATTAGATATTGATAATTTTAAAAAAGAAGATACATCTATACAAAAAAGAATTATTAGAAAAATTTTCCGCGAAAAAGCAGGTTTTTTAGAGGATTTATCTTTAACTAATGTGGAAGATATTATTAACTTAACAACTCTTTCATCTGGAAAATATATAGATAATATTAACAATTTGAAAATAAGAAATTCCTATGGGGAATTAATTTTTGAAAATGTAGAAAATATTTATAAAAAAGAAGATAATTTTAAATTTATTAACTTAAAAAAGGGTATAAATATTTTTTGTAAAAGGGAAATTCTTGTGGAAGAAGTAAATTATAAATCCACAAATCCCAATGAAATCACAATTCCAAAGGAGTTCATAAAAGATAAATTAGTACTTAGAAATAGAATTGATGGAGATAGAATTAGGCCAATTGGTTTAGAAGGAACTAAGAAGCTAAAGAATATCTTCATAGATAAAAAAATAGACAGAAATAAACGAGATTCGTACTTAATTATAAGTGACGATGAAAAAATATATTGGGTTGTAGATTTGGTTAAAAGTGAATTTACTAAAATGGACTCTATAACTAATTCATATATTAAAATCAAAATTAAAAATCTGGAGGATAACCATGCACGATCACATTGAAGAAATTCTTTATACTAGAGAAGAAATTGACAAGAGAGTAAAAGAGTTAGGTAAACAGATTACAAAAGACTACAAGGGCAAGAATTTAACTTGTATTTGTCTTTTAAAAGGCGGAGTATTTTTCATGACTGACTTACTTAAAGAAATAGACCTCCCCCTTAGTATAGATTTTATGGATGTTTCTAGTTATGGTGCTTCTACTGTTAGTTCAGGAGAAGTTAGGATTTTAAAGGATTTAGATCATTCCATTAAAGATAAAGACATTTTATTAGTTGAAGATATTATAGACACAGGTCTTACATTATCCCATGTTATTGAACTTTTAAAAACTAGAGAAATTAACTCTATAGAAGTAGTCTCATTTTTAAGTAAGGAAATGAGAAGGGAAGTAGACATTGATATTAAATACTGTGGATTTAACATAGATGATTATTTTGTAGTTGGTTATGGATTAGACTTTGATGAAGAATACAGAAATTTACCATACATTGGATATTTAAAGGAAGAGATGTATAAGAAGGAGGATTAAGTGAGAAATAAAAGATTTGGCGGAATTGGAATTTACGTACTAATCTTAGTATTATTATATTTTGGAATAACTAGCTTAAATAGAGCATCTCTAGAAAGGGTACCTGCAATAGATATAACAGAACTTTCAGAGAAGTTTCAAGAAGGTGAGATTACAAAAGTAAATATACAAGGTCTAGATATATTTGTAGAAGACAGTTCAGGAAACAATTTCCAATCTACATTGTCACCGATGATGTATGAGGATTTTTATAAAACTTATATTAGCGAAAATGTTGCTAATAACAATATGGAGGTTTCCGTTGAAAAGGTAAGGGATAATTCTCTACAACGAGATATATTTACTACTGTCTTGATGATAGGTGGATTTGCTTTGATTTGGTTTTTCCTAATGCAGTCTATGCAAGGCGGAGGAAACAAAACCATGTCCTTTGGAAAGTCCAAGGCAAAATTACACAGTGACGAAAATAGAGAAAATATCACCTTTGATGATGTAGCTGGGCTACATGAAGAAAAGGAAGAGTTAGAAGAATTGGTGGATTTTTTAAAAAATCCAAAAAAATACAATGAAGTAGGAGCTAGAATTCCAACTGGCGTTTTAATGGTTGGACCTCCAGGAACTGGAAAAACTTATTTATCTAAAGCAGTTGCAGGAGAAGCTAAGGTTCCATTTTTTTCTATTTCTGGATCTGATTTTGTTGAGATGTTTGTAGGTGTTGGTGCAAGTAGAGTAAGGGACTTATTTGAAAATGCAAAAAAACAAGCCCCTGCAATAATCTTTATTGACGAAATTGATGCAGTAGGAAGAAGGAGGGGAGCAGGTCTTGGTGGAGGACACGATGAAAGGGAACAAACTCTAAATCAACTTTTAGTTGAAATGGACGGTTTTTCTAAAAATGAAGGTATTATAATAATGGCTGCAACAAACAGAGCAGACATATTAGATCCTGCCCTTTTAAGACCTGGAAGATTCGATAGAACTGTTTATGTTGGTGCTCCTGATGTTAGAGGTAGAGAAGCTATATTAAAAGTTCACTCTAGAAAAAAACCTTTAGACAAAGAAGTGGACTTAGGAGTAATTGCAAAAAGAACTCCTGGATTTACTCCTGCAGATTTGGAAAATATGATAAACGAAGCAGCTCTTTTAACTGCTAGGGAAAATAGAAAATTAATTACTATGGAAGATATTCACGAAGCTACTATAAAGGTTCAAGCAGGACCTGCAAAGAAATCTAAAGTGGTAAGTGAAAGGGATAGAAAAATTACAGCTGTTCACGAATCTGGACATGCCTTAGTTTCAAGATTAATTCCAAATAGCGATCCTGTTGATATGATTACTATTATACCTAGGGGAATGGCTGGAGGATTCACTTCATATATTCCAGTGGATGATAATGAATTTATTACTAAAACCTACTTAGAAAATAGAATTGTTTCTCTTCTAGGTGGTAGAGTGGCTGAGAAGTTAGTATTAGATGAAATTTCTACTGGTGCTTCTAACGATATAGAAAGAGCTACTAAAATAGCTAGATCTATGGTAGAAACTTACGGTATGAGTAGTACCTTAGGACCTGTAAAATATGGAGACGATGACGATAATGTTTTCGTAGGTAGAGATATGGGTCGAGGTAGAGATCACTCTGAGGAAGTAGCTTCTATTATAGATAAAGAAGTTCACGAAATTATTGATAGATCTTACAAAAAATGTGAAGAGCTTATAGGAAATAATTTAAATATTTTATCTGAAATTACAGATGCCCTTTTAGAAAAGGAAACTATAACTGGAAAAGAATTTGAAAATATATTCCAAGGTAAAAACTACGACGGAACTGAAAGAACACAAGAAGATAAAATAGAAGATTTATCGAATTTAGAAGATATAAAAGAAGATATACAATCTGATGAAATATAATTTTTAGAGTCGTCTAAATGACGACTCTAGATTTATGAAAGGGAGTTAATAGATTGTCTAAAATAGATATTAAAAACAAAGTTTTTCTAGCTCCAATGGCGGGATATACTGATCAGGCTTTTAGAATTATTTCTTTTAGACAAGGAGTGGATATTTCTTATAGCGAAATGATTAGTGCTAAAGCTATGAAATACAAAGATAGAAAGACTTACGAAATGTTAGAAATCTCAGATGAAGAATCCACAGTAGGAATTCAGCTATTTGGAAGTGAGCCGGATATTTTAGCTGAAGCTACAAAGTATTTAGATTCTTTAGAAAAAGTAGACATTATCGATTTAAATTTAGGATGTCCTGCTCCAAAGATTTTTAAAAACAACGAAGGATCCTCTTTGTTAAAAGACCCTTCATTAATATATAAATTGCTTAAAAGTATGAGAAATGCTACTGACAAACCACTAAGTGCAAAAATGCGAATAGGTATAGACAATAAAAACAATTATATTGAAGTAGCTAGAGCAATAGAAGAATCTGGAGTGGACTTTTTAATAGTACATGGAAGAACTAGACAAGAGTACTATACAGGTGTTGCAGATTGGGATGCAATTGGAAATATTAAATCTAAGATAAAAATCCCAGTAGTTGGAAATGGAGATATTAATTTAAATACAGATATTGATAATTTACTTTCAACTTATAAGGTAGATGGATTGATGATTGGCAGAGGTGCAGTAGGCTCTCCATGGATATTTAATAAAATAAAAAGTGATTTAAATAATTTAGATTATTTTCCTTTAAGTGTTTCTGAAAAGTTTAATATTATATATGAGCACATTGACCTAATTTGCAAATTGAAAGAAGAAAGAATTGCCATACCTGAAATGAGAAAGCACTTACACAGTTATCTAAAGGGTATGAAAGATTCATCAAAATTGAAGAACAATATAAACTCTATAAAGACAAAAAATGAACTTAAAAATATTCTAAAGGCTTATGAATTAGAATTATTGACATCTCAATATTAATCTAATACAATAGTCTAACTGTTAATGATAATTAAAACAATTTATTATGGAAAGAGGAACGAAGAATGGGAGAAAAAGAATTTTTCTTTACTGAAGAAGGATTAAAAAAGACCGAAGATGAATTAGAACATCTTAAATCAGTAGTACGTAGAGAAGTAGCTGAAAAAATCAAAACTGCTTTAGGTTATGGGGATTTATCAGAAAATGCTGAGTATGATCACGCCAAAAACGAACAAGCAAAAGTTGAAGAAAAAATTGCTAAAATTGAAAATATGCTTAGAAACGCAGTTTTAATAGATGAAGAACAAGTAGATAAAGACTTAGTAAATATAGGAACTATTGTAAATATTAAAGAAGTAGGGACTAATACTGAGGAAAAATATACTATAGTGGGTAGTGCAGAAACTGATCCTTTAGAAGGAAAAATTTCTAACGAATCCCCTATGGGTAGCGCATTATTAGGTAAAAAAGTTGGAGATACAGCTTTTGTAGAAACCCCAGGTGGAACTATAGAATTTGAAATTGTATCTATATCACTAATGTAAAAATAACTGGAGGAATTATGGCAGACGAATTAAATCTCAATGAAATGCTCTTGTTAAGAAGAGAAAGACTAAAAGAACTAGAAGAAGAAGGAAAGAGTCCGTTTTTACAAGAAAAATATAATATTTCCCACAAAGCTAAAGAAATTCAAGATCAATTTGAATCCTTAGAAGAAACTGAGGCAAGTGTAGCTGGAAGGGTGATGTCAAAAAGAGGTCACGGAAAAGTAAACTTTATAGACCTTCAAGACTCGACAGGTAGAGTTCAAATATTTTCTAAAAAAGATCTTTTAGAAGACAATTACAACGATGTTAAAAAACTAGATATTGGAGACATTATTGGAGTAAAGGGAGAAATATTTAAAACTAAATCTGGAGAAGTATCAATAAGAGCAAAAGAAGTAGTTTTACTTTCTAAATCTCTACAGATTTTACCTGAAAAATTCCACGGTCTAAAGGATGTAGATTTAAGATATCGTCAAAGATACGTAGATTTAATAATGAATCCTGAAGTAAAAGACGTATTTATAACTAGAACTAAAATAATTAAAGCCATAAGAAGATTCTTAGATGACAAAGGTTATTTAGAAGTAGACACTCCTATCCTTGCAACAGTTGCAGGAGGAGCTAATGCTAGACCATTTTTAACCCATCACAATACTTTAGACATTCAAATGCAAATGAGAATTGCAAATGAACTATTTTTAAAAAGACTAATAGTTGGTGGATTTGATAAAGTTTACGAAATGGGTAAAATGTTTAGAAATGAAGGAATGGACCCTAGACACAACCCTGAGTTTACAAATATAGAATTATATGAAGCTTATGCTGATTATGAAGATATAATGGAACTAACTGAAGAGCTATTTGTATATGTTGCTAAAGAAGTTTTAGGAACTTTAGAACTTGAATATCAAGGAACTAAAATAGATTTAACACCACCATGGAGAAGGGTTTCTATGGAAGATTTAGTTAAAGAATTAGTAGGAGTAGACTTTTCTGAGATAGATACAGACGAAGAAGCTCTATCTATTGCCAAAGAAAAGGGACTAAAACCTGAACCTTTCTGGACTAGGGGACATGTTATAGCGGAGTTATTCGAAGAATTTTGTGAAGAAACTCTAGTTCAACCGACATTTGTAACAGGACATCCAGTAGAAGTTTCTCCACTTTCTAAGAGAAATGCTGAAGATCCTAGAATTACAAATAGATTTGAGTTATTTATGAACAATTGGGAATTAGCAAATGCATTTTCGGAGTTAAACGATCCTATTGATCAAAGACAAAGATTTGAATTACAATTAGAAGATAAAGAATCTGGAGACGAAGAAGCTCATCCAATGGATTCCGACTTTATAAACGCTCTTGAAGTAGGTCTTCCACCTACAGGTGGACTTGGAATAGGTGTAGATAGAATGATAATGTTATATACCGACTCTCCAAGTATAAGAGATGTTATTTTCTTCCCAACAATGAAACCACTAGATTCTGATGAAGTAGCGAAACCTTCTTTAGAACCAGAAGAAAAAATAACAGAAAAAATAGACTTCTCAAAGGTGAAAGTAGAACCATTATTTGAAGAAGATGTAGACTTTGAAACATTTTCAAAATCAGACTTTAGAGCAGTGAAAGTTTTAAATTGCGAAGAAGTACCAAAATCTAAAAAACTATTAAAATTTACATTAGATGATGGATCTGGAAATAACAGAATAATTCTATCTGGTATAAAAGACTATTATTCACCAGAAGAATTAATTGGAAAAACTCTAATAGCAATTACAAATCTTCCACCAAGAAAGATGATGGGTATAGATTCTTGTGGAATGATTATTTCTGCAGTTCACGAAGAAGAAGGGGAAGAAAGACTTAATTTATTAGTAGTAAGTCCAAGAATTCCAGCTGGAGCAAAATTATATTAATTTAACTTAGGAACTTAAAGTAAATTTAAGTTCCTTTTTATTTGTTGAAATAATAACATATTGAGTATATAATAGTGAAAACGGGGAGGTCGCAATTTCGATCTGAGAGGAAGCACTTAGCTTCGACCCTTTAAACCTGATTTGGATAATGCCAACGTAGGGATATATGAGTCTATTTAAATTCTTATCTATTTACTATGTTGGTAAATAGATTTTTTAATGGAGGATTATATAAAAGAAAAAAATATTGGATTAATAAAAAGTAACGAAAAAATTAGGAAAATGACATTGACGGCGATATTTTCGTCAATAGCATTTATTCTATCTACATTTGTAGTTTTTCCAAATATGGCTCCTTTTCAACATTTTATTAATGTATTAGCAGCTGTATTTTTAGGACCTTGGTATGGAACGCTTTCTGCTTTAATTACTGGATTACTAAGAATGATGATGGGAAGAAGTATTTTATCTGTAACAGGAGGGGTTTTCGGGGCATTTTTAAGTGGACTACTTTATAAAAACTTTAGGAAATTTCACTTTGCATTAATAGGAGAAGTTATAGGAACAGGATTTATAAGTGCATTAGTTTCCTTTCCAATAATGAAATACGCTATTGGACTTCCCTTAGATAGTTTTTATTATTATATTCCATTTTTCTTACCTTCTTCATTAATGGGATCAGTATTAGGC
>CAYWTV010000006.1:40717-71424 GCA_964461305.1 uncultured Peptoniphilaceae bacterium
TTATTATTATATTCCATTTTTCTTACCTTCTTCATTAATGGGATCAGTATTAGGCCTGATAGTTTTATACAAATTAGAAAAAATGGATATTATTCCTAAAAAATAATAAAAAATAATAAAAAAAATATATATATATTTTATAAATACTAAATTAAATCAGGGAATTATTTTATTCATAAAGTCAAAATAATAACATCTATAAGCATGTGAAATCTAGCCATATTATATGAAATTATAAACACTTATATTGACAATGCGTTAAAGATTTGTTAAGATGAATCTAATAATGTATATGGAGGGAAAAATTAATGAAAAGAAAATTATCATTATTACTTGTAGTTATGATGTTGTTCACAGTTTTAGTAGCATGTAACAACGAAACTACTACAGAAGATACACCTGAAACTCCAGTAGAAACAGCTGAAGAAGCAACTACTGACGAGACAGAAGAAGAAGAAGTAGTAGAAGAAGAACCAACAGAAGAAGTAGCTGAAGAAACTGACAGTGAACCAGTAGAAGTTGGACCAATCGATAAAATTGGTTTAGGAAACGTTACTTCAACAACTTCATCAGCAGATGCTGGTGACAATGCAGCTAGAGCTCAAGCTGATGTAACTGTAGCAGCTGTAGCATTTGATGCAGATGGAAGAATTGTGGATGTTAAAATTGACGTTGCACAAACTAGAATTAACTTTAACGAAGATAACACTGATGGTGTTATTGACGATGAAACTGATTTCAGAACTAAAATGGAAAAAGGCCCAGATTACAATATGAAAGGCGCTTCTGGAATTGACAAAGAATATGATGAACAAATGACAGGATTCCAAGATTATTTAATCGGAATGACTGCAGAAGAAGTTACAAATATTCCTACTAAAGTAGCTGATGAAAAACATCAAAACGTTCCTGACGTTGCAGAATTAGCTTCTGTTACTACTATTGACATTGCTAAGTACCAACAAGCTGTTCAAGAAGCTTGGGACAATGCAATTGATGCACAAGGAGCTACTAAATTAGGCTTAGGAATAAATACAAATGCAGCAAACACTCCAGCTGGAGATAAACCTGCAAGAATCCAAGTTAACACTTATATGAATGCTTTAGGATTAGACGATTCTGATGTAATAGTAGCTAACTACATTGATGTAGTTCAAGCGAAAATCGATGTTAATGAAGACGGAACTATTGTAGAAAAAGTAGAAGATGTTCAATCTAAAAAAGAACTTAAAGATGACTACGACATGAGAGGCTCTTCAGCTATCGAAAAAGAATGGTTCGAACAAATGGAAGCTTGGGAAGCTTGGTCAGTTGGTAAAACTGTAGAAGAAGTTCAAGGTATTCCAGTAAAAGAAGCAAATCCTACTCACCAACATGTACCTGATGTTGCTGAATTAGAATCAAGTGTAACTATAACTGTTGAAGGATATCAAGAAGTTATGGGTAAAGCTTTAGAAAATGCTAATAAATAATTAAAAATATTAAGACACTCTTTCTAGGGTGTCTTTTTAAATGTGAAAAATAGGGTATATAATCATTGACAATTTATAGTCATAATTAAGGAGGAAATTAATGATTGATAGGAAAAAGATTTATGAAGAAGTAAAATACTTGGTAAAGGACAACTGGGGAAATTTAATACTAGCCTACGCAATAATTATGGTATTTAATGTATTGTTAGGTTCTATATTGAATCAAATTCTGCCTACAGTTTCTTTAGCACAGAGAAACTTAGATCAAAATTTATTTAGTGCTAATTTTGGTTCATATACTGAGTTTGCCTTTGAAACACCATTGATATATTCTTTAATAAAGACTCTTATCAATTCTTTTGCAAGTTTTATATTCTCTGGGGCACTTTCCATATCTGTTTTGGAATTTGTTAGAGAAAAATATGAGTATAGAAACAAGAGATTTACAGTTGATAAATTTTTAAAGAATTTATCTATATTTGCACCAAAATTAATATTAGTTTCTTTAATAATGACTTTAATTAATACTGCACTGTCATTTATTCCCTTTGTAGGTTTTATAATTACAATATTACTATCTGTAATATTTGCCTTTGTAGTATTTGTAATTCCTGATAATCCAGATGCTTCAGGATTTGATTATTTTAGATTATCAATTGATGAAACGAGGGGGATTAGAAAGGACATAATATTATTAACTTTAAAATATTGGTTATTGCCTTTTGGAGTATTTTTTGCCGGTTTAATATTAAGTGTGGTGACCTTATTGGGAGATTCTTTAATTGGATTTCCAATTTTAATATTGACTATTATTTTATTTATTATATTAATACTTAGGGCTACTATTTTACAAAATATAGCTTTATCTGTTTTATATGATATTAATAATTCAGGTGAAGAGTCTTATCATTATGATGAGTATGAAAATAGATTTTCAGATGAACATTTAGATGACCCAGTGGATTATGATAGATCCAATTATAATAAACCTTATTTAAATGAAGACGAAAGGAATGTTTTATATAAAGACAATGAAGATATTGATGAAGATGAAGAGTTTTAAGGAGAATGTGAATGGGATTATTTGATATTATAAAAAAATCTTTAGGGATTTTTGTTAGTAATTTTAAAGACATGTTAATTGCTGTTATTGTATTTAGTATATTTAGAGCTGTATTAAATTCCATATTAATTTCAATTATTGGAGATGGTAGTGGAAATTTATTAACTACTAGTAATATGATGGATGTTATGGATAGCTCTAGTGGTAGTATTGATAGTTTTTCTTATAGATTTATAAGTTCCTTTACAGATTATTTAATACTAGGTGCAAACTTTATTGCAATGTTAGGATTAATTCGCCGTGGTGAATATAATATTGGCTTAGTATTTGAAAAATTTAAAGAAAACTTATCGGACATTGTAATAGTTTCAGGTATTTTGGCTTTAATAAGTGTACTATTTGAATCTATTCCTGTGATTGGATTTATTATTACTGTAGTAGTTATACCTGGATTAATATATTCATATTTTCTACTAGAAGATGATTATGAAAATTCACCTATTAATAGTTTAATGAATTCATATAGACTTACCAATGGACACAAATTTAATTTAGTGATTTTAGTTATTTTTATTAGAGTATTTCCTTTTATATTAGGAGCTATAATAATTGCTACTTTATTTCCATTCTTTTTAATGGGCCTAGGTCTTATTAGTATTCTATTAATGATTGGAACCTTTATATTTTCAAGCTTTATAGATATGATTACTTCTATAGCTTTAACTATATATTACGAAGTAAATACATTCGATAGAGAAATTTAAATTAAAAATTAAGAGAAACTCTACTAGATTATCTAGTGAGTTTCTCTTTTCTTATTTCTTTAAAAAATTCTGATAGTATTTCTCTACATTCTCTTTCCATTATTCCAAATTCCACTTCAAAGGAATGATTATATCCTTTAAATTTTGATAGATCTAGTAAACTACCAGATGCACCCATTCTTTCATCTTTAGCACCTATATAGAGTTTTTTTATTCTGGCATTTAACATTGCACCCATGCACATTGGACAAGGTTCAAGGGTAGTGTATATTTCACAGTTTTCTAACCACCAATGATCTACATTTCTACAAGCTTCTTTTATAGCGATAATTTCTCCATGAGCTGTGGGATCTTTAGTAATTATCTTTAAATTATGGCCTCGACCGATAATTTCTCCATTTAATACTACAACTGCTCCTATAGGAACTTCTTTTTTTTCGTAGGATTTTCTAGCTTCTTTTAAAGCTTCTTTCATAAAATAGTTTTTCATAATATTAAAAAACCGGGATTAACCCGGTATTTTTTTATTTCATTCTATCCATTAATACCTTAGCATCTAATGGGTTTAGCTTTCTATCTATCATAGCCTCGTCGTCTTCTCCTAAGAATCCGAATTTAGTAGCGTAGGTTGGTTTTTCCACATTGTATAAAATACCAGTGTGAATTTCATCTCCCCATACCATAGCTTTTTCAAAAGCTTGGGACAAATCAGTTGAATCGTGGGAATCATCTAGTGGTCTTACTCTTTCTTTATACCACTGGAAAGTATTTACTTTATTCCAAACGATACAAGGTTGAAGTATATCTACTAATGCGTATCCTTCGTATTGGATTGCAGCTTTTAATATTTCTGTAAGTTGTTTTTGGTCTCCAGAAAAACCTCTAGCTACAAATCCAGCTCCTAATGTTAATGCAAGGGCAAGGGGATACATCATGTTGTTTTTAGATCCGCCTTTAGCAAATGTTTGAGCTTGATCTGCTTGAGTAGTAGGAGATGCTTGACCTTTAGTAAGTCCATATACTTGATTGTTGTGAACTACTTGGGTAAGATCAATATTTCTTCTAATAGCATGTAGTAAGTGGTTTCCACCTTCTCCATAGCCGTCTCCATCTCCACCTTCTGTAATAACTTTTACTTTGTGGTTAGAAAGTTTTATACCAATTCCTACTGGTAAACTTCTACCGTGCAATCCAGCAAAAGCATTTACATCTATATATTGAGGCATTTTACCAGCCTGACCAATACCTGCTGATATAATAACATCATCTAAGGACATATCTAATTCTTCTAATGCAGCCTTTAAAGCTGCTCTAATACTCGGGTTACCGCATCCTGGACACCAAGCAGTAGTTTCAGTTAGTCCAAATTCGTAATTTCTCATAGTACCTCCTCAATTCTTTCTATTAATTCTTCTAAAAAGAAAGGTCTGCCGTCGTATTTTTTTATAATATGATCAGCTTTAACTAAGGCTTCTTGTCTAATTAATCCTTCAAATTGACCGTCTTTATTCATTTCTACTACAATGTATTTTTTAGCTTTTTCGTGATATTTCTTGAATTTCTCAAGGGGAAGAGGGAATACATCTCCAAAGGATAAAGCTTTTATTTTGTTTCCTTTTTCGTTTAATTTTCCAACTGCTTCTTTAACAACTCCATAAGTTGATCCCCAAGAAACAATTAAAGTATCACAATCGTCAACTCCAATTTCCCAAGGTTCTTCAGTATCTGCAATAATACCTTCGAATTTTTTGTCCCTTTTATCTACCATTTTAATTCTATTTTCAGCACTTTCATCTATCCTACCGAATTCGTTGTGTTCGTCAGAATCGACCATTACTATATTGCCGTTTGCTCTTGTAGGTATAAGTCTAGGGCTTACTCCATTTTGAGTAAATTCATATCTCTTATAAGTTCCAGGTTCATAATCCTTTGGATTTGCTAAATATCTATTAATTTCAATACTTTCTAAATCAAAAGGTTTTATATTTACAATAGAATCAGCTATATGTTGGTCTGACATTACTATTACTGGAATCTGATATTTTTCAGCTAGATCAAAAGCTCTTACAGTTTGATTAAATGCATCTTCTGCAGATCTAAAAGCGATAATCTTTCTAGGGAATTCTCCATGTCCACCGTGAATCAAAAATCTTAAATCAGCTTGTTCAGTATCTGTAGGAAGTCCTGTAGCTGGTCCTGGTCTTTGAACATCTATAATAACTACAGGAGTTTCTATAAGTCCAGCCATACTTAAAGCTTCGCTCATTAAAGCAAGTCCTGCACCTGATGATCCTGTCATAGCCCTAACACCAGCATAGGATGCTCCTAGTGCCATATTTAAAGCTGCAACTTCATCTTCACATTGATCTACAACTATTTCCATTTCTTGAGAAACATCAGCTAAAAAGCCTAAAACTCCAGAAGAAGGCGTCATTGGATATGCACAGTAGAATTTACATCCTGCTGCTACAGCTCCTAAACCTACTGCTTGATTTCCGTCTAATAAAATACTGTCAGTATAATCCATAGTTACTTCATCTTGACGAGTAATTTCATAACCATAATTTAAAGCTTTGATATTTCCTTCTTGAAGAGATTCTTTAAAAGTCTCTTTGATTACATCTTCTCCATATTTAAGGTTGATTCCAAATCTACCCATAATAATACCTAGGCCTATAGCTGTAATCATTTTTTCATTGCCAAGCTCTTTTGCTTTAGCTACTAGATCATAAGTCTGTGTATTTGGAAAATCAGCAAAAGCAGAATCTGCAATACTAACTCCATCTGATTTTAATCTTGGAGTGTGAATTTCCAAAGTTTCTCTATTAAGAGCGAAAATAACATCTAGTTCTCTTTTTGGACTTAAAACTGCTTTATCAGATATTCTTATCTGGAAAAAGTTATGTCCACCTCTAACACGTGATCTGTAATTGGCTGTAGTATATACATGATATCCACTACGTTGCAATACTTTATTTAACATAGTTGCAACTGTATCCATACCTTGGCCAGCCGCACCACCAATTAAAATATTATAATCCATATTTACCTCCGTTATATATTTTAACTTACCAATATTAATTATACCCTATATTAGGATAATATATATAGAATTATTTATAAAAATCATTTCTATAATGTAATGTATTTGAAATGAAAAAAGAAATTTAAATATGTTATTATATCAATACTAAAGATAACTACTAATGAAAAAATTTGTAATAAAAATAGTTGAAATGATTAATGAAATGTGGTATATTCTATAAGATAGAATGAAATAATCTTAGTTAAGGGGAGAGACCCTTTTTTTATTGAGTAAATTATTAAATTTTATGTAATTTATTTAAACTAAATTAGTTTAACAGGAGGTGCCAAAAATGGCTGATAAAGTGACTCTAGCATGTCAAGATTGCAAAAACAGAAATTACGTTACTTTTAAAAACAAAAAAAACACTACTGAGAGAATTGAGTTAAAAAAATATTGCAAATTCTGCAAAACTCACACATCTCACAAAGAAACAAAATAAGATAGGATGTGACATCAAATGGCGACTGTAGAAAAAAATAGAAGAAATGAAGGCGGATTTGGTAAATACATCAGAGGCGTAAGAACTGAACTTAAAAAAGTTGTATGGCCTTCTAAAGATGAATTAGTGAAATATTCTATTCTTGTATTGTTCCTAAGTATAGTAGCAGCTTTAGTTATATACTTTTTCGACTTTATTATTCATAATATTTTACAATTAATAATCGGTTAGTTGAGGGGATAAATTTGACTGAGATAACCAACGAAAGAAAAGATAGAGACCCTAAGGCTAGGTGGTATGTAGTACATACTTATTCTGGCCACGAAAATAAAGTTAAAACTACCATGGATTTAATGGTAAAAAATCAAGGTATGGAAGATTTAGTTCAAGAAATCGCTGTGCCTACGGAAGAATTTGTAGAAGAAAAAGATGGACAAGATAAAGTAAAAGAAAGAAAATTATATCCTAGCTATGTATTAGTTAAGATGATAATGACTGACGAATCTTGGTATTTAGTTAGAAATACTAGGGGAGTTACTGGATTTTTAGGACCTGCTTCAAACCCTATACCTCTTACTAAAGAAGAGGAAGCATCACTTGGAGTTAAAGATACTTCTGCAAAGGATTACGATTATCAAGAGGGAGACTCTGTAAAAATCATTGATGGACCTTTCAATGAATTCTTAGGAGAAATTGAAAGTGTGAACGAAGAAAAGCAAGAAATAGTAGTATATATTTCTATGTTTGGTAGAGAGACTAAGTTAGAACTTAGTTTTGACCAAGCTGAAAAATTGTGATAATACCGCGAATATTCGCGTATTATATAGATAGTGGGAGGGGAAGTACCCCGCCAAATACCACAAAGGAGGATTTTTTATGGCAAAGAAAGTCATAGCTATAGTAAAATTACAAATACCTGCAGGACAAGCTACACCAGCGCCTCCAGTAGGAACTGCATTAGGACCTCACGGGGTTAATATAATGGAGTTTACAAAATCATTTAATTCAAAAACTGCTGATCAACAAGGAATGTTAATTCCAGTTGAGATGACAATTTATGCGGATAGAACTTTTGATTACATTACAAAAGTATCTCCAATGGCAGTTTTAATTAAAAAAGAGCTTAATCTTAATTCGGCTTCAGGTGAGCCTAACAAGAAAAAAGTTGGTAAACTGACACAAGAACAAGTGAGAAAAATTGCAGAATTAAAAATGCCAGACTTAAACGCTTCATCTGTAGAATCTGCTATGGAAATGGTAGCAGGAACTGCTAGAAGTATGGGTGTTGAAGTAGAAAAATAGTGGGAGGAAAAATCCGTTAATACCACGAGGAGGTTAATTAAATGGCAAAAAGAGGAAAGAATTATTTAGAAAGTGCAAAACTGATTGACAGAGAAACTTTCTATCCATCAACAGAAGCTATTGATTTAGTTCAAAAAACTGCAAAGGCAAAATTTGACGAATCTGTAGAATTAGCTATACGTCTAGGTGTAGACCCAAGACATGCAGACCAACAAGTTAGAGGTACAGTAGTATTACCTAACGGAACTGGTAAAGATGTAAAAGTTTTAGTTATTACTAAAGGTGACAAAATCAAAGAAGCAGAAGAAGCTGGAGCGGATTTCGTAGGATCAGAAGAAATGGTTGAAAAAATCCAAACTGAAAACTGGTTTGATTATGATACTATTATAACTACACCAGATATGATGGGACAAGTAGGTAAAATCGGTAGAGTTTTAGGACCTAAAGGTTTAATGCCTAACCCAAAAAGCGGAACTGTAACTTTTGATATTGGAGATGCTGTTAGAGAAATTAAAGCAGGTAAAGTAGAATACAGAGTAGACAAAAATGCTATTATAAATGTAGCTATCGGAAAAGTTTCTTTCGGAACTGAAAAGTTAAAAGAAAACTTTGATGTAATTATGGATGCTATTGTAAAAGCTAAACCAGCTGCAGCTAAAGGAAGATATTTAAGAAGTGTTACTTTATCTTCTACAATGGGACCTGGAGTAAAAGTTAACTCTTCAGAATTTTAATTGAAAGTTATTGACAAGAAAGAAAAAAAATAGTAATATTAATAAGTAATTTAATATAAAGTACAACCGTAGACAGTAGGTGGAATTATCCTTAATTTCCTACCGAGGTATGATGATATAGTATTTAACTAGTCTCTCCTTTGTTTGCGGTGAGACTATTTTTTATGGAGGTGAAAGAGTGAAGGATGCTGTTTTAAAACAAAAAGAAGCTGTTGTAAAAGAGATTGAAGAAAAAATTCAAAACTCTCGTTCAGTAGTTATCGTAGATTACAGAGGTTTATCTGTAGCTGAAGTTACAGAATTAAGAAGCCAATTTAGAGAAAATGACATTGATTACAAAGTATACAAGAACACATTATCTAGAAGAGCTTTTAAAAATCTTGGATATGATGATATATTAGAACACTTAACAGGACCTAATGCTATTGCATTTGCATTATCTGATGCTACTGCTTCTGCTAAAGTTACTTCAAAGTTTGCAGAAGAAAATAACAAACTAGAAATCAAAGCAGGATTATTAGGTGAAGAAGTTTTAGACGTAGCTGGAATCTCTAAACTAGCGAAGATACCTTCAAGAGAAGTTCTCATCGGTAAATTAGTAGGAAGCTTAAATGCTCCAATTTCTAATTTTGTTAACACAACACAACAAATGTTACACTCACCAATGAGAAACTTAATTCATGTTGCTGAAACGCTAGCAGAGAGAAAAGGAAATGAAGAACCTGCAGCAGAATAATGCTAGGTTTAAATTAGAAAAAAATTAATAAAATAAACGGAGGATACAAATGAACATTGAACAAATTATTGAGACTATTGATGGTCTTACAGTAGTAGAACTTAACGAATTAGTAGAAGCACTTCAAGAAAAATATGGAGTTTCAGCAGCACCAGTAATGATGGCTGGAGCAGCAGCACCAGGAGCAGAAGAAGCTGGAGCAGCAGCTGAAGAAAAAGACGAATTTGATGTAGTTTTAGCTGAAGTTGGCGGAGAAAAAATCCAAGTAATCAAAGTTATTAGAGAAATCACTGGATTAGGATTAAAAGACGCTAAAGCATTAGTTGACGAAGCACCTAAAGCAGTTAAAGAAGGCGCAAGCAAAGACGAAGCTGAAGAAATCAAAGAAAAACTTGAAGCTGTTGGAGCAACTGTAGAATTAAAATAATTTAGTATTGTAAAGCGTCATTAATTTGACGCTTTTTTTATTTCTTGCAATTACATTTTATGTAGTATATTATAATTATAATTGTGAATTTATAGTATAGTTGAAGTCTAGGAGGTATGCTTATGAGACAGTTTACTAATGAACTAAAACGCATCGTTATTAAAATAGGATCATCTTCAATAACCCATAAAGGTGGAGAAATTAACTTAGAAAAAATATGGAAACTAGCATGGGAAATCTCTAATTTAAAAAATAAAAATCTAGAAATTATTCTAGTTTCCTCGGGGGCTATAGCTGCTGGTGCAAAAAAACTAGGACTAGATAAACGACCTCGGGATATATCCGGAAAACAGGCTGCAGCTGCCGTAGGACAAGTTGCCCTTATGCAGACATATTCCAGAGCCTTTGGAGAGTTCAACTACCAAATAGGCCAAATATTAGTAACTAAACACATAGTTACAGATCCAATAATGAATGAGAATGCTATAAACACCTTTGACGAATTATTAGAAAGAAAAATAGTACCAATAGTAAATGAAAATGATACCATATCTACTTATGAGATAGAATTTGGAGATAATGATACTTTATCTGCCATAGTTTCTACTGCAGTAAATGCAGATTTACTTATTTTATTATCAGATGTAGATGGGTTTTATAACAAAGACCCAAAGGAAAGAGACGCAATATTACTAAAAGAAGTTACAGTTATTGATGAAGAAATTAAAAAATGTGCAGGTGGAGCAGGTACTAGTGCAGGAACTGGTGGAATGGTAACAAAATTAAATGCAGCTAGTATATGTATGGAAAATGGAATCGATATGGTTCTTGTAAATAGCCAGGATTTATCTATTCTTCGATCTGTAATAAACAAAGAAGAAGTTGGAACTTTATTTAAAGGTGAAAAGAAATGCTAAATATAATAGGAAAAAATGCAAAAGAAGCTTCAAGAGTACTTTCAAAACTTGACACTAACTCTAAAAACGAAATATTAAAATCTATAAAAATCTCCTTAGATAAAAATAGAAAAAATATTTTAATCCAAAACAATTTAGACATGGAAAATGCAAAAAAAGATGGGTTAAGTGATGCCTATTTAGACAGACTTTTATTAGATGACAATAGAATTGATGATTTATTAGACTCCATTGATTATGTAATCAGCCTTCCTGACCCAATAGGATTTGTAAAAGAAATGAAAACTATGGAAAACGGTCTTAAAGTTGGAAACAAAACCGTGCCAATTGGAGTAGTAGGTATTATTTACGAATCTAGACCTAATGTAACACTAGATTGTGCTTTGTTATGTATAAAATCCTCAAATAGTTTAATATTAAAGGGTGGAAAAGAAGCAATAAAAACTAATACTGCAATAGAAAAAGCTATTAGAGAAGCAATAGAGATTTTAGGATACAATCCAAATTTTGTTCAATTAATAAAAGACACATCCAGAGAAAACACTAAAGAATTTATGAAACTAAACAAATATTTAGATGTATTAATTCCAAGGGGTAGTCACACATTAATAAATTCAGTAGTTGAAAATGCAACCGTTCCAGTAATTAAAACTGGAGAGGGAAATTGTCATGTTTATGTAGACGAAAGTGCAGATATAGACATGGCATTGAAAATAATAGAAAATGCTAAAACTCAACGAACTGGAGTATGTAATGCAATGGAAACATTATTAGTTCATAAAAATGTATTAAATTCCATTTATAAGGGTATAGAAGAATTAATTATTAAACACAATATTACAGTCTATGGATGTAAAAGATCTATAAAGAATCTTCCATCTATACAGTTAGCTACGGAAGAAGAGTTCCAAAGGGAATTTTTAGATATGGCTTTTTCTATGAAAGTTGTAGATTCAGTTGATGAAGCTATAGAACATATTCAAAAATTTAGTACTGGTCATTCCGAAAGCATAATTACAAATGACTATAATAATTGCGAAAAATTTTTAAATGAAGTCGATTCTGCTTGCGTCTATGTAAATGCTTCTACAAGGTTTACAGATGGAGGCCAATTAGGCATGGGAGCAGAAATGGGAATTTCCACTCAAAAGCTTCATGCTAGAGGTCCAATAGGACTAAATGAATTGACTAGTAAAAAATATGTTATTTATGGCCAAGGCCAAATTAGAAAATAATAAAAATATAGGAGGAACAATGTTAGGTAATAAAATTAGAATGTTGAGAAAATCTTATAACTTAAAGCTTAACGATATTGCCGATAAATCAGGCTTATCTGTAAGTTATATATCTCAGCTTGAGAGGGATTTAGTAGAACCTAGTTTATCTTCTCTAAAAAAAATTGCCGCTGCTTTAAATACACCAGTGTATTTATTAATAGATGACACAGAGAATGAAAATATAGTAATGAAAAAAGGTGAACGTCCAGTAATGAGTTTAGGTCACTCAGATACTAGATATGAAATCGTTTCTACTACAGCTAGTAATGCGAATTTTTCTCCAAAGATGATGATGGTCGAGTTTACAATTCCAGGAAATGGAGAAGACTCTGATGATTACATTACTCATTCAGCAGAAGAGCTTATAGTTTTAATTAAAGGTTCAATAGATATAACATACGGCGATACAGTGTATGAACTTAATGAAGGCGACTCCATTTATGTTCAAGAAAACATTCCTCACCGTATAGTAAATAAAGGCACAGAAGATGCAATTGGTTATTATGTAGTAACACCACCATCAATTCCTAAAAATGACTAATTTAAAGCGTAATCTTTTAAAAGAGATTGCGCTTTTAATTTATAAATAATTTTTGTTTACTTTAATTTGTTAATTTGTTATTATTTAAGGGATTGATAGAAGGTGAAAAAAATTTTAAAAAAGAATTTACAAAGATTATTAAATCTAGGATTATTCATATTTGGCTTTTCGATCATTTTATTAAACTTTTATCCAGAACTAGAGACAATTGCATTTAGGGCTTACTTTTCACTTGGTATGCTGTTTTTAGCTTTTATAATAAAATCACGAAAAAAAGAACACTATAAATATATATTAATAATATTATCAATACTCACGATTTTTGTGTATGGATACATTATATTTAAATACCCTTATATAATTGAATCTGGAGGAATGTTAAATAATTTAGATTATATTGTAGGCTTATTAGCAATACTTCTAATTTTATTTGCTGGATTTTTTTACAGTAGAAACTTACTTATATTAGTTTTATTTTTTATTGCTTATACCTTTTTAGGGAAATATATGACCTTTTCACTAAGTCATGGTGGATTTTCTTTAAATAGAATAATTGGCCATTTAGTATGGGGGAGTCAGGGAATATTTGGAATCACTATGGGAGTCTGCGCTTCATATATTTTTTTGTTTTTACTTTTTGGAGAATTTTTACAAAGAAGTGGGCTAAGTGGATTTATAAATGACTTATCCTTATCTATTATCGGCCACAAGCCAGGTGGACCTGCTAAGGTGGCAGTCCTTGCAAGTGCCCTTTTAGGTATGATTAATGGATCCGCTGTAGCAAATGTAGCTACTACTGGTATGATAACAATTCCCTTAATGAAAAAAATAGGATATAGAAAAGAATTTGCAGCTGCAGTAGAAGCTACTTCCTCAACTGGGGGACAATTTTGTCCACCTATAATGGGAGCAGTAGGCTTTGTTATGGCAGAGTATTTATCAGTTCCATATACTAAGGTTATGATTGCTGCAATAATACCTGCATTATTTTACTATTCTGGAGTTTTAATCTCCGTTCATCAAGAAGCAAAAATTCAAAACTTACAAGGTCTTAGTAAAGACGAAATTCCTAAATTAATAGATGTAATTAAAACTAGAGGATTTTTATCTATCCCAATTATTATAGTAGTATATTTAATAGTAACAGGATATTCTCCGATTTATGCTTCAATAATAGGAATAGTATTTACTGTAGTTATATCTTGGTTTACAAAAGATAATAAAATGTATCTAAAGGAAATTATCGATGCAATTTCCCAAGCTACCCTATCTACAGTTAATATTGCAGTTTCTTGTATACTAATTGGAATAATTATTGGAGTCGTCTCTCTAACTTCTTTAGGACTTAACTTTGGGAATTTAATTATGTCATTTTCAGCTATATCCAACGTTTTAGGAGCAGGCGTTTTGACTATGATTATGAGTGTTATTTTAGGGATGGGAGTTCCTGGAGTTGCAGCTTATGTTATAGTAGCTAGTGTATCAGTTCCAATTTTAATTAATATGGGAGTTATTCCAATAGTAGCCCATATGTTTTGTTTAATATATGCATGTTTATCTAATATAACTCCACCAGTGGCTATTAGTTCCTATGTAGCAGCAGGAATATCTGGAAGCAACGAATTTAAAACATCCCTTGAGGCTGTTAAAATCGGAATTACAGGATTTATATTTCCCTTTTTCTTTTTACTTAATCCTGAGTTATTAATAGGAGCAGTAGAGGGAGTAAGCTTAATATTAGTTTTAAGAATGTTTATAACTGGGATCTTTGGAGTATTTAATATAGCTTGCGGCGTTGAAGGTATTTTAATTAATCCATTAAATAAAATTCAAAGAGTGCTACTTTTTGGAGTGGGACTACTTTTTGTAGATCCTAATTTATTAACAGACTTAATAGGGGTAGGTATATTTTTAGTAATATTAATAATTAATAGGAGTAAAAAAGTTGAAAAAATTTATTAAATTTGGGGTATTGTTTTTATTAATAATTTCCCTTACAAGTTGTGCAAATAATGAAAATGGCGAAGAAGTAAAATATATTAACATTCCAACTGCCTCTACAACAGGTGCCCTTTATCCCTTTGGAAATTCCATAGCAAATTTATGGAATGACAAAGTAGATGGAATAAGGGCAAATGCTCAGGCTTCTAATGGAGGAATTGACAATTTAAATTTACTTGCCCAAGGAGAAGCGGACATTTCCATGGCAGTATCTTCAAATGTTTATCAATCCTTTGAAGGAATAGAAAAATTCCAAGGAAGAGAAAACAAGAAGGTAAGAGTAATAGCTGGACTTTATTACAACCCAAATCAAGTTGTAGTATCTACAGAAGCAAATATAAATTCTCTTGAGGATTTAAAAGGAGCAAGATTTGCACCAGGTGCACCAGGGGCCACTACAGAATACGAAACGTCAGTTCACTTTAAAGAAGTTGGATTAAAATATCCAGATGATATAAATGCCCAATTTGTCAGTTTTACAGAATCCATTGACTTAATGAGAAATAAGCAAATTGATGGAGCATGGATAATGGCAGGAGCACCCACATCTGCAGTTACAGAGATGTTAAAAACCACAAATACTAAAATTTTAGAAATTCCAAAAGAAGTTGTAGACAATTTAAGAAAAGATTATCCTTGGTATTCTAATTATACCTTAAAAGCTGGTACTTATGAGGAACTAACTGAGGATATAAACACATCTGCTATAAAGATGGTAATGTTTTGTAGTGAAGATTTAGACGAAGAATTGGTCTACAATTTAACTAAAGTGTTTTTTGAGAATTTAGAAGATTTGAAAAAAACTCATTCCTTTTTATCGGAAGTTACTTTAGAATCAGCAGTAGAAGAAATAGCTGGCTTGGAAATACATCCTGGTGCCGAAAGATATTATAAAGAAATGGGAATTATTCAATAAGGAGAAACCATGAATAAAAAAGAAGATAAACCAATAAATTTACTAAGTGAAAAATCCCTAAAGGATTTAGTTTCCATAGCAAATAGTTTAGGTTTAAATGTAAAAGACAATATGAAAAAATCTGATTTAATCGATTTGATTTCCACGAAAAATTTAAATTCAGATATTAATGGCCAAACTTCAGGAGAGTTTGAAAATAAAGACTTAGACAAACTTAGTTTAGCAGAACTAAGGGAAGTTGCTGATAAACTGGGAATTCAATCTCCATATAAATACAGAAAAAAGGAACTAAGGGATTTAATAGATGAAAATATCGAAAAAGATATTGAACTTGAACACAAATCATTAAGAGAACTTAGAGAAATTGCCCAAAAAATAAATATTCCTGATCCTCACAAATACAATAAAAACTCACTGTTGAGATTAATAAAAAATCAAAGTGATTATTCTTTAGATGATGAGGAAGAAGAAATAGAATTAGAAGAAACTGAAGAAGAAATAGAAACTAGTGCTGAATTAGAAGGCATTGATTTAGACAATGTATCTGATAATGTTTCAAATTTATTAGAAAATATGGATGACATTAACTACGTTAGTGGGATTTTAGAAGTTCTTCCAGATGGATATGGATTTTTAAGAAGAAATAACTACTTAACTAGTGACGGAGATGTTTACGTTTCTCCTTCTCAAATAAGAAGATTTAGATTAAAAACAGGAGACAAAGTAGTAGGAGTAATAAAGCCTCCAAGTGTAACTGAAAAATTTAATGCACTAATCTACATTAACTCAGTAAATGACCGTAGCCCAGAAGAAGCAAATAAAAGGGAAGCATTTGAGACTTTAACTCCAATTTATCCTAATGAGAGAATCACATTAGAAACCCAAGATGAGCTATTAGCTCCTAGAATACTAGATTTAATATCTCCAATTGGAAAAGGACAAAGAGGCCTTATAGTTTCTCAACCAAAATCAGGAAAGACTACACTTCTAAAAATGATTGCTAAATCAATTGAAAAGAAATATCCAGAAGTTCATTTAATTGTTTTATTAGTAGATGAAAGGCCTGAAGAGGTAACTGATATGTCTAGAAGTGTAAATGGAGAAGTGGTTTATTCCACATTTGATGAACAACCTAAAAATCACATTAAGGTAGCTGAAATGGTAATTGAAAGGGCGAAACGCCTAGTTGAAGCTAAGGCAGATGTAGTTATTTTACTAGATTCTATAACAAAACTAGCAAGAGCTTATAACTTAGTAACTCCACCTAGCGGAAAGACACTATCTGGTGGGCTTGACCCTCTTTCATTTTATAAACCAAAAAAATTCTTTGGTGCAGCTAGAAATGTAGAGGAAGGTGGATCCTTAACTATCCTCGCTACAGCCCTTGTAGAAACAGGATCTAGAATGGACGATATTATATACGAAGAATTTAAAGGAACTGGAAATATGGAAATTCACTTAGATAGAAAACTATCTGAAAGGAGAATTTTCCCTGCAGTAGATTTATATAAATCAGGAACTAGAAAAGAAGAGTTGTTATTATCAGAAGAAGAACAAAACGCAACTACTACAATTAGACAAGCAATGGGTGAACTTTCTACCCAAGAGGTAACTGAAGCTTTAATAAAACTATTAGAAGATACTGATAACAACGGAGAATTAATAAGACTTATAAACAATAGAGGAATAATTAGATTTTCTAACTAAATCATTGTATAAAGAATTTATCTAATGTATTATTATAAATAGGAGGGATAAAATGGGTGAAGTAAGATTAAGATTTGCGCCAAGTCCTACAGGTTTTCTTCATATAGGAGGACTTAGAACTGCACTATATAATTATTTATTTGCAAAAAGAAACGGCGGGAAATTCATTCTTCGTATAGAAGATACAGACCAAACTAGACTAGTAGAAGGGGCTTTAGAAAGTTTAATAAATTCCCTAAATTGGGCTGGAATTACTTATGACGAAGGAGTATTTTTAGAAGATGGTAAGATTGTTGAAAAGGGAGAATATGGTCCTTATATTCAGTCTCATCGATTAGATATATATAGAACTTATGTAGATAAGCTACTAGATAGTGGACATGCATATCATTGTTTTTGCGACAAGGAAAGACTAGATAACCTTCGTGAAAAACAAAAAATGGAAGGAAAAGTTCCAAAATACGATGGACTTTGTAGAGGAGTAACTAGAGAAGAAGCAGAAAAAAGAATAGAAGCAGGTGAAGACTACGTAGTAAGATTAAAAATGCCTTCTAATAAAGATTTAGAATTTGACGATTTAGTTAGAGGACATATTTCTATAAATTCTGACGATGTAGACGATCAAGTACTACTAAAATCAGACGGATTTCCAACATATCATTTGGCAGTAGTAGTAGATGATCACCTAATGGGAATAACACATGCTGTTAGAGGAGAAGAGTGGATATCTTCCACACCAAAACACGTTTATCTTTACGAAGCCTTCGGATGGGAAAGTCCAAAATTTGTACACTTACCTACAGTATTAAATCCAAATAGAAAGAAACTTTCTAAAAGAGAAGGAGACGTTTCAGTAGAAGATTTCTACAACAGTGGATATCTTCCAGAAGGTCTAATAAACTATTTAGCACTTGTAGGATGGAGTCCTGAAGACAATAAAGAAATTATGTCACTAGATGAAATGGCAGAAGTTTTCAGCTTTGATAGAGTAGCCAATGCTGGTGGAATTTTTGATAGAAAAAAACTAGACTGGGTAAATTCCCATTATATTAAAGAATTAGATATAGATAAGTTTTATGAACTATCAAAGCCTTTCATAGTAAAAAGCGGACTTGTAAATGAAGATTTCTTTAATGGTCATGAAGAATGGACAAAAGTTTTGTTAGAAACTATTCAAGGAAGTGTAGATAACTTAGCTCAGGTTCCAAAGGAAATTGAATTTGCATTTGCTGATTTACCTGAACTAGGAGAGGAAGAAAAAGAAGTCCTTAAAGGGGAAACTGTACCTCAACTGTTAGATACTTTAGAAGAAAAAATATCTTCTTTAGATGATTTATCTTTTGAAAAGGCTAAAACCTTAATGAAAGAAATCCAAAAAGAAACTGGTATAAAAGGAAAGAACCTATTTATGCCAACTAGAGTAGCACTTACAGGTGTTCAACATGGACCGGAACTTGCTAATATTATGTATTTATTAGGAAAAGACAAAATTTTAGAACGAGTTAGAAAAGTTAAAAAAAGTATTTAATCTGGTACCTTTAATTAATGGTATTATGGTGCTTTTAAACATACCAAAAATTTGATATCCTCTTTATAGATAAATAAGGAGGATATTTTTATGTTTGAAAACTCAAAAAAATTAACAACTAGTAAAATTGCTCTATATGGTATGTTTATGGCTTTGACTACTGTATCTACAATGATAATTTCTATACCTTCTATTGCAACTCAAGGATATATTAACTTAGGAGATGCCTTTGTAATACTATCTGGATTAGTTTTAGGTCCATTTGGAGGTTTAGTAGTGGGAGGTATAGGATCTGCTTTAGCTGATATTTTATTAGGATATGCATACTACGCACCTTATACTTTAATAATAAAAGGACTTGAAGGACTTATTGGAGTAAGTATTTATAGAAAAGTTTTAAAAGAAAAATTTTTGCTACCACCAGTTGTAGTGGCGGGACTATTTATGGCTTTAGGGTATTTAGTTGTAGAAATCTTTTTATATGGATATCCAGCAGCTATAGCATCACTTCCTGGTAACATTGTACAAGGTCTAGTGGGTGCACTAATTTCTTCAATAATTTACAAAGCAATTAAAACAAAAATAAAATTTTAAATAAATAAAAATATTTATTATAAGAAAATCAGTCTATGTCTACATTTAAAGACAAACTTAAAAAATCCCCTTGTGGGATTTTTGTTTTTCATATTGTTTTAGAAGCCCTACTATGATATAGTAGATATTGCGACAAAAGTTACGCGAAAAACACAATATATAGTGGAGGTCCTAAAAGTGCAAGTTAGAAAGAGAAATGGTAATTTAGTAGATTTTGAAATAGAAAAAATTGTAGTAGCTATAGAAAAGGCTATGAACGAAACCGAAGAGGGAATAGATGAGAAAGTCTCTCAAGAGATAGCCCATAATATAGCTGAAAAATTTAAAGACGACGACGAATTACACATAGAGAAGATTCAAGACAATGTGGAAATTGAACTAATGAAAGTTCGTCCAGATGTTGCTAAAAAATACATTATCTATAGACAAGAAAGAGAAAAACTGAGAAAAGAAGGTTGGGACATGACTGACCTTCAAAGAGATATTTATGAAAAAAAATACAGATTTGACAGCGAAAACTTTGAAGAGTTTTTAGATAGAGTAAGTGGAAATGAAGAGCCAATTAAAAAGGCCATTAAAGATAAAAAATTCATGCCAGCGGGAAGAATTTTAGCAGGTAGAGGTCTTTCTGCCAAAGGAAAAAAAGTTACATTATCAAATTGTTACGTTCTTCCTAAGGTAGGAGATAGTATAGAAGAAATTTACGATACAGCTAAGCACCTAGCTAGAACTTACAGCTATGGAGGAGGAGTAGGACTTAATATTTCAAAACTTCGTCCTAGAGGTGCAAAGGTAAATAACGCAGCTTCCACTACAACAGGGGCCGTATCTTTTATGGACTTGTTTTCCCAAACTACATCCCTTATAGGCATGAAAGGAAGACGTGGAGCTTTAATGTTAAATATGGATTGTACTCATCCAGACTTAGAAGAATTTATAGGAGTAAAATCTGACTTAGAAAAAGTTACCAGTGCAAATATTTCAGTAAATGTTAATGATGAATTTATGAAATCAGTAATGGAAAACAAACCATTTACCCAAAGATTCCACGTGGAAGCTACTGGAGAAGATATTGAAAATGTAGTAGACTCTAGAGATTTATTTAGAAAATTAGCATTAAATAACTGGAAAATGGCAGAACCGGGAATACTTTATTGGGATAAAATAAATTCATGGCATTTAATGAGTGAAGATCCAGACTTTGAATATGCAGGAGTAAACCCATGTGCAGAAGAGCCGCTTCCAGCCTTTGGTAGTTGTAATTTAGCATCTATAAACTTAGGAGAATTTGTAACACATCCATTTACTATTTACGCGAGATTTGAGTTTGAAAAATTTGCTGAAATGGTAAGAAATGGTGTAATTTATTTAAATGGAGTACTAGATGAAAATATGGACCTTCATCCATTAAAGGAACAAAAGGAAGTATGTAACGACCTTAGACAAATTGGCCTTGGAATTATGGGACTAGCTGATACCTTTATTAAAATGGGAATTGAATACGGATCATACGAATCTATAAACCTAATAAATCAAATTGGAAGATTGTTAATAAACGAAGCCCTTAAACAATCTGCACTTTTAGCAGAAAAAGATGGACCATTCCCAGCTTACAAAGCTGAACACGTATTAAAAAGTCCATTTTTACTTCACAATGCAGATGAAGATGTATTAGCATTAATTAGGGAACACGGACTTAGAAACTCTCAACTTCTAACTATTGCACCAACTGGTAGTATTTCAACATTAATAGGATGTAGTAATGGAGTAGAGCCACTTTTCCAAGTTTCATATACTAGAAAAACAGAATCTATCCATGGAACTGACACCTACTATAAAGTATATTCAGATATAGTAAGAAGATATATGAATGCAAATGAACTAGGTTCTGAAGATGAACTTCCAGAATTTATTGTTACAGCAGATAAGTTAGACTATAAAAAGAGAATAGAAGTTCAATCAGCATTCCAAAAATTTATAGACGCAAGTATTTCTTCAACAGTTAACGTTCCAAACGAATTTACAGTAGAAGAAGTAGAAGATTTATATAAATACGCTTGGGAAAAAGGAGTAAAGGGAATTACTATTTATCGCGATGGATGTGATAGAGCAGGAATCCTAACTACAGATAATACTAAGAAAAACAGAATCCAAGAACTTCAAGATGAACTAAACAGAGAAATAGCTAAAGAATTAGACGAAAATCCAGAAGTTTGCCCAATGTGCGGTGGACACATGAACAAATCAGGCGGATGTGAAGAATGTCAAGATTGTGGCTATAGCCCATGTGCAGTTTAGTTATAATAACTATATAATGGGTATAAATGTATTAAATACATTTAGGAGGACTTTTTATGTTTAATTATGAAGGGAAAGTAGTATTTATCACTGGAGCATCATCAGGATTAGGAAAACAAATGGCTAAGGGATTTGCAGAACAAGGTGCAGATTTAGTTATAACAGCTAGAAGATTAGATAAGCTAGAAGAATTTGCTGAAGAAATCAGATCTATGGGTGTAAAATGTTTACCAGTTCAATGTGATGTTACTAAAACAGACGATATAAAAGAAGCAGTTAAAAAAGCAGTTGAAGAATACGGAAAAATTGACGTTTTAGTTAATAACGCAGGTAGTTCAAAAGCTGGTGCAGTAAACGAACTTAGTGATGAAGATTGGCAATTTACAATAGATATAGACTTAACATCTGTATTTAAAGTAACTAGAGAAGTTTCTAACGTTATGATAGACAATGGCTATGGAAGAATCATTAACATTGCATCTATGTACGGTATATTAGGAACTAATCAACAAGCTTCAGCTTATCACGCAGCAAAAGCAGCAGTAATAAACTTTACAAAAGCAGCTGCAGCAGAACTAGCACCACATGGAATTAACGTAAATGCTATTTGTCCAGGATATTTTACAACTGAGTTGACTGAAGAAACATTAACTACTGACGACTTTAAAGGTTATATGGACATAACAGTTCCACTAAAAAGACCTGGAAGCCAAGGAGAATTAAATCCTGGAGCAATATTCTTAGGTTCAGAAGAAGCAGCTTATGTAACAGGAGTAGCTTTACCAATAGACGGTGGCTGGAGTGCAATTAAATAAATAAAAAAACAAAAAGTGAGAAAACAAAAAAGTTTTCTCACTTTTAATTTATTTGTTCATATCAATTTTATCTTTAATAAAGTTTCCATCTTTAATTTCTTGATAAGCAGTGTCTAATTCTTCTTGAGTATTCATTACTATTGGCCCAGGAGTCCAAGCAATAGGCTCATCTAATCTCTTAGAAGAAAAGAATAAAATAGCAACTTCTTCTTCAGATTTATTTTCAATTACAACTTTATTTCCATCCATATTTAAGATTCCTGCGTTAAAATTAGGAAGTTTTTCATCTTCTACAAAAGCTTCTCCAATTAAAGCAAATAAAGTAATGGAATCGTCATCTTCTATATCTATTTCAAACTTTTTCCCAGGCTCTATGTGAATATCGTAGTAATTTACAGGCTGATGTTTAGATTTAAAACCTTCATTATCTAAATACTTTCCAGCAAGTAATCTAAGATATCCTCCATCAAAGTCTATTTCTTTAATTTCATCCTTGTTTATACTAAAGTATTCAGGAGAAGTCCACTTGTCTTTTTTAGATAAATTTAGCCAAATTTGAACTCCGAAAAGTCTATCCCTTGGAGGAAGTTTTTCTTCGTGAAGAATACCAGAACCTGCAGTCATCCACTGAACTTCACCATCATTTATAGCATCTTCGTTTCCTAAAGAATCCCTATGGACCATAGTTCCATGATATACATAAGATATAGTTTCTAAACCTCTGTGGGGATGCATTGGAAAACCAGCTTCATATTTTGTAGGATCAGTAGAATCAAAGGCATCTAGAAGTAACATAGGATCAGTATCTTCCATTGTATGTCTACTTAAAACATGATAAAGATGAACACCAGCGCCATCAACTCCCATTTCTCCTTGAACAATTCTCTTAAATTTTCTATTCATTTATAAATAACCACCTTTCTTCCTATATAATATTTGCCCTAAAATAAAATATAATAACTTAAAAAAGAGAATATAATAAAAGTATTAAATATATTTACTAAATATTGAATTAATCATCAATTAGAAGTAATATTGAATAATAATAAAAATTATGATAAAATCTATTTAGAAATATATCGAAATAGAATAAGGAGGTATGAATGACTTTAAAATTTGAAAATCTTTATAAAAGTTATGGAAATACAGAAATACTTCACGGAATTAATTTTACAGTATATCCTGGAAAGCCAATGGCATTTTTAGGTAGAAACGGCGCTGGAAAAACTACAACAATTCGTGGATTTATGGATGTATTTAGATTTGATAAAGGTTCTGTTACTTTAGAAGGAAAGAACTTTAATGCTAGAGACTATAAAATAGGTTATCTACCAGAGGAAAGAGGACTTTATCAAAAACACAAGATTTTAGACCAATTAATATATCTATCAAAACTTAGAGGTATAGATGGAAATTCTGCAAAGAAAAACATATTAGATCTATTAGAAAAGGTGGAACTAAGTGAGTATGCTAATAAAAAACTAGAGGTACTATCAAAAGGAAACCAACAAAAGGTCCAAATCGTTCAAGCCTTAATGAACAATCCAGAGATAGTAATTTTAGATGAACCCTTTTCAGGCCTTGATCCAGTAAATTCAAAAATACTAAGGGATTTAGTAAAAGAAATTAGTACAAAGGGAAACTACTTAATATTTTCCTCACATCAAATGGGATATGTTGAAGAAATGTGTGATGATTTAACAATTATTCACAAAGGAGACATTGTGGTTTCAGATACTATTTCTAATATTAAAAAAGAAATAGGGGCAGGGCGAATTTCTATTTCCGCAGAAAATATGACATTGGATGAATTAGAATTATATCTTAGAACCCAAATTCCACAACTAAAATTCGAAAGATTAAATGAAAATTTAATAGTTTCCATAGATAATATGGAAAAATCATCATTTATTCAAAATTTACTTGATATTGGAGTGGAAATAGAAAAATTCTCAAACTATGAGCCTTCAGTTTATGACATATTTTTAAAGACGGTAGGTGGACCTAATGAATAAACTATTTACAGTATTTAAATACGAATTAAAAAATGGCCTAAAATCTAAATCCTTTATATTTACAACATTGTTTTTAATGGTGGGAATTATTGGCTTTTCAATATTTTTTAGAATTATGGCTACTTCTGATAATACACCAGATTTATCAAATCCAGATGCATTAATTGAGGATTTAATGGGCTCTGGGGAAGTTCAAAATGTAGGTTATATTTTAGAAAATTCTCAAATAGACAATAAAGATTTAGAAAACCTATTTCCTCTATACAATATGACTGAAAATTCTAATGTAGACGAATTAGAAAATATGATTCAAAATGGGCAGTACGATTTTGGGATTGTAATTGAAGAAGGAAATAATATAAACTTTATATATGATATTGCTCCTACAATGCCTGTGGAAAATACCATATTAAAAGAGACATTTAGAAATTATTTAATAGAACAAGATCTTCAAAATAGAGGAATATCCCTAGCCGAGGTTAGAGAAGTGGAATCTAGTATTGAAGTAACATCTAGTGTAACTTCCTTAAGGGGTAATAATACTGCCACAGTTCCCATAGCAATGGCAATAAGTGTAATACTTTATATGTTAATAATAATGAATGGTCAAATAGCTGCTATGAATGTAGCTAGGGAAAAAAGCGATAGAACAATGGAACTTTTAATAACAAGTACCAAACCATCTAACTTAATAAATGGAAAAGTTTTTTCAAGCTTTGCTTTAAGTATGGTTACCTTAGTTGCTATAGGGACAGCCTTTGTGATTGCTTATTTTATAAATCAAAGTGCATTAGATCAATTACTTTCCAATATTGATTTTAATATTGACCCCATGATAATAATTATATCTATAGGATTTTTCATTTTTGGTTATATTATGTATTTATATGTATATGCAGCACTAGGAGCTACAGTATCTACTACAGAAGAATTATCTACCGCTTTAGGACCGGTTATGATTATAGTTGTAGTCGTATATTTTCTAACTATTGCAGCATTATCTAACCCTAATCCAGATAATGTGTTATTAAAGATTCTTAGTTTCGTACCATTTAGTTCACTATTTACAATGCACTCTAGATATGCAATGGCATCAGTTTCAAACACAGAAGTTGCTGTATCCTTTGGAATATTAGTAATAACATGTATTATACTTTCTATAATTTCAGTGAGATTATACAGATCATCATCATTAAACTACGGAAACGAAAATAAATTATTTAACAGATTAAAGAAAAAATTTCAAAAATCATAAAAAAATTCACTTAGACTACTTAGCCTAAGTGAATTTTTTAGTATTCACCATTAATCATTTTTATAAAATCACTATCAGAAGTATTTAAATCCACATTGTATCTAGAAATTTTCAACTGAGAATCTTCACTGAATAAATTAGGATTTCCTACACCATTTCTAGTAGTTACAGCAGTTCTAAAACCTAAATCCTTTAATACTTGGATAGAAGCGCTATTGTAATTACCATATGGGTATGAGAAAGTAAACATTTTTATACCTAAATTTTCTTCTAGAAAAGTTTTAGAAGTGTTAACTTCATTGTAAATTTGGTCATAAGTTAAAGTTCTAAAATCAGGATGTGAATAAGAATGAACTCCGATTTCCATTCCGGATTTTGCCAAAGCCTTAAGTCCATCTAGATTTCTGTCCTTAATATCCATAAACAATCTATCTTGTATAATATAGAAAGTTCCAGTTGCATTAAATCTGTTGAAAATATCCTTTACATAAGTAAAGTGAGAAGCATATCCATCGTCAAAGGTTAAAATAACTGGTTTTTCAGGAAGTTCAGTACCCTTTGTCCAATTGTCATATAAATCATTCATAGTAATGGTAGTATAACCATTTCCACTAAGATACATTAGCTTTGATTCTAAACCCTCTTTTAAAATGTAATTGGCATCTTGATATTCTTTGTTAGGAGAATATCCAACTTCGTGAAACATTAAAATAGGGATGTTTTTTGCGTTTTCATTAATAGAATAAGAAATTTCTTTGTCGTCAATTTCTTTAATAATTTCTTGGCTGACAGTTTTACTCTCATTTAAAATTCTTTCTTTAATAACATCTGGATTATTTGGATAATCACTTGCATAAGATCTATTAGGAAGAACTAAAAAAGTAAATATAAATATAATTGCTAAAAGTCTTTTTTTCATAAAACCTCCTTATATTTTTACATTATATCACAAAGAAAAACCAAATCTATACAATATTAAGCTATTTTAACAAAATTAATAAGTCTATTGTGGTAAAATAATATTAGAAAGAAAAGAGGTGCTTTAATGGCAAAAAAGTTAAAAACCACAAAAATAATAGATACACTTTATCCTAATATAGGAATTGGAATATACGGAGATGAAGGAAGATACATTCACGTAAAAAATGCAATAGTTGGACAAGTAGTAGAAGCAGTGCCGGGAAGAAATAGACAAACCCACAAAGAAGGAAAACTATACCAAGTACTAGAAAATTCTCCAATGGAAAATCACGAAGGTTGTGTACATAGATTTGAGTGTGGAGGATGCGTATATCAAAGTATGGATTATGATACAGAAATAAAGTACAAAGAAACTCAAATAAGAAAACTATTTGAATCATATAATATAGAAATTAATGAAGTAATAAAAAATCCAGTAACTACCAGATACAGAAATAAAATGGAATATACCTTTGGAGACGAATACAAAGATTCACCTTTAGCCCTTGGAATGCACAAAAAAAATAAATTTTATGAAATAGTAAACACCCATGAGTGTTTAATAGTCCATGAAGATTTTAATATAATAATAAAAGAACTAAGGGATTATTTAGAAGATCTAGGCTTAAAACATTATCATAAGAGAAATCACTCTGGAAATCTCAGACACTTAATAGTGAGGAGATCTACATTAGGAGAAATCCTGATAAATCTAGTGATTACCTTTAATACAAAAATAGACAAAGAAAAGTTAATAGAATTTTTAATGGGACTAAAACTAGAAGGGGAAATAAAAAGTATATTTTTAACATATAACGATGCCGTAAGTGATGCAGTAATACCAGAAAAAGTAGAAAAAATATATGGAGAGGACTATATAATAGAAGAATTATCAGGACTTAAATTTAAAATAACTCCATTTTCTTTTTTTCAAACGAATACAAAAAGTGCAGAAATACTTTACGATACTGCTATTTCAATGCTTGGAAACATAGAAAATAAAACAATTTATGATCTATACTCAGGAACAGGAACAATAACCCAAATATTAGGAAAAAAAGCAAAAAAAGTAATAGGTATAGAAATAATCGACGAAGCAGTAGAAAGTGCTAGACTAACAGCATTAGAAAATAAAATACAAAATGTAGAATTCATATCAGGAGATGTACTAGAAAAAGTAAAGGACTTAAAAGAAACTCCAGAAATAATAGTACTAGATCCACCAAGAGATGGAATACATCCAAAAGCCATAGACAAAATAATAGATTTTGGTCCAGATATATTTTTATATATAAGCTGTAATCCAAAGACTATGGTAAGAGATTTAGAAGTATTTAAAGAAAGAAACTATAAAATAGTAGAGACGAAAATTTTAGATCAGTTTCCTAGGACTGCACACGTTGAAGCAATCGTGGAGTTAGAAAAGTCATAAAATCAAGTGATACCAATAGTTGTAAGGGTTTTAAGGCATTGAATGGACAGATGACATTTGTTGCCTTCCCTGTTCTCGGGAACATATCCATTAATAATGCTTCCTATTAGAATAAGAAAAAAATTATTAAACATTAAACAAAATAAATTTAAGATGATATTATGATATAAGCGTCGAAACTTTAATTTAAAAGTCCCTGTTTTAATGCACATTGAAAATTTTACACTATTTTTAATTATTTCCAATCAATTTTGATTAGTTTTATCATTTAATGATGGTTAGTCACGCCTGTAAATATCATTCAAGGTATATTGCCTATTCTAAGGCTAATTTTTGGGAATGCTTAACTAAGCTGTCGTAGTATTTACAAAACTTTCTTAGGTTTAATGCAGCTATCTTAAAGCCAAAATACAGTTTTGTTCTTAACCTTCCTCTGGCAGGCATTTTGTCAACATCATACTTTCGTCTCAAGGTGGAAGGTAGGGATTCAACTCCGTTTCTACTTTTGGCAAACTCTTGGAATTCATCTGTACTCATGACTTGTAATTGTTTAGCCCTTCCAACTGTTTTTGAAGACATTAATATAATGGCACTCTTCTTCTGTAATTGTGGATTGCATGCTTCTAAATGAGGACAATTAAGACATTTTTCAAGATCCATTTTGGACCTACATTGCCCAGTTTGTTCGTTGTATTTGCTAGTTATCGGTTCTTGTCCATTGGCACATCTTAGTAGTGCCTTACCATCTTCACTGAATACAAATTCTGCAAAAATTTCATTTGGCTTGCTACCTTGGAAATCCGTTGTGATAAGGTTTATGTTGTTTTTTGTTGCAAGATTTTGGTTATCTTCTCCACCATAGGCACCATCAGCAATTATTGTTACCTGTTCTTCCTGAATACCCATTTCTTTGATTACCTCTTTTAGGTAGCTGCTGTCACTACGAATGCTAGTGTCATACTGATAATCACTAATAACGGAGTTGCTTTCATCGAACGTTTCTACAAGATTAGCTGAATAACCTCTTGTTTCTTTACCTGCTTTCTTACGGTAAGTAGCATCTGGATCTGATGGATTTTGTAATATCTGTGAATTTAAATCTTTACCTTCGCGAAGTTTCCTTGTGCCTTTGTCATCATCTTCTGTTTGCTCTTTAAAGACACGTAGTAGAAGTTGATATTCAGAGGTTTGTAGATATTTATCTTCTATGAGGGGTAGTAGCTTTGCTGCATCATTTATGACAGTTTGTACTTTATCTGTTGTTTCTTCACTTCGATTATGATAAATAACTTTATTACGGTCATTGTCATCATAGTAGTGTTCCATGCCTTTTATGAGTTCATCATCTCCAGACTTATGAAGACACTTAACCATGTTTGCAACACAGGTATAGAGTAATTCTAAACGGGATAACTTTTTAATATTTGAAGCAATCATCATACTATCCATTCGTTTTAGGGGCAGGTTAAGGTTCATAGCTGTTGCTATTTTATCTGATAATAGAAGAACAGCCTCTTATACAAGATCCCTTCCATGTTCGGTTTCATAAGCATTGCATCTTTCGCGGAATCTTCCTAAAGACCTGTCACTAAGTGGTTGTTCTTTAAAGCTTGTGGTGTGTAATGCGTATTGGAATCTAATATCAAACATAAGGGCTTCTACCATCTCATCATCGGTCATATTTAGCAATTCCTTAAGGATTAATGAACCAACTATTACATTGACCAGTGTATTAGGGCGGGATGCCTTATCGCTATATAAAATGGAAAACATATCTTCATTAATAGAAGGAAAGATTTCTTCAGCAAAAGGTTTAGCCCAAGATTTATCAAGGAATTTTTTCTCTCTATCAGTTAAATTATTATAACTATCATTAAAGTTTAATTGTTGATTTGGGTTTGAAACAAAAGACATGAAATTCACCTCAACATTAGATTTTATCCTACTTATAGGATATTATATCTAAGACAAAAATGATATAATAGTGTTAAATTTTCAATGTGCATTAGGGCTTTTGACGCTTTAATCATGCTATTATATTAACAAAGATTTTTAGAATATTAGCATATAAAACTCGTATATTAGTGAAGGCTAATTTGTTGACAGATTTATATATACTTTTTACTTTCATTTAAACCCAAACTAATACTTAGAATTTCTACTATCAAGATTACGAGTCATAATTTAAAAACAAAACTCAATGTCGCAGTTCTAATGATGATTCTGTATGAATTATAAAAATATGTAAAATAGAATGGCTGCTACTTCAAGGATACCATAGGGTCATTCCTATTAGTATAGAATACATCCTTTATTGAGGCATCCGATTTATTTATATTGAAATAAGTCATAATAAAAATAGAGACAAATGTTAAAGAGATGGTATTTATTTTTATAACCCAATATATTGAGGGGGATTAAAAGAA
>CAYWTV010000007.1:0-4067 GCA_964461305.1 uncultured Peptoniphilaceae bacterium
TTTTTACCATTTTAAAATCAGACCCAGCTAGTTCTCTTTCCGCTTGGATATAATATCTTCCATCAGTCCAAAGTAACGCTTCGTTGTTGGTAACAAATACCAAAGCATTAGATCCTGAAAAATTACTAAGCCATCTAATTTGTCGAAATCTTTCAGGTAAATACTCAGAAAAGTGTGGATCAGAATTGTTTACAACATATCCGTCTAATCTATATTCCGCCATTTTATTTCTTAAAAGTCCTAGTTTATGATTGATTTCCATAAAATCACCTCTTTTATAATAATATAATTATATATAATATTAGCATTTATTACAATTTCTTTCAGGTATTTTGTTGATCAACAATGAATGTAAAAACTAATTTAAATAACAGTTTATTTGGAATTTTTGATACATTCTTTGGATTTGAAGTAAAATCTTTATACGATTAGCTGTTTTGGCATTTTAAACAATGTGATATGGTTTTTTATGATACTTGAATGGATGGGAATTATATAAAACAATAGAATATTGTATGTTTACTTAGTCGAATATATATTATTTCAAATACAAATTAGAATAATAACTTTTAATGACTTAAATAAAAAATAATAAAAAAAGAACTCCCAAATTTAGGAGTTCTATGTTTAACTAAACTTCTCTTCTAGCAAAAGGATTTGGAATTTTATCTATAGTTGCTTTTTTTGCAGTTTTTGTAATAGATTTTACTACCTTAACTCCATTAGTAGCTATTATGGAACCTAAATGTCCAGTTGCTTCTAAAAATGCGCCTTTTCGAAGTGTTTTCTTATCTAAATCCACAGGTGAACTTAAATATCTTTGAGCCACAATACCTACTCTTAAAGTAAGTAATGCATTTACAGAACCTTCTACTAAGGAATTTGTTATTATATTTGTAATCCCTACTGCTCCAGGTATAGCAGAAATAACTGAGCTACCTAATAATGTAGTTAATATAGGTTCAAGTTGATCTTCAATTAGATTCATATCTTCTACACTTCCAGCTACTAATACTACAGATGCTATTTGACTGTATAAATAAATTAGTCTTCTAAAGTTTGGTCTATTTTCATAAATTTCAATTACTCTATAAATCATAACACCTAAAGTAAGTAAAACACTTAAACCGTCTAAAACTCCGTTTTGACTTACTGCAGTAGTTAAAAATACTGTATTGGCATCGTCTTTTATTCTATCTAAAGCCTCAGCCTTTAATCTAGAATTTGCATTTTCTATGATTTCGTCTAAGTTATTTCCTTCAAATTCATAACCTACTCTTTTTAGAACTTTGTTTTTTCTAAGTCTATTTAAATAAAGCTCTTTATAAACCTTTACCTCTTCTTGAGTAGGATTTTCTGGAAGAGTTCTTAACTTTGGAAATCTGAGTAATGCATAAATTTGCATAAAAACTAATATAATCAACAAAACAGCTGCAATTCCAGCTACTACTATTCCTAAAATTGGATTAATAGCAGAAAGGTTATTGTAAATTGAAATTATTTGATTTAAAACAATAATTCCAAATAGAGCTAGAAATATAATTAAAAATCCAAGAAAATAATTTTTAACTTTCTCCATCTTTACCTCCTATATTTAATTATTTTATATTTATATTAAAATTATTAATTCTATATGTAATATTTATATCCATTTTTAAATAATTGAATAATAATTTTAAAAATAAATTATATTTTAACTATTTAAATATTTGAAAAGTCATTAAAAAAGGACTTCTAAATTTATAGAAGTCCTTGTTGTAGTTCTTACATTAAGTTTTCAACAAATGTTTTTATAAACCAAATTGTCTGAGGTTGATAAATTATATCAACTAGAAAAGCTCCAACTATTGGAACAATCATCATAGCTTTTCTAGACATTCCGTACTTTTCATTTATTGCAGTCATATTAACTATGGCAGATGGTGTAGCTCCTAATCCATGGCCACATAATCCTGCACACATTACTGCAGCATCATAATTACTACCTAATATTCTAAATATTACAAAGTATGCAAGTAGAGAAACTAATAAAACTTGTCCGAATACTACTAAAAGAACGCCACCTAATAAACCTGAAAGTTCCCAAAGTTTTAATGTCATTAGTGCCAATGCTAAATATAAATTAAGCATTACATTTCCAATTTCATCTACTAATGGAAAATCAAAGTTATAAAAATGGAATTTTTCATTTAGGTTTCTAACTATTACAGCCACGAACATTGCACCAACGTAGGTTGGAAAACCCATATCTATTAATCTACTAATTTGAGCAGATACTAAAGTACCAATAGCCATACAAATTATTATTACTGCAACATTTTTAATAATATCTAAGGATGATAATTTGATTCCTGATCCTACGTTTATATTAGTAGCAGAAGTATCAAAATTTTCAGAATCATCTGGAGTCAAGTTGTGTTTTACTATTAACCTTCTTCCTAATGGGCCACCAATTAAAACTGCACTTATAAGTCCAAAAGTAGCTGCGGCAGCTCCTACAAGTGGCGCCGTTTCATAACCCATTGTGGCAAATTCGTTACCATAGGAAAGTGCTGCTCCATGTCCACCTATCATTGATATTGCACTAGCTAATAGACCATATGGTGCTTCTAATCCAATGACCTTAGCTAAACCTACTCCTAAAGAATTTTGGAGTATGGAAACTACCCCTGCAATAGCCCAATAAATAATTAATAGCTTCCCACCAGTTTTTAATAATTTAAAACTAGCACCTAATCCAACTGTTGTAAAGAATGCTAACATAAATGTATCTTGAAAAATATTCTCGAAATTTATTACATAACTATTAGTAGAATAACCTGCCCAAGTGATAAACATAAACAGGAATCCACCTACAACAGGTGCTGGAATACAATATTTGTCTATAATAGCGACTCTATTTTTAATAAAATAACCTATTAATAGCAAAACTGCCGCTAAAGCTAAAGTATTCGTAGAATCAAGTGATATGGTCCTTACACCATCTAGAATTTCAAAACTCATAGTAATTCTCCTTTATTTAATTTTTTTAATAATAATAAACATTATATCATTTTCTTAACACAATTTCAGTATATGTGTATTTTAATGACAATATTTTTTAAAGTAAAGGACACTGTTTTTACAGCGTCCTTTGAATTTATTTGTCTAATAATCTTTTTTCTAATATTTGAGATATATCAAAGTTTTCAATTTGTAAATAGTATTCAGCAGCATCTATTAATGCTTTCATAGGTACTGTTCCTATAACTTCAGTTCCTACCACATTAACCCCGTATCTTTTAGCTTCCATTTTTACCATTTCGTAGGCTTGATAAACTCTTGTTTTTTCAAAGTTTACTAAGTTCATTGATACTTGAGTGATGTTTCTTTCTTCAACTTTAAGTCCAATTCCCTTAACAAATCTCAAACCTCCACCGATAAATCTGACTTTTTTAGCAATTGCTTGGGCTATTTCTAAATCAGGAGTATCAAGATTAATATTAAAAGCTACTAATGTTACTCTAGCTCCTACTGCAGTAGCTCCAGATTTTTTGTTCATTTCCCTTGGTCCGTAATCAGGTTCCCAGCCTTCTTCATTTATTTTATCAAAGAAAGCTTCATATTGACCTTTTCTAACATCTGCAAGATTTTTTCTTTCAGGCTTAGAGGCTGCATCTTCGTAAAGATAAACAGGAATTCCCATTTCTCCCATAGCTTTTCCAACTTCATTTGCAAGCTCGATACATTCTTCCATAGTCACTTCAGAAACAGGTGTGAAGGGAACTACATCTGTCGCTCCCATTCTAGGATGAGCTCCTTCGTGGGTACTCATGTCAATAAGTTCAGTTGCAACTTTAATGGCATTTAATACAGCTTCCTTAACTTTTTCAGGTTCCCCAATTACAGTAACTACTGATCTGTTATGATCAGAATCTGATGAATAATCTAAAAGAGTAACACCTTCAACTCCTCTAATCTCATCTACAATTTTTTCTACTTTCTCTAGATCTCTACCTTCACTAAAATTTGGTACACATTCTACTAATCTCGCCATTTTTGTCCTCCTAGTTTTTTTACATATGTTT
>CAYWTV010000007.1:4167-70715 GCA_964461305.1 uncultured Peptoniphilaceae bacterium
GAATTCACAATTTTTAACTGGTAAAAACTCTTTATTTATTTTAAATAATAAAATAGAGCCTCTTTGCCAACTACAACTTCTACCTGAGATTTCTTCTCAGTTTACTAATTTTTTTTCTAAATAATTAGTAGTTAGTCTAAAAAGAGGGTCAAAACCCCCTTATTATTAGAACAATCCTATAATTTCTCCATCTGGTAAAATATCCATATTATTAGCTGCTGGAACTTTAGGTAAACCTGGCATTGTCATAATGTTACCTGTTAGAGCAACAATAAATCCAGCACCATTAGATACTTTAAAGTCTCTAACTGTGATTCTAAAACCTTCTGGTCTTGCTAGTAAAGTTTGATCATCAGAAAGTGAATATTGAGTTTTAGCCATACAAATTGGAACCTTGTCGTATCCTAATTTTTCGTATTGTTTTATTTGCTTTTCAGCAGCTGGTAAAAAGTCTACTCCATCTGCTCCATAAATTTCTTTAGCTATTTTTTCAATCTTATTTGGTATAGAATCTTCCATATCATATAAGAAATCAAATTTACTTTCCCCTGATTCAGCTATTTCAACTACAGCTTTTGCTAATTCTTCTGCACCTTCTCCGCCTTTTGCCCATACTTGAACAGGTACAGCTTTTACTCCTAATTCTTCACATTTCTCTACAATTAAATCAATTTCTTTCTTTGTATCTGTTGGAAATTCATTTATTGCAATTATAGGTTCGATTCCAAATTTTCTAATATTTTCAATGTGTTTTTCTAAATTCGGTAAACCTTTAGTTAAATAATCTAAATTTTCATTTCCTAATTCATCTTTTGGTGATCCACCGTGATGTTTTAATGCTCTTACAGTTGCTACTAATACTGTTGCATCTGGTTTTAATTCTCCATATCTTGAAGTTATATTAAAGAACTTTTCAGCTCCTAAATCCGCTCCAAATCCGGCTTCAGTAACAGTGTAATCTCCTAACTTCATAGCCATTTTTAATGCAGTTATTGAGTTACAACCATGAGCTATATTAGCAAATGGTCCACCGTGGATTATTGCTGGAGTATTTTCTAAAGTTTGAACTAAGTTTGGATTTATTGCATCTTTTAAAAGTAATGCAACTGCTCCTTCAGCTTTTAAATCTTTAGCATAAATAGGAGCTCCTTCATAATTATAAGCAATTAGAATATCTCCAACTCTTCTTTTTAAATCTTCTAAGTCAGTTGCTAAACAGAAAATAGCCATGATTTCTGAAGCTACAGTAATATCAAAACCGTCTTCACGTGGTACTCCATTTGGTTTACCACCTAATCCTACAACAATATTTCTAAGAGCTCTGTCATTCATATCCAAAACTCTTTTCCAAACTATTCTTCTAGGATCTATATTTAAAATATTTCCTTGTTGTAAGTGATTATCTAAAAGAGCTGATATTAAATTATTTGCTGTAGTTATTGCGTGAAAATCTCCAGTAAAATGTAGGTTTATATCTTCCATTGGTACTACTTGAGAATATCCACCTCCAGCAGCTCCACCTTTAACTCCAAAACTAGGTCCTAAAGAAGGTTCTCTTAAAGTAGTTACTGTTTTTTTGCCAATTCTATTTAATCCCATAGATAAACCAATATTTACAGTAGTTTTTCCTTCTCCAGCAGGAGTAGGATTTATTGCTGATACTAATATTAATTTTCCGTCTTCTTTATCTTTAAGATTATCTAGTAATTTTAAATCAATTTTAGCTTTGTATTTACCATATTGAATTAAATCATCACTTTCAATTCCTAATTTTTTAGCAACTTCTACAATCGGTTCCATTTTAGCTTCTTGAGCTATTTGTACATCTGTTTTTGCCATGTTTTAATCTCCTAAATTTTAGTCTATTTTCAATTCCGTTAAACTTCTATTGAATTCGTCAATTTTTTCTTGATCTTTAACTAAAGGTAAATTAGCTTCGATATTTAATAAACATCCATTCGTTCCTATTTTTGCAAGTTCTATTCCTATTTCTAAATCAGACTGACAATTTGGGTTTGTGTTTGAATTTAATTTTTGTCCAATGTCGTAAACTCTTCTACACAATTTAGCATTGTTTTCTGGAGATGTTGCTCCTACTATTCCTGCTTCTGCGATGGCTTTTTTTCTTGTTTCTTTTTCTTCGTCTGTTTCTTTTGGAAGTTTGTAGGCGTCTCTTATAACTCCGTAAGCTTTTGCATCTTCAACTACTCCTAAAAGCAACTGATCTCTAATTTCTTCTAGTTCTTTAGCATATTCAAGTTGTTCTTCTGGGCTAATTCCAAAATCTTTTTTAGTAGATAATTTGCAAACCATTCCTATAAGTCCACAAGCTTTTGCCCCAGCAAGTGCAGATGCACTACCTCCACCAACTGTAACATCGTCGGTATCTAAAATTAAATCTAATACTTCTTTATAATCCATATTTCCTCCTTAGTAAACCAATTTTCTATCTTTAACTACAATATTACCATGTTTAATTACAGTTTCAACAAAATTCATACCGTGTCTATACACTACATTTTGATAATCATCAGTATCCCAAATTTGTAAATCTGCGTATTTTCCTACTTCAATTGAGCCGTATTCTTTTTCTATTCTTAATGCTTTTGCTGCATTTAAAGTAGCTCCTTTTAAAGCTTCATATGGTGTAAATCCGTGTCTTCTACAAGCCATATCCATAACCAAAGACATGCTTACAGTGTAATTTCCAGGATTTATATTAGTTGCCAAAGCAACTGTAAGTCCTCTGTCAATTAAGTGTCTACCATTTGCTAAGTTGTCATCATATTGTTTTACATAATCAGTAGTTGGTAGTACAATACCTACTACATTTTTTTCTATCATAATGTCTATTTCTTCTTCAGTAATATAATTTAGGTGAGCTACTGAAAAGGCGCCTTCTTGTGCTGCCATTTTAGATGCACCTATAGAAGACAGTTCATTTCCGTGAATTGTAGAGTTTAGTCCTAATTCTTTTGCACGTTTAAGATATTTTCTACCTTGTTCTGTGGAAAAAAATACATCTTCAACCCAAATATCCACCATATCCGCTAAATTTTCTTTAGCTACAATTGGCATTACTTCATTTAACATAAATTCTAAATATTTATCCTTACCCATTTCCTTATCCCAGTCGTGGCCACCTAAATAAGTTGAAATGATAGTTTGTGGAACTTTTTTCTCAACATCTCTTATAACTTTTAGTTGAGTTAATTCTACATCTTTATCAATACCATACCCACTTTTTATCTCAACTGTAGTAATCCCGTTTAATAAGAGATTGTTTAGCTTTTCTAAAGAACTTTCCATTAATCCTTCATATCCTGCTTCTCCAGTTTGATAAATAGAACTAGCTAGTCCTACTAATCCTACCCTTTTTTTAATTTCATTTGGATCTGTAATTGTAAGTTTTGCTACATATTCATCTAATCGATCTCCACCAAATACTAAATGTGTATGAGGATCTACAAAACCAGGAAGCACGGTTTTTTTGCTACAATCAATTATTTCAATATCTTCATTAATTTGGTCTATCAAATTGTCATAAAAGTCAATTTTTTTTATTTTGTCTTTTTCAATATAAATTGACAAATTTTCAAGTTCATTTTCTTTTTCTTTTTCAGACAAAGTCATAATCTTTCCACAATCTTTTAATAATATACCCACTTTATCCTCCTAGTTTTATTTATATAAATTTTAATTATTTTAGTTTTGTCGCCCTATTTATTAGGGCGAACTAACAAATTCAATTAATATTCTTACATTGTCCTTTAAAAAGTTTTACCAGAACTATTTAAAGAACTTCTACGATAAAAGTTTTATCAGCTATATTCTTACCCAATCATATTTTGATTGCTAACAGTTATTTACAACGCAAGTTTTGTGCCAAATAAAACTACTTGTTATACAAGGTTTAGTAATTTCGTTTATAAAAACTGTTTAGTTTTTGTATATAGTTTGTAGTTAAATAATTTAATAATTGTTTAGTTTTTAGTCACTTTGTAATATTTAGTCGTTTTATTTTGTACAAAAGACTGTTTCTATTTAAGTCTAATTTTCTAGCCGTTTTAGAATAATTCCAAGAGTTTTCATTTAGTTCTTTTATTATTATATTTCTTTCAAAGTTAGAAACCATATCTTTTAATGATTTTGCTTCTTTTTCTTCTTCAATTGTATTTTTAAAATCCGTTATTAAAAATCGATTTTTTAAATAAGGTGGTATATGTTCTATCCCAAGGTATTTTTCGTTTTCATTGGAATTTACCAACATATTCTCCACTAAATTTTCTATTTCTCTAATATTTCCTGGCCATGAATACTCATCTAAAACTTTTTTCAAACTAGAATCTACTCCTATGGAACTTTTATTTAATAATCTATTGTACCTTCTAATAAAATACTCAGTTAGTTCAATAATGTCTTCTTTTCTTTCTCTCAAAGGAGGTATTTTAATACTAAAGCCAGCAATTCTATAATACAAATCTTCCCTAAGTTTTCCTTCTTCTATTAATAAAAAAGGATCTTCATTTGTTGCAGATAAAATCCTGCATTTTATTGGATATGTTTCACTTGAACCTAGTCTTGCAACTCTTCTTTCTTGAAATGCTCTTAATAGCTTTGATTGTAAACCTAGTGGCATAGTGTTAATATCATCTAAAAACAAAGTTCCTCCCTTTGCTTTCTCAAAAAGTCCTGGGGAATCTATTGCTCCCGTATATGCTCCTTTTTCTGTTCCAAATAACATGGACTCCAATAAGTTTTCAGGTATTGCAGAACAATTTATTCCAATAAACGGCTCTTTAGATCTATCGCCAAAGTTGTGAATACTTTGGGATAATACTTCTTTTCCAGTTCCTGTTTCTCCTATAATTAAAATAGAATTATCTAAAAAGGCGATATTTTGTGCAAGGTTTATAACGTTTTTTATCTCCTTTGAATTTCCAACAATATTAGAAAATGTGTATCTAGTTCCATTTTCAAAATAATCTAACTCCTCAAAACTTTCCCTAGAGTGCATTTGTCTTTTTTTCTCTATGGTGTCAACTAAGCTTTCATGAAGGGAGTCTTCATTTTTACTAATTGAGTAAACGCCGATTATTTTATCGTGAATTTTTATTGGATAAGTGCTATAAGAAATATACTGGGGAACGTCTTTAACAAAGGAATGGGCTGAATATTTGTTTAAAATTGGTATTCCAGATTTTAAAACTTTTTTATGTTCAGACTCTGCACCACCTGAATAACCATAAGCCTCCCATGTATATTTTCCAATCATATCATTTCTGTCTTTGTTTTCTTGAATTTCTTTAGCTCTGTTATAAATTATTATTCTTCCATCTTCGTCTGTGATAATAATACCGTCATTAAAAGAGTCGAAAAAATCTTGAATATTTTTTACAAGTTCTTTCCTTTCATATATATAATTGTATTTAAAATATTCAATAAATTTATTCTCCAATTTAATACTCACCTCGATTTCATTTTAATATATATAGTGTAAATTTAAAAGGAAAAAGGTATACATATGATAGATATGTTAAATTATATTATCAATGGTACATATATATGGTATAATTAGATTATTAATAAAGAGGGGTACTAATGTTTTATTTTGATATAGATAGAAATATAGGAAAAAAAGTTCACTTTATAGGAATTGGCGGCGTAAGTATGAGCGCACTAGCAGAATACCTATTGAGTTTAGGTTATAAAATCTCGGGTTCTGATTCTAAAAAAACCAAATTAACAGAAAAACTTCAAAAGGACGGTGCTGAAGTCTTCTATTCTCACGAACCAGATAATATTAAAGATGTTGACTTAGTTGTATACACAGATGCAATATCCATGGAAAATCCAGAATTAAAAGCAGCTATTAGAGAGAAAATAGACATAGTCGATAGAGCAGAATTTTTAGGAAATTTAATGAAGTCCTTTGAATTTTCAATTGCAGTTTCCGGAACCCATGGAAAAACTTCTACTACTAGTATGATTACAGAAGTGATCTACAACAACGAAGACAATCCTACAATTATGTTAGGTGGAAGTTTAGATAAAATAAACGGAAATATAAAAATTGGTGAAAATAAGCTTTTTTTAACAGAAGCTTGCGAGTATAAGGGAAATATTAAAAAATATTTTCCATCGTTAGCAATTATTTTAAATGTAGATGAAGATCATTTAGATTATTTTGACAATATTGATCATATAATAAAAACTTTTGAAGTTTATTCTGAAAATTTAAAAGAAGATTCTTATATTCTAATAAATAATGATGATGAAAATTCTAAAACTTTGAAAGATCATACTAAAGCTCAAATTATCACTTTTGGAATTGACAAAATTGCTGATTATACTGCTAAGAATATTGATTTTGTAAAGGGTGGTTTTCCAAGATTTGATGTGTATTATAAACACAAAAAGCTTACTGAACTTTCTTTAAAAGTAATGGGTAAGCACAATGTCTATAATGCCTTGGCGGCCTTCGCGGCGTGTCATATTTACAATTTAGATCCTGAGGAAATTTCAGAAAGAATATCAGCCTATACTGGTGTCCATAGAAGATTAGAATATAAGGGAACAGTTAAAGGTGTAGATATTATAGATGATTATGCTCATCATCCAACAGAAATTAAATCCACATTGACAGCAATTAGAAATAAATATCCTAATGATGTTTATTGTCTTTTTCAACCGCATACATACACTAGAACTAAGCTTCTTTTAAATTCTTTTGCAGAATCTTTTAAAGATGCAGACAAAGTAATAATTCTAGATATTTATGCAGCTAGGGAAAAAGATTATGGAGACATTCACTCAAAAATGTTAGTAGATGCTATTAATGAAAATGAAAATAACGCCATTTATTTAGGTTCTTTTGAAGAAGCTGAAAAATATCTAATTAATAACATTGAACCTGGTGATTGTGTAATTACAATGGGAGCGGGAGATGTTTATGAAATTGGAGAAAATCTCATAAACAATTACAAATTTGAAGGAGTAGAAAATGATTCTAAAGAAGAATTCGTTAAACCAATGGAAGCTTATATATAAACAAAAAAGTTGATGAATTTTTCATCAACTTTTTTTAATCTAAATATACTGCATCTTCCCCGTCTACCTCTTTTAATCTTAATACTACCTTTTCAGATTTAGAAGTTGGGATGTTTTTTCCTATATAATCCGGTCTTATTGGAAATTCTCTGTGGCCTCTATCTACTAGTGCAACTAGCTGAACTAAAGAAGGCCTACCTAACTCTACAATAGCATCTAAAGCAGCTCTAGTAGTACGTCCTGTATATATAACATCATCGACAATAATGATGTTTTTTTCATTTGCGTCTATATCTGGAAGTCCAATTTCTTCAATTCTCTTTTCTAGAGTTTTTAAATCATCTCGATAATTTCTAACATCTAATTTATACACGGGAATTTCTATTCCTTCAATTTCTTTAATTCTGTTACTAAGTCTTTCTCCAAGTTCAAATCCTCTAGTTACAATTCCTAAAAAAACTATATTTTCATAATTTTCATTTCTCTCTAGGATTTCGTGGGAAATTCTAGTAACTGCTCTTTTAATTTCTTGATCATTTAAAATCCTTTTCATCTTTCAATTCTCCTTATTACTTCTTTAAAATACTCAGGAACATTAGTTTCAACACTTACATAATCTTTTCTTATTGGATGATTAAAACCTAAAAAATGACAGTGAAGAAGTTGAGTTTTTACATTAAATTCATTAGGATATCCATAAACTAAATCTCCTACTACTGGATGATTAATATCACTTAAGTGAACTCTAATTTGATGTGTTCTTCCAGTTTTTAAAGTGACTTCTATTAATGTATAATTTTCAAAATTCTCTATGGGTTTAACTATAGAAATTGCTTCTTTGCCATTTTTGTAGTTAATTCCCATTTTAGTTCTATCCCTTTCATTTCTACCTATGGGTTTATTGATTTTTAAATTAGTATCAATATTGCCATGTACTAAAGCATAGTATTTTCTATCTACTAAGCCTGAAGAAAAACTCTCTACTAATTTTTTATATGCTTCATCACTTTTTGCCACCACCAAAACCCCTGTAGTATCTTTATCAAGTCGATGTACTATTCCAGGTCTATGGGAATTCATATTTCCCAAGGTATTGTATTTATAAATCAATCCGTTTACTAAAGTGTCTTGTTGGTCATTGTTAGCTGGATGTACAATAATATCTTTGCCCTTATTAATAAATAATATATGATCATCTTCTTTTAATATTTCAAAATCTATATTTTTCGGTATAAGTTTTATTTTATCTTCTATGTAATTAAAGACGATTAAGTCTCCAGATTGAACAATATAACTGGATTTAATCGCCTTATTATTTACTAAAACTTCCCCTTTGTTAATAAGGGTTTTAATAGTAGATCTTGAAAACTCTGTATTTTCAGCCAAGTATTTATCTATTCTCTTGTTTTGATTTTCATTTACTATTAATTCATAGTTCATTTAAGACACCTTTGGTTCTAAAAATATTATATAAAATACTAACATAATTGCACCGATAACTATAAAAGAATCTGCTAGATTAAATACTGCAAAGTTATATCTATTTAGGATTTTTACACTTATAAAATCCACCACAAAACCTAGTCTAATCCTATCTATGAAGTTTCCTATTGTTCCTCCAAGTATTAAGGACAAAGAAAACAATAGCCATAGGGATAAATTTTTGTAATAAAAAATCAACACATATAATAATATACAAACACTTAATACAGTAACTAAAACAAACAGCCACTGCTTATTTTGTAAAATTCCAAAAGCAGCTCCTCTGTTTTCCACATAGACAAAAGAAAGTAAATTGTCTATTAGTATTACTGGGCTATTACCTCTTAAGTTCGAAAGTACTAATAATTTGGTAATCTGATCTATAAATATACACGATATTACTATAATAAAAGCTAACATATTTTCTCCAATTTATTTATTCGAAAAAGAATAAAATTAGTTTTATTCTTTCTTTTTTAGTTAATCCTTCTACTTTTTTAATTTGAAATCTACCCTTACCCCTTACTGATACTAAATCTCCTTCTTCAATGGATTTATGTGTCTTTGTCTCAAAGGCATAATTTAGTTTTACTAAGTTAGATTCTATAAGCTTTTGGGCATCTTTTCTAGAGATGTTGTATGCCTCGCTAATAAGAGAATCTAGCCTCATACTAGAAATTATTATAAACTTTTCAGTTCCTTCTTGAACAATTTCTCCTAAATCATCAGGATCTATTAAAGCTACTTCTACATTTTCTTTTTTAATTTTTTTTAAGTTATACAAAACAAAACTAGAGATGTCCTTTAGTAAAGAAACTTTTATAGAGTCTTTAAAAAAACCGATATCTCCGATTTTATCTCTGACTATTCCAAGTCCTAATATACTACCTAAAACATCCCTATGATCTAAATTTTCAATATTGCCTTTTATTTCAAGTCCATTTAATGGAGAATCAGTTTTATTTTCATAAAAATGATACCAACTATAAATGATTATAACTTTTCTTTCAGAATTGGAAAATCCACCTTCAATACTATAAGAAATTTCTTCGAATCGATTTAATATTGATTCTCCAAATTTAATCATATGAGGTTCCAAAAAATCAGTATAATTAATTGAGTGTCTGTTAATGGTAACTTCAATTAAGTCGAGTAATCTTCTCATGGCCATTAATTCTTTTTCGCCATTTATGTGATTAAGGTACTCTTCTTTATTTATTTTCATATATTACCAGGGAAAAACTCCTTTTTCCTGTAACTCTGCTTTTAGTCCTTCAATTTCGATATTAGATGGTGCTAATATAAATATGTCTTTATTTACTTTTTGAATTTTTCCATCTAGTGCGTAAAGTGAACCGTTTACAAAATCAAATATTTGTCTTTTTACGTTCATGTCTAGCTGTTCGAAATTAAGTACTACTGCTTTTCTAAGACGTAAATCATCTACTATCAAAGGAGCTTCATCGTAACTTAATGGCTCGTGAATACAAATTTTCATTTGTACATTGGCATTTGAGCTACCTAGTGATTTTGCTTGTTGTCTTCTAGTAGTTCTTTCTACTGGTTGTGATTGTTCTTCTCTTTGAGCTGGTTCTGATTGAGATACGCTTTGAGTTACTGTTAATTGATCAGATTCGTATATATCTTCACCGTCTTCAAAATCGTCTCCAATTCCAAAAAAATCTTTAATTTTTTCCATACTTCCTCCTAATAGTTTCTTTTCCCATAGATTTTTGAACCTACTCTAACTATATTAGCTCCATGTTCAATGGCAATTTCAAAATCTCCTGACATTCCCATTGATAAGTAGTCCATATCTAATTGTTTTATATTTTTATTTTTTATGCTAATAAAGGCATCATGCAGGCTTTGAAAGATTTCTCTTAGTTCTTCTTCATTTGCCTCATAAGGTGCCATAGTCATTAAACCTCTTATTTTAATGTTACTCAGTTCTAAAATATTATACACGAAGTCCTCTAAATCTTCAAGATACACCCCAGATTTACTTTCTTCTTTTGAGACATTAACTTGAATAAGACAATCTTGAATAACATCTATATTTTTAGCCCTTTTGTCTATTTCCTTTGCAAGTCTTAGTGAGTCTACAGAGTGAATTAGTTTTACTTTACCGATTATATCCTTTACTTTATTTCTTTGTAAAGTTCCTATAAAATGATAATTTAACTTATCTCCGTAGTGATTAATTCTTTCTAGAAGATCTTGGACTTTGTTTTCTCCAATATCTCTTACACCCCACTCTATAGATTCGTCTATTAAATCGTAATCTACAGTTTTAGTAACTGAGAGTAATAAAACATCGTCATCTCTATTTGCTCTTTTTTTTGCTTCTTTGATTTCACTTACAATTTCATTTAGATTATCTTTTACACTCATTTTATCTTATTATTTGTCCTTCCTCAATATTACCAGGTTCTATTATAACTTCATCAAATACTGTTAATGTTCTAACATCTTCATTATTTATATCTTTAATATATCCATTAGAATCTCCAACACTAATAATAGTATCTAAATCCCTTTGGGTAATTATATCAATGGGGCGAAATCTCACAATACCATTTAATTCCAAAACATAAACTCCAAGTTGATTGTTTATTTCTACAATGGATTTAGTTGGAATTACAAAGGCACTGTCCTTGTCTTTAACAACACTAACATCTAATTGTCTATCAAAACCAACTTCTGAAAGTTTTTCTTTTAAGCGAACTGTCATAACTCCAGTGTTGTCTGTTTTGTTTATTTCTTCAACAGTTCCCCTTAAAGTTATTTTTGAATTTATTAATAATTCTACAGAGTCTCCCTTTGAATAATTAGATATTTCTTCCACATTGTCAATTGGTATTGAAATGTAGTAGAGGAAATTGTCAATTAGCTTATAAAGAGGATCTCCCATTTTCACTTGATTTTGTTGTCCTGTGATTTCCTTTGGAGTGTTTTCAAGTAAAAAATTGTAATCTATTTCAGGTATTGATTCTTCTGTTAACACATCTTCTAAATTGTCGATTTTATAAGAAACAATTCCTGCCACCTCAGATTTATAAACTACATTGCTAGTGCTGATTTCTCTACTTAATTCATCTCTTCTATCTTCTAATTCTTGATTGGATAAATTTATTAATGAAGAAATTTCAGAAATATCCACGTTTTTTTTCGTATTTAATTCTAAAGTTTCAATAGCCTCTAAAACTCCGTTCATTTCATCTTTAATTAATGCATCTTGAATAGTTCCTATTAGGTTTATTTCAGTATCACTAATTTCGTAGTTAGTATTAGAAGGATTTAAGTTTTGATTTTTATGTTCTATTGCTGATTGAACTTTTAATAATTCGTCCTTCAAATCAGTAACATCAACCATTAAGTTTAAATTTGCAACTACAAAATCCTTTGGAACTCTTTCTCCATCTCTAACACTATAATCTACTACTCCATCTCCTTGAGCAGTGTAGGTTTTTTCATTTAAAATTAAAAAACCTTTAGTGTCAATTTTGTCCATATATTCTGTTTTAGTAGGTTTTGAAGTTTCAAAAGTTATAGCATTGGTTTTGTTAAATAAAACTATAAATATTAAAGCTAAAGGAAGTATCAATAAGAGAAGTCTTAATCTTTTTTTCTTATTATTTCTTCTTCTTTTCCTTTTCAAATTCCTCAACTCCTGAAATATTCATCAGATTCATGTCTTTTTTTCCTAAGCATCAGTTTATCCGCCATTTCTCCAGGATCTTTGTCATTGTAAATAACTTCATAAAGTGCATCTGCAATAGGCATATCTACTGCGTATTTTTTACTAAGCTCTTTAGCAGCCTTTGTAGTTTTTATTCCTTCAACAACCATTCCTACTTCTTTTACTGCTTCATCAACACTTTTTCCTTCTCCTATTAATTTACCACATCTTCTATTTCTAGAATGTTTAGATGTACAAGTTACTATAATATCTCCAACACCTGCTAAACCTAAAAACGTACTGGGTCTTGCTCCCATTTCTATTGCAAGTCGTGTAGTTTCAGCTAGACCCCTAGTCATCAATGCCGCTTTAGAGTTATCTCCATAACCAAGTCCTACTAAAACTCCATTTGCCAGTGCAATAATGTTTTTTAAAGCTCCAGCTAATTCAACACCTATTAAATCGTCATTAGTATAAACCCTTAAGGTACTAGACATAAATAGATTTTGAACCATATTTGCAGCGTCTAAATCTTCTGATGCTGCCACTATAGTTGTAGGATAATCTATGGCAACTTCTTCTGCATGGGTAGGTCCTGAAAGGGCTACGAATTTATTTTTCGGAAAAATTTCTTTTACAATTTCAGAAATCCTTTTTAAAGTATCCATTTCTATACCTTTAGCCACGTTTATAATAATCACATCTTCATTTAGCAAACCTTTTATATTTTCCAAAACTTTTCTTACAGAATTTGTAGGCACTGCTAAAATTAAAAATTCTACATCTTTAATTGCTTCTTTTATATCAGATGTGTATTTTAAATTATCTGGAAGTATTACTTCAGGTAAATATTTTTTATTTGTTTTTGTTTCTATTAATTCATTTAATTGAGATTCATCTCTAATGTACATAGTGGTGTCATGTTTGTTTAAAGCAAGTTCCCTAGCAAGTGCAGTTCCCCAGCTTCCTCCACCTAATACAGCAGTTTTAATCATGTTTTCACTTCCCTATTTTACTTTCAGTTCCTTGAAATATTCTCTTTATATTAGCTCTATGTCTATAAATATTTAATATACTTAAAATTAAAAATACTATAATATGAGAGTTAATGCCTTGAGTTACATAAATATAAATGGAAATTACTACTAAAGTAACAAATCCTGTTAAACTTCCTGCAGAAACCATCTTAGTAACAAATAAAACAATTAGGCCAAAAACAGCACATATTAGAAGTATTTTAGGAGCTATAACTGCAGCTACTCCTATACTGGTAGCTACTCCCTTTCCACCTTTAAAACCCATATAAAAGGGAAAATTGTGCCCTAATACACTCATTAGTCCTGTGAAAGGTGCAAAATCCGCCCCTACAAATCTATAACCTAAATAAGCCCCAAGGGATCCTTTTAAAACATCTAAGAATAAAGTAACTAAGGCTACTTTTCCTCCCATTGTCCTATAAGCATTTGTAGTACCTGGATTTCCACTTCCTCTACTTCTAATATCAAAGCCGTAAATGTATTTCGCTATAAAAGTAGAAGGAGACAAACTTCCTATTACATATGCAATTATTAGAATAATTATTTTAAAAATCAATTCCTGATTCATAATTAGTCGTTTCGCTCCCTTAATATAATGTGAATTGGGGTTCCGTCAAATCCAAAGGAATTTCTTAATGAATTTTCTAAATATCTTACATAAGAAAAGTGAATTAACTCCTTGTTATTAACAAAAACTACAAATGTAGGCGGTCTTACTGAAACTTGAGAAGCATAGTAAATTTTTCCTTGTTTGCCTTTGTCAGCTCTAGGTTGGTTCATTAAAACTGCATTGTTTATAATATCGTTTAAAACACCTGTTTGGATTCTTAAATTAAAATTTTCATTTACTCCATCAATTAAATTTAAAAGGTTATCCATTCTCTGTCCAGTTTCTGCAGATATGAAAATTATTGGAGCATAATAACAAAAGCTAAGTTCTTCTCTAATTTCCTTTTCAAATTTAGTAACGGTTTTGTTGTCTTTTTCAATAAGATCCCATTTATTAACTGCTATGATTATTGCCTTTCCAGCATCGTGGGCGTATCCTATTATTTTAGAATCTTGTTCACTTACTCCTTCAGTAGCATCTATCATAGCCACACAAACGTCGGATCTGTCTATAGAAGCTAAAGTTCTAACAACTGAGTATCTTTCTACATGTTCGTTTATTTTCTTTCTCTTTCTAAGTCCAGCAGTGTCTATAAATAAATATTTAGAATCTCCCTTATCTAACTTAGAGTCAATAGAGTCCCTAGTAGTTCCAGGAATATTAGTTACTATAGATCTAGTTTCTCCTATTAATTTGTTTACCGTTGAGCTTTTTCCAACATTTGGTTTACCAATAAAAGCCACTTTTATTCTCTCTTCTTCAAATTCCTCTTCAGGTATTTGATCTAAATCTTCAATAACCTTGTCTAATAAATCCCCAAGACCAAGGTTGTTTTCAGCAGAAACCATAAATGGTTCTCCAAAACCAAGCTCGTAGTATTCATACTGTGTATCCAAAACTCCTTTAGTATCTGCTTTGTTTACAGCTAAAACCACATCTTTTTTAGATTTATATAGCATTTTTGCTATTTCAGAATCAGTTTGGGTAATTCCACTTACTCCATCTACTAAAAATATTATTACATCAGCATGATCAATGGCAATATCTACTTGAGTTCTAATATTAGTCATAAACTCATCTTGATCCTTAGGATCTACTCCACCAGTATCAATCATAGTAAATTCTCTACCTAGCCAATTTGCATCAGAATAGATTCTATCCCTTGTGACACCAGGTGTGTTTTCTGTAATAGCAATTCTTTTTCCTACTATTTTATTAAATAATGTAGATTTTCCAACATTAGGTCTACCTACTATACATACTATTTTACTCATACAATCTCCTTAAAAAGCTTCTTTAAAAAGTCTTTCCCATCGACCTTAGTTACAAAAACTTTTCTGTTTAATTTATTTTCTAATTCTCCCAAAGTAGTATCGTCAAGGAAATAATCAGTATTTGCCCTTAACATACAATCTGGTATCATTAAATTTTTATAATCCATTTTATCTACTTGTTTAATAATATCTATACCTGTAACTAATCCAGCCACAGTAATAGTCCTACCAAAAAAGTCATTTTCAATAGCTCTTACATTTATCTTATAATTTGGAAGTTTTTTTAATACTCTAGATTTAATATCTTCCATAAATTCTTTCGCTAAAGTTCCAGTAACTAAAGTAACTTCTCCTTCATTGTTTGAAATTTGGTAGTTCTTTAATTCTTCATTTATCTCTTCTGAAAAATTCCTAACTAGACCTACTCCGTTTTCTATTTGGGGATAACCTTCATATTCTTCATCTTCTGGAATATCCATTCCTGCTAAAATATAAAACTCATCACCTAAAAATACAAATCTAGTATTTGATTTTTCTAAAAACTCTTTTTGTAATTTGTGTACTTGCTCAATTATTTCGATACTTCTTTGTCTATCGAAAGGTTTTAAATCTGGCAAGTTTTCTCTATATTTAGTAATTCCCACTGGCACTATAGCCAAGGAAGACACGCTGTTTTTTAGTTCATATAAATCCCTAACTGTTCTGTCTAGTTCTTCTTTGTCATTTATATCTGGAATGCAAACTATCTGACAATTTACCTCAATGTGAGCTTCATCAAATCTTTTTAAAATATCCATTATTTTAGAAGCGTTAATGTTTCTTAGCATTTTCTTTCTAAGTTCTGGATTTGTAGTGTGAACACTTACATTTATAGGAGAAATTCTATATTTAATTATTCTTTCTATGTCTTCTTCTTTCATATTAGTAAGGGTAATAAAATTTCCCTGAAGAAAAGAAAGTCTAGAATCGTCATCTTTAAAATAAAGAGTCTGTCTCATATTTGGAGGTAGTTGATCAATAAAACAAAATACACAATTATTACTACATCTTTTAGCCTCGTCAATTAAAGGATTAGAAAATTCTATTCCTAAATCCTCATAAAAATCCTTTTCAATTTCAAAGGAAATTAGCTCTCCATTTAGTTTTTTTATTTCAAGTTCTATATATTCATCTGAAATTAAATATTTATAATCTATAATGTCTTTAATATTTTCTCCATTAATAGATAATATTTCGTCTCCAACTTCTAATTCTAACTCATCAGCTATAGAATCTTTGATAATGTTTTCAATTATATTTTTATCTGTATTTATACATATTTCCATATAGTAATTATATCAGAAACACAAACACTAATCACCTTAAGTTCCATAAAAGTTATATGATAATTTTAAATAAATTTCAAATTGATTATAAATAGCAACAATGATATGATAGATTTTGAGGAAAAATATGGAAAAAGTTATAAAAAATGAAAATGATGTTCTAAAATTAATGAATATTGCAAATAGAACTGGAAAAATTTTAATAGCCAATGGGGCTGAAGTTTTTAGAGTAGAAGACACAATGGAAAGAATTTGTCATTCTTATTATGGATTAGATGGAGTAGAAGTCTTTGCTATTACTAATTCTATTTTTTTGACCCTTACATACAAAAATAAACCCTATTCAACAGTTGTTAGAGATAAAAACCCATCCTTAAGACTTGACAAAATAGATTTTGCAAATAGATTTTCTAGAAAGTTATGTAATGAAAATATGACAATGGAAGAAGCAGAAAATATTTTAGATAAAATTGAAGGAATTAAAAGATACCCTATTCCCACTAGATCACTAGCAGCAGGAATTACTAGTGCATTTTTTAGTATAATGTTTGGGGGAAACTTTATAGATTTTATTGCAGCCTTTGTTGTGGGATTTTTAGTATATGCTATTTTAGCAATACCACCAAAATTCATGGTACCTATTTTTATTACAGATATGATGTCAGGATTTTTGTCTGCTGGATTAGCAGCACTAATAATGTTTTTAAATTTAGGAAATAATATAGATATGGTAATAATAGGAGCTTTGATGCCCTACGTCCCTGGAATAGCTATTACCAATGCCACTAGGGATATTTTAGCTGGAGATTATTTAAGTGGAGTTATGACAGCCACAAAAGCAATATTTACTGCAATAGCAATAGCATTTGGTGTAGGTATTGTGTTAGCTGTTTATTTTGGAGGATAATATGGAATATATTTTACAATTTTTTTATGGATTTATTGCATCTGTTGCATTTTCAATAATATTCCAAACACCAAAAAGAGCCCTTATATTTATAGGAATAACTGGAGGATTGGGATGGATAGTTTATAGATATTTATTAATAACTTACAATCAAACTCTCCTTTCAGCAATGATGGCTAGTATTATTATAGGAATATTTTCTGCAATAATTGCCATAGTAATAAAAATGCCAACAATAACAATCTATCTTCCATCATTAATCCCACTGGTTCCAGGTGGTGGGATGTATTACACAATGTATCACTTAATAATGGAAGAAATGGACTTGTTTGCAGATAGAGCTGTAGAGACAACTTTAATAGCTATTTCACTTGCTACTGGAATATTCGTATCTACCACAGTTGTAAATATATTAAACCAATCTTTAGTAAATACAAAATCAAGAAAAAACACTAAGCTCCATCAGTAAGCTTAGTGTTTTGTTATTTCTATTTTTTCATTCAATGCTAAAATCCAATGTTTTTAAAGGCTGTTCAACTTGGAATTCATAAAAGTTTTCTCTATTTACTTCTTTAAAATCTTCATCCTTTAAAAGAAATAGACGACTTTTCCCTTTTATATTCCTTTCATTTAGCCAACTTTTTAAATTATCAGCAAATCTTTCCATTGATTCTGTTTTACTTTCTCTTAAAAATATATTTTGACTAGATGAATATCCATTTTTAAGTAAATCTTCAAAATCATTAGGTGCTTTTTTGCTTTTTAATAATCTATAAGTTAAATAAACTTTTACAGATTCTAGCTCATTCATTTCATCGATCAACCTATTTAACTCTTTTAAATAAATTGGTTGAGAGGCAACTGATGGATAATTATCATTATAAATTATTTTTGAATCTTTAATCTCTCTTGTTACTTCAACCTGATCAAAACGTGGGTCTCCCCACTCTGGAATGGCTATTAATCTTTCATGTTGTTTTAATATTTCTGGAAAATAATATAGACTATATGAGAAAGAAATTTAGTATTTGTTTTCTAAATAAGTAAGTAACTCTTCTACATTTTCAATTGCACTTTGTTGAGTAGTAGTTAGTTCTTTATAATTTGTAGATAAATCTTCACTTTTTAAAATGAACTTTTGTCTTTTTGTAAGGACGACTTCTTCAATTTTTTCTCTAGTTTCAATATTGAATTAATTATTTCTTTATCTTCACAACCACTTAAAATCAAAATAATACCAATGATTATGAAAAGTTTTTTATACATAATTTATCTCCATAAGTTTAAATAACTTTAAATTTTCAAATCAAACTAAACTTATCTTAGCAAATATAATCTTTAATGTCTATTTAATAAAAATTGTAAATTACCATCAAAAAAGCTGCATAAATTTATGCAGCTTAGAATTCTACAATTTTCTAACCATAAAATTGATATTTTCAGATTTTACATTAGATCTTTTATCAATAAGTCTTACAACAAGGCCTCCAATGGCCATTGCCACTATCCCTATTAATAAGGACAGTATTTCATAGTTTTCTATATTTCGATTTACTAAATAAGAATGACCTAGTCCAAATCCTACAATTAGAAATAATAAAGGTATTCCATATAGTAATAACATATATTTTAAAACTCGTCCACTATCTGCTTGTATTTCTACAAAATCTCCAGCTTCAGCTTCTAAAGTATTAATAACTTCGATAACTTGAGGAGGTTGTGCACAAGCTGCAGAACAAGAAGCGCAATTCGTACCACAAGAAGAAACTTTTCTTACTTCTAAACTTGCCATTCCATCATTAGTGTTTACAACTTTACCTACTCTATCCATTACTTCTCCCTTCCAAGAACTTCAATATGAACTTCTTTTAATTGTTCTTCATCTAACTCAATAGGTGCACCAGTTAATAAATCAGTTGCAGATTGAGTTTTAGGAAATGCAATAACATCCTTTATATTATTTGTACCCGTAAATAACATAGCTAATCTATCTAGACCATATGCTATACCTCCATGAGGTGGCACTCCATATTTAAAGGATTCTAGTAAAAATCCGAATTTTTCTTCTTGGGATTTTTCGTCAATTCCAAGGGCGTTAAACATTCTCTTTTGAAGATCGCTGTTGTTTATTCTAATACTTCCTCCGCCCATTTCGTCTCCATTAATAACTATATCGTAAGCTTTAGCAGAAACTTCTCCAGGACTTGTTTCTAATTTGTCTAAATCTTCATCTTTAGGAGATGTAAATGGATGGTGTTTTGCAACATATCTTTCGTTTTCTTCATCGTATTCATATAGTGGGAAATCTGTAACCCATAATACATCATAAGTTTCATTATTTCTTAACCCAAATTTATCTGCAATGTGATTTCTCAAGTTTCCTAAAGAATCAAATACAACATCGTTTTTGTCAGCTACAAATAGTACTAAATCTCCGTCTTTACCCTCTACTTTTTCTTTAACATTATTTATTTCTTCTTCACTTAGGAATTTACTAATTGGTGAAGTAATTTCTCCATCTAAAAATTTCATCCAAGCAAGACCTTTAGCACCATAAGTTTTAGCAAATTTTTCTAACTTGTCTATGTCTTTTCTACTAAATTCTTCTGCTTTTTCTTCAATATTTATAGCTCTTACAGATCCACCATTTTCGATTGCACCGCTAAATACTTTAAATTCAGAATCCTTTAAAATATCACTTAAATCTATAAGTTCATATCCAAATCTAGTATCTGGCTTGTCTATTCCATATCTTTCCATAGCTTCTTTGTATGGAATTCTCTTTAATGGTAGTTGTAAATCTATTCCTTTAATTTCTTTAAATAGTCTTTGAAGTAGTCCTTCATTCATAGAAAGAACATCTTCAACATCTACAAAACTCATTTCAATATCTACTTGAGTAAACTCAGGTTGACGATTTGCCCTTAAATCTTCATCTCTAAAACACTTAGCAATTTGAAAATATCTATCATATCCTGAAACCATAAGCATTTGTTTAAATAGTTGCGGAGATTGTGGTAGTGCGTAAAATTTCCCTTCGTTTACCCTACTAGGAACTAAATAATCTCTCGCTCCTTCTGGGGTAGGTTTTCCTAAAATAGGAGTTTCCACTTCGATAAATCTATTTTCAGATAGATAATCTCTAAAGACTTTATACATTTTCGCTCTAGTTATAAGGTTTTTTTGCATTTCTGGTTTCCTTAAATCTAAAGTTCTGTATTTTAATCTCATATTTTCCGAAACATTGTCACCATCTTTTACATAAATAGGGGGAACTTCGGATTTGTCTAGAATTTTTAATTCCTTTGCGATTATCTCAATTTTTCCAGTTGGTATATCTTCGTTAATAGATGATCTTTTTCTAACATCACCACGAACTGCTATAACAAATTCTGATCTTAGTTCTTCTGCTTTTTCGAATGATTCTTTATCTGATTCTTCATCAAAAACCACTTGGGATATTCCACTTACATCTCGAATGTCAACGAATATAATCGATCCAAAACTTCTTGCACCTTGAACCCACCCCATTAAAATTACTTCTTCGCCAATATTTTCTTCACGAAGTTCGCCAGCATAGTGACTTCTTCTTAAACTTTCCAGTCTATCTATCATAATCTCCTCCTTAAATTCTTAAAAAAATGTATAAAAAAATCGTCCTCCAAGGGACGAATTACTCGCGGTGCCACCCTAATTAGATATATAATATCTCAGCTTTTAAAAAACCTTAGGCGGTTTCAAACCTTTCGCTCCAAGATGTCTTCACTTAACATTTTCACAAATTTTCACCAACCATTTGCTCTCTAAAGAAAATAATTAAGATACTCCTTCTCTTCATCACTTACTATATTTTATATTAGTACATGTTTTTTGTCAACAAAGTTATAAAAGTAGTCAATTTTAAAAAGGATTTTAATAATTACATAAAAATAGAAGTAGGAATTTATGGATATACTCCATATTCCCTACTTCTAAATAAATCCTAAAAAGCTCTTCCTTCTAAGATTTTTAATATTTCATTTTTTTCTTCTTCCTTCATATTTTCTGTAAGTTTAGTTAATAATACCCTTCCCCCACAATCCATTCCTTGACATCCAGCTAGTAAAAGTAAATCTCCTTCTTTAACTTCATTTATAGTTGAAATTATAGAATCTTCTAGCTTTTCGCAGTGGACTACTTCTATATTATTATCTTTCATAACTTTATCAAAGATTTCTTTTTCTTCTAATGTTACTTCATCTTTCCAAGTTACTGTTTCTGTACTTGAAGTTGAACAAATTTTATTGACTCCTAGTTTTTTTAGCCATTTCGCAGATTCTTCAGCGCTTTCCCGATTTAAATTTACCCCACGGTTTCCTCTAATGGCATAAATCATATGAAGATCTTTGTAGTCCATTTTTTCTATAGTTTCCATAGTTACTGAAATATTTCTAGAGTTAGCATAGTGATCATCTATTACTTTAAATTCTTTATCATAAATAACTTGGAATCTTCTCTCAACACCTTTAAATTCTTTTAGTGCTGAAACTATCACATCTACTGGAATCTTTCTTACTAAAGAGAATATTATTGCTACAATAGAGTTCATAACTCCTGAAAATCCAGCTATACCCAATTCTATTTTTATCTTTTGTTTTTTTAGATTTAAATCCCTAATGTCTTTGTTTACTAAAAAATCAAATGTAGCATATCCAGATGATAAATCTAAGTTTTCTATTCCAAAGTCACAGTCTAGATTTTTTATAGAATAACTTAGAACCTTTCCTTTAGTTTCATCCTTTAGGTTTTTTATAAATTCTTCATCGAAATTTAATACTACATAAGCATCTTCTTTTGCATTTTTTATAAGTTGAGATTTTATGTTAGCATAATTTTCAAAAGTGCCATGTTGGTCTATATGTTCTCTAGATAAATTATTAAAGGACACTACATCGTAATCCATATTTCTAACTCTATCCATTTCTTGGGCGTGGGATGATACTTCCATAATTAAATCAGTAACTCCACAGTTCACCATATTTCTAGTGTGCTCTTGTAAATCTCTACTTTCTGGAGTAGTTAAAAGGGATGGAATAGATACATCAGCGTATTTAACTTCTACTGTTCCTACGAGACCTGTCTTTAGACCCTGTTTTCTAAAAATAGAATCTACCATAAAAGATGTTGTAGTTTTCCCATTAGTTGCTGTAATTCCTATTACATTAAGTTTTTTAGATGGACTATCAAAGAATTTATCAGACAAGTCCGCTAAGGCTTTTCTAGAATCTTCTACCTTTATTTGTAGTATATCATCATCTATAAATTCATTTAAAACTACTGCCTTTGCACCATTATTAATTGCATCTTTAATGAACTTATGGCCATCTACTTCGTGACCTTTTATAGCTACAAATATACTTCCTGGAGTTATTTTTCCAGAATGATAGTGGATATCTGTTATTTCAATATTTTCAATATCTCCCTTTGAATCTATTATTTCTAATGTTTCTAATAATTTTTTTAATTTCATATTGTACTCCTATAAAGATCTAATTTATCCAGTACTGTCTTTTCTATATTATCCTTATAATCCTTTAAAGTTCTAGGATTCATTTGTCTTTTAATATTGTCATTTACTATTTTTGTGCTACTTCCCAGTCCAAAACCATATATATTTTGAATATCTTCCATCATTGCAATGTTGTAAAGGGATTCGAAACCATTTTTTGAATACCCTATATTTTCAATATTTAAATACATATGCTTTTGTCTATATAAATAATAAGGAATATAAAAGTTTTTTTCAACAAAATCATCTCTTATTCTTTGAAAATCTTCTTCAGCTTTTCCTTGATATTTTTCTTCAGTTAGTTTTGAGCCTTTTTTCAAAGCTAGGGAGTGAATAGATAAAGACTCAGGGTTTAGTTTTTTTATATACTCTAAAGTACTTATAAAGTCTTCTTTTTCTTCACCTGGTAAACCTATGATTAAATCCATATTAATATTTTTAAAACCTAATTTTCTAGCTAGTAAGATTTTATCAATAATATCATCCTTAGTATGATTTCTTCCTATTGATCTCAATGTTTTATCCTTCATACTTTGGGGATTAATACTTATCCTATCTACTCTATATTTTTTTATCATATTTAAAAGTTGTTCACTTATTGTATCTGGTCTTCCAAGCTCAATAGTAAATTCTTCTGACTTTTCAATTATGGGTTTAATTTCATGTAGCAACTTTTCCAATCTTTCTACACCTACTGAAGATGGAGTCCCACCTCCAATGTAAACAGAAGTTATATCTGAATTGAAATTTTTAAAAAAAGATTTTATTTCCAATATTAATAAATCAATATATTCATCCATTAGGCTTTCATCTGTCAAATAAGTGGGATATGAACAGTATTTACATTTAGAAGGACAAAAGGGAATGTTTATATAAATTGATGATTTTTTCTTCAACTTATCTTTAATGGGTTTTTGAAGATTTAATATTTCAAATCCCAATTTTATCTTTTCTTCATCTATATAATAAATATCTTTTAAAACTTCTCTTGCTTTTAAGTTTCCCAATTTTTCTTCTAAAGATTTAAATAGTTTTAATGGATTTACTCCTACAAGTATCCCCCATTTTAAATCCCTTTTTTTATACTTACTAAGTAGTTTGTAAATACCTTGTTTTATGGAAGTTTTTTCCTTTAAATTTTTGTTTATATTAACAGAGTCCTTATAATCTCCAATAGTAATTTTTAGTAAATATTCTTCTAATTCTAAAACCAGAATAAGGCCTTTATCCTTTAAGTTTGGGATAAAAGCCTCAATTAGTTCTTTATATTCTTTGTTATATTTAAAGTTAAGATACTCTATCATTAGATATACGGATTCCTCTCTAATTCAAATCCCACTTTTGTTTCAGGACCGTGACCAGGATGTAATACAGTATTTTTGTCTTCAGTTAGGATTTTATTTAATATAGAATTTATTAATACAGTGTGATCTCCCATATAAAAATCCGTTCTACCAATACTCATATTAAATATAGTATCTCCTACGAAAATATTGTCCTTTATTTTAAAACAACTTCCCCCTGGAGAATGTCCTGGAGTATGAATTATATCAATTTTTTCGTCTCCAAGAAAAATAGTGTCCTTATCCTTAAAGGTAAAGTCTGGTTTTAGACTAATTGCTTTAGGTTGAATCATATTTGATAAATTTAACTCTGGATTAAAAAGCATCTTTACTTCCATTTCGTGAATCCCTAGTTTTAAATCCTGATATTTATCTTTTAACTGAGAAACTGCTCCTATATGGTCTCCGTGGGAGTGAGTTAGTAAAATATATTTTGGAATTAATTCATTTTCTTTTATAAAGTCATTAATTATTTCAAAATCATACCCAGGGTCTATAATTGCCGTTTCTTTAGTGATTTCATCATACAATATATAACAATTCATCTGTCCGTAACCAAGTTGTAGTTTTGTAAATTTCATAATTACTCCTAAAGTATTTTACTACTATCTAAAATAATAGTTACTGGTCCATCGTTGTGAATTTCAACATTCATATGAGCACCAAATTCTCCAACTTCACAAACTATATTGTCTTCTTTTGCCTTTTGAATAAACTTTTCGTAAAGGGGTTTTGCTATATCAGGTTTTGCTGATTCTATAAAAGAAGGTCTTCTTCCTTTTCTTGCATCACCATATAGTGTAAATTGAGAAACTACTAAAAGCTCTCCATTTACATCCTCTAAGCCTAAATTCATTTGATCATTTTCATCTTCAAATATCCTTAGGCCAGTTACTTTTTTATAAATATAATCTAGATCTTTTTCAGTATCTTCCTCATGAATTCCAAGTAATACCATTAGACCTTTATCGATTTTACCGATGATTTCTCCATCTACTTCTACACTTGCTTTTGATACCCTTTGGACAACTGCTCTCATAAACTCTCCTAACCTGTTACTCTATATACATCTAATACATTTTCAATTCTCTTAAATCTATCCATTAATCTGTTTAATTCGTCTATGTCGTGAATCTCTAAAATAATATTTATTGTTGAAATCTTGTCTTTGTTGGTTTTTGCTTCTATGGCATTTATTGTGATATCTGAATCTGCAACTCTATTTGTAATTGCAGCTAAAAGTCCAGTTCTACTAATAGCCCTTATACAAACTTCCGCATTGTAGTTTCCTTCTTCTTCAATATCCCATGATGCTTGAAATATTCTATCTTTCGATTCTCCATTACTAGAGATATTTAGACAATCTGCCCTATGAACAGTAACTCCTCTTCCTCTAGTTATAAACCCAACTATTGAATCTCCAGGTACTGGATTACAACATCCAGCCATTCTAAGTTTTAAATTATCTGCACCTTGTACTATAACTCCAAGTCCGTGTTTTTTCTTTTGAGGTTTTTTTCTACTTCTTTTTAATACTTCCTCGTCTGATACTTCTCTAGTAGATTCGTAGTTTTGGATTAGTTTTGCAGCTACGTGTTTTGTAGATATAGTTCCATATCCTACTGCAGCGTAAAAATCATCTATTGTTTTAGTTTTGTGTTTATCTACAAGTTCTTTTAACCATTCTTCTTTAAGGACATTTTTAGGATTGAGATTAAATCTTTTTATTTCTTGTTCAATCATTTCCTTGCCAATGATTATATTTCTCTCTTTGTCTTGGACTTTAAAATGCTGTCTTATTTTGTTTTTAGCCTTAGAGGATTTTACTATATTTATCCAGTCTAAACTCGGTCCACTGTTTTTATCAGTTATAATCTCTACAATATTTCCATTGTGAAGTTTATAATCAAGTGGCACGATTTTACCATTTACTTTTGCTCCTACACAAGTATGACCTACTTGAGTGTGAACCATATAGGCAAAATCTATAGGAGTTGAGCCTTCAGCTAGCCCTAAAACATCTCCCTTTGGAGTAAATACAAAAACTTCGTCTGTAAAAAAGTCAACTTTCAAACCTTCCATAAACTCTTCAGGATCAGTTTGTTCTTGTTGCCATTCTAACATTTGTCTTAACCAAGTCATTCTGTCTTCTCTAGCAGTGTTTACTACACTAGATCCACTTTCTTTGTATTTCCAGTGGGCAGCTATACCAAATTCTGCAACTTCGTGCATTTCATAAGTTCTAATTTGAACTTCAAAAATTTCTCCATGATCATCTATTACAGTAGTGTGTAAAGACTGATACATATTAGATTTTGGCATGGCAATATAATCTTTAAATCTACCTGGGATTGGTTTCCAAAGATTGTGAACTACTCCTAAAGCTCCGTAACAATCCTTTAAATCATTTACCATTATTCTAACAGCTGATAAATCATATATTTCGTCAAAGGATTTTCCCTGTACATTCATCTTTTTATAAATTGAATATAAATTCTTTGGTCTACCTTTTATTTCTGCTTTAATATTTACTTCTTCAAGGTTTTTATAAAGGGTGTTTATTATATTATTTATAAGTTCTTCTCGTTCGCTACGTCTTTTATTTACCCTATCGACTAAATCATAATATCCATCATAATCTAAATATCTTAAAGCTAAATCTTCTAGTTCCCATTTTAATTTACTAATCCCTAGTCGATTAGCAAGGGGTGCATATATTTCTATTACTTCACTTGCCTTTTCTTTTTTCTTTTCCTCAGTCATATATTCTAAGGTTCTCATATTGTGAAGTCTGTCGGCTAATTTTACAATAATAACTCTAATGTCATTAGCCATTGCTAAAACCATTTTTCTAATGTTTTGAGCCTGTTTTTCTTCTTTAGTTTTGTAACTAATTTTTGTAAGTTTTGTTACTCCATCTACAATATGGGCTACATCTGCCCCGAATCTCTTTTCTATATCTTCTAATGTATAATCTGTATCTTCAACCACATCATGTAAAAGACCAGCTACAATAGTAGCCGTGTCCATATGAAGTTCAGTTAAGATTTTAGAAACGTGGAAAGGATGTATAATATAGTCTTCTCCAGAATTTCTTTTTTGACCATCGTGCATTTCATAGGCTAGATCAAGGGCATCTTTAATTAAATCTTCATTAACATCTGGGTTGTATTCTTTTACATCCTCAATAAGTTCCTTTGTCATAGCTTCTTTGTTCATTTATCATCCCCTCCTTTCAATCTAAAATTTGTAATATTTAATTGAATATTTTTGTTTCCATTCCATTCGTTGATTTTTGCCTGATATACTATATCTGCTTCTATTTCTTCCCTAGTTGCCATAATATTTGGAAGACTTTTGCCAATTTTTTCTAAATCTTCTTTAAATTTATCTAAATTAGAAAACATTATTCCCTCCAATGTGGTGTTTTGTTCTCTAATTAACAATTTTACTACGTTTTGGTTTTTGCCAAGTAATTTTATATTACTTAAAAAAACATTTTTTGTTCCAAATAAAGGTCTCGGGTTTTTATTTCCGTAAGGTCCAATTATTTCTAAAGAATTAATTAGTTTCAAACTAACATAGTCAATAGGAAGACCTAAATCTATATATACTTTTTTCTGAAAATCCTCTTTTGTTAAAGATGCATTTTCATTTAATCTTTTTCTAAATTCTTCTATATTTTCCTTATCCAAACTTAGACCAGCCGCCAATTTATGTCCACCGAAGCTAGTTAATAAATCTCTTTCATGGGAAATTCCCTTTGTAATGTCATATTCCTCTATACTTCTAGCTGAGCCTTTTGCAAAGTTTTCTCCCTGAGTTAATATAATTGTAGGCTTGTTATATCTTTCTTTAATCCTTCCTGCAATTATTCCAGCTATACTTTCATGGATTCCATCTACAAAGGCAACAATAACATTGTCTTCTTGGTATTTATTTCCTTCGATTTCTTTTATAAATAATTCTAAGCCTTCTTTAGTAAGTCTAGTTCTTTCTATGTTAAAGTTTTTAAGTTCTTCAGCTAGATCCTTTGCCCTTAAAACATTTTCTTCAAGTAACAACTCTAATCCTTTATATGCAGTATCTAGTCGTCCTGAAGCATTAAATAAAGGTCCAATAATAAAACCTAAGTGATAGGGATCTAGTACTTTGTCTTCAATTTGGGCAGTTTTAAATAAAGTTTTTAACCCTAAGTTACTGGTGTTATTTAAAAGTTTTAGTCCATTAGAAACAATAATTCTATTTTCTCCCACTAAATCCATAACATCACATACTGTGGCAATTGCAGCAAATTCTAGATATTCTCTGACAATTTCTCCCTCATCAAATCCTAAAATTGTTGAGAGAAACTCTACAAATTTATAAGCAATAGCTCCTCCGCAAAGGCCTTTAAAGGGATATTCACAATCATCTCTTTTAGGATCTACTACTGCATCTGCTTTAGGCAAAATTTGTAAATTATTATCTTCTGATATTTGAGGCTCATGATGATCTAAAACAACAACTTTTATATCATTTTCCTTAGCTAATTCTATTGCACTAAATCCGCTGATTCCATTGTCCACAGTTAATATTAGATTTACACCATCATTAATTGCATCTAATACTAAATTGTCGTTAATTCCATATCCGTCTAAAATCCTATGGGGAATTATATAATCTGTATTTTCATTTATTCCACTTATAAATTTATACAAAATATAAGTACTCATAATTCCATCTACATCGTAATCTCCAATAATTCTGATTTTACTTTCATTGTCTACCTCTTCTAAAAGTATCTCTGCTCCTTTAACTAAATCTTTCATTAGTTCAGGTGAATGCATTTTAGACAGAGAAGGATTTAAAAACTCCTTTAATTCTTCTTTGGAATCAATTCCTCTATTTGCAATTATTCTATATAAAATTTTTTCATCTTGAGTTTTACCAAAATCCGCTAAATTATTTTCAGCACTTTTGATTAACCATTTTTCCAAATTCTACCACCAAATTTTTAATTAATTATTTTATTATACCATATTTGGACACATTTTAATACGTCATTAAATACTAGATTTTTAAAAAGAGGCTATCTTATTAGATAACCTCCTTAATTTTTATGAAACTATATCTTCAGCTATTTCTTCGACTTCTTCTGTTTCTTCAGATTCTTCGAAGTAGGCACTTTTTATACTTACATCTTTGTATTTTCTAAGGCCTGTACCTGCAGGAATTAATTGTCCAATAATTACATTTTCTTTTAATCCTATTAGTACATCTTCTTTTCCTTTTATCGCTGCATCAGTTAAAACTTTTGTAGTTTCTTGGAATGAAGCTGCAGATAGGAAAGATTCTGTTTCAAGGGAAGCTTTAGTAATACCCATAAGTGCTGGAGTTCCTTTAGCTTCTTCTAGTCCTTGTTCCCTAGCTATCTCGTTTGCTTCGTTAAATACATCTGCTTTTACAAAAGATCCAGGTAAAAGATTAGTATCTCCAGAGGAGTCTACTTTTATATTAGCTAACATTTGTCTTACTATAATTTCAATGTGCTTGTCGTTAATATCTACACCTTGAAGTCTATATACCCTTTGAACTTCCTTTAGGATATAATCTTGAACACCTTTTGTACCTTTAATTCGAAGTAAATCTTGAGGATAAACGGATCCACTAGTAAGCTCGTCACCAGATTCTACCTTTTGTCCATCTTTTACTTTTATAATGGCACCATATACAATGTTGTATCTTTCTTCAGTTCCATCTTCAGCTGTAATTACAACTTCACGTTTTCTATTTTCATTTACTACTTTTACAGTACCGTCTATTTCAGCTATAACTGCAAGTCCCTTTGGTTTTCTAGATTCGAAAAGCTCTTCAACCCTCGGTAAACCTTGAGTAATATCAGCTGCAGAAGCTACACCACCAGTATGGAAAGTTCTCATTGTAAGCTGTGTACCAGGCTCACCTATTGATTGGGCAGCTATAATACCTACCGCTTCACCAGGGCCTGCTTCAGCTCCATTTGCAAGGTTCATTCCGTAACAATGTGAACACACTCCACCTTTACTTTTACAACCTAATGCAGTACGAACTTTAACTTCTTTTATTCCAGCTTTAATTACTTTTTCAGCTGCAGTTCCTGTAATCATATTGTTTTTATGAACTAATACTTCATTAGTTTCAGGAGAAACAATATCTTCAAAGGTATATCTACCTGTTATTCTATCTTCTAGACTTTCAATTAGTTCTTTTCCATCAGAAAATTCTCTAACTAAACTATATTGATCTGTTCCACAGTCTTTTTCCCTAATAATAACCTCTTGTGCAACATCTACAAGTCTTCTAGTTAAATAACCAGAATCGGCAGTTCTTAGGGCAGTATCTGCAAGTCCTTTTCTAGATCCATGTGTAGACATGAAAAACTCTAATACTGTTAGTCCTTCACGGAAGTTAGACATGATTGGAACTTCGATGATTTTTCCAGTAGGAGAAGCCATCAGCCCCCTCATTCCTGCTAACTGAGAAATTTGGTTTTTAGAACCCCTTGCTCCAGAATCTGCCATGATAAATATATTATTGTTAAAATCAAAAGAATCCATAACGACACTAGTTAATTCGTCGTTTACATCACTCCAAATTTCAATAACTTTTTCGTATCTTTCATCATCTGAAATAAGTCCTCTTCTAAAGGCAATTTCGTATTTTTCAACTTCTTCTTCAGCTTTAGCAAGTAAATCTTTTTTATATTCAGGAACGTTAATATCTCCTAAAGATATTGTTATAGCTCCTTTAGTAGAGTATTTAAATCCAAGTTCTTTTATATGATCTACAAAGTTAACAGTGTCAATATTTCCATGTAGTTCAAAGGTCTTTTCAATAATTTTACCAAGTAATGATTTGTTTATTACTCTATTGATTTCTAATGAATGTTTATCAACACTTCTGTCTACAAAGCCTAGATCTTGTTCAATATATTGATTTACTATAAATCTTCCTACAGTTCCTTCTATTAAAACTCCCCTTGGATTTTCTTCATCAATTTTTCTAACTTTAACATGGGCATGTAAATCCACCTCTCCACATTCATAAGCGTGAAGCATTTCGTTAATGTCAGAAAATACCATATTATCTCCTTTTACAGCTTCTTGAGCTTCCATAGTAAGATAATATACACCTAAAACCATATCCTGAGTAGGAGTAATTATAGGCTTTCCATCTTTTAATCCTAAAACATTGTTAGTAGATAACATTAAAAGTCTTGCTTCTGCTTGAGCTTCAGAAGAAAGTGGTACGTGGACTGCCATTTGGTCTCCATCAAAGTCCGCATTATAAGCTGTACATACAAGTGGATGTAGTTTTATAGCTTTACCTTCTACTAATACAGGTTCAAAGGCTTGAATACCGAGTCTGTGAAGAGTTGGTGCTCTGTTTAATAATACTGGATGATCTTTAATTACTTCGTCTAAAATGTCCCATACTTGAGGATTTTGTCTTTCTACCATTCTTTTAGCAGATTTTATGTTGTGAACATATCCATTTTCTACTAATTCTTTCATAACATACGGCTTAAATAGTTCTAATGCCATTGTCTTTGGAAGACCACATTGGTGGAATTTAAGTTCTGGACCTACTACAATAACTGAACGACCTGAATAGTCAACTCTTTTACCTAGTAAGTTTTGTCTAAAACGACCTTGTTTACCCTTTAGCATTTCAGATAAACTCTTTAATGGTCTGTTTCCAGCTCCAGTAACAGCTCTTCCACGTCTTCCGTTGTCAATTAAAGCATCTACTGCTTCTTGTAACATTCTTTTTTCATTTCTTACTATAATATCAGGAGCCCCAATATCAAGTAATTTTTTAAGTCTGTTGTTTCTATTAATAACTCTTCTATATAAATCATTTAAATCAGAAGTAGCAAATCTTCCTCCATCTAGTTGAACCATTGGTCTTAAATCAGGTGGAATAACTGGAAGTACATCTAGTATCATCCAATCTGGTTTGTTTTTGGAATTTACAAAAGCATCTACAATTTCTAATCTTCTAGAAATTCTTCTTCTTTTTTGTCCCTTTGCATCTTCTAATTCTTCTCTTAATTCAATAGATTCTTTTTCTAAATCTGTTTTTTCTAGTAAATATTTTACAGCTTCTGCACCCATCATAGCTTCGAATTTGTCTCCAAATTCTTCTTTTGCTTCACGGTATTCCATTTCACCTAGCATCTGTTTTAAAAACAATCCAGTGCCTTCTTCGTGAATTTCAACTACCACATAGGATGCATAATAAAGTATTCTCTCTAAATCCTTAGGACTCATATCTAATAAAAGTCCCATTCTAGAAGGAATTCCCTTAAAATACCAAATATGAGATACAGACGTTGCAAGTTCAATATGACCCATTCTTTCTCTACGAACTTTTGCTTTAGTAACTTCTACTCCACATTTTTCGCAGATTACACCTTTGTATCTTACTCTCTTATATTTACCACAATTACATTCCCAGTCTTTTACTGGTCCGAAAATTTTCTCACAGAATAACCCTTCCTTTTCTGGCTTTAGGGTTCTATAATTTATTGTCTCCGGTTTTTTAACCTCACCATAAGACCATTCTCTTATCTTGTCTGATGACGCCAATCCAATCTCAATAGAATTTATAACTTCTTTATTTTCCAAAAGAGTCGCTCCCTTCATACAAAACACATGCACACTTAATATTATTCTTCGTAATCGTCATCTTCTGTACCAGATGTGAATCCATCAGGTATTTCGTCTCCTCCGATTCTTCTAATTCCTGAAATAACACTACTTTCTCCAGATAAATCTAATTCTTCATCTTCGTATTTATCTCCTGTGCTATCTATTCTGCTTAAATCATCATCAATCTCATCGTCAAGGTTCATTTCACTTCCATCAAAATCTAATACTTTAATATTTAAAGCTAAAGATTGTAACTCTTTTATTAATACTTTAAATGATTCTGGTATTCCTGGATCAGGAACATTTTCTCCCTTTACAATAGACTCATAAGTTTTAACTCTTCCAACAATGTCATCTGATTTTATAGTTAACATTTCCTGAAGTGTATGTGATGCACCATATGCTTCTAGTGCCCAAACCTCCATCTCACCAAATCTTTGTCCACCAAATTGAGCTTTACCTCCAAGTGGTTGTTGAGTTACTAAGGAGTAAGGTCCTGTAGATCTAGCGTGAATTTTTTCATCAACTAAATGGTGAAGTTTTAGCATATACATGTATCCTACAGTTACAGGAGAATCGTAATTTTCTCCAGTTCTGCCATCTCTTAATAAAATCTTTCCATCTTCTGGATATCCAGCTTCTCTTAGAGCATCTGCAATATCTTCTTCGTTAGCTCCATCAAATACAGGAGTAGCTACATGCCATCCTAATTTTTTAGCAGCTAAACCAAGGTGAACTTCAAGTACCTGACCTAAGTTCATTCTAGAAGGTACCCCAAGTGGATTTAAAACTATTTCAACTGGAGTTCCATCAGGTAAATAAGGCATATCTTCTCTTGGTAAAATTCTAGAAATTACCCCTTTGTTACCATGGCGACCACACATTTTATCTCCAACGCTAATTTTTCTCTTTGTTGCAACATAAACTCTCACCATTTCGTTAACACCAGGATTTAATTCATCTCCGTTGTCTCTAGTAAAAGTTCTTACATCTATAACAATACCAGCTTCACCGTGGGGAACTCTTAAAGAAGTATCTCTTACTTCTCTAGCTTTTTCGCCAAATATAGCCCTTAACAATCTCTCTTCAGGACTAAGTTCAGTTTCTCCCTTAGGTGTAACTTTACCTACTAAAATATCTCCAGATCTAACTTCAGCGCCAATTCTAATAATTCCTCTTTCGTCAAGATCCTTTAACATATCTTCGCCGACATTTGGAATATCTCTAGAAATTTCTTCAGCTCCAAGTTTAGTTTCTCTAGCTTCAGATTCGTATTCTTCTATATGAACAGAAGTTAATTTGTCTTTAATAACTAAATCTTCACTAATTAACATAGCGTCCTCGTAGTTATATCCTTCCCAGTTCATAAATGCTATACGAATATTTCTTCCAAGGGCCATTTCCCCTTGATCTGTACTAGGACCATCTGCTAAAACTTGTCCTTTAGAAACTTTATCTCCTAATTTAACAATAGGTCTTTGGTTAATAGTAGTTCCAGCATTTGCCCTTCTAAATTTCTTTAATTTATATCTATTAAGGCTTCTATCTGCATCACTTCTAACTTCTATATAGTTAGCCGAAATTTTAGAAACCTCTCCATCTTCTTCATTTACAATTACTACACCTGAGTCTTTAGCTGCCTTATACTCGATACCAGTACCGATTATAGGCGCCTCTGTAATAACTAGAGGAACAGCTTGTCGTTGCATGTTTGCGCCCATTAGTGCACGGTTAGCATCGTCATTTTCTAAGAAAGGAATCATAGCTGTACCTACAGAAACAATCTGTCTTGGAGATACATCCATGTAATCTACATCCTTAGCATCGTAAACATCTACGATACCATTTTGACCTCTGGCTACTACTCTTTCGTTAATAAAGAATCCATTTTCATCTAAAGGCTCATTTGATTGAGCGATAATATGTTTATCTTCAATATCTGCAGTAATATAGTCAATTTCACCAGTAACATGTCCACTAGGTTTCATAACTTTTCTATAAGGAGCTTCAATAAAGCCAAAATCGTTAATCCTAGCATAAGTTGTCAGTGAAGTTATAAGACCGATATTTGGTCCTTCAGGTGTTTCTATAGGACACATTCTTCCGTAATGGGAGTTGTGAACGTCTCTAACTTCCATTCCAGCTCTATCTCTACTTAAACCACCAGGTCCTAAAGCAGACATTCTTCTCTTGTGAGTAAGTTCAGCTAGTGGATTAGTTTGATCCATAAACTGAGATAATTGTGAAGAGCCAAAAAACTCCTTAACAGCTGCAGTTAAAGGTCTAATATTAATTAGTGATTGAGGAGTGTTAGATTCCATATCTTGAATAGTCATTTTTTCTCTAATGGCTCTTTCCATTCTAGAAAAACCTATTCTATATTGATTTTGTAACAACTCTCCAACTGATCTAATTCTTCTATTTCCTAAATGATCAATATCATCCACATATCCAACTTCTTTAAATAGACCTAATTCGTAGCTTACAGAAGCTAAAATGTCATCAACTAATACGTGTTTTGGAGCTAATTTTTTAACATTTCTTTCTATTTCTTCTTTTAGTTCATCTCCACTAAATTCTTCCATAAGTTGTCTCATTGTAGGGTAGTGAACTTTACCTCTTATACCAATTTCTTCAAAATCAATATCTAAATCAAAGGCTTCTATATCTACAAAGTTGTTACCTAAAACTTTTACAAGTTCTTTTTCTTTATTGTAAATACTTACGTGATTTATACCAGCGTGTTCTATATCCTTTGCTATTTGTGGAGTAATTTCCTCATTTTCTGAAACTAATAGCTCACCTGTTTCTTCGTCTACTAAATTTTCAGCAGAAATATATCCTTTTATTCTATTGGCAATAGAAAGTTTTTGATTAAATTTATATCTACCAACTGTTGCTAAATCATATCTCTTGTGTTCAAAAAACATATTATTAAATAGGGATTCAGCACTGTCTAAAGTAGGCGGCTCCCCTGGTCTAAGCTTTTTATAAACTTCAATAATTGCTTCTTCTCTGTTTTCGGTTAAATCCTTTTCTAGAGTCGCAAAAAGCTGCTCAGATTCTCCGAACAGTTCAATAATTTCTGATCTAGTTTCTACTCCTAAGGCTCTAACTAATACAGTCATTGGAATTTTTCTATTTCGATCTATTCTAGTGTGTACAATGTCTTTAGAATCAGACTCTAATTCTATCCAAGCGCCTCTGTTAGGAATTAACGTAGATGAATAAAGGGGTTTTCCTGTTTTATCTCTTTCAATTTTATAATAAACGCCAGGAGAACGAACTAGCTGATTTACAACTACCCTTTCTGCACCATTTATTACAAAAGTACCAGTTTCTGTCATCATCGGCATATCACCCATGAAAACTTCTTGTTCCTTTATTTCCATTGTAGACTTGTTATAAAGTCTTACTCTTACAGTTAAAGGAGCTGAAAAATTCGCATCGTGATCCTTCGCTTCTTCTTCTGTATATTTTCTTTCTTCGCCGATTTTATGTTCAACAAACTCCATTACTAAATCCCCAGTATAATCTTCGATTGGAGATACATCTTGGAGTACTTCTTTTAGTCCTTCTCTCATGAACCAATTAAAAGAAGTCGTTTGAACCTCAATCAAGTTAGGCGGCTCTAAAACCTCATTGATTCTAGAATAACTCATTCTAACTCTCTTGCCATAATTTACAGGATTTGCCATGTAAACAACCTCACCTCTCACTTGAACAACAAACTATTATAACGTACTTTTAAAAATGTAAATTGAGCATAAAGCCCCACTTTAATTTCTATTATGCAATCATTTATTCTAACACACTAAAATCAATAAGTCAATTTAAAAAATAATATAAATGCAAAAAATAGTGGATTTTTATCCACTATAAATTCAAACTATATTTTCCAAAGTTATAATTTTTGATTTACCAAATCTACTAGTGTTCTTAAAGCTACATTTTCGTCTGGTCCATCGGTTCTAATTATAAGTTCTTCTCCATAAAAAGCACCTAAAGACATAATGCCTATTATACTTTTCCCATTTACCGATACATCTTCAGAGATTAATTTCACATTAGAATTAAACTTACTAGCAACTCTTACGAAGTTTGCTGCAGCTCTGCCGTGTAGTCCTTCTTCATTAATTAATTTAACTTTCATTTCTTTCATTATTAGCACCTCTAAGCTTTTGGGCCATTTTACTAATCTTTTTTAATCTATAATTTATTCCAGATCGAGAATACTTTCCATTAGTTAAGTCTGAAATATCTTGAAGACTAGAATCTTCATTTTCAAGTCTTAACTGGCCAACTTCTCTTATATCTGATGATAATTCACTAAATTTTCCTATATCTATTAAAAACTCTATATCTTCTATTTGTTTCATAGATGCAGTAATTATTTTACTAATGTTTGCAGTTTCACAATTTACCACCCTGTTAACGTTATTTCTAAGTTCTTTAACAATTCGAATATTCTCAAGGTTAAGTAATGATTGATTGGCACCTATTAGGGCCATAAAATCTGAAATTTGTTCTGCTTCTTTCAGATAAATAATATAATGAGATTTTCTCATAGTAGTCTTTGCATTTAAGGATTTTTTCACAAGCTTTTCCTTAATGTCTTCTGCAAACTCTTTGGTTTTTCCTATAAATTCTAGATGATAACTTTTTTCAGGATTTGTAACACTACCTGCCCCTAAAAAACAAGACCTTAAATAAGCCCTTAACTCATCATCTGTTTTTACGATATATTCATTAACTACATAGTTTTTATTATCGTATTGTCCATTTATAACAAAATCCGTATCATATAATAAATCATCAATTGCGTATTTATCTTTCATAACTATAAGATAATTACTGTTTTTGTTTAACTGATTACTTTTTTTCTTATATGCCTCTAACTCACTTGTATAGCTTTTTAAAAAAGTAAAAATCCTCCTAGCTATACTGGCATTTTCTGTAACAAACTCAAGTGAAATATTGTCTTTGGTGTTTTTTAATTCTCCACAAGTTCGAACAAATCCCGATAGTTCTGCCAGCATGAGCTTAGATGATGTTAAATGAATCCTTGAGGTTTCATTTTTTAAGTCATTAGAAAAGCTCATGCTTGGTCATCACTCCTATTTACAATTTCAATAGCTTTTTCGATAATTCTCTTTTCGTTCTTGTGTATTAAAATATTTAACGCCTTTTTCGAATCAACATACCTTGCTTCGTTAAATCCTTCTTTTTGCAATGGAATAAACTCCATTTCTTCAGAATACATAGTGAACCAATGAACTGTTTTATGGGATTTTTTCATTCTTCTAAAGTTAAAATACTGATATTCAATAGAATCAATATATTCCCCTAGTTCAGCTTTTATGCCACTTTCTTCTTTTACTTCCCTTAAAGCAGTCTCTGAAAGGGTTTCTCCCTTTTTTACATGCCCCTTTGGAAGTACCCAACCACCATTAAATTTACGAAGCAACAATATTTTGTCAGAATTAAATACTACACCTCCAGCACTTATCTCTTTCATATATATCACTCCAATTTTAGTACAGAAATCTATATTTATTTTAACACTTAGGATATTTCATTGCAAGGTATTTATACCAAAGGATAGGTTTAAAGCTGATTATATAGCACTTTCCCTAAATATACACTTAAGTTTTCTGAATCAGATCTGATATATCCCTCTTTAGTATCTATAAAATCACCTGTAACTAGTTTAATCCCTAACTTTTTAAGTTCTTCTATTTCTCCTTCTGTAGGTAGTACTTGGGTGGAATCTTCAAGGGAGTAGTTTTTTAATTGTCTTTCATCTAGTATGGTAGAATTTGCAAAGCAATAATCCAATATATCTGTCTTAGAATGATCAAGCACTGCTTTAACATGATCTATTATTTTAAAATTTTCCGTCTCCCCAGCTTGAGTCATTACGTTACAAATATATACAGTTTTTGCCTTAGCATCTATAATAGCATCTGCCATTTCGTTGATCAGTAGGTTTGGAATAACGGAAGTATATAAACTTCCCGGACCTAAAACAATCAAATCGGCCTTTTCAATAGCATCTAAACAGTCTTTTAGTATTTTTACTTCACTGTTTTCTAAAGACATTTTCTTTATTTTAGAGTTTTCTTTTTTTACAAATTTTGGAATTGCAGATTCACCTAAGAATTTCTTTCCGTTTTCTAATTCTGCAACTAAATCCATTTTATCTAAAGTTACTGGCAAAACTTTACCAGTGATATTTAAAACTTTACTTGACTCTTTAACTGCAACTCCGAAATCTTCGTAAATTTCATTCATTGCTGCTAAAAATAAATTCCCAAAACTTTGTCCTTTCAGTTCACCAATTCCAAATCTGAAAGAAAATAATTTTGCTAGTTGTTCTTGGGTATTTGATAAAGCTAGTAAACAAGCCCTAATATCTCCAGGGGGAAGCATTCCTAAATCTTTTCTAAGTTTTCCAGATCCACCACCGTCATCTGCAACTGTAACTATGGCAGTTATATTATCTGTGTGTTTTTTTAAACCTCCAAGTAAAACTGAAAGTCCAGTTCCTCCGCCAATAACTACTACATTTTTATCTTTCATTCTATCACCTTTTTATATCTCTATGATCAACTATTATCCTTAAATCTTCACCTTCAAGTCTTTTTTCAAGTTCTTCAGAAATGGCTACTGATCTGTGTTTTCCACCAGTACATCCAATACCTATTGTAAGTTGAAGTTTTTTTTCTTTTATATATTTAGGAACGATATACTTTATCATATCTTCTATTTTGTCAATATATCCCAGTGCGTATTCTTGATTAAATACATAATCTAATACTTCTTTATCTTGTCCAGTTTTCTGTTTCAAATCCTCAACATAATATGGATTGTCTAAAAATCTGGCATCAAATATAAAATCTGCATCTAGAAGAATTCCATTTTTAAAACCAAAGGACACAATTGAAATTTGAATTTTAGATGATGATTCTTTTTCTAAAATCCCAATGATTTCCGCCTTTAGTTGGTGGGTGTTAAGTCTTGTAGTATCTACTATATAGTCGCTTTTATCTTTTATGTCTTCTAGCTTTTCTCTTTCTTCCCTTAATCCTTCCAAAATATTTCCATCTGGAGCTAAAGGATGTGGTCTTCTAAATTCTTTATATCTTTTAATAATCGTTTCATCACTAGCATCTAAGAATATCAATTTGTAATTCATTCCTAATTTTTCAACTCTTGTTAACTCATTAAAAATCCCATTTAAAAATTCCCTAGTTCTAATGTCTAAAACTACGGCTATTTTTGATGCTCTTTTTCCTGTTTCAAAATACAACTCTACAAATGTAGATAAAAGCTGAGGTGGAATGTTGTCCATGCAATAGTATCCCATATCTTCAACTGCGTTTAATGCAGTTGATTTTCCAGCACCACTTATTCCAGTTAAAACTAATAGTTCCTTTTGATTATTCAATGTTTACCACCTTGTTAATATCTATCCCAGATTCTACAATTCTCTCCATTGCCTTTTCCACATTTCCCACATCAATTTTTCTATGGGCATCTGAATTTATAATAAATCTTACATCATCGTCTTTTATAAGACGAAGTTGATCTACATCTAAATATCCGTGTTTGTTGTTGATTTCAAGTAAAGTATTTTTATTCATCTCTTTAGCAAGTCTCTTTGCATCTACAAAAAACTTTGCTCCAGGATGAGTTAAAAATTTAATATCGTAGTTGTAAGTCGCCTTTATCATAGAATCTGTTGCATATTCAATGATTTTTCTATCTAGTGTTTTTGAAAAGTTTTTAAATTGTTTAAAAGGAGAGTAAAGAAGTTTTCCCTTAAAATCCTTAGGAATTACGCCATTATGATATCCACAAGCTATAAAGTCCAGTTCACTAGCTTGCTCTTTTGTAATGTCTAAATTCCCTTTAAAATCTATAATATTAGCTTCTAGTCCCATTAAAATTTCTATTTTATCAGAGTACTTTTTCCTAAGCTCTATAATTTCTTCTTTCATTTTCATTAAATTATTCCATGAAACTCCATAAAATACATGTCCAGGTCCGTGTTCTGCTATGGCTATGGTTTTTAGTCCTTTTTCCATTGCCTCTAAAACATTTTCTTCTATTGTGGATTTTCCATGGGAATAAACTGTATGGGTGTGATAATCTCCAATTTGTCTCATATATTCTCCCCGATTATTTTTACCTCAGGTTCTAACATAACTCCACTATAGTCGTAAACTTCTTTTTGAACTAATTTAATAAGTTCAATTACATCTTTATAACTTGCATCATCGTGATTTATTATAAAACCTGCGTGTTTTTTAGACACCATTGCTCCCTTGTGAACAAGTCCCTTCAATCCAGCTTCTTCGATTAAAGCTGCAGCATAATAACCCTCTGGCCTTTTAAAAGTTGACCCTGCTGAAGGATAGTTTAGGGGCTGTTTTTTTACTCTTCTATTTGTAAAATCATCCATTAGAATATCTATTTCACTTTGGTCTTTTTTTACTAGTTTAAGTCTTGCTCCTAAAACTATATATCCCCTATCTAATACAGAACTTCCTCTATATCTAAATTCCATATCTTTGTTGGAAATATATTCTACTTCCATATCTTTATTTAAAACTTTAACATCAAGTACAAAGTCCTTAAATTCTCCTCCATAAGCTCCAGCATTCATCACCACAGCTCCGCCAATGGAACCTGGTATTCCACTTACTTGTTCCATATTGGAAAGGGAATTTCTTTGGGCAAATTTCGCCACATCTGGCACAGTATTTCCAGATCCTGTATAAATTACATCTTCATCTAAAGTAAGTTCAGTTAGTGCCTTGTGAATACAAATCACTACCCCTCTAATTCCTTCATCTCTAACTAAAAGATTAGAACCTTGCCCTAAAATAAAGGGTGCTACATTTTCTTTATTTAAAAACTTCATTAATTTAACTAAGCTATCTTCGTCTGTTGGTTTTATAAATATATCAGCAGGTCCGCCTACTCTAAAGGTCGTATGTTTTTTCATAGGCTCATCTTTTAAAACCAAGCCGATATCTAATTCTTTTATTTTATCTATTAGCATTTCATTCTCCATAATTTTTATACTTAAATTATAACATCAATATATTTAATTACCAATTTATATGAATTTCAATCTTTTTTTATTAACAAAATCTTTACTACATTTAATATAACCTAAAAATAAACTTTCCCAATAAAAAACCAGAGCAATCTTTCACTCTGGTTATTATATTAGTAGTAAGTATATCCAGCATTTTCCTCGATATATTTAGGCATTTCTTCTTTACCTATGCCAAGGGCAGCGGCAAGTTCTTCATACAACATATCTAAAGCTTTCTTTAAATAGTTGTCATCAATTGCCCCAAACTTTTTCTTCTCGTCACTTAGATATTCTTTTTTCTTATCGATTGATAGAGATAATTCTAAAATGTCTAAAGGATCTCCAGTATTTAATTTTTCTTCGTAATACTCTGTCATTTCCTTTGTGGCTAAATCTAAAACTGCATCAACTTCAATTTCAGGAATTTTTCTGACTAATTCTTCAGCCTCTTCCTTTGATATAATGTTTCTAATGTTTTCTATTTCAACTCCAACAGGAACATAGTTTATACCGTTTTTATAGATACTCTTCATGACATAATATTTTTGATCAGTATCCATAGCAAAGTCTAAACTCGTTATATCAACTACCTCACATACTCCAATATTTTTATAAAATACCATTTCCCCTTTTTCGAACATCGATACACCTCACTTTTTTTAAACCTTTACAGGTTGGACGAACAATCTTATTTATAACCAGGTTTTCCTAGTAATTTAAACATATTTTCTTTATATTTTTCAACTCCAGGTTGGTTAAAAGGATTGACTCCTAACATGTAACCTGAAATCCCACAAGCTCTTTCAAAGAAATAGAATAAGGCGCCAATGTTATATGGATCTAGTTTATCTAATTCAATAACTATATTTGGTACATTTCCTTCTACATGTGCTGCTAAAGTTCCTTCAAATGCTTTTCTATTTACTTCTGAAATAGTTTTTCCAGATAAATAATTTAATCCATCTAAATCATCTTCAGTAGTTTTTAAAACTAAATCTTGATCAGGTTCCCTAATAAGTAAAACCGTTTCAAAGATATTTCTCTTTCCATCTTGAATCATTTGGCCCATAGAATGTAGGTCTGTAGAAAAAGTTACACTAGCAGGGAACAAGCCCTTGCCGTCTTTTCCTTCAGATTCTCCAAATAGTTGTTTCCACCACTCTGAAATAAATGTCAGTTCAGGAGTGTAGTTAGCCATTATTTCAATGTCTTTACCTTTGTTGTATAAAATATTTCTAATTGCTGCGTAAATACAAGCGTCATTTTCCCAAAACTCAGTATTTGAATATTTGTCTTGGGCATCTTGAGCACCTCTTAATAGTTCATCTGTATCTATACCAGCTACTCTTATTGGAAGTAAACCAACTGCAGTTAAAACCGAGTATCTTCCTCCTATATCATCTGATATAACGAATGTTTCATATCCTTCTTTATTAGATAATTCTTTTAAAGCTCCCTTTTGTCTATCAGTAGTTACATAAATTCTTTCTTTTGCTTTATCCCCGTATTTTTCCTCCATAAGTTCTTTAAAGATTCTAAAGGCAATTGCAGGTTCAGTTGTAGTTCCAGATTTTGAAATTACATTTACAGATATTTCCCTATCCTTTACTAAATTATATAAATCCACTAAATAACTTTGAGACATATTTTGTCCTACAAAGTAAATATCAGGAGACTTTTTAAATTCGCCTCTAAGTTCGTTGTGAAAATTGTTAGTTAATGCATTTATACAAGCCTTAGCACCTAAATAAGATCCTCCAATTCCAATTACAATTAGAGCATCAGAATCAGATCTTATCTTTTCAGCTGCTGTTTTTATTCTTTCATATTCTTCCTTGTCGTAGTTATGAGGAAGGTCAGTCCACCCTAAAAATTCCGCACCAGGACCTGATTTTTCAATTACAAGTTCGTGGGCAGTTTCTGTAAGTTTTTTTATCTCTTCCAGTTCACCATCTCTAAGTAAAGCGTTGTTATAATCTAATATTAATCCCATATATATTCTCCTAATTCACTGTCATTAAGACCATGGCAACATCGTCAAGTTGATCTATGTCGCCAAATTTTGTTAACTTTTCCTCGATTTCTTCCAATAGGTCCCCTTCATTGTTTAAAATAGCCAGTTTTACCCTATCTTCACCAAACTCTTCACCACTGTCGTTTTTCGCTTCAATAAGACCATCTGTATATAAAAACACAGAATCTCCTTCGTTTAACCAAACAGATTTATCTTTGTAGGTATTTGGAGTGTCAAATCCTAAAATAGGCAAACCATAATTTACAAGCATTGTTATACTGTCATCGTTAAATAAAAATGGTATAGAATTGTGTCCTGCATTTGCGTATTTAAATTCCCTAGTATTTCTGTTATAAATCCCGTAAAACATAGTGAAATACCTATCTGATTCCAATCTAAGTTCTTGATACTTTTCTTGTAACAAGTGGAATATTTCTGAAGGGCTATTAGACGAAGAGGAAATCCCGTACATAGTCTGTCTTATAAAAACAGTTAACATAGATGCTGCAATACCGTGACCTGAAACATCTACAATGTATATTCCAATATGCTCATCATCAAGTTTGAAAATATCAAACAAATCTCCACTTAAATACTTTGAAGGTTCGTATCTGTAATCTATATTTAAATTACCATAATCTCCTTTAGCTGGAAGTATTCTCTGCTGGATTTTTTTCGCAAAAATTAAATCGTTTTCTATTTCTTTATTTCTATTTGTAAGTTCTGTCTCCAAAACTTTTTCTCTAGTAATATCTCTAAATACTTCGATAGATCCTATCATATTACTATCTTCGTTGTAAATTGGTGAAGATTTAATAGAGTAGTCTTTGCCTTGTATTTTTGCAGTTCTTTGTAAATTTCCATCTACACTGTCAAAATTTAAGGTTTTTGGTATTTGTTCGCCACTTTCAATTTGGTGCAAATCAAACCCATTTAAAGTATCGTCATTAGTATAAATAACTTCATTTTCCATATTTTTGATCCTAATAAGATCGGCCATATTTTCTAATATTTCAAAGTGATGATTTTCTATATTTTTTGCTTTTAACATATCTACCTCTTATGAATAATTAGGCTTAGGTCCAAAGAATTGATAATAATCAACCTTTATTTTCCCATTATAAAGTTTTCTTTTCTTATCAGCTTTTTTACCAAAATTTTTCTCAAACATTTCACTACTTGTGATGATATAGTTAGACCAAGTTTTTAAAGGTTTCATTTTTTTACCTAAATCCTGTTCGAGTTTCTTTACATCTACATTTCCAAGTCTTTCTCCGTAAGGAGGATTGGTAATTAAAACGCCGAAATCATCTTCAAGTTTAAAATCTCTAAAATCTTTATTGTAAATTGTAATATCATCTTCAAAACCTAAATCTTCGATAATTTCATTGGAAACATTGTAGACATCTTTGTCAATTTCAGTTCCAATTAATTTGATTTCGCTTTTATAATCAATACTGCCCATGGCTTGAGCTTTAGCAGTTTTAAGGATTTCCTTATCTACACCTGTCCAATTGTTAAAACTAAATCCCCTTTCCAATCCTGGTGCTATATTTCTTCCTATCATAGCAGCCTCTACTAAAATAGTACCAGTTCCTGAAAATGGATCAAATAACAATCTATCTTTATTCCAATAACTAAGTAAAACCATAGCAGCAGCTAAAGTCTCTTTTATTGGAGCATCTCCGTGTTTAATTCTATATCCTCTTTTGTGAAGACCTTTGCCTGTGGTATCTAAGGTTATACTTGCATTATCTTTTAATAAAGAAACTTCTAAAGAATATAAAGCTCCGGATTTTTCAAACCATTCAATATCGTATTTTGTCTTTAGTTTTTCAATTATTGCCTTTTCAGTAATCCTTTGACAATCTGAAATACTAAATAATTTGGATTTTATACTTTTTCCATTTACGATGAAATTGGCATTTTTAGGTATAATCTCTTCCCAATCTAATTCGTAAACTTTGTCAAACAATTCTTCAAATGTTTCAGCCTTAAAAGAACCTAACTCTATTAAAACCCTATCTGCAGTCCTAAGCCAAATGTTAGCTTTTGCTACATCTTCTAAAGTTCCTTCAAAAAATATTCTTCCATCTGAAACTTTTGTAATCTCGTATCCTAAATTTTCTAACTCCCTTTTGGCTATAGCCTCTAGTCCAAAGGTAGTTGTCGCTATTAATGTAAATTTTCTCATACATCTATTTTATCACATAAATTAATCTTTTGTATAATTTTGTTTTATCTGCCTAACTAGGGTATATATATAATATTATGATATTAAAGGAGGAACAAAATGTTAAGTAACACTATTCAAAAAGGTGATTGGAAAAATGAAAAGCACGTTCCAGTTATCGAAGTAATAACAGCAACACCAGGTGAACTAGTAGAAGTAAAACTTACAGTAGGAAAAGAAATAGGACACCCAAATACTTATGAACACTATATTGCTTGGTTTAAATTATTTTTCCAACCAGAAGGTTTTCCTAAACCAATAGAAGTTGGAAATATCGATTTTAAAGCCCATGGAGAAGACGAAGTATTCACAGAATACGAAGGAACAATTAAGTTCAAAGCTGAAAAAGGTGGAAAACTTTTTGCAATGAGCTATTGTAATATTCATGGACTTTGGGAAAATGAAGAAGATTTAGTAATAGGATAATAATTTAATTTTTAAGAAAAATGCTCAAAGAGTCAATCTTTTAGCATTTTTTTATATTATTATATTTATAAACTTATCAAATTTCATAAAAAACCCTTTTTACAAAAATTTGCAAAAAGGGTTTTTCTTATCTTCTACCTGCTATAATCCTTCTTATTTCATCAAAGAAGTCTCTAAATATATAAATATAGTCAATTACATTATCTTTATTGTAACTTAAGAAATTCGATACGTCTAAAAGATTGTCTGTAAGTGAGTTTACAGAATGTCCTACATTATCTGCTGTAAATTCTGCTCTAGCTGCTAAATTCGTAGCCATTGCAGAAACTCTGTTTACATCTTCCATACTAGTATTTACTGCAGACATAATACTTTCAATTTCTGGTTTAGATCTAATAACAATTTCGTTAACATCATCTATTAAAATAGAGGCTCTATTTGAAATATCGTTAACATTATTCATTAAAACTGGTATTTCGTCTATTACGCTGTCAATTTCAGCTTTTTTAACATCCATAATTTCCTTTACTTCTTTAGTAATACCTAAAATATTTTTTAAAACTAAAGCAAAGAAAACTAAAACAACAAGTCCAGCTAGAGCTAAAATTATTAATAAGACTTCCATTAATTCAATAGTAATCATTTAATCAGCTCCTATTTTTTCTTTTTATCTTTTTTGTCATCTCCAGGAACTCTACATTCCATATCAGTAGATTCGCATACGTTGTATTTTAAATCGCCAGATTTTTTAGCGTCTTTAATTTCGTATTCTGCTTTTGGATCTCTACCGAATTTTTTTATATCACTTTCAACTTCGCGATTTTTTCTTTCTAAATCATCGCCAAGTTTTTCAGTAGCATCTTTAAGCTCATCTGCTTTGTGCTCTGCAGTGCTTGCTAAATGAGATGCTTTATTAGCAGCATCACTAGCTACTTCTAAGCCTTTGTCAGTTACGTCATCTTTAAGTTCTTCAGTTTTAGAAGCTATTTTTTCTACTGTTTCTTTAGCGGTTTGTTTAGCTTCAAGTCCTCTAATGTAAACTTCGTCAGCTATTTCTCTAGCACCAGATTTAGCTTTTAATGCAACTTCTCTAGAAGTTTCTTTTAAATCTTCTCTAGTTTCTTTTCCACTCTTAGGTGCTAATAATACACCTGCTGTTGCACCTGCTAGTGCAGCTAAAGTAGCACTAATTACTATACCGCCTACTTCTTCTCTAATTCTTCTTCTTCTTCTCGCTTCATATAAATCTCTTAACATAATTCGCACCTCCGTATTGTACTAATTAAATTATACCCACGAATTATTTAATAAACCAAATATTAGTTTTTTTATAAATTTTTGACAAAGATACTAATATAGAAAATTTAATATCACAATATATTAACTACCTACACCAAAATCTGTGTTATTCCATAGAATATCGTATTTTTCATAGTCTTCCAAATATTTGTAATTTTCAGAAAACCACCTTATAAGTTCTGGATCTGCTTTTATATTAGTAGTATTGTTAACAAATATATTAATACAAACTCTATCGAAAATTTTGGATTTTTCTATGTCATTTCTTATCATTTCTTTACTTTGTCCTTCTATTCCCACTAAAAGACAAATCACATCAAAATACTCTTTAACTTCATATTCATCCTTAAATCTAATGTTTTTGTTAAGGGTATTTATTCTGAAATCTTCGTCAAAGGTTTCAACTCCAGTTTTAAACTCTATATTAATTCCTTCAAAAAATTCCCTGAGGGTTTGAAGTTTCTTTCTATATCCATAGAATACTTCAAATACTAAAGTCTTTATATTTTTTTCAATACATTTATTTTTAATGTCTTTTAAAGTTTCCTCTGGAAGTTCAAATACACTACCAGAATTTATTACTTCTAATTTTTTATAAACTCCAGTTACTTCCTTTAAAACTTCTTTATTTATATTTACCATTTCATCTAAAGACTTAGTATTATCATCAATATAATCACAAAAACTGCATTTCCCCCACTTACAGGGAAATGACTTTAAAAGCACTATTTCTCTTTTGTCTTTTTCTTCTATAACACTATATCGCAGCATATTTTCCTCCATTTAAAAAGATAAGACTTAAAGCCTTATCTAAATAATTATCTAATAATTATGGCATCTACTTTTAATAAAATTCATTAATATAATCTGCTATTACAGATTTGTGTTTTCCTTCGATAAATACTCCAGCTTCCTTTAGTTCTTCTAATAACCATTCAGATTTTGAATGGAAAATCGCCTCTTTATAATCAGTTAAAACTATTTCATAGAGTTTTCCCTTTAGAGAATTTGATTTAGTTTCCACAAAATAAGCCTCAACTCCTCTGAAGTCTAAGTATTTTATTAACTTTAATGAGGATACATCCTTTAAATAATAAAAGTGATCGCATTTATTTAAATAAGTATTTTTATCCCTTTTATAGTTTTTAGATGATCTAAGTTCTCTGGCCAAGGTTTTGTAGTACTTAGCCAGAGAATTGTAATATTGATAATTGTATAATCCTTTTTCAAAACTGTCTATCTTTACAAAGGGACGAATGGAAGAACGTCGAATGGCCTCGTAATTCATCTCTAAAAATTCTCGTTTTGTAATGGAATTATTCTCATACATTTGTATTAGAAAGGATCTGTTTTCGAAGAATTTTTCAAAAGCATTTTGCCTTCTAAATCCTGTCAAAATCTACCCCCTAAAATACTAATACGAATAATTGAGATACCACACCTATTATCATTAGAATCGCTAATACTAGCCATATCATTCTTGGGCCGTTTCTTCTACTCATAATTCACCTACTATCTAATCTTATAAAGATGCTTCTTCACAATAAGCTCTTAAACTTTCAGGCATTTCGCTAGTAAGTTTATCTATATTAATATAAATATCTGCATTATTAGCTTCTGCTATTTCGTTTAAATCTTTATAAATCCTTTCTAAATCTTCATCTTCAAATTTTATTAATTTGTATACACTATCAACATAAATTTTCTCTAAATCGTAGTCCATAGCTAACATTCCACAAACAAAACCGTATAAAGCTGGAAGAGATCTAACTTTATATTCATTCACATTAATTAATCTAACATTAAAATCTAAACTAAAAATGTGATCATCATCAGTATCGATAAAAGCAATATTTCCATTACCTGATTTATATTCTTGATTAGCACTGTCAATAAGCCATTTAGTCTTTCCTGATCCCTTTGCTCCTGTAATAAATTTAACCATATTCATACACCCTTTCATATTAAAGTTCAATTAATAACTTAATGTATCTTTCTATTTATTATATACGAAAGCACTTATAAATGCATTAGTTATTAAAAATTTTTAAACTTACACTTAATTCCTTGTTTAAGATTGTTTTCTTTCATGTACTCCATTATCTCATCGTAAATCTTCCACCAAGAAGTATCCCAATTTGAAAAAAGAGTCTTTTCCTCTGGGGCCCTTCCTAAAAGACGTTGAAGTGCAATTTTTTCATCTAAATAAGCTAAAAATGTAGAAACTCTCTTAATATAATCTTCTTTGGAATGAAGAACAAACTCTCCATTTTTGTACATTTCTCCCATTTTAGTATTATCTACAATGTATAGAGAATGAAGTTTCACTTCATCTACATTTAAAATAGATAAAATATTTGCCCCTTCTATAACATCTTCCATATCATCCCACGGAAGATTTAATATTAAATGAGCACAAACCCTTAAATTTCTTTTCTTAGTTCTAATTACTGCATCTACAAAATCAGATAGAAAATGTCCTCTATTAATTATTTTTAAAGTTTTATTGTTCACACTTTGGAGTCCGTATTCTAAGGTGATTAAGAATTCTTGATTTAGACCTTTTAAATAATCTAAAAACTCATCTTCAATACAATCTGGCCTGGTGGAAATACTTATTCCCACAATATCCTCTACCTCTAATACTTGTTCAATATTTGATTTAAATTCATCAAAATCCATATATGTGTTAGTAAAACTTTGAAAATATGCTATAAACTTTTTCGCTCCATATCTTGAACCAATGTATTTTTTATTTATTTCTAATTGTTCCTTTATAGAAAGGGAGTTTTCCAAATTTTCATGGGATCCTCCTTCTTCTGAACAATAAATACACCCACCTGTAGAACAAGTTCCATCTCTATTGGGACATGTTAAATCTAAGCTAATTGGCAGTTTATAGACTTTTTCTCCAAAGGTCTCCTTTAGAAATTCAGAGTATTTGTAATATAAATTTTCCATTACTTATCTAAATTTCTAATATATTCCAATACTTCCATTGGATGAGTTTCTGGATCAACATTATCAAATCTCTTTATTAAGTTAGAATTTTCGTCAAATAAAAAACTAGTCCTTTTAGTTTTTAATACGTCTTTTCCAAACATCTTTCCAGGAGCTAATAAATCATTATCTTCTGCAAATGTTCTAGACTTGTCTGAAATAAGTTCCATGTTAAGATCGTATTTTTCAATAAAATTTTTGTGACTTTTTATACCATCTCTACTCATTCCCACTACTTCAGTATCTTCCATTAAAAACTCGCCATATAAATCCCTAAAACCTATAGCTTCTATAGTGCATCCTTTAGTATCGTCTTTAGGATAATAAAACAAGACTAATTTCTTTCCTTTGTATTTATCAAGTGTAACTTCTTTTTCCTTTGTGCTTTCTAGTTTGAAGTCTTTAATCATAACTTCTCTCCTTATTAAAAAGAGGATTATTCACATAATCCTCCCATAAATTATTCTGTTGGTTCTTCTAGTGGTTCTTCTTGACCGATAGTTTCTTCATCGTCTACGAAAAATTGTTTTTCAAATTCTTCGTTAACTTTGTTAAACTCTTCTTCGTCTTCGATTACATCTAAAACTGGAGCTCCGTCTTCTTCTTCAGAATATCTATATATATAGAATGTTTCTTCTAAATCCCCTTCTCCTTCTTCTTCAGGTACTACTAATGCAATATAAGAATTATCTTCAACATCAAAAATTCCTATAACGCCACATTCTACATCTTCTTCTTGACCTTCTTCATTTTCAAAAGTCAAAATTATTGTTTCTAGTTCAATTCCTTCGTGGTCGTGATCGTGATTACAATTTTCGTCATGTACGTGACCTTTTAAATCTTTTTCGCTCATATATTTCCTCCTATAATTTTGCTATATTTATTGTATCTTATTCTAGATTTTATTCAATACTTATTCTGATTTAAAATCTAAAATCCCTTCTCTAATATCACTTTTACTTTCTTCCCATTGCTCTATTGACACTATACCCAAAATATATCCTTGTAAATTATGTTTTAACAAATCTAAAGTACTATCATCTAAAGTTTCTACATTTAACTCTATTATAAAACTATCTACAATTGATTCAGTAATAAATCTTTGAATATTCTCGTCATCTTTATCCACAAAACGAGACCCTTTTAATGATTCACAAGTTATTCTATCAAAACGATTTACAAGGTATTTTGTAAACTTTTCAATAACTTCATAATCTTTAATATTATCTTCAATATCAAAAATAATCCTAAAGAAAATATTCCATCTAAAATCTAGATTTATAATCTCAACAATTTTTTCTCCGATTTTTTCTTCTAGTTCAGTATCAAATGTAGGAGTATCTGAAAGGTCGATTCTTTCGTCAAAGGCCTGTTCCCTTTCTAAAGTTCCAGATAGTCTTTTTAAAATATTTAAAAAGTCCTCTCCTATTTTCCTATCTCCACTTCCATTTTCTTTCATAAAGACATAATCTACGATTAAATCTACTATACTTCTAAAATCCACCACAAATCCAAGTTGGGTTCTGATTTTATGAAAATAAATATCATAGGTCATTTTCTTTAAAACAGTCTTTATCTGATCTAGGCTTGTATTGGTAGTTGTTTCTAGATTAAATACATGATCAAACACTACCCTTAGCTGTTTGTCAATTAAAGATAGATTTTCCTTAATCGAACTCATCATATCCCTTATAAATCTTTCACTTAAAAGATAGTTATAATTTTTGTATAAAATTCTATGTTCAATATCTCCCCAAAAATTATTTACTAGGGATTTTATTTGAAGCTCAAAATTGTATACTTTTTCATCTGTAACATATCTTCCGTCGATTTTATAAATTTCAAATCCGTTTCTTTGAAATTGAGGCTGAGGCTCATCTAGTTTTATAGAAACTTTTGTATTTTTAGAGCTGCTATAATAGCCTTCCCCTAGATCAATATCAAAAAGCTGCAAAAGTTTCATGTAAACCTTTTCTTCATCTGGAATAAATCTACATTCAATTCTTATTCCTATAATATCGGATATACCTGAAATTAACTCCTCTGCAGTTTCGTATTTTTTGTACAAACTGTACTTAAGTATTTTTTCTTTTACACTCTCAGGAGATTTAACTCTTGATATTACGTTTAGAAAATAGTCTTCACCATGTAGTAGATATTTTAATAATAACTCTATATCATTTTTAGCACTGTCAAGTTCATAGGAGTCTGAGGAAATCGTTTCCAGTGCTTCCTCCACTAAATCAATAATTCCTAATTTCATATCTTACCTCCATTTATATTATACCCAAAAAAATAAAGGAGTGAAAGACCCACTCCCTTATTTAAATAATTATTTTTAATGATCTTCTTCGTGATCGTGATCTGGTTCTTCAAAATCAAATTCATCTAAACCTTCAATAGTTATACCTTCTTTTTTAGCATAATCTAAAAGAGCTGCTTTAATAGCTTGTTCAGCTAGTACTGAACAGTGCATTTTTACTGGAGGTAGTCCATCTAAAGCTTCTGCTACAGCTTTGTTAGTTACACTCATAGCTTCTTCAATAGTTTTGCCTTTAATCATTTCAGTAGACATTGATGAAGTGGCGATTGCTGATCCACAACCAAATGTTTTAAAAGCTACATCTTTAATTATACCATCTTCAATATCAAGATATACTTTCATTATATCTCCACAAGTAGGATTTCCAACTTCTCCAACACCACTTGGGTTTTCTAATTCTCCCATATTTCTAGGATTCATAAAGTGATCCATTACTTTTTCTGAATACATTATTTATTTTCCTCCTTTTTTTAAAAAGTCTTCATATAGAGGACTCATATCTCTTAATCTTTTTACAACTTGAGCAGTTTTTTCAACTACAAAATCTATTTCTTCTTTAGTATTTTCTGTACTTAAAGAAAGTCTTAAAGAACCGTGAGCTATTTCATGAGGTAAGCCTATTGCCAAAAGTACATGGGAAGGATCTAAACTTCCAGATGTACAAGCACTACCACTAGAGCCACATATTCCAAAACTATCTAATAAAAGTAACATAGACTCACCTTCTATAAATTCAAAGGAGAAGTTAGTATTTCCTGGTAATCTTTTATCTCCAGTTTCTCCATTTAATCTAGTATGAGGTACTGCCTTTAACATTTCTTCTATTAAATAATCTCTAAGTTCAGTTAAATATTCTTTGTCTTTTTCTTGAGTAGATCTTACTTCTTCTAAAGCTATACTCAAACCTACAATTCCAGCAACATTTTCAGTAGAACCTCTTTTACCTCTTTCTTGACCTCCACCAATCATAAAAGCTGGAAGTTTTATTCCTTTTCTAATATATAAAGCTCCTACTCCTTTAGGTCCGTGGAATTTATGAGCTGAAAGAGATAGCATATCTACTCCAAGATTTTTTACATCTATATTTAAAGAACCAGTAGTTTGAACTGCATCTGTATGGAAAGCTATTTTGTGTTCTTTTGCAATTTCAGAAATCTCTTTAATAGGTTGAATTGTGCCTATTTCATTATTAGCATGCATTATAGTTATTAAAATAGTTTCGTCTTTTATAGCATTTTTTAATTCTTCTAAATCAACAGTACCCTTTTCGTCTACGCCAATGTAAGTTATTTCAAAACCGTGTTTTTTTTCTAAATATTCACATACATGTAAAACTGCGTGATGTTCTATTTTAGATGTGATTATGTGTTTTCCTTTGTCCTTGTTTTCAAGGGCGAAAGATCTAATAGCCCAGTTGTCTGCTTCAGTACCAGAGCCTGTAAAAAAAATCTCCTTAGGATCAGCATTTAATGCCTTTGCCACTTTTTCTCTAGCTTCTGTAATGGCCTTTTTAGTTTCTTGGCCTAATTTGTAGATACTAGATGGATTACCGTAATGTTGTCTAAAATAAGGTATCATTCCTTCTAGAACTTTTTCAGATACTTGGGTTGTTGCTGCATTGTCCATATAAATAACGTCTTTCATATTTCCTCCTATTAATTAAAGCTCTGATAGTTTTATAGAGTCAGTAAGTTCAAAAATTCCGTTTTCTATTCTGTTTAATATATGTTTCATCCTACAAGAACTGGCATCGCCACAGTTTACTTCAGTTGTTCCATCACAACAAGCAAGCTCAGTTTGTCCTTCTAGGGATACTAAAATTTCTCCAATAGTAATTTCATCAGGATTTCTAGAAAGTTCATAGCCCCCTTGGGCTCCTCTAATGGAAGTAACTAATCCGTTTTTCTTAAGTAAGGAAAAAAGTTGTTCCAAATAAGCTTCAGAAATATTTTTTTCATTGGCAACGGTATTCACAGAAACTGGCCCTTTACCATAGGAGTCCTTTAAAACCTCCATAGCCATAAGTCCGTATCTGCCCTTTGTCGATAATTTCATCTTCCCCTCCTTTTCAATTCCAACTAATTTACTATGCATTATATATAATATACCCTGAGTCTATAAAAATCAACAGTTATTTTAAAAATTATTAGTGAAAAATTCTTTGTTTTAAAAGTCTCATTTATATATTATGATTAAGATAAATATAAAATAATGAATTTATTTCATGATTTATGGGTATACAAAATAAATAAGTACAATACTAGGAGGAAACAAAATAATGTATACATTAAAAGCAGAAATTAGAGATATGAATATTAAAGCTAAAAAATTAAGAAGAGAGGGGTTTGTTCCTGCGGCAATATACGGTAAAAATTTAGATGAACCTATCTTGTTACAAATTGAAAAATCAGATGCAGAAAGATTTGTATCTAGAATGTCAAAAGGTAAAACCCTAAGTATAGAAGTTGGGGATGAAAGCCACGACGTTTTATATAAAGAAATAGCTTTAGATCCAATAAGCCACAAACCTGAACACTTTGAGTTCCAAAATCTAATAGCTGGTGAAACAATTAATACTGTAAGTAGAGTAGTAGTTTTAAATAAAGACGAAAACAAAAATATTATTAATGTTCACACAGAAGAGATTCCATATAGTGCAGAATCAAAAGACTTTGTAAATGAAGTTACTATAGATGTAGAAGGCTTAGAAGATGGAACTGTAATAAAACTTGAAGATTTAGATATAGCTAAAGATGAAAAAATCAGATTAGCTCTTCCTCTAGACACAATAATATTAACAGTTGAAGAACCAGTTATAATGACTGACGAAGAATTCGCAGAATTAGAATCTGGAGAAGCTGCAGCAGAAACTACTGAACCAGAAGTAATTGGTGAAGAAGACGCAGAGGAAACTGAATAATTAAATTTTTAAATTATGCTTGTTACTTTATGTAGCAAGCTTTTTTATTTTATAAAAAATAAATATAAAAAAGTTTAATTTATTTAGCATATCTCCATTAATACCTATAATACTAGTTCTTATTGGGTAATTATATTATTAATATGAATGGTTTATATTTATAAAACATACAGACAGGAGAGTAATTATGATTATAGGAATACCAAAAGAAATTAAAAACAACGAAAGTAGAGTTTCAGCTACACCAGCAACTGTATTGTCCCTTGTTAAAGCAGGACACAGTGTAAAAGTAGAAACTAATGCAGGAATTATGTCTTCTTTTCCAGATGAAGAGTATGTTGAAGCAGGTGCAGAAATAGTATCTACCCCAGAGGAAGCTTGGGATGCAGATTTGATTTACAAAGTAAAAGAACCTTTAGAAAGTGAATACGAATTTTTTAAAGAAGGTCAAATCATATACACTTATCTTCATTTATCAGCTAATAAAGAACTAACTCAAAAAATGCTAGATAAAAAAGTAATTGGTATTGCCTATGAAACAGTTCAAGTAGGCAGAAGTTTGCCACTTCTTAAACCTATGTCTGAAGTTGCAGGTAGAATCGCTGCCATAGAAGGAGTTCATTACTTACAAAAAACAAAAGACGGAATTGGTAAATTAGTCTCAGGTGTACCTGGGGTTGAACCTGTTCACGCAGTAGTAATTGGTGGTGGAATTGCAGGAACAGCTGCCATTAGAATGCTAGTAGGAATGGGAGCTAGAGTTACTGTACTGGATATAGTACTAGAACGACTTGGAGAACTAGTAGATATCTTTGGTTCTCAAATAGAAACTAGATATTCAAATGCACTAAATATAGAAAACTCTATAAAAGATGCAGAACTGGTTATCTCTACTGTTTTAATCCCAGGGAAAAAAGCTCCTCAGCTTATTTCTGAAGACCATGTAAAGATGATGAAAAAGGGTTCCGTTATAGTAGACGTAGCAATAGACCAAGGCGGATCTACAGATATAACTGCCTCTAACCCACCTACAACTCACGACGATCCAGTATTTGAAAGACACGGAGTTATCCACTACTCAGTGGCAAATATACCAGGAGCAGTTCCAATGACTTCCACATCAGCTCTATCAAATGCCACTACCCAATACCTTATGCAAATAGTAAATAAAGGTTGGAAAGAAGCATGTAAAGCCAAACCTGAATTAGCATCAGGAGTAAATGTAGCAGAAGGATATGTAACTTACAAAAACGTAGCAGAAGATTTAGGATTTAAATATAAAGATATAAGTGAATTATTATAATATCAAAAAGCCTGTACAATTAAATTTGTACAGGCTGACTTTTTTTATTCTACTTTAGTTCCGTATTGATTTAAGCTTTCTTCCCAACTGTCAAATTCTTCCTGAGTAATTTGACCATTTTGTAAATTTTCTTCCATTTGCTCTCTTTCTAATACATTTGGATCAATTGACTTGTCTATACTTTCAAGATCTGCAACAGTTATTTCTTTGTTGTCATTTACAAATTTATCTTCTTCTTTTTCATAAATTCCAAATGGACCTGTCACTGTTTGGTAGTAATTATCAACTGTTTTGTATCCATCTGGATATGGAGATCTTAAAAACAATAAATAAGTCTTGTTATTTTCAAAGTTCACATCTTCTGAAGATGTAAAAGTTGTAGTTACTCCTTCACTGTCTACTATGTCATTACTTAAAAATCTAACTTTAATATTATCTCCACTTGTAACATTTCCTTTGTAGGAATTTATTATTTCAAAATTTCCATCTTCAAAAATTAGTTCATCTCCGCTAGTTGCTGGTTTAACTTTAAAAGGTTCGTCAAAGTTTAAAAATTTAGCTTCTACAACTAATTCTGAATTATTACTTAGCTCTTCATAATTATAATCTGGATAGCTACTTTCAGCTTGAGTTTCTACTACTTCATTTTCAACTGAAGTAGTATCTGATTCAACTTCTGAATTATTACATCCTGAAAGTATAATCATAAATAGTGCTATGTATATTAATTTTTTCATATCTTGCTCCTTTATATTTATTGATATTATTATACTTTATTAAAAATCTTATTATGTTACAAAAAAGTAAGAGTGCTTACAAATTATTATCTGTAAGCACTTCTAATTTATTCTACTTTACCTTCTAGTTTTCCTTCAGATTCTGTAAGTGTCAATTTGTGTCCTGGTGTAATTTCACCACTAATTAACATTCTAGAAATTTTAGTTTCGATTTCTTTTTGTATATATCTTTTTACAGGTCTTGCTCCGTATTGGATTGAGTAAGATTTGTCTAATATTAATTCTTTAGCTTTTTCATCAATGGACAATTTAATGTCCATTTCCTTTAGACGATTTTGTAAATCTTGTATTTGCAAATCAATAATACTAAATATTTCATCTTTTTGTAATGGCTTGAATAATACTATTTCATCTACTCTGTTTAAAAACTCTGGCTTAAAAGCCATCCTAAGTTGCTCTTGAACTTTTTCTTGAGCATCTTGTGAAATTGTTCCGTCATCTTTTAGACCATCTAATAAATCTAATGAGCCAATATTAGATGTCATAATTATTACTGTGTTTTTAAAATCTACAGTTCTACCTTGATTGTCAGTAAGTCTACCATCGTCTAATACTTGCAGTAAAATATTGAATACATCTGGGTGAGCTTTTTCAATTTCGTCAAATAGAATTACTGAATATGGTTTTCTCCTCACCGCTTCTGTAAGTTGGCCACCTTCTTCGTATCCTATATATCCAGGAGGTGCTCCTACTAGTCTTGAAACTGTGTGTTTCTCCATATATTCACTCATATCGATTCTAATCATATTTTTCTCATCGTCAAATAAAGACTGGGCCAAAGCCTTGGATAATTCTGTTTTACCAACTCCAGTAGGACCTAAGAAAATAAATGATCCTATTGGCCTATTTGGAGATTTTAAACCTGATCTAGATCTAATTACTGCGTCAGTTACTGCTTGAACAGCTTCGTCTTGACCGATTACTCTTTTGTGAAGAATATTGTCTAGGTGAAGAAGTTTTTCTCTTTCTGTTTCTTGTAATTTTGTTACTGGAATACCAGTCCAACGAGAAACTACTTCTGCTATTTCTTCTTCGGTAACTTCTTCTTTTACTATTTTATCAGTTTGGGCATCCTTTTCAGTAGCCTCTTTTAACTCTTTTTCTAGTTCAGGAAGTTCACCATATTTTAAAACTGAAAGGGTTTCTAAATCATATTTTCTTTCAGCTTCAGAGATTTTGTGTTTTGTATCGTCGATTTTTTCTTTAAGTTCTTTAATGGAATTTATAGAAAGTTTTTCTTCTTCCCATTTTGCACTTAATTCGTCAAATCTATTTTTCTCTTCAGATATTTCTTCTTCTAATTTTTCAAGTCTCTTCTTAGAGTTTTCGTCTTCTTCTTTCTTTAAAGCTGCCTTTTCTATTTCTAAAGTTAAAAGCCTTCTTCTAATTTCGTCCATGGATTCTGGCATAGACTCCATTTCAGTTCTAAGCATAGATGAAGCCTCGTCCATCAAGTCTATTGCTTTATCTGGAAGATATCTATCTGTAATATATCTATCCGAATAAACTGCGGCTGCAATAACTGCACCATCAGAAATTCTAATTCCGTGATGAATTTCATATTTTTCTTTAATTCCACGAAGGATAGAAATTGTATCTTCAACAGAAGGCTCTTCTACTAAGACTTTTTGGAAACGTCTTTCAAGGGCTTTGTCCTTTTCGATATTTTCTCTAAATTCGTCTAAGGTTGTAGCACCTATAGCGTGTAATTCACCTCTAGCAAGCATCGGTTTTAAAAGGTTTGATGCATCCATAGATCCTTCTGCTTTACCAGCACCTACAATGTTGTGAATTTCATCTATAAACAGAATAATTTCACCATCAGATTTTTTAATTTCGTTTAGTACAGCTTTTAATCTTTCTTCAAATTCTCCTCGATATTTCGCCCCTGCTACTAAGGCTCCCATGTCTAATGAGAAAATTGTCTTTCCAAGTAAACTTGATGGAACATCGCCATTTACTATCCTTTGAGCTAGTCCTTCTACTATTGCAGTTTTACCTACTCCAGGTTCCCCGATTAATACTGGGTTATTCTTAGTTCTTCTAGATAAAATTCTTATGGTGTTTCTTATTTCTTCGTCCCTTCCTATTACAGGGTCCATTTTACCTTCTTGAACTTTTTTTGTAATATCTGTTCCAAATTTAGTCAAAGCTTCATAAGTTCCTTCTGGATTGTCAGATGTTACACTTTGGTTTCCTCGTACAGACATTAACACTTCTAAAAATTTATTTTTGTTTATATTAAATTTTCTAAAAATTTCTTGGGATTTTGTGTTTTTTTGTTTTAATAACGCCAAATAAATATGTTCAACACTTACATATTCATCTTGAAAATCATTTGCTTCTTTAACTGCATCATTTAATACTTTATTAAAGTCTGAACTTGCATAAGGTGTTCCTCCAGATTGTTTTGGAAGTTTACTTATTTGATTTTCAACTTGTTTTTTGTATAAATCAAAATCTACACCCATTAATTTAATAATTCGAGGTATTAAACCCTCGCTATCTTTTAATAAAGCGTAGTGTAAATGAATTTCTTCTACTTGAGGATTTCCATTACTTATGCACTCATTGTTAGCATCTTGAATTCCTTGTAAACTTTTTTGCGTAAATTTATTTAAGTCCATAATATTTCCTCCTTATTATTTAGTTGTATGAACTTTGTAGTTCTTTGTATAACTCTTCTTGTTTTTCTGTTAATTTTGTAGGATTTATAATTTGAAATTCTACTAATAAATCCCCTTTAATGTTGTTTAGATTTTCAAATCCCCTTTTAGGAACTTTTAACCTGTGGCCTGATTTAGTGTTTTTTGGAATTTTAACTTTTACTTTACCAGATACGGGATTTACAATAACATCTCCGCCAAAGTATGCATCCCATGGATATATTTTAGCTTTATATACTATGTCATTTCCCTCTAAGGATTCATCAGGAGTATCTAATACATTGATTTCAAATAACACATCTCCATCGATGCCCCATTTTTCTCCTTTAACTCTAAGTTTTTTTCCTGTAGTTATTCCCTTGGGAACTTTTACATCTAAACTAACATTTTGTCCATTAAAATTCACACTAACAGGCTTTGTAACACCTTTGTAAGCTTCATTTAATGTTATGTTAAATTTAGAGTTGTATTGAGGTCTTTGTTTTTTCTTTCTAGAGCCTACGCCAGAGAATAAATCTTCAAATCCAAAACTACTTTTTGATGTTGTTTGTCTAGTTCCTGCTCCACCAAAGAACATATCGAAGAAATCGCTAAAATCTCCCATATTCGTAGATGTGTAGCTATATCCAAAATCATTAGGATCAAAGTTTTGACCACCTTGGAAGTTGTAATTATTTCCAAATTGATCGTATTGTTTTCTCTTTTTATCATCACTTAATACTTCGTATGCTTCAGAAACCTCTTTAAATTTCTCTTGGGCTACTTCATCATTAGGATTTAAGTCAGGATGATATTTTTTAGCTAGTTTTCTATATTTTGATTTAATTTCACTTGTTGTAGCTTTCTTATCAACCCCAAGTATTTTATAATAATCTTTATATTCCAATTATTTTCACCCTCTTTGTCTATTTTCATTAAATAACCAGAAGGATATACCTTCTGGCCGTTTGGTCTTTTTTTATTTTTTGCGCGCCTACAAGATAAATATTAATTCTTTTTAATAAATTCTAAGTAAAAATTAATAATATTAATCTCTATATTGAGTATACCCCGATTTATGATTATTAAACTATTGTTTTCTTTTATTTTAAATTAATAAGTTGTTTTTTAATTTTTTCTTCCCTGTCAGCTCTATTTTCTGATGTAAACTCCAAAACTAAATATTCTGGATTGATTTTTTCTATAACTTTTTTAGCTTTTTTCGATGTAGAAATAGAATGTGTATCTATAGATTTTACAATATTGTGAATTTGTTCAAATCTATCATAAAAATCTTTACAAAGTAAAGGAGTATTTTCCTTAAGATCTTTTATAACTTTTCCTGAAACAGATACGTGTAAATGTACTCCTTTAAAATAATCTAGAAATTCCCTGTGGTCATCTACAATTTTTTCCACATAGTCCCATCCCTCATCTTCAGTTTCTAAATCCGGATTGGTATTTAATAAATGTCCAATATCTAACATAAATCCTACTTTGTCGTAATTGATTTTTTCAATTAATCTTCTAGTTAGATTTACATCTGTAAATTTTAGCCCTGGGAAATACAAGTTCTCAAGTAAAAAATAGTTGTTGATTTTCACTTGATCTAACATCTCGTTTACTAACTTTATAGATGCATCTATTACCTCTTTATCTGTTAAATGATGTTTTTGAGATAAATACTCTAAAGAAGTAGAATTCGCAACGTGAAATACCGAGTATTCACAGTACTTGTTTGAAAATTCTAAATCCTTTAAATAATACTCACTAAGTCTATTATAATCTAAAGTGTAAAAATTTCTAGCTATACTGTACTTGCCAAACTCTTCTAATACTCTTTTTCTATCCTTTTTATAATAATCTACCCAAGAAGTAAAAAAGGGCAGATGTATTCCATATATAATTTCCTTAGGAATGTCTAATTCTTCTCCACACCTTACTATTTCTATACCATCTAAGTCTAAATCCAAAAGGGATTTTTTAAAATCTTCTTTGGATTTATATTCTAATATATATTTTTCCCATTCAATAAAACTAAGTAATGTTTTCAATTTCTCTCCAATTTCTAAACTTTATTAATTAATTATACCCATTTTATCATTTTCTTTATATAATATAATCTATTAAATAGTTATAATTTGTTTTATAATAATGAAAGGAGGTATTAATGAAAATCGTAATTGTTGGCGCCGGTAAAGTTGGCGAAGTATTGTGTAAAGATTTATCCTCAGAAGGATACGATATAGTCCTAATAGAAACGGACAAAGACAGAATGGAAGATATTATCGATATGGCTGATATTACAGGTATAGTTGGTAATGGAGCTTCCCATGATATTCAAATCGAAGCAGGTGTAGAAGACACCGATATTTTTATAGCAGTAACAGAACACGATGAAATAAATATTATCGCATCTATAATAGCAAAAAAATTAGGAGCAAAACATACAATAGCAAGGGTAAGGTCCCCTGAATATTCAGATAATGTAAATTTTGCCCAAAAGGAACTTGGCATTACTTTAATGGTCAATCCTGAAAGGGAAAGTGCTAAAGCTATTATGGACATATTGAAATTTCCTAGTGCTTATAATGTAGATACTTTTATGCAAGGAAAAGTTAATATTGTAGAATTTTTAGTTCAAGAAAATAGTCCAATGGAAAACCTGGCACTTAAAGATATTAAAGTAACTGATGAAAAGATGCTAATTTGTGCAGTTTATAGAGAAGGCAAAGCTTATATACCTAATGGTGATTTTGTCATTAAGTCAGGTGATAGAATTCACGTAACTGGAACTGTAAAATCTATAAACGAATTTATTATAAATTGTAATTATTCCACTAAACCGATTAGATCCGTCTTAATAGTAGGTGGTGGAGAAATGTCTTATTACTTAACTGGAGAGCTTTTATCTAAGAAAATAAGAGTTAAACTAATAGAAGTAAATGAAGAAAGAGCAGAGTATTTATCTCAAGCTTTCCCAAACGCTATTATTATTTACGCAGATGGAACTGATCACGAAGTTTTATTACAACAGCGAATAGAAACCTACGACGCTGTAATTTCAAGTACTACAATTGATGAAGAAAATATTGTACTTTCTATGTTTGCTGAATCTGTAGGTATTGAAAAAAATATTGTTAAAATCAGCAGAAACACTTTAAAACCTATCGCTGAAAGAATAGGTTTAGACAGTGTAATAACCCCTAAAAAAATCATAGCAGACTTTATAATAAAATATGTTAGATCTACTCTTAATAAAAAGGGATCTAGGGTAGAAAATCTTCATAGGATTGTAAATGACGAAATAGAAGCTATTCAGTTTCACATTACAGAAGAATCTGATGCAATAGAAATTCCACTAAAGGATTTAAAAACAAAACCTGGAGTATTAGTAGCATGTATTAGACGTGGTGAAAAAATTATATTCCCTGGTGGTGATGACTTTGTCATTGTAGGAGATAGAGTCTTAGTGGTTACCGGAAAGAAATACTTTGACGAATTTGATGATATATTGGTAGGTCACGATGAATAAAAAAATGATAGTTTTTTCCCTATCTCGAATTATGCTCTTTACTGGAGCTTTGATGATAATTCCAGTTTTTATAGGTCTTTATTATAGGGAAAGTTCTGGTAATGTAATGGCATTTGTAAATTCAATGGCAATTATATTTTTAATTTTTGGACCCTTGTCTCTTATAAAACCTGAAAATAAAATGATTTATATGAAGGAAGGATTTATAATAACCACCTTCATTTGGATTTTTATGGCCTTTTTTTGTGGCCTTCCCTTTTATTTTTCAAAACAATTCCCAACACTAGTCGATGCCTATTTTGAAATGGCAAGTGGACTTACTACTACTGGGGCAAGTGTTGTAGAAGATTTAGATGTGATTTCCAATTCTGTTTTATTTTGGAGAAGTTTTTCTCACTTTATTGGCGGTATGGGAGTTTTAGTTCTAGCTTTAGCAGTTCTTCCAGAAATTACCCCTACTTCCGTTCACGCAATGAAAGCAGAAGTTCCAGGCCCTCAATTTGGAAAGTTACTACCTAAAATTAGAAGTTCAGCTAGAATTTTATATAGTATATATATGTTATTAACTATTATATTAATTTTAGCATTAATAATAGCTGGAATGCCGATTTTTGATTCAATAAATCACGCCCTTGCAACTGCGGGAACTGGCGGATTTGGAATGAGAAACGGAAGTATTGCTTATTATAATTCACCTATAATAGAGCTGATTTTGTCAGTGGGGATGTTAGTATTTGGAATAAACTTTAATTTATTTTATATGGTTTTAATTGGCAAATTTAAAGACGCTATTAAAAGTGAAGAAATGAAAGCTTACTTTTTCATAGTTTTAATGGCCACTTTAGCTATATTTTTAAATGTTAGTTACACCTATGACGAGTTGTGGATTGCACTTAAAGATTCTTTCTTTACAGTATGTTCCATAATTACAACTACAGGATTTTCAATAGTAAATTACGATATTTGGCCAACATTTTCTAAATGGGTTATTTTATTGTTAATGTTCTTTGGAGGTTGTGGAGGATCTACTGCAGGAGGACTTAAAATTTCAAGGGTTATAATAGCTCTAAAAGCATCTTTAAACGAGATTAAAAAGACAGTTAATCCAAATAGAAAACTCTCTTTAATGTTTGATGGGAAGGCTTTAGATCGTCAAACTGAAAAAAACGTATTAAGATACATCGTAGTTTATTTTATTTTATTTGCGTTCTTTATGCTTGTATTTAGTATTTTAGCTCCGGATTTTGAGTCATCATTTAGTTCAGTTGTTACAACATTTAATAACGTTGGGCCTGGATTTGGAATAGTTGGTCCTACTGGAAATTACTCTAGCTATAGTGCCTTTAACAAAATATGGCTATCTTTAATAATGATAACAGGTAGATTAGAAGTTCTTCCAATATTAGTAGTATTTTCCCCAAGTACATGGAGACAGGGATAATGGATTACTTTAAAAGATTACTAGACTCTAGAGAAAAAAGATACGAAAAACAAATAGAATTAATTGAAAAAAATAAACTTCCCATAATCTCTTTTATGCTAAATATTCCTGGAGAAGATAAAAACAATCCAAAGTTTGTTCAGTTTCATAAAAAAGCAATAGAAAAGTTAGAAAATCTACTGGGAGATAAAATAATAGAAAGTTTCTACAAAAATAAAGATACTGGAATGTATTATCTTGCATCAGTAAATATGGATGGAAAAGAACTAAAAAAACTGTTAATCGAACTAGAGGAAACTCCAAGTGGAAGAATATACGATTTAGATGTATTTGACAAAAACAAAGAGCAAATCACTAGATCAAAATTAGGATTAAAACCTAGAAAGTGTCTAATATGTGATGATATAGCTAAGGTATGTATAAGAGAATCTAGACATAATAAGGAAGATATTTTAAAAAAAATAAATAAAATTATAGATTTAAAAAAAGAGAAGTTTTAGGTAAATACCAAACTTCTCTTTTTTTAATTATTTTTATTTTGCTCTTATCACTTTATAAATTTCTCCAAGT
>CAYWTV010000008.1:0-41579 GCA_964461305.1 uncultured Peptoniphilaceae bacterium
TAGAAATAGCATCTCTTTTTTTGCAAATAAAAAGAGTAAAACCACATTGTGATTTTACTCTTATTTTATTAAAACATTATACCTGAAAAGAAATATAAAAGAATTGTAGATAAAAGTAATTCAAATAAAATAACTATTAAAGTTATTGTTACAGTAATTACTAAATACCATCCTAAAAATACCATAGATCCATTTCTTTCCTTAATTTTTTTGAAATTGGCCATTAATAATAAAATTGCTAAAATTACATAAATTACTATAGTCAATATTCTAGGGCTAAATACATGTATTAAAGCTTCTATACTTTGACCTTCTACAAGGGTAAGTCTAACATAGATAGTGTCGATTATTAGGTAAATTAACATTTGTAAAAATACAAATAAATTAATTACTGATTTTTTTAATCTAAGTCCTATTGAATTAAAGGAAGAATTAGTGGCGATAGTGAAGGTTATATATAGTACTATAAATTTCACAAAACCTAAAACTCCTATAAATACATTGTTATTTAACACCCAAGAAATTGTCCATATAGAAATGGATAAAGTAATTAATATTAAAGGAATTATTAATTTAGCACCATAGCTAATCAGTTTTCTTATTACAGGTTTAACTTTGTCATTAGATTTTATAAAAGCTTCTTCTTTGCGACTTAAACCCTTTCTTTTTCCTAATTCTTTATTTAATATTTCCCTTTCTTCTTGAGATAAAACTAGGGGCATAGTATCACTAGATTCAACAGGAGAGTTAAAAATAATGTCTATGTTATCTTTATTTTTTTCTTTATTTTCATTTTTATTTGGAGCAAAGAATTTTCCTATACTAGAGAAAAATTCTCCAGCAGGTTTGGATATTTTAGTTTCAAAAAATCCAGGAGTCTTTTCTTTTTCTACTTTAGTATCATCCACCTCTATGACATTTACATTTTCAGACTTATTAGTCAAGTTAGTATCATCAAAGTTTTCTGAATTAAAAGTATCATCTACACTTTCTAAATCTTGTTTGTGATGTTCGTCTTTTGAAATAGAATCTATCTCTTTTTTTCTGTTAATTATAGTTTCTATTTTATCAAAATCTTCTAAAGATAAATCCCCATCTTCATGTTTTTTCAAATAAGAATCAATTACTGTTTTTGAATATCGGATGGTTTTGCCTTTATCAGCATAAGTAAAGTCTTCATCTACTGTAGATTCGTATTCATCATCTTCTTGAAGATCAAAATCTAGATCTTCTTTTAAATCTTTAGGTTTTTTCTTAGAAAATATATTCTTAAAATTATCTTTAAAAGAATGTTTATTAAGATCTTTTACATCTACTAAATCTTTTTCAGAATCTTTTTCAGATGTATTATTTATATCTATATTTTCTTTTTCCTCATGTTTAGAAAGGAAATTTTCTACTACTTTGTCTTTTTCTTTTTGGATTTCATCATCTATGTTACCTTGTCCATAAACCAGATCCTTATACTCTTCAGGCTGTAGTTCAAGTAATTTATCTTCATCTTCTTCTTTTAGAAAAGATTTAATTTTAGAAAATATTGAAGGCTTATTTTGAACAGGCTCAACTTCTACATTTTGATCAACTAATTCATCAGATTGAGTTTCAATAATAAAAGAATCAGACTCATCGGTTTCTAAGTTTTTAGATTCGACTTCAATTGTCAGTTTGTCAGTATTTTCATCTTCAAATTTTTCAACAAATATATTTTCATTTATTTGAGTTTCTAGATGTTCTGAAGTTTCAGAAATATTAGAAGCGTCAGTAGAATCAATTTCATCATATTTAATAGATGGTTTATTTCTATCTAAAATATTCTTATCATATACTTCTTCTTCCCTCATATAATCTAAAAATCTCTTAAATTGTGAAGGACCTTTCTTTTCAGTAGACTTTTCTAATTCTTCTGTATTTTCTTTTAGATCTTCATTTAAGGAAGTATCAGATTCATGTTTTTTAGAAGAAGGATTATTAAATAACTTTTTATTTATTTTAATCGGTTCTTCTTTAGGATAAAGTTCTTCGTGAAAATCATCTGAAAGATTTTCCTCTACTACATCTTCCTTTAGTTTAGAAGAAAGTTCATTGTCTCCAGTAATAGGGTATTTAGTTTTATCCTTACTAAAGGATTTTAGTTTATCTAAGAATGAAGTTTTTTTGTCAGGAATATTATCTAATGTTTCTTTATTATCTATAATAATTTCATCTTTTAATTGAACATCAGTTTCGATATTGTTTTTAGTAGATTCAGCCCTTTGTTTTTTAATATCATTTCCACAAATATGACAAAAGTTACTATTTTCTATTAATTCTGTTCCACATTTATTACAAATCATAAAATCACCTACTTTCTAATTATTGTTGTCTTTTTGGCAATTTTTACATATACCGTGTATTTCAAGTATATGGCCAGTTGTTTTAAATCCATTGTTGTTAGTCTTATTTATTCCATCTAAATCAACAGGACAGCACTCCAATTCAAATTGATCATTACACTTATCACATACCATATAATGAGAGTGTCCGTCTTTACTTAAGAAATAATATGATATTCCATCTTGACGTACAATCTTTTCAATTACATTTAGTTTTTCTAAAGTATTTAAATTTCTATATACAGTAGCTAAATTAATGCTAAAATCTTCCACTAAAATTGAGTGTAATTCCTCTGAACTGATAGGACTATTAAGCTGTTTTAATTTTTCAATTATAATTTCTCTAGTTTTTGTCCTTTTTAGACCATATTTATTAAATATATCCATTAATATACTCACCTAATGTTAATTTTAACATAAATAGATGAATTTTACATTGACATTTTACAATAATTAATCTATTATAATAAATGCGAATGATTTGCAAATAGGAGGACAAAATGAAAAAGATTATATTGACAATGTTATTGGTATTTACATTAGTAGGCTGTAATAAAAATGTTGAACAAACTACTACTGAAGATACTAATCAAGTAGAAACACAACAAGAAGAACAAACAGAAAAAAGTGGTGATAAACTAAAAGTATACGCTTCAAATTATCCTTTTTACGATGTAACTAAACAAATCGCTGGAAATAAAGTCGAAGTAATTGACATTACATCAAATACTAGGTTCCACGGTTGGGAACCTACAGCTAGGGATATTGCCGATTTACAAAATGGAGATTTATTTATATACAGTGGCAACAATTTAGAACCTTGGGCAGAAAATTTAGTAGATGATGAAATCATTAATGGGGAAGTATTAGAAGCATCTCAAGGTATCGAGTTATTAGATTCTACCCTTGAACACGAAGAAGATGACCATGAAGAAGAAGCTCACAATCACGATGAAGAAGAAGTTCACGATCATGATGAAGAAGATGCTCATGACCACGATCACGGTCAAAATGATCCTCATATTTGGTTGAGTTTAAGAAATAGTCAAGTTATTATAGAAAACATTAAAAACAAACTTTCAGAACTTGATCCAACTAATAAAGATTACTATGAAGAAAATTATGAAAAATACTTCCAAGAGCTTAAAGAATTAGACGAAGAGTATTCAAATAAACTAAGTAACACTAAAAAAGACACGATTATAGTAAGTCATGAAGCATACGGATATCTTGCAAAGGATTATAACTTTAATCAAGTGGGTATTGAAGGTATAAATGCAGAAGGAGAGCCTAGTGTTAAACAAATTGACGAAATTATTAAAGCCTCAAAGGATTTAAATGCAACTGTTATATTTTATGAACATACAATAAATCCTAAAGTTGCAGAGATGATAGCAGGTGAAGTTGGAGCTGAAATGGTTAAGTTAAATCCGCTAGAATCCCTTTCTGAAGAAGAAGCAAATAATAATGAAGATTATTTATCTGTTATGAAAAAAAATTTAGAAGGAATAAATAAAGGACTTAATGAGTAAAATTATAGAAATAAAAGATATATCCTTTGGATATGGAAATAATTTAATATTTGATGATGTTTCTTTTTCTGTTGAAGAAGGAGAATTTGTAGCAATAGTTGGGGAAAATGGATCGGGAAAGACTACTATGATGAAACTTATAGTGGGAGAATTAGAGGTCCAAAAGGGTTCTATAGAATTTAACTTTAGTGATAGAATCGGATATGTTCCCCAACTTAGTGCTGCAATTTCTAATAATTTTCCTATTACTGTTAAAGAAATATTATCTTTAAATTTAAACAATCGATTAAAAGGTTTTAGATTAGATAAAGCTAGTGAAGAAAAAATAACTGCTATTTTAAATATTGTAGGCTTAAAGGGAAAAAAAGATTTTTTATACGGAGAACTTTCAGGAGGCCAAAAACAAAAGACCATGTTAGGTAAGGCCCTGATTACTAATCCGAAATTATTACTTCTTGACGAGCCTTTAATTGGACTAGATAAAGAGTCTAAAACTAGTTTTCTCAGATTATTAGCCCATCAGTGTAAAGATCATGGAATTACTATACTGATGATTACACACGAGCTTAAAGAAATTTCAGAATTTGTTGATAAGATAATTGAAATAGGAGATAGAAAGGTTAGAGTATTATGATTGAACTATTACAATACGATTTTTTACAAAGGGCATTTATTGTAAGTGCTCTTTTAGCATTAGTTATGCCTTTGATAGGTATAGTTATTGTAAACAAAAATATTTCTGTAATTGGAGATGCTCTTTCCCATACTTCTTTAGCTGGTGTTATTTTCGGAGTTATTATAGGTGTAAATCCAATACTTTCTTCAATAATTTTATGTATAATTGCAAGTATTTTAATTGAATTTTTAAGATCAAAATTTCCAGGACACTCTTCAATTTCCACAACTATAGTTATGAGTGCGAGTATAGGTTTAGCTAGTGTATTAACAGATTTTGTTAAAGGAGCATCAAATTTAGAATCCTTTTTATTTGGCTCAATAGTAGCAATTGGAAAGGAAGAGCTTAGATTAGTTTTTGTACTTAGTACAATTGTATTTTTGTTTTCTATATATTTTTATAAAGATTTACAACACATTTCTTTTGACGAAATAAGTGCAAGGGTAGCAGGGGTAAAGGTAGAGTTTGTAAATTTTGTATTTACTGTATTAACAGCCATTACCATAGCGATAGCCTCTAGATCAATAGGAGTTATGATAGTATCTAGTATGTTAGTTATACCTGTAGCTTGTGGTATTCAGCTAAGGAAAAGCTATTTTAAAACAATTGTCATCTCCAGTATATTAGGTTTGCTGTTTATGGTTTCCGGATTAATCCTTTCATTTTACTTTAATCTAAAACCAGGTGGTACAACAGTTATTATTGCCACAATAACTTTAATATTAATAATATTATTTAAACGAAAAAAATTCTAACTTAAAAAAAGTTAGAATTTTTGTTTTATTAACTAAATAAATTTGCTATCCAATCTATAAAAGATGAAAATGCAGTTTTTAATGATTGTAAAAATGATTGTCCTTCATCTGAAGATAAATACTCACTAGCTCTATCTGAATATTCAGCAGCAGTGTCTGCTAATTTGTTCCAATCAACATTTGAATTTTTCATTCTCATAAACAATGATACTAATTGTTCTACTTGGGCATCAGTTAAATTTACATTGTAGTTGTTTGAAATATTAATTATTAAAGTTCTTGCTTCTTCTTCATTTTCAGGCATATTTTCTGAAAATTGAACCTTAATTTCGTTAATTAATTTAGTAGCATCGCTATTTCCAACTGATTCACCTAGTTCGTAAGTTACTACTAATTCTTCATTGGCTATTTTTTTTACATCTTCTGGAATATTTTCACCAGTAAGTGTTTCATAAGCTTTTAAAATTCCTGTTAAAGCTCCTGTACCTGTAACTCTACCAGGTGCAGTAATCTCTACATCTGCATCGTTAATACCTGCAGTTAATAGTGCGTTTCTGTAAATATCTTCGGTAATATATATAATATTATCACTGACATCTATATCAACTCCTTGACCTTCATTTTGAATAGTGATTTTAGCAGATGATAATGCTTGAGTACCGATTTTTTCTGCTGGAATAAATCCACCTAAATATTCGTGCTCTTCTCTGTTAGTAACTTCAATTATTTGAGAATTATCATTTGCACCTAGTTCTATTAAAATTGAATTTCTTTGCTCTTCAGTTAAATCTGCTCCTATACTAATTATTTCGTCGCCTATAACTGCATCAGCTAGAACTGGCGATCCAATTAATAATATTGCAAGAGCAACAATTAAAATACGTGTTAATTTCATATTATCCCTCCTCACGTTATTTCTGCATTAGTATAGCATAAAGGTTATTGAAAATTATTACAAAATGGAAAATTTAGAAAAAATTTAAAAACTTCACTAATTTTTCTTATGCAATTGTCGATCTTAAAGTATAATATATAAACTCAATATTTCTCTTCTTATAATTTAGCTTAACTGAAATTCATGAAATAGTTTGTATAGAAGATTAGAAACTACTCTTTAAATTTATTTCCATATATTTAAAGAAAACAAAGCAGAACTTGCGAAAAAAACTGCAATAAATAGCAGATGAAAACAATTCTAAAGCTTGACGAATTTATAAAAAGTTGTTATTATATAAAAGCTAATTATTGGTGGCCAAATTGATACATGAAATATCTTTTATACCGTTTCGAGTCCATTTTTATAGTATTTTTACCTTAAATTTACTCTAAAAAATGCCAAGTGGCCAAATTGATACGCAAAATAAACCAAAATAAATGGAAAATATAACACTAAATAAAATAAATGGCTTAAAATAGCAATAAATTTAAGCCAAAATAGAAAAAAACAAATATTGCTATCGTAGCTCAGTCGGTAGAGCACTTCATTGGTAATGAAGAGGTCGGCGGTTCAAATCCGCCCGTTAGCTCCAGAAAAATTGCCACCGTGTCGGAACTGGCAGACGAGACAGACTCAAAATCTGTTGTCTTTATAGGCGTGTGGGTTCGAGTCCCACTGGTGGCACCATATCTTTTGTTATGTTTAATCTGATATGATTAGATTTAATAATCCTTGAAAAATAGCTGATTGTAATGATTCGGCTATTTTTTATTTTTGTTTAGAAAGTTAGGTGTAAATGAATATGAGTTTTCTGCTACTTTAGATAGTAAAACTAGCGAGCCTTATAGGAGAAGGGATAGTAAACACTATAAGGTTAGTGATGCTGTTTCTGGTGTTAATTATCCTCCTATGCATCCAAGGTGTAGATCTACTACTATTTCCTATAGAGAAGATAAGGAAGGTAGAACTAGGGCTGCTAGAGATGAAAGGTGCTTTTATTATGCTTAAATTTTGGAGGTGGTGCTAATGGTGAAAGTTATAGTTAGCTATTTCTTAAATATTTAGGAGGTGATCCTTTATCTCCCCAGCAGGAGTGGGGTTACCTGCACGAAGATGCTACCTTGTAAGACAAAAAATAAAATATTGACCGAGAAGTCATTAAACTAAAAGGAGATTAATAATGGATAATGTAAATGATACTGTTAGGAATCAAAGGATAACTAATATAAATTTATGATTATAAAAATTTCATCAAAATATCACAAAAGAAGTTAAAAAAAGTGTGTTTATTTTTATTCACAGGGTATATAATAGGCATGTGGAATTAGCACTCAACTTAATAGAGTGCTAACAAAAGCGAGGGTGATAAAAATGTTAGATGATAGAAAATTGGCTATTCTTACTGAAATTGTTGATTACTATATTAAATCTGCTGAACCTATAGGTTCTAGAACTTTATCGAAAAAACCCGAAATAGGTTTAAGTTCTGCGACTATTAGAAATGAAATGAGTGATTTAGAAGAGTTAGGTTATCTAATGAAAACCCACATTTCATCTGGTCGTATTCCTTCTAACAAAGCATATAGATTATATGTAAACCACATACTAGAAGATGGAATAAAAAGAAACGATAAATTTATAGAAAGTTTAAAAAGTAATCTAATTAATGAAAGTTCGTCTTTAAAGAATTATTACGAGACGGCAAATAAAATGTTATCTCAAGAGACAAGCTATATAACTGTCATACTTTCACCTATTGCTAATTCTTATACCATTGAGTATATGAAGCTAGAATTATTATCTTCTAAGAGTTTACTAGTTATATTTGTTGGCCAACATGGAGAAAATTCTTCTTATATATTTAATAACTTTATGTTACAAGAGGGTATAGATATATCGGAATTAGAAAATTACTCTAAAAAGCTAATATTAAATAAGACTAAAGGTGAGCTAAAAGAAACGATTTTGGATTTAACTTCTGATTATCCAAATAAGGAATTCTTTGTTCAATTAATAAATATGGCATTGGAATTTTTAGAAAAACAAGATTCATACAATGTCTTTTTAAATGGAATAGGAAATATTTTTGGTTGGACTGAAGAAAATGATCTAAAATCTCTAATAGATTTTATAGAAGAAGATAAGAATTTAATTGATGTAAGCATTAGATCTTCAATAGAAGATATACTAGATATTAAAATAGGTAATGAAAATGAAGATGAAATATTACACAATTCTTCAATCATGACTAGTTCTTATACTACTGAATTTGGAGATTCTGGAAATATTACACTTATAGGACCTACTAGAATGGATTATAGAAAGCTTGCAAATATTCTTTATAATTTTTCTGCTTTACTTAGTGGATTTAAATAAAAATTAATAAGAGGTGATGATGTGAAAGAAAATGACAACAAAGAATTTGAAAATGAAATTGATGAAGAAATTTTAGATGCTGATTATGAACAAGTTGAAGAATCAGACGAAGAAAAAGAAAAAAAATCAAACAAAGATACAAATGTTGACGAAGTTATTGAAGATTCTGATGATTTAGTGGAATCTGAGGAACTAAAGAATCAACTAATAAGGCTTCAAGCCGATTTTTCCAACTATAAAAAAAGAATGGAAAAAGAAAGAGAAGGTTATATAGACTTAGGTGTAAAAAAATTAGCTTTGGATATATTACCAGTAATTGACAATTTAGAAAGAGCTTTAAAGAGCATAGAAGAATATGCAAATGATGATGAAATTTTTAAAGGGATAAATCTTATTGATGATCAACTTTTAAAGGTTTTAGCTAAAAATAATATTACTGAAATAAAAGCCAATGGCGAAAAATTCGACCCTAATTTACACCATGCAGTCGCAATGGTAGATTCTGAAGATTTAGAATCAGATATGATTGTAGATGTTTTACAAAAGGGTTATCAAATAAACGAAAGTGTTTTAAGACCATCAATGGTCAGAGTTTCTAAATAATTTAAATAAATATAAGGAGTGAATGATAATATGGGAAAAATAATTGGTATTGATTTAGGTACTACAAACTCAGCAGTTGCTGTAATGGAAGGTGGATCACCTTCAATAGTTGAAAATATAGAAGGTAATAGAACAACTCCATCGATTGTAGCTTTTACAAAAGACGGAGAAAGATTAGTAGGAGAAACTGCTAAAAGACAAGCTATTACAAATCCAGAAAGAACTATTTCTTCAATAAAAAGAGAAATGGGTTCAGATTATAATGTGGAAATAGATGGAAAGAAATACACTCCACAAGATATTTCAGCTATGATTTTACAAAAACTAAAAGCTGACACTGAATCATATTTAGGTGAAAAAGTAACTGAAGCTGTTATTACTGTTCCAGCTTACTTTACAGATGCACAAAGACAAGCTACTAAAGACGCAGGTCAAATTGCAGGTTTAGAAGTTAAAAGAATTATAAATGAACCTACAGCTGCAGCTTTAGCTTATGGTATGGACAAAGAAGAAGGCCAACACACTATAATGGTTTATGACCTAGGTGGTGGTACATTTGATGTATCTATACTTGAATTAGGAGATGGAGTTTTCGAAGTACTTTCTACTAGAGGTAACAATAGACTAGGTGGAGATGACTTTGATGAGGTTATAATTAACTATATTTCTGATGAATTTAAAAAAGAACAAGGTATTGATTTAAGACAAGATAAAATGAGCTTACAAAGAGTTAAAGAAGCTGCAGAAAAAGCTAAGAAAGAACTTTCTTCTGCACTATCAACTAACATCAACTTGCCATTTATCTCAGCTTCAAATGCTGGCCCTGTTCATTTAAACATGGACTTAACTAGAGCAAAATTCCAAGAATTAACTGATCACCTTGTAGAAAAAACAGTTGGACCAGTTAACGAAGCATTAAAAGATGCTGGATTAAAAGCAGCTGACATCGAAAAAGTATTATTAGTAGGTGGATCTACTAGAATTCCAGCAGTTCAAGAAAGAGTTAAAAAATTAATAGGAAAAGATCCACAAAAAGACATTAACCCTGATGAATGTGTAGCATTAGGTGCTGCTATACAAGGTGGAGTTTTAAGTGGAGAAGTAAAAGATCTATTATTACTTGATGTTACACCACTTTCTTTAGGACTAGAAACTATGGGATCTGTAACAACAAGATTAATTGAAAGAAATACAACTATCCCAACTAAAAAATCACAAGTATTTACTACAGCAGCAGATAATCAAACTGCAGTTGATATTCACGTACTTCAAGGTGAAAGAGAAATGGCTAGAGACAACACTACTTTAGGTAGATTCCAATTAGATGGAATAGCTCCAGCTAGAAGAGGTGTACCTCAAATTGAAGTAACATTTGACATAGATGCAAATGGTATTGTAAATGTAAGTGCAAAAGATATGGGTACTGGTAAAGAACAAAGTATTAAGATTACTGCATCTTCAAACTTAACTGATGAAGAAATAGACAAAAAAGTTAAAGAAGCAGAAATGTATGCTGAAGAAGATAAAAAGAACAGAGAAGCAATTGAAGTTAAAAATAATGCTGATACAGCTGTTTACCAAGCAGAAAAAACACTTAACGAATCTGGAGATAGCATAGAAGCAGAAGATAAAACCAAAATTGAAAGTGCTATCGAAGAATTAAAAGCTGTTATTGAATCTGATAATGTTGATGAAATAAAAACAAAAACTGAACAGTTACAAGAAGCTTTTTATGCAGTAAGCGAAAAACTATATCAACAACAAGCACAAGAATCACAGCCAAGTGAAGAAGCAACTGAAACTGTAGAAGATGCTGATTACGAAGTTGTAGATGAAGAAGAATAATTAATAAAAAATAATATAATGCATACTAGCAGACTATTTGCGTCTGCTAGTTGCTTTATTTTTTTGCCTATATGTAATATAATAATTACTGAATAAAATTAGGAGAATTTATGAGAGATTATTATGAGATTTTAGGAGTAGATAGAAATGCTACTCTTTCTGAAATAAAAAGAGCTTATAGAAAACAAGCAAAACAATACCATCCAGATTTGCATCCTGGAGATGAAGAAGCTGAGAAAAAATTCAAAGAAATCACATCTGTTTACGAAGTTTTAGCAGATGAGGACAAGAGAAATATTTATGATAGATATGGAGAAGAAGGATTAAAAGGCTCAATGGGCTCAGGCAGTTATTCTGGATTTGGAGATATATTTGATGATTTATTTGATATTTTCGGAGGTTTTGGTGGACAAACTAGAAGAAATCCAAATGCTCCAATGCAAGGAAGTGACATTCAAATAGGCGTTAAAATCTCCTTTAAAGAAGCAATGCAAGGTGTTGAAAAAGAAGTTAAAATTCACAGAGAAGAGACCTGTGGTACTTGTCATGGAGAAAAAACTACAGAACCTGACTCTATACACACTTGTCCTACTTGTAATGGTAGTGGAAGCGTTCAAAGAGTTACTCAGTCTTTTATGGGAAGAATGGTACAAAATTCTGTTTGTCCAGAATGTAGAGGTAGTGGTAGTATAATTGAAAACCCATGTTCAGAATGTCACGGAACTGGTAGAGAGACAAATAGAAAAACCATTAAAGTAAAAATTCCTAGGGGTGTTGATACTGGAAGTATTATTAGTTTATCAGGACAAGGAAACCACGGAGTTAATAATGGTCCATCAGGAGATTTATTAATTTTTGTGGAAGTACAAGCTGATGAATTCTTTAAAAGAAGAGGTTCAGACTTGTTTATAGACTTGCCAATAACTTATTCCCAAGCAGTATTAGGAGATAAAATAAAAATCCCTACTTTAAATGGATATGAGGAAGAAAAAATCCCTAGAGGTACTGAATCAGGTCATATATTGACAATAAAAGGAAAAGGTGCGCCTTTCTTACAAAGAGAGGGTTATGGCGACTTATATGTAAATCTAAATATCCACGTTCCAAAAAATGTAAGTGAAGAAGAAGAAAAATTATTAGAACAATTGATGAAACTACAAGGACGAGATATAGAAAAATCTGAAAAGAGTATTTTTAAAAAAATTAAGGACTTTTTTGACTAATGACTGAAAAATGGAACGAACTAATTATTAAAACAGAATATGAAAAATGGCAAGACTTAGAAAATTTTCTATACTCTAATGATATTTACTCATTTGAACTTATAGATCCTAGAATGGAAAATATAAAAAACGAAGAAGGGCGCTGGGATTTTATAGATGAAGATATTTTTAAAAATCAACATGAAGGTATCACAGTAAAGTTATATACTTCAAGTGATCAAACTGAAATAGATTTAATAACACTTAAAAAAGATATTGAAAGTCAAAATTTAGGAAAAAGTGAAATATATTTAATTGATGATAAAGATTGGAAAAACAATTGGAAGAGTTTTTATGAAACCCAAGAAATAGGCGGAAAATTAGTAATTAAACCTACATGGGAAGAATACGAAAACAAAGATAACCGTCACATTATTAAATTAGATCCTGGAATGGCTTTTGGCACTGGTGGCCATGAAACTACTAGAATGTGCCTTGAAAAACTTGAAAAATACATTAAGATTAATGATACTGTACTAGATATAGGATGTGGAAGTGGAATACTATCTATAGCTTCAAAGTTTTTAGGTGCTAAGAAAGTAATAGGAACAGATTTAGACCCTAAAGCTATAGAAATATCTAAAGAAAATGCAAAACTAAACGATGTTTCTGTTGATTTTTTAGTTAGTAATTTATTTGAAAATATAAATGAATCTGGAAATCTTATTATTGCAAATATAATTGCTGAAATAGTTGTTTTGTTAATTGAAGATTTAGATAAATATTTATTCGAAGATGGTTATTTTATTTGTTCAGGAATAATTAGTGAAAAATCCCATTTAGTTGAAGATGCTTTAGAATTAAAAGGTTATAAAATATTGGAAAAATCCATTGATAATGAATGGGTTTGTATAGTAGCGAGGAGAAATAATGCATAGAATATTTGCAGAAAGTAACAATATCCAAGGTGAATTTTTAAAAATTCCAGAAAACGATCAATTTCATTTAAAAAAGGTTTTGAGATTTAAAGAAGGAGAGACCTTTGAAGTAGTAGTAGATGATAAACTTTATGAAGTGGTGTATATTGACAGCTATACAGCAAAAATAATCTCCTTTTCTAAAATACAAATAGAATCAAAACCTAACATCAATCTTTTCTTTTCAATTTTAAAAGGAGATAAGACTGATTTTGTGTTGCAAAAATGCACTGAAATTGGCCTTAACAATTTTTATCCAATAATTTCTTTAAGGACCATTCCTAATATTAGAGGAAAAGAAGATGTTAAACAACAAAGATGGCAAAAAATAGTAAACGATGCAAGTAAACAATCTAAGTCTCCCTTTATCCCTAAAGTTCATAGACCTATTGATATTACTGAAGTTTTCAATCATATTTATAGAAACGATTTTTCAATAGTTCCCTATGAAAATGAAAAAACCACTAATATAAAAGAAGCTTTAGATAAATATAGAGGTGGAGATATAAATATTATAATAGGTCCTGAAGGTGGATTTGAAGATATAGAAATAAAAACCCTAATTAGAGCTGGAGTACAATCAGTATCTTTAGGAGAAAAAATATTAAGGGCAGAAACAGCCTCTATGGTTGCGTTGGTGAATATAGTATATGAACTTGAATTATGATAAAAAAGTAAAATTTTACACATTAGGATGTAAAGTAAATCAATATGAAACAGAAGCATCTATGGAGATATTTGAAAATGAAGGATATAGTGTAGTTGAAGGAAATAACCCTGCAGATGTTTATGTTATTAATACTTGTACAGTTACGTCTTTATCAGATAGTAAGTCTAGACAAATTATTAGAAAATCTAAAAGGGAAAATCCAGAATCTACTATGATAGTAATGGGATGTTACTCTCAAGTATCTTCAAAAGAAGTAGAGGATATTGAAGGTGTTGACATTGTAATAGGAACTACAGAAAGATCTAAAATAGTAGATTTAGTTAATGAATATAGGGATAAAAGGGAAAAAATTAATATTGTAAGAGATATTAAAAAAGATAAATTTTTCCAGCCTATAGATATTAAAAAAATAAAGAATATGACTAGAGCATATATAAAAGTTCAAGATGGATGTAATAGATATTGTTCCTATTGTATAATACCTTATGCAAGGGGAAATATTAGGTCTAGAGATCCAATAGATGTTAAAAATGAAGTCATTAAATTAGCTAGTAATAACTATAAAGAAATTATATTAACTGGAATTCATATAGCTAGTTATGGTAAAGACTTAGAGGATTTTTCTTTAATTGATTTAATAAAATCTATTCATGATGTAGATGGAATTGAAAGGATTCGTTTAAGTTCAGTAGAACCTAGATTAATTACAGAAGAATTTTTAAATGAACTAATTAAACTTCCAAAGTTTTGCGATCACTTTCATTTGTCTTTACAAAGTGGATCTGACACTGTACTAAAGAGAATGAACAGAAAATATACTTCGAAAGAATATATAGAAAAAGTAAATTTAATTAGAAGTTATTATAAAGATGCAGGTATTACTACAGATATAATTGTAGGTTTTCCTGGAGAGAGTGAAGATGAATATAGAGAAACTGTAGAATTAGTTAAAGAAGTAGGGTTTTCAAGAGTTCACGTTTTTAAATACTCACCTAGAAAGGGAACACCTGCAGCTAAAATGCCTGATCAAATTCACGGAGATATTAAAAACTTTAGAAGTAAGGATTTAATTGATCTTACGGATAATCTACGAGAACATTTTGAAAGGTCTTTTATAAATAAAACAGTTCCAATTTTAGTTGAAAGAAAATCTAAAGATTTATATATAGGTCATTCTACAAACTATATGGAAATTGCATTTAAATCAAATAAAGATTATACTAATACTATAGTAAATGTTATAATTGATGATTATAAAGATGGAACATTAATAGGTACTTTGAAAGGAGAATATGATGACTGATTGTATATTTTGTAAAATTGCAAATGGGGAAATTGACTCCAAAGTAGTATATGAAGATGAGATGATTTTTGCTTTTGAAGACAGTAACCCCCAGGCTCCAACTCATGTTTTATTTATTCCTAAAAAGCACATTTCACATATTGATGAAATTAGTGAACAAGACAAAGAATTAATAGGACACATCTTTTTAAAAATTTCAGAAATTTCTAAGAAACTCAACCTAGAAAAAGGTTTTAGAGTGGTTGTAAATAACAAAGAAGATGGAGGTCAATCAGTTGACCATGTTCATTTTCATTTGTTAGGAGGAAGATCACTTCAATGGCCTCCAGGTTGATAGTTTAAGGCTGATGATTATTCATCAGCTTTTGTTATAGGATTATTTATATTTGTCCTTACTTTTAATAGTAAATGTATTATGATAAAATTAAAATGAGGTGTTAGTTTGTTTATAGAGGCAATATTATTAGGAATTATTTTAGGAAGATTGAGAAGTGGAAAGGTTTCTGCTTTAGAAAAAGTGAATTTTAAAGGCCTGGGTATAATATTGGCTTTGCTAATTTTTGATATTGTTTTTCGATTCTTTTTATCATCATCTCAAACATCTATAGCAGACTCACTTTTCATTTATTATCCTGTTTTTTCTATGATTATATACTTAGGTACAATTATAGTTTTAGAAATAAATAAAAACATAAAGAATATGAGGATTATAGAAGCAGGATTCATTTTAAACTTTTTACCTATGGCATTAAATGGTGGGAAGATGCCAGTGTTAAAATCTGCTTTATTAGAAATAGGAAAAACTAGAGAAGCACAAATCATGGAACAAGGTTTGATGCTAGGTCACAAACTTATAGATAATAATACTAGATTTAGTTTATTGGCTGATTTTATTCCATTAAATATTTTTATTCCTAAAGTTATAAGTTTAGGAGATATTGTAATAGCTATAGGAATAATATTATTTATATCCCATTATATGACTATAGGAAGAAAGGTACCAAAGACAAAAAGATAATTTTTTAAAGATAAATGGAGGATTTTAATGGATAGTATATTAAATTCTATTTCCCAATTAAGAATTCAAGATATTATTGATATTTTAGTAATAACTTACTGTATTTACAGGATTTTAGATTTTTTAAAGGAAACACGAGCTGAACAATTAATAAAAGGAATAGGAATACTGTTAGTATTAACTGCTATAAGTGATTGGTTAAATTTATATACAGTAAATTATTTATTGAGCAATTTTTTAACAGTAGGTGCCTTTGCAATTATTGTAGTATTTCAACCAGAGCTTAGACGTGGTTTAGAATATTTGGGAAGATCTAGAATTTTTCCTAAAAATATACTTGAAATTCAAAAAACTGAATCCCTTGAAACTATTAATGCATTAACTAGTGCCGTAGGTTCATTATCAAGACAAAAAATAGGTGCGATTATTGTTATAGAAAAAAGTGTAGGCCTAAGAGATTTAATAGAAACTGGAACTACCATCGAAGGTAAAGTTACACCGGAATTATTAATTAATATTTTTATACCAAATACACCCCTTCATGATGGAGCAGTTATAATAAGACATAATCAAATAGAAGCAGCGGGATGTTTTTTACCATTATCAGATAATATGACTATTAGTAAGGAAATGGGAACTAGACATAGAGCGGCACTTGGGATTTCAGAAAAATCTGATAGTTTATCTATAATTGTTTCTGAAGAAACAGGAACTATTTCTATAGCTGAAGCTGCAACTATTTCTAGACATTTAGATATTGAAACATTAGATAGGATTTTAAGAGACTTATACGAAGTAGATACTAAAGAAAAAGAATTTAATTTATGGAGAAAAGACGATGAAAATAAAGAAAAAGTTGAGTGAAAATAATTTATATATTAAGTTACTTTCTTTAATTGTTGCTATATTCTTGTGGTCTTATGTAATAGGAATTGTAAATCCTGAAATAAACATAACTCATAGAGGCATAGAAGTTCAAACAGAGGGAACAGCTTATTTACAAAGGGAAGGGTTATCTATAATAACTCCCCAAAACCCAAGGGTTAATGTGGAGCTAAATGGAACAAAGTCAGATCTTGGAAATATTAGATCGGCAAATATAATAGCAGTTATGGATTTAGAAGGTTTAACTCCTGGAGAAAATAATGTAGAAATAGATGTTTCTATACAAGGAACTTCTGGGAGGGTTTCTGTGGTAAATGTGGAACCTTCAACTATAGTTGTCAATTTAGACGAAGTTGTAAGCGAAAATATAAGATTAGAAGTGGAAACTCTAGGAGAATTGGAAGAAAGTTATACCCTTGGAAATGTAAGACCATTAACTAATTATGTTAGAGTAACAGCGCCATCTCAAATTAGAAATCAAATTGAAAGAGTTGTGGCTTTTGCTGATGTTTCTGGAAAGACAGAAACTTTCATGGTAAATTCCAACTTAATATTTTTAGATAAAAATGACATAGAACTTTCAAATATTGAATCTAACATATCTACAATTGATATTGAAGTTCCAATATATAAATTAAAATCTGTACCAATAGAAGTGGTTACCGTTGGAACATTAAGTCAGAACGAAAATATCGAAAACATACATCCTAATCCTGAAAATGTAATTATTAGAGGAAATGGAGATATAGTAGATTCTATAAATTCAATAAAAACAGAACCTATAAATGTAGCAGAGTTAGTAGAGAATGAAAATTATAATGTTAAATTAAAACTTCCAGAAGGAGTTTCAGTACACGAAAATAACGATATAAAACTAGATTTTGATTATACTAGTAGTACAGAAAGATCTATAAATATTCCCTTAGCTGATATAGAAATTAGAAATCTAGTTGATGGTTTTGAATATGAAATTTCCAATAGCATAGGATCTATGAATGTGGTAATATATGGAGAAAGCTCTTTAGTTTCTTCTTTAAATCCAGAAGATGTAAAACCTTACATTAGCGCAGCAGGATTATTAATTGGAGAACACGAAGTAGAGATACTAATACCTCCAGTTGAAGGTTTAGAGTTTAGAAGTATAACTCCTCAAATAGTTCAGCTTAGCATTAGTAATGGTGTTGTTCCTGGAGTAGAAGGCAATAATCCCCAAGAAGAGGAAATAGTAGAAACTCCAGATGAGGAAACAGAAGTAGAAAGTGAAGAGACAACAGAAGAAAATAACAATAATGAATAAAAATTGGGAGGTTTAAATTAATGAAGTTTGTTGGTGAAGGATTAACATTTGATGATGTATTATTATTACCTGGACCATCTGATGTGGTTCCAAAGGAAACAGTATTAAAAACAAAATTAACTAATAAGATAACACTAAACATACCTTTAATGAGTGCTGGTATGGATACTGTTACAGAAAGCGATATGGCCATTGCCATAGCTAGACAAGGTGGAATTGGTATTATTCACAAAAATATGTCTATAGAAGAACAAGCTATGCACGTGGACAAAGTGAAAAGATCAGAACATGGGGTAATAACAGATCCATTTTCATTAAAAAAAGAAAATACTTTACAAGAAGCAGACAATTTAATGGCTCACTATAAAATATCTGGAGTTCCAATTGTAGATGACGATAACTATTTAAAAGGAATATTAACTAATAGGGACATCAGATTTGAAAAAGATTTTTCAATAAAAATAGATGAAGTTATGACTAAGGATAATTTAGTTACAGGAAAAATTGGAATATCAATGGAAGAAGCATTGGAAGAGATGAAAAAGCACAAAATTGAAAAACTTCCCCTAGTAGATGATGATTATAAACTAACAGGACTAATCACTATAAAAGACATTACGAAGATGGAAGTTTATCCTAATTCTGCTAGAGATGATAGCGGTAGATTACTTGTTGGTGCTGCTGTAGGTGTAACTGACAATATTTTAGAAAGAATACAAGCTTTAGTTGATGCACAAGTTGATGTAATTGTCATTGATACTGCCCATGGTCATTCTCAAAATGTAATTAATCACGTAAAATTAATAAAAGAAAACTTTCCTGATGTACAACTTATTGCGGGGAATGTAGCAACAGCTGCAGCAACAGAGGCATTAATTGAAGCTGGAGCAGATTGTGTAAAAGTTGGAATTGGGCCTGGATCTATTTGTACAACTAGAGTAGTAACTGGTGTAGGTTCTCCTCAACTTACTTCAATTATTGAATGTTCTAAAGCTGCTAAAAAATTAAATGTTCCAATTATAGCAGATGGGGGTATAAAGTATTCAGGAGATATAACAAAAGCTTTAGGAGCAGGTGCAGATGTAATAATGGTAGGTTCGTTATTAGCTGGTACTGATGAAAGCCCTGGTGAAGATATCATTGTAGAAGGTAGAAGATTTAAAACATATAGAGGAATGGGATCTTTAGGAGCAATGGATGCAGGAAGTTCCGATAGATACTTCCAAGAAAAAAATTCAAAATACGTACCAGAAGGTGTGGAAGGTATTGTTATTCACAAGGGAAAAGCTGAAGCGGTAATATATCAATTAATGGGTGGTTTAAAATCCGGAATGGGTTATGTAGGTGCTAAGGATATTGAAGCTTTACATGAAAAAGCTACATTTATTAAAATATCAAATGCAACATTAAAAGAAAATCATCCTCATGATATTACGATTACGAGAGAATCTCCAAATTATACAAATAAGTAGGAGGATAATATGAACGGTTTAGTAAGAATAATTTCATTAATTATTTCAGTAGTTTTAGCAATTTGGGTAATTAGATTATTATTTTCAGCACTAGGTAACTTAGCTGGAGGAATAGGAAGTATAATATTAATAGTAATATTAGTAATGATTATTCAAAGACTATGGAGATAGTATTAAAAGCAGACTTTTTTAAAGGTCTGCTTTTTTAAAAAAGAGAGGTAAATATGTCAGTAAAAAAACTTTTTATAGCTTTTGTATTAATTATTGGAATATTTTCATTTAATTCAACAGTAAAAGCTAATGAAATATATAGTATTGATACTGAAGTAGAAATATTAGAGGATGGATCTGGAAATATCACTCAAACATGGAATACTTTCGTAGATGAAGGAACTGAATTTTTTATTCCAATACAGTATTTAAATCATATGAATTTAAAAAATGTGTCAGTTTCTATGGATGGAAGAGAATTTGAATTTGTAGATGATTGGGATATAGATAAATCTTTTGAAGAAAAAGCATATAAATATGGAATATTAGAAACAGATGAAGGTTACGAAATTTCCTTTGGAATGAGTGAAAGAGAAGTTAGAACCTATGATATTAAATTTACCTACGAAAATATGGTTCAAAGCTTTACAGATAAAGATGGATTTAATGTTCGATTTGTAAATAACGATATGGATCCAGCTCCTAGACGAGTTTCTCTATCAATGCATTCTCCAGTTATAGATTTCAGCGAAGACAATACAAAAATTTGGGCATTTGGATATAATGGGAATATTAATTTTGATAATGGAAATATTGTAGCAAGAAGTACTAGTGAGTTTGACAGCTCCAATCACTTGACTACATTAGTAGAAATAGAAAAAGGACACTTCAGTCCGACCTATATATCAAATTACTCCTTTGAAGATTTAAAAGTAGAGGCTTTTGAAGGATCCTCTTACTCCCAAGGAGATACGGAATTTGAAAATTCAAATTTTAATTCTATGGAAGAAGAGTTTGATATGAGAATTTTATTAATTATTCCAGCTAGTTTACTTGTTGTTTTTGGAGCTATTGTAGGAGCTTCAAATAAAATGAAAACTAAATTTAACAATAAGAATATTCCAATAAACAATTCAATGTCACAAGAAATACCCCTTGATGGAAATATAAATGCAAATTATTATTTCTTGAGAAACACCTATAAAAATGACCAAGATTCAGTAGAACTAAACTTTAACTTATTAACTGCTTATTTTGCAAAATGGGCAGAGGAAGGGATACTTTCTAATGAATTTAAAATATTAAAGAGTCCAAGTTTTAATGAAGAATCTTTTGAAAAGAAGTTATGGGATTTTATTATTAAAGGTGGAGTATTTCAAAATAAAATAGATTCTGAACAATTAGAAAATTATACTGAAGAAAATTATTATGAATTTATGAATTTGTTTACTTTAGCAAATAGGGAAGGCTTTGATTTTTCTCTAAAAAATGATTATATTAGAAAAGATAAAAAATTCTTAGTAGTAACAGAATATAATCTTACAGATAAAGGGAAAAATGAACTAAATAAAGTTTACGGATTTAAAAATTATATAAATGACAATTCTTTTTATGAGGAATTTAATAAGGAGAACTCTAAAAAATTAAAGGAAATATTTATTTATTCAAATTTATATTCGGACAATGAAAAACTAGTTAAGTTTTTAGATGATAAAGTAGATAAAAATCAAAACTTTGGATATTTTCCATATTATTTATTTTATATAAATTCTAATCAGCATAGAGCCTCAGTAAGTAAAGGCTATGAAACTGGAATCAATAACGCGTCTTCTGGATCTGGAGGAGGAGCATCCTTTGGTGGCGGAGGAGGTTTTTCTGGTGGAGGTTCTGGAGGAGGAGCTAGATAAATATCAAAAGAAAGAAGTTAGAAAACTTCTTTCTTTTTTTGTGTATAGATTAACTAAGTTTATAAATATTTTCATAATAAAAAAAGATTATAAGAAATCATTAAGTTAAACCTAATAAACTTAATTTATTTAAATAAATTACATAATAATTTAATAGAATTTAATAATTTTAATCTAATCTATGTTAAATACCTTGCAAATAATCTAGTGTAATGATATATTTATTACAAATAGATGAAAGTTTATATTTCTAGCGCTTAATATAAACTCATCTATATTAAAAAATTTTTGGAGGCAAGATAATATGAAAAGATTTGGTTTATTACCAAGGCTTATACTTGCAATTATTTTAGGTATTATTATTGGTTTAGTAGCTCCAGAAGCAATCGTTAGAGTTTTAGTAACTTTTAATGGATTGTTCGGAAACTTCTTAAACTTTGTTATTCCTCTTATAATTGTTGGTTTCGTAACACCAGGTATTGCTGATTTAGGTAGCGACGCTGGTAAAACTTTAGGAATTACAGCTGGTATAGCTTATGGTTCTACAGTAACTTTTGGTATATTAGCATTTTTTGTAGGTTCAATATTTTTACCAGGTTTCGTAAGATCAGGAAGTGCGGGTTTTGACGTTGAAGGTGGAAGAGCAGCTGCAGAAGCATTCTTCACATCACCTATGGATCCAGTTTTCGGAGTTACCACTGCATTAATTATTTCTTTTATTCTAGGAGTAGGTATAGCTTCACTTGGAGATAACGGCTTAACACTTAAAAAAGCAGTACACGAATTTTCAGATATTATTACTAAATTAATCAATACTATTATTATTCCGTTACTCCCTATACATATTGCTGGTATATTTGCTAATATGGCATATACAGGCGAGGTGGCTAGGGTAATGTCAGTATTTGCAAGAGTATTTGTTATGGTAATTATCCTACATTGGGTTACAATATTTATTCAATACACTATTGCTAGTGCAATTGGCGGTGGAAATCCAGTAAGTAAAATCAAGGAAATTTTCCCAGCTTATTTAACAGCTATTGGAACTCAATCATCAGCTGCTACAATTCCAGTAACACTTAACCAAACAGTTAAAATGGGTGTAAATAAAGGTGTAGCTGATTTCGTTATTCCACTATGTGCAACAATTCATTTATCAGGTAGTACTATAACATTACTTACTTGTTCAATGTCTATTATGTTACTTAATGGTATAACTCCTGAGTTTGGTACAATTCTACCATTTATCTTAATGCTAGGTGTAACTATGGTTGCTGCACCAGGAGTGCCAGGAGGAGCTGTAATGGCTGCTATTGGTATTATGGAAACTATGTTAGGATTTGATCAAGCTATGTTAGGCCTTATGATAGCTCTATACATTGCACAAGACAGTTTTGGAACTGCATGTAATATTTCTGGAGACGGAGCGATTGCCGTTATAGTTAATAAAATTAGCGGATTTAAATTAGCCCCAGGTCAAAGGGAAGAGTTAATAAAACAATAAGCGCGAAATTTAAAAGGGAAGTGATTTATTTCACTTCTCTTTTTATATAGAGGTAAATATGTATAGTTATAAAAATAATTATTTAAAACTAAAAAGTGATTTGGAAATAGTAGAATTAAATAACGACGGGATAGATAGCGATATTATTATATCTTTAAAGGGCAAAGTTCTTAACTTAGAAATTGATAATATGCCTGAATTTTTATTAAATAGAATTCAGTTAACAGAAGTAAAGTCTATTCTCATTCGATTTTCTTTAAAAAAAGATTATAAATCTGGTATGATTCACTGTTTAAGAGTGATTGATTTAAATACACCTTTAATGAATATAGAAGTGGACTTGTCAAAAGTTGAGATAATAATAAAAGACGAAGAATTTAATGTAAATATGAAAATAAACCAGATTAATTAATCTGGTTTATTTTGCATAAACTTCTATTGCTCTAGGTAAAACTTCTATTAATCCTGGAAGTGGATCTGACTTATCACCATCTAAATCAGTTTCAACAACTCCCTTTAAAGATTCTATTTCTATTTTCTTAGTTTTAAAGTATTTTATTTTGTCGTTTTTCTTTAAAGCTCCACTTATTAAATCTGGAACTATTGCGATTTTTTCTGTTAATGTGGATTCTTTTAGTAAGAAAACGTGAATAAATCCATCATTTTTTTCAACTTGAGTGTTAATAGGTAAACCAAATACTGCTGAAGATAACATTACAGCTACATGACTGTAATCTCCCTCTAAAACTTCATCCTCCACCTTAATTCTCAGGGAGTGATGGGTGTTTTTTATGGCATCTCTAGCTATATTTACAAAATATGCAAATACAGAAAAAACTGCTTTTTCTTGGGAAGATACATTATGTAGAGCTTCAGGTACATCACCAATAGAAAAAATCATATTAAAGATTTTATCGTTGTATTTAGCAGAATCTAGAGTAGTAGTTTTAGTAAAATCAAAGTTTCTTATTACAGTCCTTGGATTTTGAGAAAAACCTAAAATTCTAGAAACCCCGTTAAATGTTCCTCCAGGTACAATTCCTAAAATAGGTTTTTTTTCAACTTCAGATCTTACTATACCTAATACAACTTCATTTACAGTTCCATCTCCACCTATTGCAAAAACAGAGTGAACGCCATCTTTTGCTGCTTGTTCTGAAAATTTTGCTCCATCTCCAGCTTTTTCTGTAGCTAAAGATTTTACATTATCAAAGTCTTTTATTAATCTTTTTTCTAAGTAATTTTTAATTGTTTCTCCCTTTTCATTTCCAGAACTGGGATTGTAGATAATTAGTGCATCTTTCATTAATTAACCTCTCAAAAGTAATAACTAATATATTATAACACGAAAATTAATGTATATCTAATAAATAAAATAAGACCTATAGAAATTAATCTATAGGTCTATTAATAATTATTTAACTGTTTTCTTCATCCAAACCTTGGAACATTAAATCAAATCGTTCATCTTCTGTAATATTTTCTCCAGTATGTTCTGAAATTACATAAAATATAACTCCCAAGACCAACCACACTATAAAAATAATTAAACTTTCGTAACTCATAAATCCTGGGGAAGAAGGAATTAAAGAAAGTATTGCTAGTATAGCAGATATGAATATAGACAATTTAATTATAAATCTACCTTCACCGGCTTTCATAGGTCTGTGTAGTTCTTTTTCATTTTTTCTTAAGGTTAGTGTTGAATAACACGTTATTAACCAACCTAACACAAAGGACAAAGAACCAACATTAGTAAGTGGAGTAATTACTGAAGTACCAAAAATTGGGCCTATTAAAGTAGCTAAACCGCAAAATATTATTGCTACAATAGGAGCATCAGATTTTGACTTTTTACTAAAAGCTTCTGGTATTAAGTGAGATCTACCCATACTAAATAATAATCTTGTAGCTGCTATAAACATTCCATTGTATGTTGAAAGTAAACCTGCTAGTGCACCAATTAATGTTAAATAGTATAAAAAAGTTCCTATTGGATTTTCATAAATTCTGTTAAACATAAATGCTAAAGCAGGGGAATCTAAGTTTGCAAATGTATCCCATGGAATAGCAGAAGCTGAAGATAACACGATTATAGTATAGAATAATCCTGCAGCTGCAATTGTAAATACTATTATTTTAGATATTTGCTTTGGTGGGATTTCATCACCAGCATCTTCTACAGCTTGGGGAATAGCATCAAATCCTGCCATGAAAAATGGAACAATTACAAGCATACTAATAAACCCACCAAAAAATGAAGAATGATTTTCTCCTTCGACAGTTTTGTATATTGGTGTTAAGTTAGAAAAGTCTGCCTTAAATAAAGCAAAAGCAATTATAATTATTGCAGTAATTAGTATTGTTATAGTAAGTCTTGTTTGTAATTTTCCTGAGATTTCTGCACCCTTTAAATTAAAATATACCATTATTATCGTAAGCATTATACCAGTCATTAATTGTCCAAAATATACATTAAATCCATATATTGTATATAAAGGAGTACCAGTAGTTAAAATAGGAAACAAAATTCCTAAAATGTGATTGATGTATATTAGTTCCCAAGGTAGTAATACTATATAAGCTAAAGCAGTTAACCAGCCACCTAAAAAAGACAACTTAGACCCTTCAGCTCTATAAGCAAAAGCCATAGCTCCTCCTGAAACTGGTAATGCACCGGTCATTTCACCATAGCAAAGTCCTATAGGAATTACCATTATAGTACCTATTAAAAAGGCTAAAATCGTACCTAATACTCCACCTGAAGTATAGAACCAATCGTTTAAAGAAACAGTCCAACCAACACCTATCATCGATCCAAATCCAAGCATGAAAAAGTCTATAGCTTTCATGCCTGAATTTGATGATATATTTTCATTATTAAATTTATCCTTCATAAAATAATTCTATAATATAGAATTAAAAAATCATCTCCCTTTAATTATTTTTTTCTTGTAATTCTTGTGAATTGATTCTTATTTTGTCTATTAAAGACCAAGGAACTAAATCCCCGCCTAATTCTCTATAATTTTTTTGCTCTATAATTTCACCAAGATGAATTAAAGAAGTAATTGTAGGTGTTTCTATAAGGGCTAGTTTTGCTAGTTTTTCCCAATGTACTAAGCCTATAGCTATGTCTTCTATAAAATATCTACTTCCTACTGAAGTAGGTCCTTTAATATCTCTAAAAATTGGAGAATGATTAAAATGATATTGTAATTTGTCATTTTCATTTTGGAAATCATCTCCAAAATCTACAAAATAACCACTATTAATTCTACTTTCAAATTCACCTTGTATATCATATCCCAAAGTTTCTGCAATTCTTCTTCTTTCATGGGCAACTTGTCTCATTACCTTTAAAGTACTTTTTGTGATTCCTTCTTTATATAAATAAAATTCACCTTCTGAATAATCAATTCTACCAGCATTTAATATACAACCTGCACAATGGGTCTCAGGGTTTCCATTTAATAAAAACACGTGAATTAAATCCTTAGCAGGTTTAATTTGAGGATAGAACTCTTGTAATTTTTCTACTAACATTTCAGTATAAATATTTACTGGTGATGCAGCGTAAAGTTCCTTTACACGTAAGTGCATTTCGACTGTATTATTCTCTCTGTCTAATCTACAAGCATAGGTTAGTGAGTTTGATTCAATTGCATATCTAGGTTCAATATTTGTAGCTTTTGCATAAATTAGAGGACCTAAAGAAGCAGCAGCATTAAAAAATATTATAGTCTCTGAATTAGTATAAGGTGCTAAAGACTTAGCATATACAGGAATTGCATATCCTGGAAGTACATACATAATCATATAGGCATCCTTTGTAGCTACTTTAGGATCAGTAGTATAAGGAATTTGTACACTAAAGGATTTATCATCTTCAATTAAAGTTATTTTTTCGTTAAGATAACCCATTCTGTGTTCTTTTTCCTTTAAATTATACAACATAACTTCATGACCTTGATTTATTAAATCTGCAGCTGCAGCTATAGCTCCGTTTCCATCAGAAACGATAGTAATCTTTTTTCTCTCCATAAATTACCTCCATTTATTAAAATTAATCCATATATAAGTGTAACTTAAAATTCAACTACTTGTCAAAAAATCTTTAATAAATTATAAATGAATTTTGAATATAAAATACTTATTTAGAAAAGATTTTATAGTATATTATATTCAAAATAGTAAAATACACAAAAAAAGTATCAATACTTTTAATTAAAATGTTTTAATGTAGGAATATAAATGTTATAATTTAAACTAACAAAATTTAGGAGGGAATATATGAAAAAATCATTTATTATTTTGTTGTGTTTGATACTTATAACAACTATGGTTGCTTGTCAAACAAATGATGAAACTCCTGCAGAAACTGAAAATACAGATACTGCAGAAAGTACAGAAACAAATGAATCACAAGAGCTAGAGGGAGTTGCAGAAGGTTTTGGCGGAGAATTAAAGGTAAAAGTTACTAAAGAAGGAGAAACTATTTCTGCTGTAGAAGTTACTGAAAATAGTGAGACTCCCGATATTGCTTCAGAAGCATTAGAAGAGATTCCAAAGAGAATCGTAGAAGCTAATTCTACAGAAGTAGACATAGTTTCAGGTGCAACAGTTACAAGTGAAGCAATAATTTACGCTGTAAATAACGCATTAGATCCTGATACATACCCAGTGCCAGTGGCAGAAGAAGAAGTTGAAGATGAAGCAGAGGCTATTAGCGCATCTGATCTTTATCAAGGATTTGGAATGAGTAATATGGGAAGAAAAGGACCTGGTACTGATGGAGAAGATGTTCAAGTTTGGTCTTTAAATCAAGTATTTGCAAATACTTTATTTGATGAAGAAGGTAAAATTGTATCTTTACACGTAGATCAATTAGAAGTAGCTACTCCAAATTATGATGGAGACGGAATGCCACATTTTAGTGGATGGCCAGGACAAGGTGGTTACAATTATGATGAAAATCACGACGGAACTATTACAGGTCTTACTGAAGATACTGAAGAAAACTTAACTGCAGAAATAGAGTCTTGGGAAACTAAGAGAGAAAGAGGAGACTCATATGTAATGGGAGCGGGTACTTGGTCAAAACAAATGAATGCATATGAACAAGTTTTTGTTGGTAAAACTGTAGAAGAAGTACAAGAGTGGTTTGATACTTATTCTGCTGATTCTAACGGCAGACCTTTAAAAGAAGGACTAGAAGATGAAGGAGATGCTGCAAAATATGACGCCTTATCTGATGAAGATAAATCAATGCTAGCAGAATTAACTACATCTGCAACAATGAGTTTAAATGATAGTCACGGTAATATAATAGATGCAATAAAAATAGCTTATGACAATAGAGTTCCAATAGAACTAGAATCAGCTAGTAAACAAGGTCTAGGAGTTAATAACTTAGAGAGAAAAGGACCTGGTACTGATGGAGAAGATGTTCAAGTTTGGTCTTTAAATCAAGTATTTGCAAATACTTTATTTGATGAAGAAGGTAAAATTGTATCTTTACACGTAGATCAATTAGAAGTAGCTACTCCAAATTATGATGGAGACGGAATGCCACATTTTAGTGGATGGCCAGGTCAAGGGGGTTACAACTATGATGAAAACCACGACGGAACTATTACAGGACTAACTGAAGATACTGAAGAAAATTTCTTTGAAGAAATAGAAACTTGGGAAACTAAGAGAGAACGTGGAGATGCTTATGTAATGGGAGCTGGAACTTGGTCTGATCAGATGAATGCTTTTGAAGAATTATTTATTGGTATGACTGTAGATGAAGTAGAAGAATGGTTTGAAAATTACACTGCAGAATCAAATGGTAGACCACTAAAAGAAGGACTAGAAGATAAAGGAGATGCTGCAAAATACGACGCCTTATCTGATGAAGATAAATCAATGCTTGCAGAATTAACATCATCTGCAACAATGAGTTTAAATGACAGTCACGGAAATATAGTGGAAGCTATTAGAAATTCATTCGAAAATAGCAGAGATATAAATTTAACAGTTCAATAAAAATAATACCCTCCAAAATTTCTGGAGGGTTTTAACTTTTTTAAAAAATTTTAATGTTTTATATATTATAAATATATTTTTAAAAGTTTATTTTAGAATCCAAATTTTTCATCTTTATCACTATTATATACAACTTTTCCGTTGATTATTGTATATAGGGCTTCGCAACTTGTATCACTTAGAGGATCTGATGACCATATAACTAAATCTCCATCTTTTCCAACTTCTAATGAACCAACTTTGTCAGATATACCAGTTATTTCAGCTGGGTTAATGGTGATAGCCTTTAGAGCTTCTTCTTTATCTAATCCTGATTTAACAGCTAAACCTGCACAAAGGGGAAGATGTTGGGTAGGAATTACTGAATTGTCAGTCATAATGGCAAATTTTACACCTACTTTGTTAAGTTCTCTAGGAGTTACGAAACTTCTGTTTTTAAGTTCATATTTTGATGCACTACTCATATTTGGTCCACATATTGCATCGTAGCCTTCTTTAGCTAAAATATCAGCAATTAAATGGCCTTCTGTACAATGCTCTAGGGTCAAGTCAAAGTCAAATTCTTGGGCTAGTCTAATGGCACTTAAAATATCGTCAGTTCTATGAGCATGGGCTTTTAAGTGAATTTCTTTTTTAAATAAAGGAATTACAGATTCATATCTTAAGTCAAAATCAGGTCTTTTAGAAGTGTCTTCACTTTCTCTTTTTTCCATATAATCTTTAGCCTTGTAGAAGAAATCTCTCATAAGGGCCATTATTGCCATTCTAGTTTTAGGCATTTTATTTTGTTCGTTGTAAACTCTTTTTACATTTTCTCCAAAGGCAATTTTCATTGCTACTGGATTTTTTACTATCATATCATCTACTCTAATTCCGTAAGTCTTCATTGCTAAAAAAGTTCCACCAATTGCATTAGCACTTCCAGGTCCTGTTACTACAGTTGTGATTCCACCTTGTCTAGCTGATAAAAATCCTTTATCCTCAGGATAGATACCATCTATTGCTCTCATTTGTGGAGTTATAGGATCACTTGTTTCATTGTAATCCCTTCCTTCAAAACCGATTCCTTCTTCTCCAATACCTATATGAGAATGTCCATCTATAATTCCAGGAGTAATCATTTTTCCTTTTGCATCGATAATTTCTGCTTCCTCTGGAATATTTATATCTACTCCTATTTCTTTTATAACTCCATTATCAATTAAAATTGAACCATTTTCTAGTGTTTCTCCTGCCATAGTAAAAATATTACCATTAATAATTCCTAACATTTAATTTACACCTCTTTATTGTATTTATATTAATATGATAACACAAAAAAACCGGAGTGCAAAAGACTCCGGTTTTGTAAATTTAATTATTGTTGCCAAGCAGATTCAAATGTTGGTTTAAAGTTATTTAATGCATCTTCTACATTATTTTCAGGACTTGATAATAATCCTTCTAACATCGTTCCAGCATCATTGTATGCTTGTTGAGAACCTGATACTAGTGGTTTAGTATAAAGATTTTCTGTAGCATCTGATAAAATAGGTGCAATGGCACTATCAGAAGAAGAGTATCTTTCATCATTTAACGAAGATTCTCTAATTGGCATATAGCCAGTTCCTAATGCCCAATCTATTTGAGATTCTGTGTTAGTTAAGAATTTTAAATATTCAAAAGCAGCTGTTCTTTGTTCAGGAGTTGCACTTTCAAACATATAAATATCTGTACCTTGTTGGATACTTGAATCTGCTGGATATGGAGCTGCAGCATATTCAAATTTTCCTTCAGCTCCTTCAGCTACATAAGATTCACCTGCGTTAGAACCTATATACATTGCTAATTGTTCATTTGCAAAAGGACCAGATAGATAGTTGTCAGTTCCAGCTATACGGAAATATCCACCTTCAATACCATCCATGTAGTATTGAGCAGCCTCTGTAGATTCTTGTCCAGTTACATCTAAATTAGAATCGTACTCTACACCTTTGTTATACAAATAAGTTGTATAGAAGTTAGAAAGGGAATCAAATCCAGCTCCTGGAATTGATTTTTCTTCGTATATTTCTTTAGAAACTTCTGCTAATTCTTCAAAAGTTGTAGGAACTTCTAATCCCAATTCATCCATAAGTGATTTGTTGTACCAAATTACTTCAGTTGACTTGTTAAAAGGTATTCCATATATTTTATCTTCGATTATTACACCGTCTCTTAATCCTCCTAAGATGTCATCCCAATTATCAAAGGCGAAATTTTCATCAGAGTGGTTAATATAAGGATCTAATTCAACTAATAAACCTTCGCCAACCATTGGATATACCCAATCAGGGTAGGCTTGGGTAATTGTAGGAAGATTGTTAGGACTTTGCATAGTAGCTATAAGTTTTTGAGATAAATCTCCATAGTTACCTTGATTTTGTAAAGAAACAGTTATATTCTCATTTTCTTCCATAAACTTATTAGTAAGTTCTGTTAAAGTTTCTTCCTGTCCACCAGACATTCCATGCCAAAATGTAATTTCTACATTTTCAGTCAATTCAGTTAGTACATCGCTATCAGCAGTTTCTTCTGTTTCATCTGTTGTTTCAGCTTCCGTTGTTTCAGTTTCTGTAGTTTCTGTTTCAGTTGTAGTATCTGGAGTATCACTTTGAGTACATCCAGCAAAAATCAAAACAGAAAGTAACAATAATGCCGCTAATTTTTTAAAATTCATTTGTATTTTCCTCCTTATTAATTAGCTCTAACATTTCTCCTTTTTCTGGTAAAATTCTTTCACCATAAAGATTATAAAGTCTTTCAGGGTGAAAAGAATGAATAGGGCATAGTATTTTTGGACGAATCCAATTAATTATTCTCATTAGATCTTTAGTATATCCATGTCCACTACATGATAAAACCTTTGATTCTATTTTCTTATTATTCAATAGTTCAAAGAAAGGTTCATAATTTGGATCATAAGGACCAAAAGGTTCGGCGTTTGAATGAATGTATATTCCGCCTGGTTTTATTTGTTCAATATATTTTAAAAGCCCTGATTCTAGTTGCCAAAAAAAGTTATTACTATCATTTAATAAATCTAAAATGTGGATTTGTTTATTAGGATCTAAACCATAATTTTTGTCACTTATTGAATAATATAAAACTTCTAATCCCGTTAATTCCTTTAATATAAAAGCGTGAAATTCTTCTAATACGACTTTTCTATAAGGTTCAGCTAATTTTGCAATATGATAAACTCTTTCAACATTTCCAATATAGTAATTAAATGATATTTGGGAATTAGGATTTTCTTTAAGGATTTTTATAATATCCTTTACTAAGTCTATTTCGGAAGTTTGTTTTAATTCTTCTTCAACACTTCCAACTTCGTAACTAGAAACGCTAACTCCTTCTATTATTAATATATCACTATCTTCGCTTTCCAAACAAAAATTAATAGTGTCTTCTTTTCTATATCCGTGAAGTCTTAGATCTCCTGAATAAGCTATTTTAGCTGTTGGAGTGGTTATTAAAAGTCCACAACTGCCTATAATATCGTGGTCCACAGAAATAAATTTCACCTCAATTTCACCAATAGAAACTTTATCATTAGGTTTTAATCCAATAATTTCTCTAGTAAATCTTGATTTAGTATCCTGATTTTTTTCATAGGGATATAAAAATTCATTATTAATATTTAATAAGTCAATAAATTTCTTTGTTTTATTCGAAGAATATAAAGGTATACTCGGATTTAGATAATTTATAAGTTTAGAATGATCTAAGTGAGCGTGACTTATAAACACTCCTTCATTTGAGTAGGTAGTTTCTGAATCATTTAAAGAATCAAAAGTCAACCTTGGATCATATAAACCTTCAACATAATTTATAGTATTAGTTTCTATAAGTTTTGAAAAACTTTCAGGTTGATTTTCTAAAGATGGGTCAAAGACACTTCCAAAATCAAAAAATATTCTGCTATCATTGTGCCTTATTTCTATTAAAGTTCCACCGATAGTTTTTAATCCATTGTGAAATATAATTTTTGTTTTATCCTTTAATGCCACTTCTTGAAACTCCTTTTATTATTTGTTTTCTGAATATAAAGTACAATATTAAAATAGGGATAATAGTTATTGAACTGGCTGCCATTTGTAAATGGACTGCAGTTCCCGTTTCTGTAGCAAAGGCACTTAAACCATTACTAATAAGTCTCATTTCCCTAGAATTAGTCACTAAAATTGGCCATAGGAAAGAATTCCATCCAGTAATAAAATTCAAAAGTCCAATTGTAAATAGGGCAGATTTAGACATTGGCAATAATATCTTCAATATAAATTCAAAATCACCACATCCATCTACCTTTGCAGCTTTATAATAGGCTTGGGGAATAGATGTTAAATACTCCCTTAAATAAAATAAATAAAACACACTTGCCATAAATGGAAGAATAAGAGCTCTATAAGTATCTAACATTCCCAGCTGGGCAATAGTTCTAAAATTTGTAAATACTACAACTTCAAAAGGTATCATTAATAAAGCAATAAAGAGAAGTTGCAATGTTTTTTTAAATCTAAAATCCATAAAATTAAGAGCAAAGGCTGCAAGTAGGGTAGTAATCAAGGTGCCTAATGTATTTATACCTGAAACAAATACTGTATTAAAAAAATATCTTACAAAGGGAGCTGCTTCGAGGGCTTCTGTAAAGTTATTAAATTGTAAATTTTCTGGAATTATTGTAGGGGGTATACTTGTTGCTTCCTGAAAAGTCATTAAACTTGCTAATAACATATAAATAAAAGGAAACAAGGTGATAACGGCCATTATAATTACAAATGTATATGAAAAAACTTTTTTCATCTTAAATTTCCTTTCTATTTAGATAATTTCTTTAAGATTGCCCTTTGAAAAATGGTAAAGAGCAAAAGAAATAAAAACAATAAAACTGCCGCAGCCATACCTTGGCCATATCTATTTTCCACATAGAATTTGTTAAAAATATAAAATACAGCTGTAACTGCACTGTTTCCAATTCCAGCTTTTCCATTAAACAAAGCGAATACTTGTCCATAAACTTTAAAAGCTGATATAAAATTCGTAATAGATAAAAATGTGATAATTGGAATTAATGATGGCATTGTGATTTTCCAAAATTGTTCACTGTCACTAGCTCCGAACATATTCGCTATTTTATAATAATTTTGATCGATACTTCTAAGACCTGAAAGCATAATGATTACATTAAAAGCCATACTTGACCAAACTCCAAAGATTATCAAAGTAGTCATATTCAGATTCGGATCGTTTAAAAATTCAAATGGACCAAATCCAATAAGACCCAATAGATAGTTTACTAAACCAAAACTACCGTTAAACAAAAATCTAAATACTATTCCAATTGCTATAATACTAGTCAAATATGGAATAAAAAATATAGACTCGAAAAACTCAGATCCTTTTATTTTACTGTTAATACTTAGTGCTAAAAGCATAGACAAAATCATTCCTACTGGAACTACAAATATAGAATAAATTATAGTGTTTTTTAATGCCATGTGAAATTGAGGATCTCTAATAACAAATGCAAAATTTTCAAATCCTACAAGTTCTGGCTTTAAAATACTATTACTATATATGGACATACTAAAGGCTCTAAGTAGGGGAATTACATTAAAAATTACAATAAAAATCAAAGCGGGAAATAAAAACAACCAAGCCTTATTGGACTTTTCAGCTCTGTATCTAAAAAATTTATTCATTAGTAAACTCTCCCTCCATCTACTTCAAATATATACATGGATTCTAAATTTATAGAGATGTTTAATTTATCACCGACTTCATATAAAATCTTACTATCTACGACAGCTCTAGATTTTTCTTCGTCTAAGTCGAAGTGAATAATAGAATATCTTCCTATCATTTCAATGGAATTTATAGTTACAGATATTGGCCCACTTGAATCTACTGAAAAATATTCAGGTCTAATCCCTAAAATATACTCTTTTTTATCTAGAGGTTTTCTAAACAAGTCTTTTTCTAAACTACTAAGTTTAATTTGAAAATCTTTTCCTATAAAAACTCCATCTTCAAAAGAAACATTGTAGGTATTAATAATTGGATTACCAATAAATTTCGCCACAAATAAATTTGCTGGATCTAGATATAAATTTTGAGGGATATCGTATTGTTGCATTATTCCTTCATCCATAAGAGCTATTTTATCGCTAATAGAAAGGGCTTCTTCCTGATCATGAGTAACAAAAATAGTAGTTACACCAATTTTTTTAACAAGGGATCTTATTTCTTCTCGTATTCTAAGTCTCAACCTTGCATCTAAATTGCTTAAAGGTTCATCTAAAAGTAAAATTTTTGGGTTTTGAACTAAAGCCCTTGCAATAGCTACCCTTTGTTGTTGGCCACCAGATAAGGAATTGGGCTTTTTATCTGCTAACTCAAAAATGTCAGTTAAGATCATATATTCCTTAGCTATTTTATTTGCTTCTTCTTGATTTATTTTGTTTTTACCAACTCTAAGTGGGAAAGTGACATTTTCTAAAACTGACATATGAGGATAAAGGGCATAATTTTGAAAAACCATTCCAATATTTCGATCCTTTGGGTGTTTATCGATTATAGATACTCCATCAAATAAAATATCTCCACCTGTAGGATCTAATAGTCCAGCAATTAAATTTAATATTGTTGTTTTACCACAACCACTAGGACCTAGTAAACAGACTAATGAACCATCTTCTACATCTAAATCTATGCTTTTTAATGCTTCAAATCCATTATCAAAAACTTTATTTAAATTTTTAATTTGTATCATAACAACCTCTTTTTTACTTATTATAAATATTAGCTTAACTACATTATAGAACATATCCGATCTATAAGAAATATATATTATACAAATTTTACTTAATAGAAAATTATAGTAATTTTAAAGGATTTTGTGTTAAAATTGTAAATATAATAAAGGTAGGTGATTAAAAAAGTGTTTATGAAATTATGGCCTAAAAAAATTGAAAAGGTTGTACATATTATAGAGTTAGTTATAGCTTCTATTATTATAATAGGTATTATTATTGGTTTGATAGATCTTATGAGATATTTTTTCTTGTTATTTGATGCTCAACCAGAAGCATCCTATGATATATTTCAGTCCTTTTTAGGATTGGCATTATTGTTAATAGTTGGAGCAGAGCTTATTCATATGATTTTATATCACTCTACAGAAGCTTTATTGGAGTTGATTTTATTTGTAATTGCTAGAAAAATGCTGATTTATTCTACGAATGTAATAGATTTAGTATTTGGTACAATAGCAATAGCTTTAGTTTTTTTCACAATGAGATTTTTAGTAGGCTCAAATGGGGAAAATATTATGAAAAAAACAGATGGGGTTATATCTCGAGCAAAGGAAATGAGAAATTCATCTGAAGAAAAACAGGAAGAATAAATTTAAAATATTAAAAAAGCTGTAAACTAATTTAGAAGTTTACAGCTTAATATTTTATTTAGTTAAATTATTATAATCTACTGCTAATTTAGCTCCAACTTTTGCGTTGTTGTAAACTAGCTTTATGTTTGTTTCTAAACTTCTTCCTTCAGTTAATTCTACAATTCTCTTTAATAAAAATGGAGTAGAATCTTTTCCTTTGATTCCTGATTCTTTTTCGTCTTTTAATGCTTTCATGATTATCTCATCAATTTCTTCATGGGGAATTTCATATTCCTTTGGAACGGGAACCGCCACTATGTGAGCACCTTTTAAACCTAATAAGTTTGAATAAAACATTCTATTTGCAATATCTTTTGTATCATCTGCCCTTGTGTTTAATTTAAATTCTGAAGTAGACGAGAAAAATGCTGGGAAATAATCAGTTTCATATCCGATAACAGGAACTCCTTTAGTTTCTAAATACTCTAAAGTCTTTCCTAAATCTAATATGGCTTTAGCTCCAGCACAAACTACTGTTACAGGTGTTTGTCCTAATTCTTCTAAATCTGCTGAAATATCCATAGAATTTTCAACTCCTCTATGAACTCCACCAATACCACCTGTTACAAAAACCTTTATTCCAGCTAAATTAGCTATTATCATAGTAGTAGCAACTGTTGTAGCACCTAATACTTTCTTAGACAAAACTTCTGCTAAGTCTCTTCTAGAAACTTTAGCGACATTTTCAGAATTTGCTAGTACTTCTAAATCTTCATCTTCCAGTCCAACTTTAATTTTTCCATCAATTATGGCGATAGTAGCAGGCACAGCCCCATTATTTCTAATTATTTGTTCAGTTTCTTTTGCCATTTCTACATTTTGAGGATATGGCATACCATGGGAAATTATTGTAGATTCTAGTGCAACTATTGGCAAATCTTTTTCCTTTGCTTCTGCTACTTCGTTACTAAATATTATTAAATCGTCTTTTATCATTTGATAAGTCCTCTTTCTTTTAAATTATCTCTTTCTTTTTGGAGATTTTCATTAGTTAAATTGTCCCTTACAGTGTTTTTTGATTGTATTGTGTAGTAAGAATTTGTCATAGCAAATTCAACTGAATCTTTAGTAGAAACTCCTTTAATAAATCCGTGAATAATTCCAGAAGTAAAGGAATCTCCAGCTCCCGTAACATCTACCACATTATCAGATAGGGGAGGAGTGAAAAAGTATCTTTCTCCTTTATAATTCTCATATAAAATAGTTTTTTTTCCTCTCGTAATTATAACTTCTTTAACACCTTTATTTATCCACTTTGAACCTAAAGAAAAAAAGTCATCTTCCGAATTTACTTTTACATTAAAATATCCTTCAGATTCATCTTGATTAACAACAATATAATCAATTCCAGTTAAATCATTGGGTAGTCTATTAATTTTTGGGCTACTTACAGGTACTACAAATAGAAAAATGTCGTTATTTTTAGCAAAATTAATAACATATTCAACAGTTTCCTCAGGGATATTTAAATCTAAAATAATTACCTTAGAATTAATTAATATATTTTCATAATCTTTTATAAAATCTCTATCCATTGAATTGTAAATACCCATATCGGCTATGGCAACTTCCATTTCTCCAGAGGAATCTATTATGGCACTATAATTACCTGTAGAAGCATTTTGAATTTGTCTTACATAATTAAAGTCTACAAAGGCATCAGTAGATTTTTTAATAAATTCAAAATCTTGATCATATCCTGCCACACTTATCATTTTAACATCGTGGCCTAATCTTCCTAGATTCTCAGCTACATTTCTACCAACACCACCTACAAAAGATTCGGAAGAAGCGGGGTTACTTGTTTTGTAAATAATACTCTTTTCTAAATTAAATTTTCTATCTACATTCATAGCCCCTATAACAAAAATAGGTGAATCAACTTCATTTAGAATATAAGCTCTACCTGCAATGTAATTTTTCTTAGTCAAAGAAGATACAATTGTTGCTACTGTAGATCTTGATAAATCTAATTCTTCTCCAATATCTTTTTGGCTAATGTAAGGATTGGACTTAATTATATCAAGTACTCTTTTTTCATTGTTTGTCAATATTCCACCTCCTGTCACAAACATTAGTCTTAATTAAAACATGAGTCTATGATAATATAAATTGCATAAAATTACAATATTTTATTTATTAAAATGAACATCAATAGAAGCCCTTTCGTTTGTAATTTCAAAAGAAACTTTACCATTTTCTAATAAAAATACTTTCAAATTTCCATCTAAAGACTCTTTTATAGAAGATTTCATTTCTCCCATATTAGGGGATTTTAAGCTTATAGGATTATATTGTTTAGCAAATATCTCTACAGTTAAATTTCCCTTTTGAATTTTTCCTTTAAAGGAATTATGATCTGCTTCAAAACTTAACATCTTAGATCCTTCTATAGAACTGAATCTATACTCTTTGTCATTATGGAGAATTACTAAAAAGAATCCAGTAGCATATCTTCCTAAAATTGGAACAGTAGCATTACTAAATACGACTGAATTTCCTAAGACATCACTTCCTTGAGTCCAAACGTATTTTTTTGGAAAACTAGTTCCCCAATCTTTTTCCATATACCCTATACCATCAATATTGAATGTTTTATTATTAATACTGATATTTCCCTTGACTTTGTGGTGGAGGGAAGAAATACTGTGGTTGAATTCATCTGGTAAATAAGAAAATATTCCCATAATATTAGGTTTTAAAAAAGATTTTTTTAAAGTTTTTAAATTATTAAAACTAAATTCCCCTTTAACTTTTAAATCATCTTCATTTATATTTAAAATCATAAATTCCTTAGAAAGTTTATTTTGTCCTATTTTTAATATAAAAGGATCTTTAGTAAAAGACAAATCTTCTAAAGGATATCTAATATATTTAGTTTTATGAGTGATGCTATTAGTAAATTGAATAAATGGGTGCCTATCATTTTGAACAGTAGAATATCCCCATATTACTGAAAACATGAGGTCATTATTAACATCATCAACTTTTGAAAACCAACCTTCAAAAGCGTTTTTCTTATTTAAGCCAACCATTATTCCAAACTGATCCATTTTACCACCTTTATATTTTTATCGATTAATTAAAAATTACCCTTTTAACCTATTATTAAAAATTTTTATATAAAATTTATCAATAAAAAACAGATTAGAAATAATATATGTGACTATTTTTTATTAATGGGTAAATTAATAATATACAAAAAAGGAGGATATTATGGATTTAAAATTAAAAGACAAAGTAGTATTAATTACTGGTGCAACAGGTGGTATTGGAGAAGCTGTAACTAAAGCTTTTTTTAATGAAGATTCTAAGTTAGCATTAACTTCTACATCTCAAGAGAAAATAGACAAACTTATGAAAGAATTAGGAAATCCTAGTGAAGACAGAGTTAGAGGATATGTTCTTGATATTACTGATGAAGAGGCTGTAAAAGAAACTATAGAAAAAGTAGTTAATGACTTTGGAAGTATTTATTCTCTAGTTGCAAACGCTGGATACAATGGAGATTATCAAGAAGTAAAAGACTCTACTAAAGAAAATTATGAAAAGGTTTTTGATGTAAATGTATATGGTGTTCTTTATACAATGAAATACGTTATACCTCATTTAGTAGAAGAGGGTAAAGGATCTATTGTTGCTTTAGGCTCTGAAGGATCTTATGTTGGAGCTCCTGGAATGGGTGCTTATGTAGCTTCTAAACACGCAGTAGCTGCAATTATAAAGACTGCAGCAATGGAAGTAGGAGAAAAAGGAATTCATTGTAACTTTATAGCACCTAGTGCAGTTGATACTGATATGATGAGAAGAATAGAAAAAAATACATTTGGAGATACAAAAACTCCAGAAGAAGCAGAAAGATTTTTCGCAGATGCAACTGTAAACAAGAGATATGCTAAACCTGAAGAAGTTGCTAATGCAGCATTATATTTAGCTAGTGAAGTTTCAGCTCATATGATGGGATGGGGCTTAAGACTAGATGGTGGAAAACACATTCAATAAAATTTAAAATTATGCGGTAGATTCTTCTACCGTTTTTTTATTTAAATGATAAATTTAAGAAAGGAGTGAATAAATGTCTACATTTCAAAATATTATAAATTCGCCAATATTTCACACAATATTTTTCGGGACTTTTTATTATGTTTATCTTATTATTATTGTAAGAATAACTGGGAAGAGATCCTTAGCAGAGATGAATGCTTTTGATATGATTGTAAATATTGCAATAGGCTCTATACTATCCCAGTTGATAATTGATGAAACAATTCCATTAATTGAGGGATTAGTATTAATATCTATTTTAATTATTTTACAATATATCATTACTTTTGTATCAACTAGAATTGAAGGCTTAAATAAAATTATAAAATCTCAACCTACATTAATGTATTATAAAGATCATTTTATAGAAGAAAATTTAAAAAAAGAGAGAATGACGAAATCAGAAATTGAACAAGGAATTAGAAATTCAGGAAATGGATCATTTGAAGAGATATCTGCAGTGATTTTAGAAAGTGATGGAAGTTTATCAGTTATTAAAAATGTAAATGAAAATAATGAATTAGAAAAATATAAATAAATTTATAAAACTATAATAACCTCGACAAATTTTCATTGTGGAGGTTATTATTATGATTTATATTTACTGTCAAAAAATTTAGGTAGTTTTAATATTTAGAATATTTTATTTACTCCCACTCAATTGTTGCTGGTGGTTTATCAGTAATGTCGTAAACTATTCTATTAACACCTG
>CAYWTV010000009.1:0-37624 GCA_964461305.1 uncultured Peptoniphilaceae bacterium
TTTCTTTATGAAATTGATGCTACTTTGTATCCCTTTTCTTCTACAGCATTTATTAGTATTTCATCTGTAGTGCTGTCTAGTACGTCTACTTCGGCAGTTTTACTTTCTAAATCTACTTTAACGCTGTCAACTTCAGCTAAATTAGCCAAAGCTCCTTCTACTGTAGCTTGACAATGTCCACAGGACATTCCTTCAATTTTTAATATTTTTTTCATGATTTTTCCCTCCAAATATCTTATTAAATAACATACCCACTTTTTTTACTTTGATACATTAACACAGAATTTTTTTTATTCTCTGTTACATTTTTGTAACATATTTTAAAAATTACACGAAAAATTCAAAAATATACTATAATATAAATTAGGAGGAAGAATTATGAAAAAGAAATTTATTTTATTGCTTATTATGTGTATAGTATTTTCATCTGCCAATATAGCTTATGCTCAAGATAATATGGAAGTTACTTTGGTAGAGCCAGAAGGACAATACCTTGTTATAGGCGAAGAACTAACATACAAATTAAATATTGAATTTAAAAGACCTTTAAAGGACTATCAAACTATGTATCTAACTTTTAGGTTTTCTACAGGATTAGACTATATAAGTTCTAGTTTCGAAGGTGTTACACCAGTTGATGGAAAAATAGAAGCTACATCTAATCCAAATTCTGAGGGTAGATATAGTTTTTTAACAGTTAAAGTAGCTGATATGGAAAGCCTAAAGGGTGTAAATAAATTTAGTGTAAATATTAAAGCTAAATTAAATGATACTAAAGAAGAGGGCTCTACCTTATTAAATAGAGTTACTGTATCTTATCAGTTAAAGGATCAAGTAGAAGATTCCCAAGCTAAATACTACGAAATTTCCCAAGAATCTACGGCTACAGTAACTAAAGCAAGACCAGTTGATCAAGTTTTAAAAATTAAAACTGGGGAAATCTTTGGTAAAGTTCAAGGAGAAATTGAAGGAACTACTAACCCTTCAAACAGAATCCAAGCTAAATATTTAGACAAAGTCGAAGAAGTAGATGTATCTGAAAATGGAAGTTTTCTATTTAGAATTCCATCAGGATTGCAATCTGATATTTCAATATCTTCTTTAAATGAAACTGGGAATATATTTAAAACTATTACTGTAAAATATGTAGACGAAAGCACTATTACTAAAGGAGGCCTTGATTCATTTTTACAAGCATTAAGAGAAAATGGTCATACTCAAATTGTAGATAGATACTATCACGAGTACAATTTATTAGTAGAAGGTTTAGATTTAATAATGGGAATTGAAGGTGGACCTGTTCAAGAAATGTATAAATTATACGAAAATTTATACCTTGCAACAAAAACTCCTTTATCTCAAGTTCTAGTACACGAGCCTTTTATGCAGGGATATCCAGAAGGGAATTTTTTACCGAAAAACTCTATTACTAGAGCAGAAACTGCAGCTATACTTTCTAGAATAATTGCTAAGGGTGAAGTTACAAACAGAAATTCCAGTTTTCCAGATGTGGAAAATAACAAGTGGTTTACTAAATACATTGCTCATTTAGCTGAAGAGGGAATAATGAAGGGATACGAAGATGGTCAATTTAAACCTCAAAATAAAATTACTAGGGCTGAATTTGCTACTATCGTATCTAGAATAAACAATTTAACAGACTACGAGTTAGTTACTTTTCCAGATTTAAGTTTTAATTATTGGGCTGCTAATGACATTTTAAAAGTAGTTAGTGCAGGAATTATGGAAGGCTATCCTGACAAAACTTTTGGTCCAACTTTAAATGTTACTAGAGCTGAAGCTGCCACTATAATAAATAGAATGTTAAATAGATCTTTTGATAAAAACTATATTGATTCAAATAATATTACTGGATTTTCTGATATTAAGAATCATTGGGGATATTATCAAATAGTAGAGGCGACATACAGACATAGTTTTGTTAGAAATGGAAGTAACGAAATTTACAAATAGAGATGATTATTATACCTTCCTAGGGGTAAAACTCTAACATCGGAGGAAATAATATGACCGTGAAAATTTTAAAAAAGAATAACTATAATACTAAAAAGTGGGCTGGTGGTGAAACTACTGAAATATTTATATTTCCTGAGGATGCATCTTTAGAAAATAGGGATTTTATATTTAGAATCTCTAGTGCAACTTGCCCTGAAGAAAAATCTAAGTTTTCAGACTTTACAGGATACAACCGATATATTACATCCCTAGATGAAACTTTAAAATTAATTAATAAAAATAAGGAGTTAAGTTTAAATCCTTATGAAATCTTTTTCTTTGATGGTAAAGACGAAACCTATTCTAAATCAAAGGTTAGAGATTTTAATTTAATTTTAAAAAAAGGATATAATGCAACGTACAGAACAGAATCTATTTCTGAAAAGGTGGATCTTTGTTTTGAAGAAGGTATTGTATTGATTTTTATCCCAGAAGGAAATATTAGAATAGGAGTTGGCGATGATTATTCTGATTTGGATACATTCGACTCTGTATTAATACGCCAGAAGGAAGAAATTACCTTGGAAAGTATTGATAAAAATTATACTAAAGTTATAATTGTAGAGGTGGAGGTAGACTTAGATGAAAGATTATAAAGTTTTTGATATTATTGGACCTGTAATGATAGGACCTTCTAGTTCTCATACGGCTGGTGCTTGTAGAATTGCTAGAACGGCTAAAAACATATCAGATCCTGGTTTTAATGAAGTGGAGTTTTTACTCCATGGATCTTTTGCAGCGACTTATAAAGGTCATGGAACGGACAAGGCCTTATTAGGTGGAGCTTTAGGTTTTGATACTGATGATACTAGAATTAGAGATTCCTTTGAAATAGCAAAAAAAGAAGGACTAAAATATTCTTTTGTTAGAGCAGACCTTGGAAAGGTTCATCCTAATAGTGTAAAGGTTATTTTTAAATATCCTAATGGAAAAACCTCTGAAGTACTTGGCTCTTCAATTGGAGGAGGAAATATCGAAATAGTAGAACTAGACGGTATTCCAATTACTTTTACAGATGCTTTTCCAACATTAATTCTTAAATACAAGGAACAAAAGGGAATTATTCACTTTGTTTCTGGGAAGTTTAGTGAAAATGGATACAATATAGAAAGTATGAAAACTATTAAAAAAGACGATATAGTAACTTTAATTACTGAAATAACAGAAGATGTAGATGAAAAAATAGTAGATGAGATTGTAAACAGCGATAAGTTTACATTTGCTAAATATATAGTGGGAGTGTAAGATGTTTGCAACTGTAGAAGAGATTTTAAAAAATTGTGAAGAAAAGAATTTAAAACTTCACGAATTAGTTTTAGAAGAAGAAGCTAAAACTTCTAAGTTAAATAAAGAAGAAATCAGAAATGAGTTAGGAAAAATGCTAAAGGTCATGGAAGAATCTGCCGTAGACAATTTAGAATCTCCTAGCAAAACTACCTTTGGAATGATAGATGGTTTTGCTTATAAAATGAATGAGTATTCTAAAGGTGGAAATTCCATTACTGGAGAATTTGTAACTGAAGCTATGGCTATGGCTTTTTCAACATTAGAATTAAGTTCTGCCATGGGTAAAATAGTAGCTAGTCCTACTGCAGGATCTTCAGGGGTACTTCCTGCTGCACTAACTAGTTTAAAAAAGAGAAACAACTACCCTGATGAAGAACTTGTAAATGCAATGTTAACTGCCATTGGAGTTGGAAAAATAATAGGTAAATACGGATCCTTTGCAGGAGCAGAAGGTGGATGCCAAGCTGAAACAGGCTCTGCAGCATCTATGGCTGCTGGTGCAATAGTTTATTTATATGGGGGAAGTATAGAAGAGATTTTCCATGCATCTTCCATAGCTTTCATTCACGTATTAGGTTTAGTGTGCGATCCTATAGCAGGACTTGTAGAGTATCCTTGTACTTTTAGAAATGCATCAGGTGTTGTTAATGCATTTATATCAGCAGATATGGCACTGGCTGGAATAAAATCCGTTGTGCCTTTTGATGAAGTATGTAAAACAGTAGGTGAAGTTGGAGCAGGACTTCCAGTTCACTTAAGGGAAACTGGCACAGGGGGACTTGCAAATACAAATACAGGAAGAAAAATCCGTAAGGAATTTTTAAGTTGTAACGAAGAATTATAAAAAAGTCGTCTTTTGACGGCTTTTATTTTAATAGGGAGAAAAGATGATAACAGAAAAATACAAAATACCATATTATTCAGTAGATTCAAAACTAAATTTAAGTATATCATCAATATTTAATTATATTATGGAAATCGGAAGTGTTCATAGTGATAACGTTGGAATGACTAACGAAAGACTTGTTGAACTTGGATATACTTGGATGCTTTATCAACTTCGAATAAATATTAATAAATTTCCTAAGGCACAAGAAGAAATATCTGTAAATACATGGATTTCTAAAAGTGACAAATTAAAATCCCAAAGGGAAGTAAATATTGTAGATAAAAATGGGGAAATTTTAGTAGAAGGAACCCTCGTTTGGCTTGTAATAGATATTGCTAAAATGAGGGCTGTGAAAATCCCTGAAGTTATAAAAGAGGCTTATAAAGTTGAAGGTAATGAATCGAAGGAAGAATTTTTAAATCTATCTAAATTAATAATAGAAGAAGAAGGCAATGATATTACCGTTTACAAATCAGACATAGACTACAATCAACACGTAAACGCTGGGGTGTACTTAAGGTGGATTGTAGATTCTATAAAATTAGACAACGATAAATTACAATCAATAGAAATTTTATATAAAGATCAAACTTTTATAGAAGACAAAGTCAATATTAAATGCCAAAAAACAGAAGATGGATACCTACATCAAATTTTAGGAAATGAAAAGACTAAAGCACTGGCAAAAACTAAATGGAAGGAATAAAATGGAAAACATTAAAGGCAAAAAGACCATAGCACTAATAGCCCACGATAATATGAAAGATGAAATTGTGGAATGGGCTAGAAAAAACAAGTCAGAACTATCAAAACACTATCTTATAGGAACTGGAACAACAGCATCTATAATAGCAGACAGATTAAATATTTCCGTAGAAAAAGTAAAATCAGGCCCTTACGGAGGAGATTTACAAATTGGATCTAAAATTTCAGATGACGAAATAGATATGGTAATATTTTTCTTTGATCCTCTAACTGCTCAACCTCACGATCCTGATGTAAAGGCTCTTTTAAGGGTAGCTACTCTTTACGATATACCAATAGCCATTAACAGATCCACAGCAGAGTTTTTACTGACAAGTAAGTATATGAAAGAGGATTTTGAAAGAAAAACCATAAACAGTGAAGAGTTAGCAAAAAAGAGATTCAATGAATTTAAAGAAATTAAATAAATAATTTATGTATTTTAAAATGAACTTCTACAATTAAAAAACATAAATTTACAGTAAATAATAAAAGACCAAACAAAACAGACATTTAAAATTCAAATTTAAAAGCTCCTAAAAATGAGTAAAAAAACAGAAAAAATATTTTTGTGTAATTATATATTGTCCTATTTTTATGAAATATAGGATTATTAATATAATATATTCTTCATTCACAACATTTAGACACCAAATCCAAATATATATGATATGATTGATACTAATGATTGTTCGTAAAATTATAGGGGGAAGACAATTGGCAACTGTTCATTCTAAAAACAAAGGAATGTTTTTAGTAATCATTAGTACGATTTTATGGGCTATAAATGGTAATATAGGTGCATATTTATTTAAATATAAAGAGATTACGCCAGGACACCTAACCTTTTATAGACTTATTTTTACAGGGTTAATTTTAATAATATATGAATTTATTACTAATAGAAGTGAAGTGTTCTCTATTTTTAAAAATAAGAAAGAGAGCCTAATTCTTATCTATTTTGCTTTTTTTGGAGCATTAACTATGCAGTATAGTTATTTCGTTGCAATACAGTATTCTAATGCTGCTACTGCTACAACTTTGCAAAATTTATCACCTTTCATCATTGTAGTAATTACCTCTATTTGGTATAGGAAATTACCTTCTAAAAATATAATATTATCCTTAGGACTTGCATTAGTTGGAGCATTTTTAATTGTTACCCATGGTAAGTTTAACCAACTAGCTATTACAAAGCCTGCATTGGTATTTGGGCTTCTTGCTTCCATAGGATATGTAAATTATACTTTAAGTCCAATTTCACTTCAGGCAAAATATAATACAAGCTTAATTATGGGATGGGCTATGTTGTTAGCGGGTATAGGTTTTGGATTTGTTTTTAATCCTATGGGCAGTACCATAATAATGGATTCTATAACAATACTATCCTTTGGCTATGTGATAATACTTGGAACATTGTTTCCATTTTTATTTTATTCCCTTGGAGTTAAAAATGCTGGTGCACAAATAGCTAGCATATTAAGTTTAATAGAACCAGTAGCCTCTGCAATTATTGGGGTAATTTTTTTAGGTGAGAGTTTTAAAAGGATCGACTTAATAGGCATTAGTTTAGTAATATGTGCCCTATATTTACTGTCTAAAGGTAAAAAAACCCCAGATAAATCAAGTGAATTAAGAGATTTCAAAATATGTGAAAATAATTTAAAGATATTAAATAAATAATTTTAAATTATTTTCAAAAAAGCCTTGCAATTTAGAAACAATGATGTTAGTATAATACATGAGCTTTAATCAAGTAATACGGTGGTAAATTCTTTAAAACATAGTTGTACGGAATTTTATTGTTATTAAGGATTAAAGAAATAAAATTTCGGAGGAAATACAAATATGAATGGAATAGTAAAATGGTTTAGCGCAGAAAAAGGATACGGATTTATCACAACTGATGAAGGACAAGATATTTTCGCACACTTCTCACAAATCCAAAAAGAAGGATTTAAAACTTTAGAAGAAGGACAAGCAGTTACTTTCGACGTTGTAGACAGCGGAAAAGGTCAACAAGCAGAAAATATTGAAATAGCGTAAAAAAACAAAACCTCTTTTTAAAAGAGGTTTTTTTATAATTATTGGAGGTAATATGAGTAAAGTAGTAGCAAGAGTAGTAGATAAAGAAATCACAGAAGAAGATGTACTTCGTTTCATGGAAGAAATTGGACCACAAGTTGCAATGCAATTCCAATCTGCTGATGGTATAAAAACCATTATTCAAGAAATGATTAATCAAGAATTATTACTTTTAGATGCAAAGGATTCTAACTTTGAAGAGGAAGAAGAATTTAAAACAGTAATGGCTCAAACCAAAGACAGCTTATTAAAAAACTACGCATTTACAAAAGTAATAAAAGATGCAAGTGTAACTGATGAAGAAGCAAAAAAATTCTTTGAAGATAACAAAAGCTCATTTGCAAAAGAATCAGTTGTAGCATCTCATATATTAGTTGATTCTGAAGAAAAAGCTAAAGAAATTAAAAAAGAAGTTGAAGAAGGAAAAGCCTTTGACGAAGCAGCAAAAGAGTATTCAACATGCCCTTCAAGTGAAAATGGAGGATCTTTAGGAGAATTTTCTAGAGGTTCTATGGTAAAAGAATTTGAAGATGTTGCATTCACAATGGGAAAAGGTGAAATATCTGAACCTGTAAAAACACAATTTGGCTATCACTTAATAAAAGTTGATGACAAAAAAGACCCTGACTCTTTAACATTTGAAGATGTAGAAAAAGATGTTAGATCAGAAGCACTAAGATTAAAACAACAAAAAATTTATTTAGACAAATTACAATCTCTAAGTAATAAATATGAAACAGAAATATTAGACACTAATATTTAATTATAAAACCCGATGATTTTTTTCATTGGGTTTTTTAAATTTTTTATTAAAATTATACATATATAAATTTTGTCTAGGGACCTTAAGTGTACAATTAATATCCATATATTGTAGTTTAAATTTTTAGGAAAATTCAACATTTTTAGGTTATTTTAATTATTTATTTATTTGATAATTAGATGTAATAATGATAAAATATTAATGTATATTATTATGGAGATGATGTAATTGAAGATTGATTCTCGCTCTAAAATTCCCTTGTATTTACAAGTCTATGAGTTTTATAAAGAAAAGATAGTACAGGGAGAATTTAAAAGTGGTGAAAAGCTTCCATCTAAAAGACAACTTTCAGAGACCCTTGGAATTAGTATTAATACAGTCTCAAAAGCCTATTATCTTTTGGAAGAAGAAGGGTTTATTAATCCTAAGGAAAGATCAGGATATTTTGTAGAACAGCTAAATAATTCCTTTAGCAAAAAAGTTCCCACAAAAGTATATGAAAATTCAACTACAGAGACTTTTAAAGCCAAGTACGATTTTTCATCTAGTTCAATTGATACAGAGTTGTTTCCATATTATACCTTTTCAAAATTATATAAAGAAGTCATAGAAAGTGAGAATGAAAACATTCTCATAAATTCTGAAACTAACGGAAAATTAGAGTTTAGAAAATCTATAAGTAAATACCTTAGAGAAACAAGAGGTCTAGATACTAATCCTGAAAATATCGTAATTAGTTCTGGAATGGAATATTTATTTGAAATTATATTTTATATTTTTTCCAATGATAAAACCTTCGGAATAGAAAATCCAGGATATGATATTTTACCTTCAATGATTGAATCTAGGGGTTTTGATTTTAAGTCTATAAATATTTCAAAAGAGGGAATAGATATAAGCTCTCTATTAAAATCTAATATTGACCTATTATGTGTTACTCCCTCTCATCAATTTCCAACAGGAAATATAATGTCTATAAACAACAGGTTAGAAGTCCTAAATTGGGCAAATTCAAAAACCAGTCGTTATATTATTGAAGATGACTATGATAGTGAGTTTAAATACGTAGGAAAGCCAATAGATCCACTAAAAAAATTAGACACTAAGGACAAGGTAATCTATCTTGGAAGTTTTTCTAAATCACTTGCACCGTCTCTCAGAATTAGTTATATGATATTACCTTCTTCTTTAATAAAGATCTTAAAGGAGGATGCTCCCTTTTTTATATGTTCGGTTCCAGTAATTGAGCAAATAGTAATGGCAAAATTCATTGGAAATGGACATTTTGAAAGACATTTAAACAAAATGAGAAGAATCTACAAGAAAAAAAGAGAACTTCTTATAGAAAATCTTTCTAAAAAAAATAAAGTTCTAGATATTTCAGGAGCTGATTCAGGACTACACATTGTTGTAGAGTTTGAAACTGATAAAACAGACGAAGAGATCTTAGAAAAAGCTAAAGACAAGGGAATAAAAATCCAAAGTCTATCAGAATTTTTTAACGACAAAAATTCCACATCAAAATCTAAATTTTTATTAGGTTTTGGAGGATTATCTAAAGACGACCTTGAAGAAGGGGTAAATGAGTTACTTAGGATTATATAATTTGAAATCGATACCAAAAATCAAAAAGGCAAAAACTGGGGGGTGAGTCATTGATAATTGATTCTATAAAAAAAATTAGGAGTTTAGAAGAAGATTTAGAAAAAAGGATTCAAGAAGCTGAAAGAGCTGCTAATGAGTCTTATAGAAAAACTCAAGAAGATGCTGAAGAAGAAGCAAAAGAAATTATTAGTAATGCTAAAAAAGAAGGCGAAGGCATTGTTAATAAGAGAAAACTTGAAGCTGAAAAGCTATCTGATGAGTTATTAGAAAAAGGTGAAAAAGAATTTCACCAAATGAAAAATCTTACTGATGAACAACTTAAAGAAGCAGTTGATTTTGTTTTAGAAAGGATTGTGATTTGATATGGCAATAGCCAAAATGCATCATTTCAAACTCTACTCTCTAAAAAGTCTGACGAATGAAATGCTTTCATTTTTACAAAATTATGGAAATGTTCATATTAACAATTTAACTGAAGAAGGTGAACTGCTAGAATCTGGATTGGAATATATTAGTGAACCAGAGGAAACTCTATTAATCAGAGATGAACTAAGCTCCATTGATTCAGTTATAGAAAGAATTAGTAAGTATGAAGAAAAACTTGGTGCCATAGAGTCATTAAAAAGGGGTAACAAAAATTACACCTATGATGAAATGATGGAAAAGGGATCTAATATTGAAGTTAGTGATATTACCCTTAGAGTAAATAGCTTAAGTAAAGAACTTGAGGAAAAGGAAAAACAAATTGCTGATATACAAACAGAAATTTTGGAACTTCGTCCTTGGGTAAATTTAAAACTAAGCTCTGATGATATTAAAAATACTAGGAATGTTTCTTATATTACTGGGTACGTTCTTTCTCCACAGTTTGATGCTTTATTAAAAGATGTAGAAAATTTAGAGTATTCCCACGTGGAAAAAGTTGGAGAACACGACAAAAACACTTATTTATTGGCAGTAGTTGAAAATGAGGAAAAATCAGAATTATATGAATTACTTAGAAAGTACTCATTTTTTAGCGAATCCTTTGAAACAGAGAAAAATCCTGTTGAAGAAATAAGAAAAAAAGAAAGCCAAATCGAAGAGCTAAGGGAAGAAATAAAAAATATTGAAACACAATTTCAAGGAAACATTAGCGAACTAGACGATTTGAAACTTAGATATGAATACCTTAATCAAATTGATAAAAAGTACAAAACAACTAACAACTTTTTATCTACTAAAAGAGTTAATCTAATTGATGGTTATTTAAAAAGTAAAGATGTAGATGCATTTCAAAATGAATTAGAAGAAAAGTTTGCAGGAGAATATTTTATAGAAACTGAACCTGCCCACAAGGAAGATCCAAACGTTCCAATAGTTTTAGAAAACAATAAGATAATTCAGGCCTTTGAACCTTTAACAGAGATGTATTCAATGCCTAGATATAATGAAATGGATCCGACTCCATTTTTAGCTCCATTTTATTGGTTTTTCTTTGGAATGATGATTGCAGATATTGGATATGGAATACTGCTTTTACTTGGAACTTATGTGTTACTAAAGTTTAATCTAAGTCCTTCATTTAGAAAAAGTATTAAATTTTTCCATTACTTAGGTTATGCTACGATAATATGGGGGATAATTTACGGTTCGTTTTTCGGAGGAATAATTCCTCTACCAGCACTTATAGATCCAGCTGAAGATTATATGTCAGTTTTAATTATTTCTATAACCCTTGGAGCTATTCACATGTTCTTAGGATTGGGAATGAAAGCCTATATGTTAATTAGAGATGGAAAACCAATAGATGCGTTTTTCGACGTGGGAAGTTGGTATTTGCTTTTATTTGGAGCAATATATTATGCTCTATCTTTAACTATTGGACTTCCTTATGGAAATATTGGACTTTATGTAATGATTCTCGGAATGGTGCTAATAGTGTTATTTACAGGTAGAGATGCAAAATCACCAGTTGGCAGAATAGCATCAGGTGCCTATAATCTTTATGGATTATCTTCTTGGGTAGGGGATTTTGTTTCCTATTTAAGACTAATGGCATTAGGTTTAGCGGGAGCCTTTATAGGTGTTGCTGTTAATATGATAGTGGGAACTATGGCTGGTGGCGGTATTGTTGGGTTAATTTTTGCAATACTAGTCTTTGTATTCGGACAGTTATTTAATTTAGCTTTATCTGCTTTATCCGCTTATGTTCATACACTTAGACTTACATTTGTAGAGTTTTTTGGAAAATTCTATGATGGCGGTGGTAGAAAATTTGAGAGAGTTAGAAATGAAACAAAATATATTAATATTATAAAACAGGAGGAATAAAATGGTAGAATTCTTCACACAATATGGAGGACTTATATTTGGAGTATTAGGAGCGGCTGTTGCAGTATTTTTATCTGGAATGGGCTCTGCTAAAGGAGTAGGTATCGCTGGGGAAGCTGCAGCTGGAGTTATCGTTGAAGAACCTGAAAAGTTTGTACAGGCGTTAATATTACAGTTACTTCCAGGTACACAAGGACTTTATGGCTTTGTAATTGGACTATTTACAATGTTTAGATTAAATGTTGATATGTCATTAGTAGAAGGACTTTATTTATTAATGGCTGGACTTCCAATTGGTGTTGTAGGTTATTATTCAGCAATTGCCCAAGGTAAAGTTGCTATAGCTGGACAAAACATTTTAGCAAAAAATTCAAAAGAAGTTACTAAAGCTATTATCCTTGCAGTAATGGTAGAGACATATGCAATCTTAGCATTCGCTATCTCATTCTTATTATTACAACAAGTTGCATTTTAAAGGAATGATATAAATGTCAAATATAGACAATATTATTGATAAACTGAAGGTTGAGGCAGAGGAAAAAATTGCCCAAATAGAAAGAGAGTCTAAAATCAAATCTAAAAATGCAAAAATAGAAATCCTTAATAATGCCAATGCTGAAAGGGAAAAAATCCTTAAAAATGCAAAAGCAAGAGGAGACAACACTTATACAAGGATAAGTGAAAATGCAGAAATTAGAATTAGAGATCAAAGACTTAAAGAAAGACAAAATTTAATTGACAGAGTTTTTAATCTGGCACTTAATAAAATGAATTCTAAATCAGATTTAGACTTTGTAAATGAAATTAAAAGTGCAATGGAAAACATAAGTGGAGATAACTTAACTCTACAAGTTCCTAAATCCAGATTAGAAGCGGTAAAAAAAGCAAACTTAGGAGTTAGATTAGACGAGGAAAACTTTGTAAACAATGGCTTTCTTATAATGTCCGATAAAATGAATTATAACTACAGTTATGCAGATATTTTATCAGACAATAGAGCTGCCATAGGACCACAACTAATAGAATTCTTGTCAGAATAATGATTGGAGAAAATTAATGAATAGAGAAGACTATATTCAAACCTCCGTATCTACTAGAGTTTATGAAAAGGGACTATTAGACTTAACTACGATTAATAGATTAATCGATGCTTCTTCTTTGGAAGATTTTCAAAGGATACTTTCTGAAACTAGTTACTCAGATGTAGTAAAATATTTAGAAACTAGATCTGAATTTGACCATGCACTTGATGTGAAACTGGCAGATATGTATAAGGAGTATTATAAAATCACAAAAGATCCTGAAGTTGTAGAAATACTAGCATCTAAATATATTTTTCATAACTTAAAAACAGTTTTAAAAAGCTATATTTTAAAAGAGGATTTAACTCATCTGATAATTCCTATTACGGATTATGATTATAGAGGTCTTTACGAAGATTTATTAGAAAATAATATAGCAACTAAGGAGTGGAAGTTTAAAGATTCCATAAACAAAGCTTTAGCTGAATATGAAGACTCTAATGATCCTCAAAGACTTGATATGACCATGGATACAGACCAAAATGAGTATATGATAAAATTGGCAGAGCATTTAGATTCTCCTTTAATTACTGAACATATTAGAAACTTTATAGATGTACAAAATGTAAATATGACATTAAGGGGAAAGAGACAAAACCACAGAATTAACTGTGTTGCCGATTTTATAATAAGAGGGGGAAATATTCCACCTGATTTTTATTATCAATACTACTTTGAAGATACAGAAGAATTAGTAGATGAGTTAAAAAAATTCGATATTTATAATTCCTTAAAATTAGGACTAGATAAGACTTTAAAAGACAACAGACTTCTTCACATTAGAGAAGCTACTGTAAACTTTTTAGACAAATTAGCTCTTAAGGGAAAAAATATTACCTATGGACCTGAAGTTTTATTTTCTTTTATGTTGAGAAAGGAAAGAGAAGTTCAGTTAGTCAGAACTATAGCAATAGGAAAGATTAACGAGCTTTCTCCAGAAGATATTAGAGAAAGGACAGGTGAATTAATTGCGTAAAATTGGTGTAATTGGCGATAAAGATTCTGTCCTTGGATTTAAAGCTTTGGGATTAGATGTATTTACACCGGAGATAGATGCTGATGTAAGAAAGACGATTGAAAGACTTGCTAAAGATGATTACTGTATAATTTTTATTACTGAGCAAATGGCTGTTAAAGCCTTAGAAACAATTAATCGTTACGACGGATCAGTATGTCCGGCTATTATAATGATTCCAAGTAATAGAGGAACTTTAAATATTGGAATGGACAGGATAAACAAAAACGTAGAAAAAGCATTAGGCTCTAACATATTATAAAAGGGAGGGCTGTTATTGAATACAGGTAAAATAGTAAAGGTTTCCGGACCTTTAGTAGAAGCCATAGGAATGTCAGAGGCTAACGTATATGACGTTGTTGAAGTTTCTGAAGACAGACTTATAGGCGAAATAATAGAAATGAGAGGCGACAGAGCCTCAATCCAAGTATATGAAGAAACTACAGGAATCGGACCGGGAGAGCCAGTTTATACTACTGGAGCGCCACTTTCTGTAGAACTTGGACCTGGAATGATTGAAGGGATGTTTGATGGAATTCAAAGACCCCTTGAAAAATTGAGATTTGAAGCTGGAGACTTTTTAACTAGAGGGGTAGTAGTACCTTCTCTAGATAGAGAAAAAGAATGGGACTTTGAAGCTAACCTTTCAGTTGGAGATACAGTTGAAGAAGGAGATGTGGTAGGTTATGTTCAAGAAACTACCATCATTAGACACTCAATTATGGTTCCACCAGGCAAATCAGGAAAGTTAACTAAAATTTCATCTGGAAGATATACATTAAAAGATACAGTTTATGTCTTAGAAGATGAAAATGGAAATAAAGAAGAATTTACATTAATGCAAAAATGGCCTGTTAGAATTGGTAGACCATATGCAAAAAAACTAGACCCACAAAATCCTCTAATTACTGGACAAAGGGTAATTGATACCTTTTTCCCAGTTGCAAAGGGAGGAGCAGCAGCAATACCAGGACCATTCGGTTCAGGAAAAACTGTAATCCAACATCAGCTTGCTAAATATTCAGATGCACAAATCGTAATTTATGTAGGCTGTGGAGAACGTGGAAACGAAATGACAGATGTATTAGAAGAGTTCCCTGAACTTATTGACCCTCAAACTGGAGAGTCTCTAATGAAAAGAACTGTACTAATAGCTAATACTTCTAATATGCCAGTAGCTGCAAGGGAAGCTAGTATTTATACAGGAATAACAATTGCTGAGTATTTTAGAGACATGGGATATTCAGTGGCGATGTTTGCAGATTCCACATCTAGATGGGCAGAGGCACTTCGTGAAATGTCAGGACGTCTTGAAGAGATGCCTGGAGATGAAGGATATCCTGCTTATTTAGCATCTAGAATTGCAGAGTTTTACGAAAGAGCTGGTAGAGTAATATCTCTTGGAAAAGACGGAAGAGAAGGAGCATTAACTGCCATAGGAGCAGTATCACCTCCTGGTGGAGACCTTTCAGAACCAGTAACTCAATCTACACTTAGAATAGTAAAGGTATTCTGGGGTTTAGACTATGCACTTTCTTATGCTAGACATTTCCCAGCTATAAACTGGATTGATTCATATTCACTTTATCAAGATAAAATGGATAAACATTTTGATGAAAGTATAGATGATTCTTTCTCAACTAGTAGAAAAAGAGCAATGTCACTACTACAAGATGAATCTGAGTTACAAGAAATCGTAAGGTTAGTAGGAGCAGACTCACTTTCAGAACAAGATCAGTTAAAACTTGAAGTATCTAAAATGCTTAGAGAAGACTTTTTACAACAAAACTCTTTCCACGAAGTAGATACTTATTGCCCAGTAGACAAACAAATTGAAATGTTAAATGCTGTATTAGACTTTTATACAGAAGGACTAAAGGCACTAGATGCGAAAGTTTATTTAAGAGAACTTAGAGACCTTCCAATAAAAGAAAAAATTGCAAGAATGAAATATTTAAACAACGATACAGCAGCAGAAGAAATCAAAAAAATTAGAGAAGAAATAAGAGCAGATATTGGAGAACTAGTAAGAGAAGGAGGAATACTTGATGCTTAAAGAATATAAAACAGCAACGGAAGTAGTAGGCCCCCTTATGCTAGTAGAAGGTGTTGAAGGTGTAAAATACGAAGAGCTTGTAGATATAAGGCTTCAAACTGGAGAAAAGAGAAGGGGTAGAGTACTAGAAATAGAAGAAGACAAAGCCCTAGTCCAAGTTTATGAAGGAACAAGTGGAATAAACTTACAAAAAACAAGTTCTAGATTCTTAGGAAAACCCTTAGAAATCGGTGTAAGTGAAACTATGATAGGTAGAGTATTTGACGGATTAGGTCAACCTATTGATGGTGGACCTGAAATCATTGCCGAAGCTCAACTTGATGTAAACGGAACTCCTATGAATCCAGTATCTAGAAACTATCCTGATGAATTTATCCAAACGGGAGTATCAGTAATCGACGGACTTAACACATTAGTTCGTGGACAAAAACTTCCAATATTTTCAGGATCAGGTATGCCTCACAACAACTTGGCAGCTCAAATTGCAAGACAATCAAAAGTACTAGGTAAGGATTCAAAATTCGCTATAGTATTTGCAGCACTAGGAATTACATTTGAAGAATCTCAATTCTTTATAGATGACTTTAACGAACACGGATCTATTGATCAATCAGTACTGTTTATAAACTTGGCTGATGACCCTGCAATAGAGAGAATTTCCACACCGAAAATGGCACTTACAACTGCTGAATATTTGGCTTTTGAAAAGGGAATGCACGTACTTGTTATTATGACAGATATGACAAACTATGCAGAAGCCCTTCGTGAAGTATCAGCAGCTAGAAAAGAAGTACCAGGACGTAGAGGATATCCAGGATATTTATATACTGACCTTGCGGGAATTTATGAAAGAGCTGGAAGAATAAAGGGAAGAGAAGGTTCCATCACTCAAATTCCTATTCTAACCATGCCAGAAGATGATATTACTCATCCAATTCCTGATTTAACAGGTTATATAACTGAAGGACAAATAATTCTTTCAAGGGAGCTTCACAAAAGTAATATAGTTCCTCCAATTAACGTAACCCCATCCCTTTCTCGTTTAAAAGACAAGGGTATTGGAGAAGGCAAAACTAGAGAAGACCACGCAAATACAATGAATCAAATTTACGCTGCATATACATCTGGAATCCAAGCAAAAGAACTAGCAACAATACTAGGTGAATCTGCACTTTCAGATACTGACAAAGCATTTATGAACTTTGCAACTGAATTTGAAGAAAAATATGTAGGTCAAGGATTTTATAACAACAGAGATATTGAAGAAACACTTAATCTAGGTTGGGAATTACTTGCAAAACTTCCAAGATACGAACTTAAGAGAATTGATGATAAGTTAATTGATAAATATCTTGGACCAGTAGAACAAAAAACAGTAGACACTGAAATTAAAGAACAACCAGAGGCAGATCCTAGCGAAACAGTTGGAAAAGTTGAATAGGTGGTATTATTATGGCTAGACTAAACGTAAATCCCACTAGGATGGAGTTATCAAATCTTAAAAAAAGACTATCCACAGCCTCTAGAGGTCATAAGTTACTAAAAGACAAACAAGACGAATTAGTAAGAAGATTTATAATACAAATTCGAAAAAACGAAAAACTAAGAAAAGAAGTAGAACAGGAACTTACAAATTCCTTTAAAGATTTCACAATGGCAAGTGCACTTTCTATGCCGAATTTTCTTGAACTTGCTCTTAGTTTACCAAAGCAAAAAGTATATTTAGATTTAGAAGTAGAAAATGTAATGAGTGTTAGTATACCCCATATGGAATTTAAAAAAGAAAATGTAGTAGTACTAGACGGAAATGAAAAATCCTCCAGTATATATCCATATGGATTTACCCACACAAATTCAGAATTAGACGAAGCAGTAAATAAACTAGACGATATATTAGATAAGCTTTTAGAACTAGCTCAAGTTGAAAAAACTTGTCAACTTATGGCAGATGAAATTGAAATAACTAGAAGAAGAGTAAACGCCCTAGAGTATAGAACAATCCCAGACTTACAAGAAACAATTAAATTTATAAGGATGAGATTAGAAGAAAACGAAAGGGAAACAATTACTCGACTAATGAAAACAAAGGACCTTATCGCCCAAGGATAAGCTAAAACACCTTACAAAGTAGGGTGTTTTTTTAGTGAAAAAAATTATTTGAATTTTAAAAAGTATTCATAAAAATACAGAATCTTTAAAAAATTACCGGGTATAAAATTAAATATAGAATAAGGGAGGATTTACTTATGAAAAAAAATAAAATATCTATATTGTTTCTATCATTAGTATTGGCTTTTACACTTATAGGTTGTAATAATCAAACAGAAACTACTGAAGAAACAACGACTGCACCTGTTGAAGAAACAGAAACAGTTGAAGAAACAGATTCTCAAGAATCAGAAAGCTCACATATGGACCATTCAGCAGAAGAAATGTCATCTGATGGAGTAGTTCCAGAAGATTTAACAGAAGCAGAAAATCCTACTTATCCAGTTGGATCAAAAGCTATAATAAGAACTGATCATATGATGGGAATGGATGGAGCAGAAGCTACTATAACTGGAGCATATAATACTACAGTTTATACAGTATCATATACACCAGAAAATGGAGAGCCAGTAGAAGATCATAAATGGGTAGTTCACGAAGAATTAGAAAACCCAGGTGAAGAACCATTAAATCCAGGTGATGAAGTAGTGTTACTTGCTAGTCACATGGAAGGTATGGAAGGATCTACTGCTACTATTGACTCTGCAGAAGAAACTACAGTTTATATGGTAGATTTTGTAACTACAGATACTAACGAACAAGTATCTAACCACAAATGGGTAACAGAAGCTGAATTAGAAGAAGTACAATAAATAAAAAGATACACTTGAAAAATAATTCAAGTGTATTTTTTAAAAATAAAATTAGAATTATTATAAAATTTCTTGAATAAAAATATTATATTGGGTATAATATAAATGTAGAGATAAAGAACAATTTATCTAGAAGTTTATTAACTATACAAAAGAAATTTTTAGGAGGAAATAATGAAAAAATTAGACGTTTATTTATCAAATTTATTAGTTGGTAATGTAAAATTACACAACTTACACTGGAATGTAGTAGGATCACAATTTAAATCAGTTCATGAATATTTAGAAGTATTATATGATGATTTTTTTGAAAAATATGACGAAGTAGCAGAATACCAAAAACAAATCGGCAAGTATCCAGTAGCATCTGTTAAAGATTATTTAGAATTAACTACTGTTGAAGAATTAGAAAGTAAAGATGCATCAGTAAAAGATTCTATAAACTATGCTAAAGAACTTTTAGAAAGACAAAAAGAATTAGCACTAGAAATTATCGAGGAAGCTGACGAAGAAGACTTTGTTTTATCAAATATGATGGAAGATCACATAACAGGATACAACAAAGAAATCTGGTTTATGGAAAGTATGTTAAAATAATTATTTAGTAAAAGAGTGAGAATTATTTCTTACTCTTTTTTTATTTTATTAAATTATATAATTATACTAAAGTTCTTGAATTATCATAATCTTACTTATATAATATATTAAATTAATACTTAAAATTAATGATATATATTTATTATCGCTAAAAAAGATTTTATAGGGGGAAAGTATTATGGATTTAAGAAATTTAATAAATGAAAATTCGGATTATGTTATAGAAATGAGAAGACATTTCCACAAAAATCCAGAATTATCAATGGAAGAAGTAGAAACTACTAAAAAGGTTGCAGAAGAACTAGACAAAATGGGAATCCAGTACGAAATTCCAGAAGATGGAGTTGGAGTAGTTGGTGAAATAAATGGGAAAAAACCTGGAAAAGCTATCGCCCTAAGAGCAGATATGGATGCACTAACAGTAACAGAAAAAACTGGAGTAGATTATGCATCAGTAGTCGATGGGAAAATGCATGCATGCGGTCACGATGCTCATATGGCTATGTTATTAGGTGCTGCTAAAATACTTAACGAAATAAAAGACGAATTACCAGGAAAAATTTATCTATTATTCCAACCAGCTGAGGAAATAGGAGAAGGTGCTAAATACCTTATGAAACATGGCAACTGGTTTGAAGAAACTGATACATTTTTTGGAACTCACATATGGTCTGTCCTAGAAGCGGGAAAAGTTTCTCTTCAAGGTGGAGAGAGAATGGCAGCAGCGGGATATTTTAAAGTAGATATTCATGGGAAATCAGGCCACGGATCTCTTCCTCATGAAACAGTAGATGCAGTAGTAGTAGCATCAGCAGTAGTAATGAATTTACAAACACTAGTATCTAGAAAATACAGTCCACTAGATTCAGTAGTAGTAACAGTAGGAAAAATCCAAAGTGGGAATAGATTTAACATTATAGCAGGAGAAGCAGAGCTTTTAGGAACAACTAGATATTTTAACCCAGAAGTTAGAAAAACTCTAGAAACAGATTTTAGAAACGTTGTAAATTCCACATGTGAAATGTACGGAGCAACAGCAGATATAGAATATAAAGAAGTTGTACTTCCTACCTTTAACGATCCAGCACACTCTGAAATTGCAATAGAATCAGCAAAAAAAGTAGTAGGAGAAGAAAATGTAGTAGATATGGAAAAAACTACTGGAGGAGAAGACTTTTCATTTTATTTAGAAAGTGGAAAACCTGGAGTATTTGCCTTTATAGGTGCTAGAAATCCAGAATTAAAAGCAGATTTTCCACATCACAGCGAATGCTTTAATATAGACGAATCAGTTCTTGCAAATGGAGCAGGAGTATATGCTCAATATGCAGTTGATTATTTAACAAAAGAAGACTAAAAAACTATAAACCAGCTTATTTAATAAAATAAGTTGGTTTTTATTTATTAAAAATGTATCAATAAACTAGCTTATGTAAATATTTAAAAAACATAAAATTTATAATTTAATTATACTAAAATTCTTGACAAAAAATTAAGTATATATTATTATAAATATAGAAAGAAATTTTTATTCATTTCTGACCTATATATTATAAGCAGTAACAAAGGGATAAAGGACCTAAACTTTGTCCCTTTGTTACTTTTTTTATGTAAAGGTGTAGAATCTTAAATAATGGGTAAATCTAAAAAAGATACGTTCGCGTACTTAAGGAGGAACGAATGAAGAATTGGTTAAAAAAAGAAATTAAAATAATTGGTGCACCTTTTGATATGGGGGCTAGTCTTTTTGGTGCTAGGTTAGGACCGGAAGCTTTAAGAATAGAAGGATTAACTGAGAAATTAGCAGATTTAGGATTTACAGTAGAAGATTCTGGAAATTTAGATATAAAAAATGACTATAAAAATATTATGGAAAATAATTTAAAAAACTTAGATTTAACTAAAGAAGCAACTGAAAAACTATCTTCTAAGGTTTACGAAACATTAGAAGAAGATAAATTTCCTTTAGTTATTGGAGGAGATCATACTTTAGTACTAGGTTCTGTAAAGGGATTATTAAAAAAATACGACAATCCAGGTGTGATTTACTTTGATGCTCACGCCGATATAAATACTGAAAAAACATCTCTTTCAGGAAATATTCACGGAATGCCAATGGCTTTTTTAATAGGTGAAGGTAGTGAGAAAATGAGGAGTGTAGGAAATATAAATAAAAATTTAAAACCTGAAAATATAGTCTATATTGGACTTAGAGATGTTGATCCTGGAGAACGAGATTATATAAAAAATTTAGGTATTAAAGCATACGCTATGGAAGATATAGACAAATTAGGAATTCAGAAGGTTATGGAAGAATCTATTGATTATATTACAAAAAAAGCAGATCAAATTCACATTTCTTTCGACGTAGATTCTCTAGATCCTAAAATAGCACCAGGTACTGGAGTAAAAGTGCCAGGAGGTCTAACTTTTAGAGAGGCAAAAACTGCTTTAAGGATGGTTTCTCAAATTGAAAAAATTGTATCTGTGGAATTAGTAGAAGTAAATCCACTTTTAGATAATCAAAATGATACTGCTAAAATTGCTGTAAACTTATTAGAGACAATATTTGGGAAAACACAAAAATAATTTTTGCAAGACTTGAGAATAATATTTTCAAGTCTTTTAATTTTAAAATATTGGGAATAAATATATTAGAGGTGAGTATATGAAATATTTAGCTATAATGGGAAGTATTAGAAAAAATAAAAACACCGATAAGGCTTTAGATGCCTTTTTAGAAGGAATCTCAGATAGTGGAGATACATATGAAAAATTGTATTTAAAAGATTTAAACATAAAAGACTGTATAGCTTGTGATCATTGTAGTAGAACTGGAGAGTGCATATTTAAAGACGACATGGAAAAAATTTATCATGGAATTGATAACTATGACGGAATAATTGTAGCTGCACCAATATATTTTAATAGTGTAAATTCTATGACAAAGACTATGATAGATAGAAGCCAAAGATACTGGGGAATAAAATACGGCTACGGAAGGGAAAAGATAAATATTCCTAACAAACTTGGAATGTTTATAACTGTAGGTGGAGCAGATTATACCCACGATCAATTCTACGGAGCAACTCCTGTAATAGACATTTTCTTTAGGGCTATAAATGCTGATTACAAAGGAACTTATTGTATTAGCGAAACTGATCAAGGACTAGTATCTGAGAGAAAAGAAATACTAGAAGAGTTGAGAGAAATCGGAGGAAAGTTTAAAGAATGCAAAAAATTCTTTATTCAAAAGATAGAATAAGAAACAGAACAGAAGAGATTTTAAAAAGTTTATTTTTTGAAATAGTAAATATTGGGAAAAATCCGGAAGGATTTGGGGTTACTCGTTTAGGATATGAAAAAGAAGAGGACCAAATCCACGAAAAATTTATTGAAATAGGAAAAGAATATGGATTTCTAACGGAAGTGGATTCTGTTGGAAATTCTATTATTTCTAATGTAGAAAAATCAAAAACTCACTATTTAACCGGATCCCACTTAGATTCTGTAATAGAAGGGGGAAGTTTTGATGGAGTTTTAGGAGTCTTAGCTGGACTAAGTATCCTAATACTTATTAAAGAGCTAAACTTAGAAATTCCCTTAAGGGTTATGGCTTTTAGATGTGAAGAAAGTACTAATTTTTCTGCTGCAACTATAGGAAGTAAGTTACTTACTAAAGAAAATGCTTTTGAAAAGTTAAAAACTAGAGAATCTAAATTTGGTAAAACTTTAGAAGAAGTTTTTAATGAAAGAAGACACTACCAAGAACTTTACGACTTCAATAATGTAATAAATTTTATAGAACTTCATATAGAACAAGGAAGAGTATTAGAAGAAGAAAATAAAACAATTGGACTTGTAACTGATATTTCCGGGAACATAAGATTTAGAGTAAGTGTAGAGGGAATTAGTGAACATTCAGGAGCTACTCCTATGGAGATTAGGCGCGATGCCCTTTGTGGAGCCAGCGAGATGATACTTGAAATTGAAAAAATAGGGAAAGACCACTCTAATAATTTTTCGAAGACCACAGTAGGAATGCTTGTAAATCAGCCCAACTCATTAAATGTAGTTCCAGGATCTTGTATTTTTGATGTAGATATTCGTGGAACATCTTTTTCAGATTTAGAAAATATTCGGGGGAAAATCCTTGAGAGTATTTACAAAATATCTGGAAAGAGAGATTTGTCAGTAGAAATATCAGATTATGCTAATACAAATCCAGTTAAATTAGACGTTGAACTATTAAATGATTTGGAAAATATTACTAAAAAATTAGAAGTGCCATACATGAAACTTCCAAGTGGAGGCGGACATGACGCCATGAACTTTAAAGATGTAACTAAAACAGCTATGGTATTTATTCCTTGTGAAAAGGGAATTAGCCACAACCCTAAGGAAAACATCGATTTTAAGGATGCTAGTATTGGAATAGATATAATGTTAAATTTTTATAATAAAAACTATAAAAAAATAATGAGTAACGACTAAGATAAAGTCATTACTCATTATTTTACATATTCTTTTCCATGACGAATAAATCGTAAATGTTTTTAAAGCCTAATTTTTCTAAAGCCCTTTTTAGTTCTAAATTATCTACTGGAAAAATACATGTAAGTTTATTAGAGCCTAGTTTTTTAGATTTTTCCATTGCAAACTTTACTCCACTTTCTAAATCTCCAGAAACAAAACCTAAAAATAGTCCTCTTTCTCTTAACATTCTAGCTCCAAAAATGACGATGTTATCTCCATTTTTGTATACCATTTTTTTATCTATCATCCATTTTAGATTATCGGTATTTATCTCAAAGAAACTTCGGTTTAAGGAGATAAATCTATCCCAATTTTCTTTCATTTTCTCTAAATGAAGTTCATCCATATTAGAAACTAATGAAAAATCCATATTTGTATCTTCAACATTTTCTAAAGTGATCTCCATATTCCCGTAAGTACTAGCTAAAGAAAATCCCAGTGAATTAGCTAAATTTCTACTTGGCGTATTATAAGATTCTGTATACATTCTAATAACTTTGGCATTATCTTTTTTTGCCTTTTTAAAATATTCCTCATATACTAGCTTTCCAGCTCCCATTCTTTGAAAGTCTTTGTGAACCCTTAAAGTCTCAAGCCATCCACTGTTATCAGGAAATACGGAGTATCTTCCCATTCCTATTAACAAATTGTCTTCATTTTCTACGCCAAAAATTTCCCCAGGAGTTTCCTTGTAGAAAAATTCTGCATTGTCTTTTAAATATGGTGGAGAATCCGGCATTGCACTTATTTCAATTTCACAGAGTCTATCTAAATCTTCAATTTTCGTAACCCTAGTTTTAAAATCCATAATTACCTCCTTACAAATAGGTTTATTAAGTCTATTATACCATTTAAAAATTAATAAATATTGTGATATACTATAATTGGTGATAAATTGAAAATATTATTAGTAGGAATAAACGCTAAGTATTCCCATCAAAACTTAGCATTAGAATATATAAAAAGATACAATGAAAACCCAAATATAAAAACTAGAGAATTTAATATTAACCAAAATATAGAGAGTATTTATAGTGAAATTTTACGAGAAAAACCTGATGTTTTAGGATTTTCAACTTATATTTGGAATTTTGATTTTGTAATTAGACTTTCTTCTGATTTAAAAAAAGCCATGGAAAATTTAATCATAATTTGGGGTGGCCCAGAGGTTAGTTTTGACAACAAAGAATTAATGGAAAAAAATGAAAGTGTAGATATAATAATTCGAGATGAAGGAGAAGTTACTTCAAAAGAACTTTTCGAAACTTTAGAAAATCATGGAGATTTATCGAAAATTTTAGGAATTACTTATAGAGATTTACATGTAATAACAGAAAATCCTGATAGGCCTTTAATAGAAAATCTAGATATCTTACCATCTCCCTTTAAAGATTATAATGCACCTGATGGGAAAATGGTCTATTATGAAATGAGCAGAGGGTGTCCTTTTAAGTGCGCCTACTGTCTATCGTCTACTATTAAAGGAGTAAGATATTTTTCAATAGAAAGAATAAAATCCGACCTTTTAGAAATTATAAACTCAAATGCTACAACAGTAAAACTAGTAGATCGAACATTTAATTCAAATGAAAAATTTTCTATGGAAATAATGAATTTTATAATAGAAAATAAAAGAGATGATTTAGTTTTTCATATGGAGTTAATGGCTCATTTAATAAGTGATAATTTCTTAAAATTTTTAGAAAAAATGCCAAAGGGTTTATTTCAGTTTGAAATCGGAATACAATCTTCAAATGAAAAAACTTTAAGGGAAATTTCCAGAGTGACAAACTTAGAAAAGCTTAAAAATTCTGTAAAAACCATAAAGTCCTATGGAAATATACATCAACACGTAGATTTAATAGCCGGACTTCCCTTTGAGGATTTTGATTCTTTTAAAAATAGTTTTAACTACGCATATTCTCTAGAGGCAGAAAAACTCCAGTTGGGATTTTTAAAACTTCTTAGAGGCTCTGATCTTAGAAAAAAGGCGGAAGAATTGGGAATTATTTATTCGGAATTTCCACCTTACGAGGTGATTTCTACAAAGTGGATGACACCAGAAGAAATTAGTAAACTAAAAATTATTGAAGATGTTGTAGAAAAATTTTCTAATGAGGATTATTTTAAGTGGACTTTAGAGTATTTAATAGAAGAAAGTGATCCTTTTAGTTTCTTTGAAGATTTAGCAAAATTTTGGGAAGAAAATGGATATCATTTACTGTCTCATTCAAGGGCAAGTCTATATGAAAGATTTGTAGAGTTTATAAAAGATAGAAAAGACTATGAAGGCCTAGTAGAAGTAATAAGACTAGACTATCTTCTAAACCAAAACTCCCCACCAAAGGATTATTTAAATCCTCAAAATCTAGAACCTAGTGAATATCACGAACTTTTAAAAGATGAAAAAATTAGGAAAGATTTTAATTTAGATCTATCTATCCCGACAAAAAAACTAGTAAAGGAATTTAAATTTCAAGGTTTTGGATTTGGTGGACAAAGGAGAATATTTGGGTTTAATTATACTCCTAAGGGTACTAATAGGTTAGATATTACTGAAGATTACGAAAGGATAATTAATGGAATATATTAAAGATTTTATAACAGTATATAAAAAAGCTGGAAAAGATACTTTGAAAGTAATTTCAAAATCGCCCTTATTAATAGGAATCCCTGTGTTACTTTCCTTGGTTTATGGATTGATTTTAACCTTGTTTGTAAATTTAAATATTGGACCAGCTGGAAGATTTATGGGAATAATCATAGGATTAATTGAAGCTATGCTTTTATCAGGGTATTTTAGCGCTTTAGAAGATGGAATAAACTACAATAGGATGAATCTAAATTCCGTTACTGACGGATTTTTACAATATATTTGGAGTATTTATTTTATGAGGTTTGTATTTTTTATAATTTCCATGTTCTCTGGAGGACTATTAAATAACCCTTTGATAATTATAGTAGTTTTTATAATTTTAAATCCAGCAGGAGAAGGAATATATTTGAGAAATACCTATGGAATGGAAGTTTTTACCTATCCACTAAATTATTTAAAAGACAATTGGTACTTGTGGATTCCTCACGTTTTAGTATTTATTCTTTTATCAAGGGTAACATACTTAGGTTTAAATATGAATCCACTAAATATATATCTAAATCCAATTTATATTGGAAGATTAGACAGGGTTATACCAATATTGTTACTGGGAATTTATTTTATATTTAGGGGAGTGCTATTTAAAGAAACTAGAAACTCTACAATGAGAAAGAGAAAATATATGGGGATAAATTGGTAATGATTTATAAAAACTTAATTTTAGGAAAACTAGAAGAAGTGGCCTTTTTAGAACTAAAAGACGAGGCTAAAATAAAAATAGGCGATGAAGATTTTTATGGATACCTCCCACTTCCTATTTTAAACGAAAATCTCATAACCTTAGTAAAGGAAGAAATTGAGGATATTCCATTAGAGTATTTTCTAGAAGGGATGATTTATTCAATATCTTTACAGCCAGATGGAGAATACAACGATATATATTTAGATATTTTAAATTCTGCCACTAAAGATACTAAGGGCTATGTATTTAGTAGGGGAGTTGAAAAACTAAACTTAGAGAAATATCTTGAGTCAATGGTGTATTTTAATTTTTTAGTAGAAGAAAATCTAGTTGATGAAAAAGTCTATTTTTCATTGGGGCAAAGTATGGAAAATATCGATATTTCACTATTAGATGAACAGGAAAAAAATGCCTACGCCATTGAAATAATGAATGTCTACGAAAAAGTTTTAAACATCAATAAAGAGTTTCCCCTAGGACTTTATAAACTTGGATATTTATATAAAGAATTTGGACAATTTATAAAATCTAAACTTACCTTTGAGAAATTTATTCAAGTAGACAAAAATGACTTTAGAATCCAAGAGGTTAGGGAAGTATTAGAAGAAATTAACTCAGAAATACTAAAAGAAGAAGCAGTACTAGAGCTAAATTCTGGCAACTTTGACAAAGCTTTAAAAAAACTTTTAGAAGTAAATGTGGAAAAACGAGACGATCTTTATTTTTATCACTTGAGTTTGTGCTATGTAAACTTAGGAGACTTTGAAGGGGCATTAGATGCAATAAAAAAATCCATAGATATAAAGGATTTAGCAGTATATCACAATCAACTTGCAATAGTTTATCAAGGACTTGGAAATATGAACTTAGCTAAAAAGGAAATAGAAGAAACAATAGATAAATTCGGTCCCGATTATTATCTAAATTTCAATTTAGGAACTATTCAATATAACGAAGGTGATATAAAATCAGCCATAGGAAATTTTGAAATAGCCTATGAACTAGATTCAAACCCAGAACTAGGAGATATAATCGAACAACTAAAAGAAAATACAGAACTAGAATAAATAAAGCAAGTGAATTTAAATTCACTTGCTTTTTTAAAATTTAAGATTGTATATTTTTTGTAACCCATTTAGATTCTCAATTTGATAGCATAATTAAAGGAGAGGTGAAGATTTTGGAAAATTTTAATAATAAAAAATGGAGTCAATTTTATAATAAAAACTTTATAATTTCAGGTATAATAAATCTTCTTATCCTTTTGTATTACATTGTATTTATAACAGATGGACTGGAAAATTTATATTTTATATATAATTTAATAAACCCATTTACAATAGCTCCTATTACTGTAGGTTTATTTTCTCTTTATAACTTAATAAAAAACAAAATCATCATTATGAGTGCTATTTCATTTTCCCTATTTGTATTTAGTGTACTTCTTTCCCTTGTTGCAATTATGGGGATTCAATATTTTATTGAGCTTTTAATTTATCTACCTTCTTTAATTATAATTACTATTCACTTTGTGATTTTAGTAAGGAGAATATTAAAATACTAAAAAGTTTTAAAGAAATGTTTTTAAAGCCTAGAATTTTACACATTCCTAGGCTTTTTTATTTTAACAACTTTCAATAATATTAAAATGAACTTTAATATTGACTTTAATTATATTAAATGATATATTTAATATAATTAAAGAGGTGCTTAAAATGAATATAGATTTTGTTCCTGAGTGGATGTCTAAATTAGACGAAGAGGATATGAGATTCATTAAGAAATTTGTTTTAGCCTCTGGATCGTTAAAAGAAATTGCTAAAGAATATAACGTTACCTATCCCACGATTCGCTTAAGATTAGATAAGGTTATACAAAAAATTGAATTAGGGGATAGTACTGAAAAAGATTCTTATATTTCCCTCATTAAAGGTTTGACTTTAGAGGAAAAATTGGATTTTGAAACTGGAATGATGTTGATTTCTCAGTATAAAAAAGTAAAGGAGAAGAATTAAATGGACTTACTTAGTGTTGTAGTTTTGGTTTTGTTAGGACTCTTGTTTTTACAAGCTTTACTTACGAGGATGAAAAATAACATATTTAAACTTATTTTACCTGGAATTACTTTTTTGTTCTCAGTTATTGTACTTATAAATTTATCCTCTATTACTGATATATCAAAAATTGAAATTATCCTTATGAGTATTATCTCTTTTGTTTTATGTAATATACCTACAGCTTTGTTCATGTTGATTTCCTACTTTATAGATAACAAAAAATTAGAAAGAGAGATTAGCGCTCATTAGCTAAAAACCCAAATCTAGATTTTAGATTTGGGTTTGTTTTTTACTTAAAATTAACATAAATTTAAGGTCATTTTCGTTGACAAAAACTGAAACAATTGGTAACATATCCTTGTAAGAAAAGCTTTATATTGAGAAAGTATGTCTAGGGATCCAAGAAAAAAGTTTAGGACCGAGCGACATAGATGCAAAAAAAAATATTTTTTGCATTACACCTAAGGGATAAAAGCCCAGAGGGGTAGGTTTCTAATACCTACTCTTCTAGGCTTATTTTATTGTAAAAAATGGGGGAAATATGAAAAAGATTTATACTGGTAAAACTAAAGATGTTTACGAATTGGAAAATGGAAATATTGGACTAATATTTAAAGACGACGTTACTGGAAAGGATGGAGTTTTTGATCCAGGTGAAAACCAAGTTGGTCTTACTATTGAAGGTTCTGGAAATGAAGCTTTGAAAATTACAAAGTTTTTTTATGAACTTTTTAATGACAAAAATATAAAAACCCACTACGTTTCTTCTACTCCTGAACAAAACCTTATGGAAGTAAAAAGAGCTGAGTTTTTTGGCCAAGGTGTTGAAGTTATCTGTAGATTTAGAGCTGTTGGAAGTTTTATTAGAAGATATGGAAAATACGCAAATGACGGAGATGTGCTAGATTCCTATGTTGAAGTTACTTTAAAAGATGATGAAAGAAAAGATCCATTGATTACAGATGAAGCTTTAGAAATGTTGGGAATCATGAATAAAGATGAGTACAAGGAAATTACTAAAATGGCAAAAGAAATTTCCAATTTAGTTAAAGACATTCTAGAGGAAAAGGGACTTGAACTTTACGATATTAAACTTGAATTTGGTAGAGATTCTAAAGGTGAAATTATGTTAATAGATGAAATTTCTGGTGGAAGTATGAGGGTATACAAAGGCGATGAAAAACTAGATCCCCTTGATATCCACAAGTATTTAGTATAGGAGGCTTTTTAATGATAAGTGTAATAATGGGTAGTGCAAGTGATTCTCACATTGGAGAAAAAGTTGTAAAAATTTTAAAAGAGTTTGGTGTAGATTACGAAGTAAAAGTAATTTCTGCCCATAGAGCTTTAAATGTATTAAAAGATTATGTAGAAAGTACAGATTCTAAGGTAATAATTGCAATGGCTGGAAAGGCTGCCCACTTAGGTGGCGTAATTGCAGGAATGACTGTAAAACCAGTTATAGGTATTCCTATTAAGTCTTCTACAATGGATGGGCTAGATTCACTTCTTTCTACTGTACAAATGCCTAGAGGAATTCCAGTTTCTACTGTTGCTATTGATGGTGGTGAAAATGCAGCTTTAGTGGCTATTTCTATTTTAGCTGTTGAAGATGAAAACCTTAGGGAAAAATTAGTTGATTATAGAAAAAAATTGGAACAAGAAGTTATTGACGCTGACAAAAAATTAGAAATGTAATAGGTGAAAATTTGAGCGGACATATAGGAATTTTTAGCAAGGAAAATATAAATGTAGCTCCACTACTTCATTGGTCTTTATATGCATTACAACATAGAGGCGAAGTGGGAAGTGGGATGGCTGTTTTTACAGGTGATGATGTTAAGGAAATTCGTGGGAATGGTCTAGTTAGTGATATATACAATGAAGACGAAATCAATTCAATAGTAGGAAATAAAGGAGCAGCACACGTAAAATACGCTTTTCAAGATGAAACTACTGAAGATGTATTATTGCCAGAAGTTTTTAATATTAATGATAAAAAGAGAATCCTTTCTATTGATGGAAACTTTTTAGAAAAGTCACTTTGCAGATCTGATTTAATGGATATGATTATAAGTGAAAATATTACAGAGCATATTAATAAACTCTATGGTGCTTATTCTATTATTTACATGGACGAAGATAAAATGGTAGTTATTAGAGATCCATGGGGAATTAAAAACATGGTAATTGGAAAATACGATAACTCCTTTGTAGTAGCATCTGAAACTGCTGCAATAGACAGTATTGGGGCAGAGTTTATTAGAGATATTGCTCCAGGAGAAATTGTAATTATAGATAAAGAAGGTCTAAAAAGTAAATTTGTTGAAAATAGATACGAGAGAAATTGTATCTTTGAATTTGTATATATATCTAGGCAAGACTCATATATTAATGGAAAAAGTGTTTATGAAACTAGATATAATTTAGGCAGAAAACTAGCAGAAGAATCTCCTGTAAATGCAGATGTGGTTATAGATGCTCCTGATTCGGGAACTATCGCAGCTTTAGGTTATTCCCATGAATCTGGAATTCAATATAAAGAAGGAATTTTAAAAAACAGATATGTTGGTAGAACTTTTATTCTTCCAGATCAAAAAATGCGAGAAAAAAGTGTAAAAATAAAGATGAATCCTCTAAAAAGAAATCTTGATGGAAAAAGAGTTATTTTAGTTGACGACTCTATAGTTAGAGGAACTACAATTAAAAACACAGTAAAAATGCTAAGGGATGCAGGTGCTATAGAAATCCACGTTAGAATTGCTTGTCCTCCAGTAGTGAAATCTTGTGATCTTTGTGTTGATACTCCAAGTGAGGACAACTTAATTGGTGCTAATATGACTGTTGAAGAGACTTGTAAAGAAATTGGCGCTGATAGTTTGGCTTATTTGAGTTTAGATAGTTTAGTAAATGCATGTGGTGGAAATAGATATTGTAAACATTGTTTTGATGGAAATTATCCAATAGAGGTGAAAAATGGCTATAACTTACAAAGATGCGGGTGTAGATAAAGAAGCTGGTTACAAAGAGGTAAAGCTAATTAAAGATGTTGTGAAATCTACTCATATAGACGGAGTTTTAAATGACATTGGTGGATTTAGTGGAATGTTTGAACTTGGTAAATTAGGCCTTAAAAATCCCGTTTTAGTTTCTGGGACTGATGGAGTAGGTTCAAAGGTTCAAATTGCTCAACTATTAAATGTTCATGACACTATTGGACAAGATTGTGTGGCTATGTGTGTTAACGACATTTTGTGTCAGGGAGCAAAACCTATTATATTTTTAGATTATATTGCAACTGGAAAATTAGTTCCAGAGAAAATGGCAGACATAGTAAAAGGTGTAGCAGATGGATGTATACTTTCAGGTTCTGCACTTTTAGGTGGAGAAACTGCCGAAATGCCAGGGATTTATAAAGATGAAGACTACGACTTAGCAGGATTTTCTGTGGGAGTTGTGGAAAAAGATAAAATTATAAATGGTCAAAGTATTAAAGAAGGAGATGTTTTACTAGGTCTACCTTCTAGTGGAATACATTCAAATGGATACAGCTTAGTGAGAAAAATTGTATTTGATTTGAAAAATTTAGATTTAAATGAAAAGATAGATTCCTTAGGAAAAACTTTAGGTGAGGAATTACTTACTCCTACAAAAATTTATGTAAAAGATGTTTATCCATTAATTGAAAAATACGAAATAAAAGGAATTTCTCATATTACTGGGGGAGGAATTTACGAAAATCTTCCTAGAGTTTTGCCAGATGGACTTGGTGCTGAAATAGACATGACTAGTGTGGATGTTCCAGAGATTTTCAAACTTCTACAAAAGTGGGGAAATGTAGACTCTAAAGAAATGTACGGAACTTTCAATATGGGTATCGGAATGATTTTAATTGTTTCTTATGAAATTGGAGAAAAAATCCTAGATGAATTTGCTAAGGAAGATAAAAATATTTACAACTTAGGTACCATTACTAAAGGCGAATTATGCGTAAAGATTTAAAAAACATTGCCGTATTAGTTTCAGGTGGAGGGACAAATCTCCAAGCTTTAATAGATGGAACTGAAAAAAACTTGATTAATGGAAAAGTTTCAGTTGTAATTTCAAATAGAAAAAATGCTTACGGACTTGAAAGGGCAAAACTTCACAATATCGAAAGCATTTATATTAGAGGAGACAATATCTCAGTTGAGGAATTTGACGAAAAGCTTATAAAAGAGCTAAAATCTCGAAATATTGATTTAGTGGTTTTGGCTGGATTTTTAAAAATACTTGGCAGGGATTTTATTAAAACTTTTGAAAATAAAATTATTAACATCCATCCTTCACTAATTCCAAGTTTTTGTGGAGATGGTTTTTTTGGTATTAAGGTACACGAGAAGGCTTTAGAATACGGTGTTAAAATCTCTGGAGCTACCACTCACTTTGTTAGTGAAATTCCAGATGAAGGTCCAATTATTATGCAAAAATCCCTAGAGGTTTTTGATGAGGATACTCCTGAAAGTCTCCAAAGACGAGTTTTAAATATTGAACATGAGATTTTAGTAGAATCTATTAGGGAATTTTGTAATGACAATTTAAAAGTTATAGGAAGAATTGTAAAAAGAGGTAATGATGAAAAAGAGAGCACTGATTTCAGTTTATGATAAAACTGGAGTTTTAGATTTAGCAAAGAGTTTAGAAGAACTGGATTGGGAAATTATTTCTACAGGAGGTACTTTTAAATATTTACAAGAAAATGGAGTTTCTCCTATAAATATTGAAGAAGTTACGAATTTTCCTGAAATATTAGAAGGCAGAGTAAAGACCTTAAATCCCTATATACACGGTGGAATTTTATTTAAAAGAGATAAAGAAGAACACATTAAAACTATTGAAAAATTAGAAATTTCTTCTATAGATATGGTTGTAAATAATCTTTATCCCTTTGAAGATAAACTAAAGGAAAATTCTCCACATGATGAGATGATAGAAAATATAGATATTGGCGGACCTACAATGATTCGTTCCAGTGCTAAAAACTATAAAGATGTAATTATTCTTATAGATCCTTTAGATTACGGTGAAATTGTTGAAAAGTTAAAAGATGGAGATTTAGAAGAAAACATTAGAATGAATCTAGCTAGAAAGGCATTTTCTTATACTGCCCACTACGATTCTCTAATTTCAAATTACTTTAATAGAAAAATGGACATTGAATATCCAGAGATGATGACAATTCCATTTAAACTTGGACAAAAACTTAGATATGGTGAAAACCCTCATCAAAGTGGAGCTTTTTATAAAAACTCCTTTAATGATTTAAAAATAAACTTTAATCAAATCCATGGAAAAGAACTGTCTTATAACAACTTTAACGATATTTACGAAACTATAAAAGCTATAAAGGACTTTGAAGAGCCAACTGTTGTGGGAGTAAAACATACAAACCCTTCTGGAATAGGCTCAGGTGAAACTATTTATGAAGCTTATATGAAGGCATATAACTGCGACAGTGAATCTATTTTCGGAGGAATTATCGCTTTAAATAGGGAAGTAGACGAAAAATGTGCAGAGCACATGAGCTCTTATTTTTTAGAAATAATAATTGCGCCAAGTTTTTCTGAAGAAGCTTTGAACATTTTAACTAAAAAGAAAAATCTAAGACTTATTGAAATAAAAGAACTTAATGATTTTAAATTAGAAAAGATGAGCTACAAACAAGTCCTAGGAGGAATGATTTATCAAGAAAGAGATGAGTTTTCAGAAGAAGAAAGAGATATCCAATTTGAACTTATGACTGATAGAAAACCAACTGATTCCGAACTAGAAGATATTAAATTCGGCTGGAGATGTGTAAAATCAATAGCATCTAACGGCGTAGCTTTAGTAAAAGACAAAGCTACCATTGGAATAGGTCAAGGGGAAGTTAGAAGGAGCTGGGCAGTAGAAGAAGCTATAAATCGATCTTTTACTAATCAAGAAGGCGTAGTTTTAATTTCCGATGCATTTTTCTTTGAAGATACAGTAGAATTAGCTAAGGAAGTGGGAATAAAAGTTTTAGTTTCTCCTGGTGGTTCTATAAAAGACGAAGAAGTTATTAAACTATGTAAAAAATACGATATGACACTTTTGTTTACTGGACTTAGACATTTTAGACATTAAAATATCCGCATTTGATTAATATGATCAAATGCGAATTTTTTTTGCCAATTATTTAAATATATATTTAAGCAGTTTTAAAATTAATAAGTGTGGGAAATATTTATAAAAAAACCTCCGATTATTTTGGAGGTTTAAGATTTATTGTTTATTCTTTAGAATTTTCTTCGTTTGTTACTTTTGATTCTTCTTTCTTTTCTTGTTTTTCTTTTTCTTTTTCGATTTCGTCAGCTTTGCCGTCATTTATAAACTCTTCTACAATATCAGGCTTAGTTCGACTTAAAGTTTCTTGATAAGATTTTATAACTGCTACGTTTTGTTTAGAAAGTCTTTCGATTTCATCATCAACACTTGGATGATTTCTAAGTACTAAAGTGGATCTAATTTCGTTAAGCAATTTTAGTTTTTCAATGTCGTATTTAAATAAAACATTTTCTATATCTGTTGTAATTTGTTTCATAACAGGATTGCTAATACCTTCTGATAATACAGATACACTTAGACCACCTTGTTCTACAATATCGTTAAATCTAAATGTAGAATCTCCGATATTATCAGCTCGATAAAATGGAATTTTTGATCTTCTAGCCCTAGCTGCTAAAGATTTATTTAACTTTGAATCTCCAGTTGCCAAGACACAATAATCATACCCAAAGAATACAAAATCTTCAGTAACAGCTCTACCTTTTAATAGTAGACGTTCTGGATTTTCTTCCTTTAGATTAAGTAATTCCTCTGTAAAATCATCGGATATACAATATATTTTGAATTCCGAATCTAGTAGAGTTTTTATTTTATTAGTAGCAACACTTCCACCGCCTAAAACCAAAATAGTTTTTTCACTAGTGTCAATACTTATTGGAAAAAATTTCATAATTTTTCGACCTCATTTAAATAATTATCCTCAGTAAAGGGATTTAATATTTATATTATACCTTATATTGTGTATTTTTCAATAATTTTAAAGAAATGTAAAAATTTTGTGATAATTATTATTGAAACCCATTTGTAATTAATTCAAAAATTTTCTGTGCTATAATGATTTCATTAGGATAAGGAGGAAAATTATGCTAAAAAACAAAAAATTTATTGTATTAATGCTTAGTTTATTAATACTAGCTCAAAGTAGTACTGTATTTGCAGTATCATTCACAGATGTACGTAAAGATAACAACAGTGGATGGGCATATGATTACATTATGGAACTTGCCGAAAAAGGTGTAGTAAAAGGTTATCCAGATGGAACATATAAACCAGATAACTACGTATTATTTGTAGAAACACTAGAATTATTAAACGGAGTTATTAATCCGTCTGAGACAGAAAAGACAAATGCCTTAGCTAAACATTCAGCTCTTATTAAAAGTGTTGAAACACCAGTATGGGCAGAAAAAACTATGGCAGTTGCTTTAGAAAGAGGAATTGTATCTGAAACTGAACTTAGACAATTATCTAGAGATAATATGATTAAAGAAAATACTACTGTATATATTCCTAGATACACTGTAGCTCAACTAATGGCTAGAGCATTAAAATTAACTGCTAGAAACACTAACAACTTAGCCTATGATGATATAAGTGAAATTCCTTCAGAAGGTAGAGGACTTATAGCAGCACTTGTAGATACTGGAATCTTACACAGAGAAGGTAGAGATGGAAAGTTCTTACCAAAAGCTAACATTAAAAGATCAGAAATGGCTAAAATGATAAAAGTTGCTTACGACTGGGTAAAAGCTAATCCATTAGAAGATAACTTACCAGAAGTAACAGAAACTGGTACAGTTGTATCTTATTTAAGTACAACTCGTAATTTCTTAGTTTACCAAACTAGACCAGGAACTACAGTATCAGCAGTAGTAAATGCAAATACTAAAGTAGTAGACAAAGACAACAAAGTAGTATCATTAAACGACATGTCTAAATTTGAAACAGCTAATGTAACAGTTGTTTATAAAATGGTAAATAACGAAAGAATAGCTACATCTATTAAATTTACAACTGACGGTCAACCACAATCTGGAGACTTCACATTTGTATCTTATAGAACAGCTAACAACAAAAACTATATAAAAGTAAAAGACGCTAACAACAACGAAAGAGAATTAGAAATTAAAAACAATTTCGTTAAAAGTGGTAATCTAAACTTATTATTAAATGATGTTAGAAAAGATTCTGTGTTAACTCTAAAAATCGAAGGCGGTATAGTAACAGAAGCTACTTTAAAAACTGCTCAAACTGG
>CAYWTV010000010.1:0-23329 GCA_964461305.1 uncultured Peptoniphilaceae bacterium
ACTTAAAATAAATAAAAACTGAGACTTTTTAAAATTTTGTCTCAGCTTCATTACATTCCCGTCATCCTTCTATTATTTTTACAAAAAATTTCCTTCTTCTTGGGCCGTCGAATTCTGTAAAGTATATGCCTTGCCAGGTTCCTCTTAGTAGTTGACCATCTGATATTATCATAGTTACACTTTCTCCTATTACCGAAGACTTAATGTGGCCTAGGGAGTTTCCTTCTAGATGTTTAAAGTTTTTATCTTCTTTAAAGGTGTTATTTAGTCCTAGAATTATATCTGATTTTACGTCTGGATCTGCGTTTTCGTTTATGGTAATTGCCGCTGTAGTGTGGGGACAATATATTATACATATTCCATCTTGTACTTTGGATTCTTTTACAAAATCTATTACTTCCTTTGTAATATTTAATAGTTCTTCTTTTTTTGTGTTTATTTGGAATTGTTTTAGCATTTTGTTCTCCTTTTTATGTATTAAAAAGGCGAAGTTTATTACTTCGCCTCTATTTTTTGGCTATTTAGCTCTTCTAATGTATTTATATTACTAAAGATTTTGACCTCTTTTTCAAATTCTAAAATCTTTTCTTCTGGAATAATTAGGAAGTTTTCTTCTTTAATAAGGGTTTTTATTTTTAGATCCTTATTTTGTAATTTTTCTTCTAGTTTTAATAATAATTCTTTTGAATAAACTCCCGCCATAGGTTCTATATATCCGTTCTTTTCTGATACTATTCCCAAGGGTTTATTGTCTTCGTAAAGTTTTTTTAGATATTTTATATATTTGTCACAAATATATGGCATATCACAAGCAGTTACATAGGCTCCTTCTGAGTTAGAGTTTAGAAGTCCAATGTGGATTCCTGCTAAGGGTCCGTATCCTAGATATATGTCTTTTACCAATTTATATTTATTTTTGTCATAGAGTTCTGGGGTGTTTGTTACTACTATTATTTCTTCAAAGTGATTTTTTAGTTTTTTTCCTATGTGGTCTACTATATATTCCCCTTGAATTTTTATTAGTTGTTTATCAAATCCCATTCGCCTACTTTTTCCACCAGCAAGTATAATTGCTGTGTTTAGTTTCATTTTAAATTTCTCCTAGGGTATTAATTAATGCTTTTCCTATTTTAGAGTAAAATTTTCCCTCTTCGTTTTTTTCGATTTTTTCTACGAATTTTTCAATCCAAGTTAAGTCTTTTGTAATATTTTCTATATCTTTGTCTATTTCTCTTTTTAATTCGACTTCTTCTACATTTTCTTTGTGTTCTAGGAGCACTGATATAATGCTGAGTTTTGAAACTATATGATCTGGTAGGTCGTTAAAATCTTCTTCTAGTTCTAGTCCCCACTTGATCATAAGTTTAATTTGATCCCTTGCTGGTTTATCCATTAATCTTGATTCTTTTCTATAGTATGAAGATTCGTATGGAGAAGCCAGTGGTGAAGATGCTCCTATAAAAAGATATGTGTAATCTTTTTCTATTTTGTCTAAGGTTTCTTTTATAAATTCTTCGTTGAAAAATTCATCAAATGAAATAGTAGGAAATGCCGTCTCCAGCATTTCCCCCATTGTTTTATCTTTTATTCTTTCTTTTATAAAGTCGTTTGGTTTAGAGAATAATAGAGTTAATATATCTATTTTTTCCTTTAGATTCATAATTATACCGCTGATACGTTACAAATTTCTGCTTTCATAGTGAAACAATTTGAATATGGGTCTGTTCTATTGGAATCTACTACGTCTCCTGAATTTTGTCCTACGCCATTTGCTAGGTGCATAGTTGGAGCTCTATGACCATATCCGTGAGTCATGTGAGCATATCCCTTTGGAACTCTCTTTGTTACTAGGACTTCTCCTTCAATGGAGTTTATTGGGCTAGTTACTACTGCTGTATCTCCAGTAGCTAGGCCTCTTTCCTCTGCGTCTTCTTCACTAATTACTATATAGTTTTTGTCTTTTACTATAACATTTTCGTCAAATATTTGCATTAAATACTTGTTGTTTCTAGTAGAAGTTTGAGTATGCCACATTACTTTTCCACCTGACATAAATCTAAGTGGGAATTCATCTGTTGTTGGTACTGGCTCTATATAGGTTGGTACTGGATTTTTACTAGCTTCGATAAATACTTTGTGATCATCTGTTATATCATCACCTGTAAATGAGAAGAAGTATTTTCCGTTGTTAAATACAGAGTCGTAGTTTTCATAGTTTCTAGCGTCTTTGTCTTTTAACATCCAAACACCTTCAGATTTTAATAAATCAAGATCTGCTATTTTACCGTCTCCTTGGTCTGCATTTAGCACTGCATCTTCCATGATTTTTTCTTCACCTTCTGGATCTAGGGCTAAGAAATCTTCATATCCAAATCTTTGTCCAAGACGTGTAAATATCCAATATCCAGATTTAGATTCCCACATTGGTTCTACTACTGGTTGACTTATTGCTAGTGCTGAAGTGTATGCATTTATAGATCTTGCTGCGTATCTTTCTAGATAAGTAGCTTCTGGTAGTACTAATCCTCCAACTGGAAGAGCTTCTGCTGTTTGGTTTAGATAAATATCTACTACTACACCGAATTCTAGGTTATTGAAAGCTTCAATAAGTCTAGTACAGTCAGCTTGAGATCCTATTGGGTCGGTTTGGTAAACTACTACAGCTTTTAATCCTTTGCCATCATATAGTGGTAAAGTTTCATCTTCTACCCTTGGTCCTGCTGGAACTGCTTGTGGATTTAAGATACAATCGGCGATTATATTTCTATTTCCACCTTCTGGGTTTCCAGAATAAGAAACATATCCTAAGTCTGTCCAAAATGTATTTTTATCCTTTGAGTTGTCTTTTTCAAATTTTGGATTAGAAGTCTTAGCACTTTGTCTTCTAACGATTCCGCCTTTGTTTAGCATATTTCCAGTCATCGCTACAAGATTTAGTAAGTGCCAATCTGCTTGGGTTCCGTTTTGGTGCATGATTATACCACTAGATGTATCTGCTATTGCAGATTCAGAGTTTGCAAATTCTGTAGCTAATCTAGTAATAGTCTCTGCATCTATTCCCACTCTTTCTGCTACTGCTTCAGGTGCATATTCTGGTTTTGAAACTTCTTCTTTGTATTCATCAAATCCTGCAGAGTGAGAAGATATGAATCCTTCATCTATAAGATTATCTCTTATTATTACATGATTCATTGCCATTAGCATAAGTCCATCAGTACCAGCGTTTATTCTGTGGTATTCATCTGCTTTTGCTGCTGAATAGTTAAATCTAGGATCAATAACAATTAGTTTTGCTCCGTTTTCTTGGGCTTCAAGAATATCTCCAGGCATTCCAAGTCTGTATCTTGGTGCTTCCATTTGGTTTGCACCAAAAAGCATAATGTATTTTGAGTTTTTAAAGTCACAATAAAGTCCTGAAGCTCCAGCTGCAAGTTGTTGGGCTACTCTTTTTCCACCATCACAGATACTCTCTTGACCTAGTGGTCCATTTGGAGAACCGAATTCTCTAAGCCATCCTTTTAAATAACTGGTATAATAACCCCTTCTGTTAAGGGCAAAAACAGTCTCTGGTCCAAACTCATTTGAAATTCTTGTAAACTCGTCATACATAACATCAAAAGCTTCGTCCCAAGAGATTTCTTCCCAAGTTCCTTCTCCAGTTTTTCTCATTGGAGTTTTTAGTCTATCTTCGTCGTAAAGTTGAGCAACTCCTGCGTTTCCCTTTGCACATAAAGATCCTCCTGATACTGGATCGTGTGGGTTTGGCTCTATTCTTTTAAGTATTCCCTCTTCGTCTACTACTCCTACTGCCGCACAGTTAATAGCACACATATAACAAGCTGTTGGGATTTTGTTTACATTTTCAGCGGTGTAAGTATATGGATAGTTTCTGTGGTCTGTGGATTTATTACTAGCAGGTGATAATACTTTTTCTTCTGTAAAACTCTCCATTGAACATCCTGCTAAAACCGCTGTGGAAGCTACTGCTAAACCAGAGGCCTTAAGGAATTTTCTTCTGGATATCTCTTTTTTCCATATATCTTTAAGCATCACTATCCTCCTTTAAGTAATACACATTAGGTCTAAATCTTTCTGTATCGTTATCTAAAAATTCATCATATCTAATTACATTTCCTGAAGCTATAATTTGAGCTACTTCTGATGTTGGATCATCTGCATCTCCAAAAATTCTAGCACCAGTAGGACAAGTAGTTGCACAAATTGGATGTCCATCATTTTCAACTAAGTTTGCACAAAATGAACATTTAACAGCTACATTAGTTTCTGCATTCATAGACCTTGCACCATAAGGACAAGCACTAACACATGCTCTACATCCGATACAGTTTTCTCCATTCATAAGTACGTATCCTTCTTCTGTTTTAAATGTTGCATCCTCTACAGGACAAACATCTACACATTCTGGATTGTCACAATGGGCACAAAGTTGTGGTATAAAATCTAGTTTTAAATTTGGAAATTCTCCACTTTCTTCTACAGTAACCCAGTTTAGTTTATTTTCTGGTGGCATATTATAATTTTGTTGACAAGATACTACACACGCATTACATCCAATACATTTTTTTCTACTAAAAATCATAGTATATTTAGACATAACAACCTCCTATTTTTTTATTCTCTTTCTGTTTTTACTTCTTATTTCACAAGTAGAACAAACCCCATCTTGGTTAAGTTCTACAGTCAATGTCTTACAGTTTTTACATCTAGACTTTTCTTTTTTAAATATAATTTTTTTCTCCCTGTCTATGTACGTCTTTTTACTTATAGCATTTTCCTTACATTTTTCTATACATCTATTGCAAAAAGTGCAAAGATTCATATCCACCACTAAATTTTGAGAATCAACAGAGTTTTCTATTGTCAAAGCTTTATTAGGGCAATAACTTACACATTCATAACAAAAAGTGCATTTATCATCTACATTTAGTTCATAAATATGCTCTTTTATAAATTCTGTGGAGCGATTGTTTTTTATTCCGTGTTTTATTAAAACTTTTATAATTTCGTCAATTTCTTCGTCACTATCCACATCAAAACCGAAACTCTTAGTGGTTTCTCTTATGGTTTCCTTGGAGTAGTTTTTTGTCGAATCAAAAACACTTTTAAAAAAATCCCTTCTAGTTAAAACTTCATCTTCTTCCTTTTTATTAAATCCATTTATTAATAGAAGGTTTTCTAACTTGCCGTGAATAGTTATGTACTCAATTATTTCTTTAGTGTTAAATCCAGTGTCTTTGTAGGAACATTCCTCACACTTTGAAAAGTCTAGATAGACATTGTGCTCCAAGTCAGAAAAACTTAAAGCAAATAAAAATCTAGGATCAATAGTATTTAAACAGCCGAAATTAACATCACAATCTTTCGATTTAATACAACCCCAGTTAGTAGTTTTACTATCAATAAGATAGTTTATAGCTTTTAAATAAGGCTTCTTTACAGGAGTTAAAGCTCGACAGTAACAACTCTTTACACATAGATTACAACCACTACACAAAATAGGATCTATTTTTACATAGCCTCGCTCTATTTCAATAGCCTCTTCTGGACAAATACTAAAACACTTTTCGCACTTATACCTTTCACTTCTTCGTCTAAGACAATCCTCATAAGAATTATCAATCTTTTTTTTGAAAGTATCATCAAAGGCATTTTTTAAAAAAATACGTTCTAACATAAAAAACCCTTTCTAATTTCTATACTATTGCACACCCTTATTCATTATAACACTTTATCAGAATATTGTTAAGACTATATCTAACATTGCAATTCTTTCTTTAACATTTAGTAAATTTTAGTATGTTTTGAATAAAGATGATATATACTGTATTTATTCAATTTTAATTGAAAATATAAGTAGGCATAATATGGACTATATTAAATTAGCAAAAGACAACGAAGATTTATGTATTAAAATCAGAAGAGATCTGCACATGATTCCAGAATTAGAATTAGATCTGCCAAAAACTTCAAAATACGTAAAAGATAAGCTAGATGAGTGGAATATTCCATATATCGAATACATCAACGGAAATGGTATTGTAGCGTTAATTGAAGAAAACGAACCTGGTGATTGTATGGCATAAGATCGGATATGGACGCTTTACCAGTGACAGAAGAAACTGGACTAGAATTTGCTTCCACCCTTCAAGGAAAAATGCACTCTTGTGGACACGACTCCCATACGGCAATACTTCTTACTGCTGGAAAAATAATAAACGAAAACAAAGACAAATTAAGAGGCTCTGTTAAACTAATCTTCCAACCAGGAGAAGAAATTCCAGGAGGAGCAAAATCTATGATAGAAGAAGGTGCTTTGGAAAATCCTAGACTAAAATATATAATAGGACAACACGGAGGTGGCATATTTGAAGATCCTGTAGGAGCTATTGGATTTAGAGAAAATGCACTCATGGCATCCATGGATAGATTTTCAATTAAAGTAAAAGGAAGAGGAGGACACGGCGCACATCCTCACGCTACAATAGGCCCAATAATTATTTCAGGTGAAATACTTATGGGACTACAAAAAATAATATCCAGAGAGATTTCGCCAGTAGATAACGCTTTAGTATAAGTTTGTAAAATACAAGGAGGAACTAGCCAAAACATTATACCAGACTATGTAGATATGCTTGGAACAGCTAGAACACTAGACAAACAAACAAGAGATACAGTAGAAAAGAGAATCGGAGAAATAGCAGAAGGAATCGCTAAAACCTATGGAGGTTCAATAGAATATAAATACGAAAGGATGTATCCCGTATTAAATAACGATCCAGAATTTACAAGACACATTAAAAAATAGCACAAGGACTATTTCCTAAGGATGTAGTCAACGTATCAAAACCCACAATGGGTGGAGAGGACATTGCATTTTTCCTACAAGAAGTACCAGGAACCTATATATTTATTTCAAATCTTTTCCCACATTCAGACGGAAACTACTACTCAAACCCCAACTCAAAATTTGATGTGGATGAAAGAGAGTTTTACAAAGGAATAACTCTATTTGTAGCTAGCGTTTTTGAAACATTGAAATAACAAAGGGAGGAAGTAACAATGAAAAAAAGTATATTAACCGACTATAGATTTCACCTAACAGTAATATTTGCAACTGTTTTAGCTGAGCTAATAGGAAGTAAAACACTAGTAGTTGGTGGAATAAATATAGTATTTTCTCCACTAATATGGGCAATGTTAATAGTATTTATTATCTATATGCTTCCACTAAAAATCGTAGATGCATCAAATGGACCAAATGCGAACTTTATGATGGGAATAACTCTGGCACTGCTAATTGCAAAACTAAGAGTTGCCAGTGGGTCCCAACTAGAGCAAATTAAACAAGCAGGACTTGCACTAGTCTTACAAAACTTTGGAAACTTGGGAACAATATTAATCGCACTTCCAGTTGCATTATTATTAGGTGTAAAAAGAGAAGCCGTTGGAATGTCTCACGCCCTAAGTAGAGAGGCAAATGTTGGATTGATCCAAGAGAGTTATGGTGCCCAGTCTCCAGAATTTAGAGGAGTAATGGCAGTATATATAATAGGAACAATATTTGGACCTATTATAATGAGTATAATATCATCTGTAAGTATAAGTTTAGGAATAGTTAGTCCATTGGGAGCATCTATGGGTGTAGGAGCAGGATCAGCATCTATGATGACAGCAGGACTTGCAGCTTTAATAGAAACATATCCAGAACTAGAAACTCAAATGACTGCCTTTGCAGGATTGTCGAATTTAATTTCCAGTGTAATAGCACTTCCACTTGGTATGTTTATTGGTCTACCTATAACAGAATTTTTATACAAAAAACTTTCATTTATTAGTAATCGAGGTGGAAAATAATGGAAAAACTTAGAACAAATTTACCAAACTTAGTAGCAGCGCTGATAATATCCATAATATTTTCCACAATAGCAAACCGAGTAGGATACGGATTTTCCATAGGAGAGTCAATCCCAGGATTATTAATATTAGCTGGAATTGCCCTTGTGGGATTTATGTTATCTTATTTAATACCAGTTGAGAAAATCTCAGCAGTATTATGGATATCTATAATAGCAATACTTATAGCATCCCCAATATCACCAGTATCAGAACAAGTGATATTTCACGTAAATAACGTAAGCTTAATGTCAGTAGTAACTCCAATACTAGGATACGCAGGTGTAATAATAGGAAAAGACTGGAAGGCGTTTAAAGAAGTTGGACTAAAGGGAATAATAGTTTCAATATTTGTATTAATAGGAACATTCCTAATATCCAGTCTAATGGGCGATTTCTTTTTGAACGTATTTTAAAATAAACAGGACTAGAATTTTCTAGTCCTGATTTTATTTTGGATAATATTTTTTTCTATCTTATTGTTAAATATGACTATTGTAAATGTAATAAAAAATAATTTGTATTATTGAATTCCAAATTTTTCAATTTTTTTATTAATAGTATCTAATAATGAATCATATCCATAAGCCATACATAAAAATTTAGAAAACTCAAGATTCTCAATTTCCTTTTCTTTTTCCAAAAGATTTTTGTGATACATTGATTTTTGATAATAGATCATAGGAAAAAATGAAAAACTTTTATTCTTTTGGCAATGTAGTATTAAAGAGTCAATTGTCTTTAAGGCATTCAAAAAATCTTTTTTTCTAGCAAATAATATTGAATAACTGTATTTTATTTGAATATATAAAAAGCTAAATAAATCAACAGCCTCATTACAAAAACCTAAAATATGTTCATATAGCTTGAACTCTCCAATATGATAATAGGCAGTGCTAAGGTTCATAAGAATTCTTAATTCCGTATTTGTATATGAAAATGATTCTATGTTATTAACATCAAAGTCTTTCAGATTTATTTTTAATGCTTTAAAATAATATTCAATAGAGGATTCATATTCTTTTTTTCTAAAATAATCTACACCAATTAAAAAATAATAGTATTGAGTTGAAATGTTTATTATAAATTCATTAGAAGAACTACACCCTATTTCCTTAAAATCATTAGCATATTCTCTTGTGCTTTCATTTACATTTAGAGCTATTTTTTCATCTAAAAATTTTTCATAACTAAAAAAAGAATATAATGGATCGTTACTTAAGCTTTCTATAATATCGTTAATATCAATTTTATAAACTTTAGATATTTTTAAAATTGTTTCGAAGGAAGGAGATATGTATCCGTTTTCTAATCTCCATAAAGTTGACTTATTAATATCCATAAGATCAGAAGCTTCTATTTGAGTTAATTTAACTCCTTCCCTTCTGTTTTTTAAAAAATCGCCAAATTTATCTAAATCTATCATAATTTCTCCTTGGTTGCATGAATGCATATTGTAATTAAATTTTATCATAAATATAATAAAAACATAAATAAGTATTAACCTTACAATTCTTTACAATTAAATTCATATATTATATGATTTTAGTAGAAGCTTTATTAAAATATACATAAGGAGGATAACATGAAAAACTTAAACACTGTAAAATATATAAAATACATAACTTACTTATTCGCAGCAATGTTAATGCATTTATTTAATACTTCTAGTTTTATTCCTGGAGGAGGATTTACTGCAATTAGTCAAATTCTTGCAAGAATCGGACTCGCTCAAATTTCAGGATTTAATACACTTTTAGCCATAATACAAGAATTAACTGGTATAGGTGGTATTATATTATTTTATTACACCATCTTTTTAGTAATTAAAGATATATTTACAAAGGATAAAACTGATATTGTAGATTAAAAAATGTCATTAAAAACGCCGCAAAAAAATCGCGGCGTTTTTATAATATAGATACATATTTTTCTCACTTAGTACTGGCTAATGCCTACATTAGCCATAGGATGATGGGATATGTATAATCTAAGAATAATTGTTTTATTCAAATTTATTTATCTTTCGATTATTAAATTTAGCTATATATTTTTATAATACATTATCATGAAAATTACAAAACCAATAAAGTTTATTATAAATCCTAAATTAACAATTTTATTTTGATTATGGGTTTCTTTATTTTTTCTCATAACTAAAAAATGAACAAAATAAGTAGTTTGAAATAAAACTAAATATAAGAAGAAAAACTGTTTATTTAATGTTGTAAAATACATAACTTCCAAAATAATACTTATTACTGCCAAAATCATAACAATCATCACTACACCTGCTTTCATATATTTATGATAATTTCATTTAATTATTGTTTCTAAAAATAGAATCTACAATAATCTATTTTATATAATACCCCCCCTTGCTTGGTTTAAGCCTATCTAACAAGGGGGGATCATACTTTCCTACAATTAATTACTTTTCTTGATAATCTTTAATAATAATTTTTTATGTGTGTACCTCCTCTAAAAATCCACTCTAGAGTACCATCATTGTTCCTAGCATATACATACTGCTTGCTTCCTCTAACGCCAGTATGTCTTAGCCCATTACTTTTAATATAATAATAAATTTCCGATGCTACACCTAATATAGATGCCGATGTTCCTATAAATGTGGCAAAAGCTTTAATTATCACAGAGGGTGAGTATGTGGCAATTGCTGCAGATGCTGAAGTCACTGATCCATATATTAAGCCAGCTTCTATCATCGCTCTCTCAAAATGGATATTATAATTTAGAGTGTATCTATCTCCTTCTCTAGGATTATTTGGAAATGATCTGAATGTGATTTCTGGATATACCCTATTGATTTTTGTTCTTTCAGATAGTTTCTCTGGTAACTTAATCGATGTTTTAAAGTTATCCGCATCTGCTTGATATAATTCTATTAACTCACTATCATTAAATCCAAAACTCTCCAAGAAATCAAGATATTCATTTGTAGAAATATTTTCTTCTATTTCTAATCTAAGAGAATTTATATTGCTAGCATAAGTAATAATAGGCAAAGTACTAGAAATTAATATTGAAAATATTAATAAAATAGATACTCTTCTTAATAATACCTCTTTTCCAAATTTGTTTTCATTGCTCTTAATTGACATATACTTACTTCCTTTCATTAATTTATTATTAAGATTATAAATCCTAGGTAGTTTATAATCATTAATTAATGGATATTTCTATTTTGATTTATTGTATGATTGTTATTTTAATAAATAATGGCATAATATTACCATAAAAATTGTTAAATTATTCTTTTAAACAAACCTCCTACAAAATAATGCTTAATAAATTAATCATTATAATAATAAATACTATTTATCTTACTTTAAAATTTCCATTATTAAATGAGAATTCTAAAAATAGTTTAATAATTCTGATAATTTTTATATTATTGATTTCGTTGTCTATTTTTTCATCCTAATACCACTACATTGACTAGTAAGTATTAAATTAAATTATGTATTGAATATTTATCGATATTCTCATCTTCATCATTATTACTTAGAAATGTATCTTCATTCATGGAAATATTTATAATAATACTTAAAATGCTAAATAGAAAAACAATTTTAAAGATTAAATTTTTCATTATGTACCTCCTAATATGTAACTTTTTATTTATTATGTTGTATAATATGTAATATACTCAATAGACATTAATGTCTATACGGTGGAGGTGGAAATAGTGTATAGCTTGAGTTCTTTTTCTAAGAAAATAAAGGAATTGAGACTTTGTAACAAATTAACTCAAAGGGAAGTATCAGAACTAGCTTATATAGATATAAGAACTTTAAGTCGCATAGAAAATGGTTTAGTGATTCCTAAAATTGAAACTCTAGAAATTTTATCTCAGATATATCACGAAGATTTGCTAGAAATATTAATAGAGTCTAGGTTTGAGGATTATGATGAAATAAAAGATATAAGAAACAATATTGAATATAAAATAAACAATAGTCTATTTATGGAATTAGAACTTGAAAAAGATAATCTCTCAACAATCTATAAAACTATTGAATATTCTTACTTAAAACAAAAGATTTCACAAATTATCCTATTTATTGATGCCATTCTTTTTATTGAAAATAATAAATTTGATATAGCTTACAATACTATTATTAAAAGTATACCATTAACTATATATGATTTTGATGTTAATAATTACAAAAAATTCTATTATAATACTTTTGAAATTAGGCTATTAATGCTGTTAGCACATATAAATTATAGAATGAAAAATATAGATTTATATCACGAATTGTTGAAGTATTGTTATAATCAAAGCAATGAATCTGATAATATTTTTCCTAGATTATGTATTAATTTATCCAATTCTTATAAAAGAATGAACAACTACTCTAAGGCATTAGAGATATTAAATAAAGGGATAGAATCAGCATTACAATTTAACATATATTACGATTTAGATTTATTGTATTATTCTAAGGGAACTACAGAATATAATTTAGGCATAAAAGACTACAGAGTTACTTTAGAAAAAGCTATTAGTTTTTGTGATCTTACAGAAAGAACTCAGAATAAACAAAAATTTAAAGATAAATTAAAGAAACATTTTGATATTGAATTATAAACTAAAAAACCTCTTTGACTTCATCGTCTAAAGAGGTTTTGTTTATCCTATGTTTAATATATTTACTATTATTAATACTCCAATTACAAGTGTTGTTGAAATACTTATTCCGTAGATGATGGGTTTTATTCCTGCTTTGTTTAAATCTTTTATTCTGGTGTTAAGTCCAATTGAGGCTAGGGCTACTATCATTAAGAATTTAGATATTGATTTTAGTGTATTTGATATTCCAACTGGGATAAATCCTAAGGAATTTAGGGCTGCCATTATTATAAATAAAAATATAAATACTGGTATTGCTGATTTTATGTTAAATTCTGATTTTTCGTCCTTAACAGAGTTTAGTCTATTTGAAATTATTGAAAATATTACAACTGTTGGTATTAAGGCTAGTGTTCTTGTTAGTTTTACCATTGTTGCAAAGTCCCCTGCTGATTCTGAAAATCCATATCCTGCTGCTAATACTGATAATGTATCGTTAATTGCAAGTCCAGACCAAAGTCCAAAGGACATGTCGTTCATTTCAAAATACATTCCTATTAGTGGAAATAGTATTATTAAAACCATGTCTATTAGAAATACTATACTCATACTATATGCAGTGTCTACTTCTTCTGCTTCTATTATGGGAGTTAGTGCTGCGATAGCTGTTCCTCCACATATAGTCATTCCTGCTGATAGTAGAGTTGAAATTTTCCAGTTAGATTTATTTTTCTTCTAAGTAAGTATCCCAATCCATAACTTATTGTAAAGGTGAATATCATTATTAAAAATGCTATTTTCCCCACTGAAAGTATTATGGAGATATTCATACTTGCTCCTAAAAATATAATCCCAAGTTTTAGTATTTTTTTTGCTGAAAATTGGAGTCCATTTTCTAATATGTCTCCTTTTTTTCTAAAATTATTTAATATAATTCCCAATATTAATGCCAGTACTGATGGACTAATGTATGATATCCCTGACAGATTTACTAATCCTCTAGATATAAAGGCCAAAACTCCTGCTGCTATAATTCCTAGTACAATATTTTTTTCTCTAAACATACTTTCTCCTGTTTTATTATAAAAATTCTACTCCAAATTCTTCTAAAAAACATCTTTCGTTAAACTCTAGTTTTTTGGTCCTTTTACTTTTTTTATAGGCTCTCCTATTGGAAAATATCCCATAACTGTGTATTCTTCTGGGACTTTTAGTAGTTTTCCCATTTTTATATTTTTTCCATCTTCAATTTGACCTTGGATCCAAGTGGTTCCTAGTCCTAAATCTTCTACTGCTAAAAGAAGATTTTGTGCTGCTGCTCCGAAGTCTTCTTTATGTCTACTAGGGCCTTTACCCTTTAAAAATCCTTCTTTTGTAGCGATTATTACTACTTCTTTTTCAGTTTTTGCCCAGTCTCTTTTGTAGATTTCTCCAAGGTTTTGATTTTTTCTTGGTCTAGTATTCCTATTATTCTAGATGTTTGTAGGTTGCAACCTGATGGTGCAAGGTATGTTGCTTCCATAATGTATTTTAGTTCTTCTTTTGAAACTTTTCTATCTGAAAATTCATGTCTATAACTTCTTCTTGATTTTAATATTTCTTTAGTTCCATAATATTCTCCCTTTTTAAATAAAAATAAAATATCCAAAAGACAATCTGTTGGATATTTTATATTATAGCACTATTTAAGTTAAGTTTTAGTAGTTTAGCTTATTATATTAATACTTTTGATAAAAATTCTACTGTTCTAGGATTTTTGGTTTCGTTAAAGATATATTCTGGATCACCTATATCTTCTACTAACCCTGCGTCCATAAACATTATTCTGTCTGATACTTCTCTAGCAAATCCCATTTCGTGGGTTACTACTACCATTGTCATTCCCTCATATGCTAGTGCTTTCATAACGTCTAATACATCTCCTACCATTTCTGGATCTAGGGCAGATGTAGCTTCGTCAAATAGCATAACTTTAGGTTCCATGGCTAAGGCTCTTGCGATGGCTACCCTTTGTTGTTGTCCTCCTGATAAGGAAGATGGAAAGGCATTTGCTTTTTCTGGCAGTCCCATTCTCTCTAATAATACCATAGCTCTATCTCTTGCTTCTGATTCGCCAATTCCTTGGATTCTCATTGGAGCTAACATTATATTTTCTATTACTGTTTTGTGGGGAAAAAGATTAAAACTTTGAAATACCATTCCCATTTCTGCTCTTACTTTGTCTTCGTCTATATTTGGTCCTATAATGGGACTTCCGTCTAAATAAATATTTCCTTCATTTGCCACTTCTAATAAATTTAGGCATCTTAAAAATGTAGATTTACCTGATCCTGATGGGCCTATTACTGTTAATACTTCACCCTTTTTTATTTCTACATCTATTCCCTTTAGTACTTCTTTTTTTCCGAAGCTTTTTTTTAGTCCTTCTACTTTAATCACTTTCTTTTAGTCTCCTTTCAAAAAGTCCAACTAATCTAGACAGTGTAAATGTAAATATAAAATATATTATCGCTGCAATTATTAGTGGTTCCATAGATTTAAAACTATTTCCCCTGACAATATTTACATTATACATAATGTCTGTTACTCCTATAATAGAAACTATAGAGGTCTCTTTTATTATAGTTATAAATTCGTTAGCAAGGGCTGGTAAAATGTTTTTTACTGCTTGGGGCATGATAATCTCTCTCATGGTCATCTTCCTACTCATTCCTAGAGATCTTCCAGCTTCCATTTGGCCTTTACTTATTGATTGGATTCCTGAACGAATAATTTCTGAAACATAAGCTCCACTGTTTATACTCACTGCTACAATACCTGCCATAAAGGCAAATATCGCTGTTGGTATTCCAGAACTTCTAAAGTCTATTAAAATTGAAGCTCCAAAAAAAGCTATAAAAAGTTGAACTAGTAATGGCGTTCCCCTAACTACTTCTACGATTGTTTTTGCTATTGCTCTGGGAACTTTTGATTGTGAACTTCTCATTGAATATATTAATATACCTAAAACCGTACCTATAAGTACAGATATTATAGATAATAGTAGTGTTACTCCAAGTCCTGTTATGAAATAACTACTGTAAGTATTCCAAAGGCTTACTGTGGAGTTAAAAAAGTTTCCAAGTCTTTCAATGTTAAAAAAGAGAAATAAACCTAATAAAACTAATAAAACTACATTTATAATATTTTGAGAATTTTTGTTGTTGGTTTTTTTTAAATATTTATTTTCCATATTCTCCCTAATTACTTCCTGATGCTTGTTCTAGAGATTGTTCATACATCTCTTCTATCTTTCCTTCTTCTTTTAATCTATCTATTACTGTATTAATAACTTCTAGTAATTCCTCTTCCCCTTTTCTTACTGCCACTGATGCTCCAGCTGCACTTTCAAATTCCGCATCTGTATCTGAGTGTAAATCCTCGTTTTCAACTGCGTAAAGATCTGCCACTACATTTTCTAAAATTAATACATCTACTAAACCTGATTTTAGTTGAAGTATTAAATCTGGAGTTTTTGCAAGGGATACTACTGTGGCTCCCTCTATTTCATTGGCAATATTTTCCTGAACAGTTCCCGTTTGGACACCTACTCTCACATTTGCCTCTGAGATCTTCTCTGGAGTGTTATATAATCCTGCATCTTGAGCATTTACTAAAGATACGTATTTTGTTTCAAAATACTGTTGGGAAAAGTCCATTATTTCTGCTCTTTCTTCTGTTGCAGTGATATTAGATATTCCCGCATCTACTATTCCAGTTTCAATACTAGTAAGTACTGCAGAAAATTCCATATCTTCTATTACTAATTCTGCTCCTAGTTCCTTTGCTATTTCTTCAGCAAATAAAATGTCAAATCCTAAAATCTCATCTTGTCCATCTACTATTTGATGAAATTCAAAGGGTGGATAGTTTGCATTAAGTCCTATTACAAATTGTCCCGATTCTTTTATTTGATCTAGTTTATTTTTTTGTGAAGTTTCGGTATTTGTGTTTGTATTTTCTTCAGTTGTAGTATCTGTAGACTCATTTTTAGTTTCGTTGTTACAGGCTACTAATCCAAAGACTAATACTAATCCTATTATTATTGTTAAAAGTTTTTTCATCTTTTCTCCTTGTGCATTTTCTAGATAAAAATTCGCCTCACTATAGGAGACGAATTTTTTATCTAATCTATAGATTTTTGTACAAAGATATTTATACCCTTTTTTTCTTAAGTGTAATTTATTCTTCTGTATTTAGAGTATCTGCAAGTTCTACTGCATCTGCATACCACTCTTCAAATTTTCCTTCTTCTTGTAACTTAGCTATAATTTCGTTTATTTTTTCTACAAATTCAACTTCTCCCTTTTGGGCTACTGCTGCGGATCCACCTTCCATATCGTAGTCTTCAAAGGTAAGTTCATTTACAGTTGCTAAATCTGGATTTGCTTTAGCGTATGAGTCTGCTACTGGAACTTCTATTACTATAGCATCTATCATTCCAGATTTTAATTGCATTACTAAATCTGTGATTTTTCCAAGTGCTACTGTATTTGAAGGTTCTAAGTTTTCATTTACCATAGTTTCTTGGATAGTTCCAAGTTGAACTCCTACTGCCTTTCCGTTAAGGTCTTCTTCTGTTGTGTAGTTATCTACATCGTCAGCATTTACTAAAATACAGTATTCTGATTTAAAATAAATGTCAGTAAAGTCCATAACTTCTTGTCTATCAGGAGTTGGGTTTATTCCAGCCACTCCTAAATCTATAATTCCATTTTGAACTCCAGCTAGTACTGCAGAAAAGTCCATATCTTGGATTTCAAGTTCAACACCTAATTCTTCAGCTATTGCCTTTGCAAACTCAATATCAAATCCTACGATTTGGTCTTGACCGTCTATAACTGCGTGGAATTCATAAGGAGGATAGTCTGCACTAGTTCCCACTACTAATTTTCCACTGTCTTGGATAGTTTGAAGTTTGTTATTAGATCCCTCTGCTACTTCAGTTGTCTCTTCAGTTTCTTCAGTTGTTTCAGTTTCTTCAGCTGTTTCTTCCACTTCTGCTACTGTATCTGTAGCAGTTTCGTTTGCTTCTTCAGTAGTGTCGTTATTACAAGCTACTAAAGTCAAACCTAAAATCAAAACTAACATTAATGATAATATTTTTTTCATTTTTCTCCTCCTAAAATTAAAAAAGCCACGATCTATCCTCTATCTAAGAGGCGTTTAATCGCGGTACCACTCTAATTAACCAATATAATATTGATTATCTCTAAAGTTTTAACGGTCCTTCTCCGTAAGTCGATACTAGATTTCCCGACTTAAACTCATTGGTTCTATTCGATAAATTTCCTTTTGTCAGCTTTCACCTAACCTGACTCTCTGTAAAAATTTCCTTTATCTACTTCTCCAAATCATTGATTTGTTTTTTATAATAAAGGATTTGAATATTTTTGTCAACAATTATTTTTTATTTTTTTAAAATATCCATTGTTTTTTTCAATCCAAGAAATTAAAAAAGGAACTAAATTAATAGCTCCTAAAATTTTTATGATAATCTTTCAACGTGTTTTACAAAGGCATCTACAAATCCTTGTAACAATTCTTTCGTCTTATCAGCAAGAACTCCGTTTTCATCTATATATTCAGCTATATTAGATAAATAAGCTTCTGGTTGTTGCATAGGAATTAAGTTAACGAATACGAAAACTTGTCTTAAAACGTGGTTAGCTCCCATTGCTCCTGAAGTACCAGGTGTAACTGATACAACTCCTGCAGGTTTTCCGTCCCATTTGCCTTCTCCGTAGGGTCTAGAACCTACATCAATTGCATTTTTTAGAACTGCTGGCATTGAACGGTTGTACTCTGGAGTACCAAATACATAGGCATCATATTTTTCTAATTTTTCACGGAATGTTACATATTCTTGTGGTGGATTACCACTGTCTATATCTTCGTTATAAAATGGAAGATCGCCAATTTCTATAAAATCTGCTTCGTAACCTTCTGGAAATAAACCTTTTAAGTTTTCCATAACTTTTCTTGTGAATGATTCTTTTCTTAAAGAACCTACTATTAATCCTACTTTTTTATTCATTAAAAAACCTCCGTTTTTATTTTATATATTTTAATATTATCCTTAGTGATAATAAATATCATCTAATATAAAGATAGCCTTTAAAACTTTATTCAAACAACATTTTATTAAATAAAATTTGTTATTTACAAAATTTTTACTAAATATTACTAAAACTAATAATTTCTATTGTTCTTTAGTTTTGTAGGTCGTATCTACATATTTTTCTTTCCACTCTCTATTAATTGTAGTATCGTCATTTAATTGAACATCATTGTATAAATCAGTAGCTATTTCAATTTGAACATCTAAAAGGTCTAAGTTTTCCAAGTATTTATTTGGTATTTTATTAAATCCTAAATGAGTTCCCATTATATTTCCAGTTACACTTCCTGTCGAATCGCTGTCTCCACTGTGATTTACTGAAGCTATTATAGCTTTTTCAAAATCATTTTCGTATTTTAGTGATGAATAAATAGCTATTGCTAAAGTTTCTTCAGCAACCCAACCTTCCCCTAAAATACTAATTGCGTCTATATCTTTTATATTTTGATTTGATAAGCTTATTGCCTTTTCAATAAGAGAATTTAGTCTTTTTTGGTGTGTAGATGGAAATAGTTTTTCTATAGTATTCATTGATGATTTAACAGATTCTAAAATAGTCATATTATTATTTTGACTAAGTAAAAATATCATATTAGTTAAAAAACCAGCACTTATATAACCTAAAGTATGGCCGTGGGTTAAAGCTGCAGATTCTGCCCCTAACATTACAACTTCTTCTACATTAATATCCTTCCCACTAAAATAAAGTCCAATAGGTGCTACTCGCATTACCCCACCACAACCTTTTGAGTTATTTATTGGGTTTTGAATAGTTCCTTCTCCCCCTTTTGATAAAGCAGAAAGACAAGTTCTTCCAGGGGATCTTTGATAAAATAAATCCCTTTCATTAAGTAACCAAGAGTGAACCTCTCCTTCTAAAGGGTAACTTTCAGTTTGGGTTTTATACCAATCTAGATAGGCATCTCTTAAAAATTCAATATAAGAACTCATCATATTATCTACAATTAGATTTGTCGTTCCAATGAGTAAACCAGCTGCAGTAAACAAAAGCATCTGAGTGTCATCTGAAATTTTTGCTATGGAGTTTTCCAGCTCATATTTTGTAATTCCACCGTAGCCATATCTTTCTTGAATTTCATAAATACTTTGAAACTCCACTGCATAACCTAGGGCATCTCCTACGCTTCCCCCTACAATACATCCTTTAAATTTATCTAAATCTCTCAAATAAACCCCTCCTTTAAAGAAGTTAAAATTCCTTTGGTCGAATAAAATCTATTAACTCCTTTTTTTCAAAGTCAATAACAGCCAAATGACTAGTTTTCATGGTGTGATAACCACCAACGATTTTATTTAATAAAGTTTCAATACCTGGATTGTGGCCGATTACTAAAAGAGAGTCACAATCCTTTAAATCAATTTCTTTTTGAATCTCCTCAGAAGAAGCTAAATAGAGATTTTCTCTAAAATCTACTTCCCCAGTATAGCTTAATTTTGTAACAATATTTTCCAAAGTTTCTGTAGTTCTCTTAGCCGGAGAAGAAATAATACAATCAGGGATATATCCTTTATCTAACATATAAGTCCCCATCTGTAATGTTTCCTTATCACCTCGTTCATTTAAAGGTCTATCAAAATCAGAAGATGCCCCACTACTCCAGTCGCTTTTTCCATGTCTTAATAAATAAAGCATTTTCATATTAATCATTTCCTTGAAATTCGTTCATATCGAAAAAATCTCCGTCCTTTTCTTCTAAAAAGGCTATTTCCTCAGGAGTTGACTTTCTACCTAAATCCTCATTTTGATAAGGATATCTTCCAAATCTATCTAGAATAGCTCTGTGTTTATCCTCAAAAAATAAAGTTTTTTCATCATCTAACTCTAAAAAATATTTATAAGCCCAATCGTGTAACTTAGTAGATTCAGAATGCATAAATGGTAATAATACATTTTTCTTTTCCAAATCAGATAAATCTGAGTATTCCTCCATCATTACCACCTCTTGAGCTAGGGCAATTGCCATTTTGTCTTGGGTGTATGCTCTTATATCTTCTCTAAAAAGATTTCTAGAAAATTGATCCAGAACTATTATTTCAGCAACACGACCTTTAATATTCTTTCTCCAATCTACTAAAAGACCTTCTTTACCAGCTTCCCAAGTTTCTAAAAATTCCCTTCTTACAAGTTCGTCAAATTCATCATTTTCTTCAAAGTGAAGGGGTATATATTTTTCATCGTACCAAAAATTCAGCACATCTTCATAGTTTTTCACAGACATAATCTCCTCCTAAATCTATTATCATCCATATATTATAATTTACCCAATAGTTAAGGTCTTTAAGTATTTTCTTTAATCCTAAAAGTAAGATATAATATAATTAAATAAAAGGAGGTATAAAAATTGAGCTTTGAACTAAAAGGAATTGAAAATCTAGATCCAAAGGAAAGAATGGATTTTATATATTTATTTACAAAAGGACAACTAGAAACAGAAAAAGACAAAATCGCCCTAATGTCTAACATTAGTGCAATTATAATGGCGGTAGTGCCAGATTTAAACTGGGCAGGGTTTTATTTAGTAAAAGAAGAAGAATTAGTTTTAGGACCATTCCAAGGACTACCAGCTTGTACAAGACTAAAAAAAGAAGTAGGAGTTTGTGCAAAGGCTTGGAGAGACAAAAAATTAGTAAGAGTAGATGACGTTCACAATTTCGAAGGCCACGTTGCCTGCGATAGTGCATCTAACTCAGAATTAGTAGTTCCACTATTAAAAAATAAAGAAGTCTATGGAGTCCTAGATTTAGATTCCCCATTAAAAAACAGATTTACAGAAATCGAAGAAAAAGGATTTCAAAAGTTAATAGATTTAATACAAGATTATTTGGCATAAGGTGTAGGGGACAGCATTCCAAATGTAATGAATTTAAAGAGAGTGTTTTTGTTTAATAATGTATTGATAATAATATGTAAATAAATGAAAATGCGTCCCGTTTTTTATAGTTGGTTTGCATAACAAGGGATGCATTTTCTTCGTTGTAATATTTTATTTAATTAATATTTATTTAATAAAAGACCTTGTTTACATTTTTATGGTCGGCCTTATTGGGGTTTTTATAAATATCTATGTTTTTTATTATATCTATATGCCTAATCTATCCCTTTGATTTCACACCGTGCGACCACTACGGGTTTTGAAATCAAAATGTTGTATTGGGGTTAACAAATTTTTATGATCGATGTTTTATTGGTTTTTATTTAACTTTGTCTCCAAAGTATGCTGATCCTAGTATCATAATGGAGCCTATAAATATTGGAAGTGTTAGGACTTCCTTTAATATTATTGCTGATAAAAATACTGCTACTACTGGGTCTACATAACTTAGTAGGGCAACTGTTTGGGCTGGGATATTTTCTAATGCTCCAAAATATAGGGAATAGGCTATTCCTGTATGAACTGCTCCTATTATTAATAACATAATTAGTATTATAGGACTAAATTCTAATGCTAAAATATCTTCTGTTAAAAATATATATGGCATTACTATTAGTGTTGCAAATACTAACTGAATTATAGTTTTTTCATATGGTTGGATTTCACTTTTTATAAATTTATTTAATATAATTACACAGGCATAAAGTACTGCTGCTATTAGTCCAAAAAATATTCCCTTTGTTCCTTCTAGTCCTGTCTTAATGATTCCTGAAACTAAAATCATTCCCAGTACTGCTATAAATGCACATATTAATTTTTTTATTGATAATTTTTCTCCTAATAAAAATGGAGATGCTAATATTACAAAGGTAGGTTGCATATAAAGGGCCATTGTGGCTGCTGCTACTGTTGTAAATCTATATGCTTCAAACAAAAACACCCAATTTATTCCTATTAGAATTCCAGAAAATGCTAAAATTTTAAAGTTTTTTCTCATTCCAACTTTGTCCATTGGTCGTTTTTTAATAAATACTACTATTAATAAAAACAATGTTCCTATAAGTCCCCTTGAAAAAGATATTACACTTGATGGAAAGGGAATAAAATTTCTAAATACTCCAATGGATCCAAATATTATTAAGGATGTTATTATATTTATATAGTCCTTTTTCATACTCCACCTCTTTTAAGATTAATTTATATATTATATCACAAAATAAGGCGATAGCTTAACTATCACCTTTCGAACTTTTTATTAATCATTAACCATTACTAATCTCTTAGTAACTTTTCCTTCGTGAAGTCTTTCTAGTCCTTCTGGAACTTCTTCAAATGATACTTTTTCTGTTTCTATATGGAATCTATCTTCTGATATAAGTTTTATTACTTCTTCTATATCTTCTCTAGTTCCACCTACGGAGCCTCTTATTGTAGCTGCTTTCATTATTAGATCACCAGTATTTATTGTGGATTCTAATTTTCCCATTCCCACTACTACAACTGTTCCTCCTGGAGCTATTGCTGATAATGCATCTGCAGTTGTTACTCCTGCTCCTGCAAAATCTACTATTACTTCTAGATTTTCGTCTTTAAAGTCTTTTATATTTTCAGAAACTTTGAAAGCTCCTAATTCTTTTGCTTTTTCTTGGGCTTCTTTTTTTCTAGTTGCTACGTAAACTTCTCCACCTTTTTTCTACTAATGTTAATGGTTCGTGGGTTTTTCTAAATTCCCATCCTTTCAATTTCATAATTTTCCTACTTATT
>CAYWTV010000010.1:23429-37612 GCA_964461305.1 uncultured Peptoniphilaceae bacterium
TTCGTGGGTTTTTCTAAATTCCCATCCTTTCAATTTCATAATTTTCCTACTTATTATAAATGATAACGTTATCATGATCATATCATATATGAATAATAAATACATATATTAAATTATTATATTTAATAATTTTTTTGTTTTTTTGCAATTTAATATATAAAAAAATAAGCCTAGAATTAGACTTATTTTTCTTCCTTTTTTAGTTCTGCTATGGCTTCTAATTCAACTTGGTATCCGTTGTGAAGTGGTAGTACTGGAAGGACTGTTCTGGCTGGCTTGTGTTTTCCGAAAAATTCCTTGCACATTTCGTTTACAACGTACCATTTTTCTCCGTCTACTATCATAATATTTACCTTTACTAAATCATCTACTGCTAAACCAGCTGATTCTAAAATTCCCTTTAGATTATCTAGTACTTGTTGAAATTGGGTTTCAAAACTTCCCTTTACTATTTTACCAGTTACTGGGTTTACTGGAACTTGCCCCGATATAAATAAAAAGTTGTTACTTAATATTGCAGGTGAATAGTGTCCAGCAATGGGTTTTGAGTTTTTAATTTTAAATGATTTCATTTTTTTCCTCCTATTTTAGTATCCTCTCCATCTTAAATCTGTTCCTATAAACTTGTAGATGTTGAATCTCTCTAGTATTCTAGAAAAAAGTCTATCTGTATAAGTTTTAGAAATTTCCCCTGGGGAAAGATTTGTGGAGATAAGTATTTTCTTTTCTTTTAGATTTCTCATATTTAATATATTAAATATTTCTGAAGTAGTGAAGGAATTCGAGCTTTCAGTTCCTAAATCGTCTATTATTAACAAATCTGCTTCTATTAAAAAGTCGTATTTTTTCTTAGATTCTAAGATGTTTTCTGTTTTGGAAAATTTGTATTCTTCTACAATGTTCATTAAATTGTGGGCTGTTTGATATACTACTGTATATCCCAAATCTAAAAGTTCCTTAGCGATACAATTTACCATAAAGGTCTTTCCAAGGCCAGTAGATCCGTAAAAAAGAAGGTTGTATTCTTCTGGTTTTTCAAAGTTTCTGATGAATTTTTCTGAGCCTTTTACTATCTGTTGAATATTTTTTCTTGGGGATATGTCTTCTTCTTCTATTATCTCTTCTGAAAACACTTCAAAATCAAAAGTCAAGAAGTTCTCTTTTTCTAATACCCTATCTAAATTACTCATTTTGTAGTATTCTCTAGCGATACTTTGTGTAAAACAGCTGCACTCTTTAGAGTCTACAAATCCTGTATCTTTGCAGATTTTACATTGATACTCATCATCTAAATAATCTAGTGGATAATTGTTTGTAATAAGCTGGGCGTCTTTTGCATCCCTTAGTTCTTCTAGTTCTTTTTTAAAGTCGGTTTCTTTTCCTTGTAAAATATTCAGTCCAGATTTGATTCCGATTTCGTTTATTCTGTGGTCAATTTTTTTAATTAGTGGAACATTTTCATATAATTCTTCTAACTTTTTGGCCCTAGTTGATTCTAAATTTTCTTGTTTCTTTTCGTATTCACCTATGACTTTTTCGTATATGGATAATTTGTTATTCACCTTTTATATCCCGCCTTTTTCTCATCATTTGGTTGGCAATGTCGTTTAATTCTGACTCTGTCAAGTTGTCACTTTGGCCTTTATAATTGTGAAATTTCGTCTTTTTCGGTACTTTTTTTACTCTTGGATCTTTTTTGGCAATGTCTTCTATATTTTCTACTCCTGCTCTTTTCCAGTTTTGAAGTATTGCATCTACGTATTTTATTGATGGTCTAGATGCACTTGAAGACTTGGAGATTGCTAAATCTATCATCTCTTTTGTAAAGTCGTACTTATCATACCATGAATTTATTAAATCTATTTCAGGCTCTGATACGCTTCTATTTTGAAGTCCTAGTTTTCTAAGGACTTGGGTTTTTCTAATATATCGTTTGTCGATTTTTTCTAATTCTTTCTCTACTTGTTCAACGGTAGAGATTTTATTGTCATACCAAGATTTGACTATTGCCTTTACATAGTTAATGCTTATTTTCTTCTTCTTTTCTGTAGAAAATTCAAAGGCCACCTCAATTAATTGAGGGCTCATATTAAAATCTGATATCCAACTTACGATTTCTAACTTCTCCATGGGAGTAGTCTGTCTTCTCATGTAGTAATCCACATTGTTAAACATCTGCCTTGTAATGTTGTTTTCCATTGCGTTTATTAAGGTCTCTTGAGGGGTTAATTTTTTTCTTGGGTTTAGTTTAAGGCCGTTTTCAACATAGTATTTTTTTAAATCTTTAAATTCAATATCAAAATCTCCATCAACTTTAAAGACCTTTTCAATAACTCCCTCTGATTCCCAATAGTCCCAGGCATCTTCAACGTCTCTTACATTTAGTTTTAAGTTTTTTGCTAGTCTTTCGTTAGTAATTTCAAAATTTGTATTTGAGCTCATGTTTTTATAGGCATACAAATAAACCTTAACAAAGGATCCCTTCGCTATAGGCATATAATCTTCTATAAAAATATTGTCAATAATTGTTACACCAAAGTCTATTTCGCCTTTTTCAATTACAAATTTCAATATTAAAATCCTCTTTCTTTAGCTCCATTTTGTAAACATAATTATATAAAATATTTCCCTTTTGAACAAATTCCATTTTATGTGGTTTCATCTCTTGGGAGTTTATATCTATATTATTTCCATTGGGATAGAGTTCTAAAAATCTTTTTGTCTTTTTAAATCCCATTTTTTCATATAGTTTTTTAGCCCTAGGGTTGTAACCGGCTACTAAAAGGTCCATTTTTCTCATGTTTTGCTCATTAAAATAAAAATTTAAAAACTTCTTTAATGCCACTTTTCCAAAGCCCATATTTACAACATCTGGGTTTAAAACTATTCCTAATGTGGAGGACTTTTTTAGAAAGTTAATGTTTTTAGTTCCTAAAAAGCCAATAACCTCCTCTGAATAAATAATAGCGTAGTATTTATTAATTGGTAGTAAGGTCTTTTGAAGTAAAAAATCCTTGCACTCTTCCTTAGTTCTAAATTTAAAATTGTAATCTACAAATAGGGGATCTTCGTGTTCTCCCCAATTCATCATTTTCATAACGTGGGTTAGATTTAATTTTTCAAAAAATAAATACTCCTCATTTATCATAATTATTGTCCTTTATTTACAAATTTCGTAAACTGTGGTAAGAAGGTAAGCTCTACAACACCAGTAGGTCCGTTTCTGTGTTTTGCTATTATAACCTCTCCTACATTTCTCTTTTCTGTATCTTTGTTATAGTATTCGTCTCTGTATAAAAATAATACAACATCCGCATCTTGTTCTATAGCTCCAGATTCTCTCAAATCCGAAAGTATCGGTCTTTTATCTCCACGAAGTTCTGTGGCCCTTGATAGCTGAGAAAGTGCTACTACTGGAACTTCCAGTTCTTTTGCTATTGCCTTTAAGGACCTTGAAATAGCTGAAATCTCTTGAGTTCTATTTTCACTTCTGCCCTTAATCTCCATAAGTTGAAGATAATCTATAACTATAAGGTCTAATCCTTGTTGAGCTTTTAATCTTCTGGCCTTTGCCTTTAATTCCAAAGGGGAAATCCCTGCAGTATCATCTATATAAATATTTAATTTATCTAATACGTTTACTCCCTCTAAAAGTTTAGTCCATTCTTGAGCTTCTAAATTTGAAGAAATTACTTTTTGTAAATCCACATGGGACATTGATGACATCATTCTTCTAGTTAACTGATCGTCACTCATCTCTAAAGAAAAAATAGCAACATGGGCACTTTCCTTTAGTGCTGCATTTACTGCTAAGTTTACCATTAGGGCAGTTTTACCCATGGAAGGTCTGGCTGCAAGTAGTACTAGATCAGATTTTTGAAGACCTGAAAGTTTTCTATCTAAATCTATAAATCCAGTAGTTACACCTGTAAGTGTACTAGGATTGTCTGCTCTTTTTTCCATTTCAGAAAATGAAGTAACTAAAACATCCCTAATAGGGCTTAAACCTTTAGAGTGAATATCTTGGGTGATTTCAAATATGGATTTTTCAGTAAATTCTACAATAGTATCTACTTCTTCTGAGTCTTCATAGGCTAAATCCACAGAGGCACTTGATGCTTCTATAATTTTTCTAAGGGTAGATTTGCTTTTGACGATTTTTAGGTAGTATTCAATATTTAAAGTCCCTACTACATCTTCAGATAAAGTTGCAATATATGCTACTCCCCCGATTTCATCTAAGTGACCGACTCTTCTAAGCTCTTCAGTAATTGTAAGCAAATCTATAGGTGCGTTTTTGTTATAAAGACTTAACATAGCATCATAAATCATAACATGGGCTGGATTATAAAAATCTTCAGCCCTAATAAGTTCTACTGCAGTATTCATATTTTCAGATTTTAATAATAAAATCCCCAGTACATTTTGTTCAGCCTCCATACTGTGTGGAGGTATTCTTCCTATTTGTTGATTAGCCATTTAAACACCCGCTTATGATATGTAAAAGATTTGAAAATGAAAATCATCTCCAAATCTTTTGTATATTTTAAAAATCTATTTAACGTCAATTTGTACTTTTAAATTCGCTGTAAGTTCAGGATAAACCCTTATTTGAACTTCCTTTAATCCTGAAGTTTTAATATTTTCTCCAAGTTCAATTTTCTTTTTGTCTATATTAATATTACTTTGATCCTTTAGAGCTTTTGAAATTTCAGCACTAGTAATGGATCCGAACAACTTTCCACCTTCTCCGCCTTTAGCAGTTAGGTTAATAGTTGTGTTTTCGATTTTTTCCTTTAGTTCGTTTGCTTCTTCAAGGGCAATTCTTTCTTTTTCCTTTAAATCTGCCTGTTCAACTTCCCAGTTTTTAACATTTTCTGGAGTAGCTTCCACAGCAATTTTTCTAGGAATAAGGAAGTTTCTAGCATATCCGTCTTTAGATTCCACCATTTCTCCAGCTTTTCCAAGTTCTTTATGATCCTTCATTAATATTATTTTCATCTATACTCTCCTCATTTTCTATATCATTATAATACTCATCTATAACTTTCAACAACATTTCGTGGGCCTCTTCCATTGAAACTCCCTTAAGCTGAGTTGCAGCAGAAACTAAATGTCCACCTCCACCTAGTTTTTCTAGGATTAACTGAACAGAAATCTCTCCAGCACTTCTGCCCGAAATGTGAATATTGTCCTCGTTTTTTGTCAGTACAAAGGATGCATTTATTCCTACAATATTTAATAGGGAATCTGCAGCCTGGGCAGCGATTAAAACATTAGAATCCACATTTTCTTCTAAGGTGGCAATAGCTATTTCGTGATTTATAATTTCAGCATCGTGAATAACCTTCGCTCTTAATCTTACAGTATCTATATCGTCGTTGAAATATTTATTTACACTTGTAGGATTAGCTCCGTTTCTTCTTAAAATAGAAGCTGCCTCAAAGGTTCTAACTCCAGTTTGAAAAGTAAAGTTTTTAGTATCTACTACGATACCAGCCATCATCGCCTCAGCCTCAAACTTGCTAATATTTAAATCTGGTTCCATATACTCTAGTATTTCAGTAACAAGTTCACTAGTAGAAGATGCATAAGATTCAATATATGAAAGTACAGCATTGTCAATAGAGTCATTTCCCTTTCTATGATGATCAATAACTACCACCTTATCAATAAGATCAAATAATTTTGGCTCTTCTGCTAAATAAGACTTGTGATTATCTAGCATTATAATTAAGGATTTGGTCTTTTGAGCATTTTCAATGGCCTCTTCAGATGAAATTACAAACTCGTAAATCTCAGGAGCATTTTCCTTCATCTCTTCCATAATCATTTTTATACTTGGATTGACTTCATTTAAGACAATAAATCCTTTTTTGTTTTTTCGTCTAACAGCACCTAACATACCAATAGCAGAGCCAATGGCATCCATGTCTGCGTTTTTGTGCCCCATAATAAATATTTCAGAAGCTTCTTCAATAAGATTCGATAAACTGTTTCCAATTACCCTAGCTCTTACTCTATTTCTTTTTTCCCTAGCTTGAGTTCTTCCACCGAAAAATTCGTGGCCTTCACTGGTTCTAACTACAACCTGATCTCCACCACGACCAAGGGCAAGATCTACTGCTATTCTAGATTCTTCATAAGACTCTGGAATACTATCTAAAGTTTCAGAAATCCCCATACTTAAAGTAATGGTAGATTCGTTATTTTCTCCAATTTCTCTAACAGTATCTAAAATAGAAAACTTATCTTCAATAAAGGTAAGTAGGGATTTGTTGTTAAAAACTACTAAGTACTTGTCATCGTCATATCTTCTAACTACAGCATTTTTCTCGCCAAAATATTCCATAATTTGATTTTCAACTTCAGCAATAATAACACTTTTTACATAGCCCTTTTTCCCAAGGCCTATTTCATCATAGTTGTCCACATAAACATGACCAAAACCTACTCTTTTGTCCACATACTTTTCTCTTAAAGCATCGTATTTAGTATTGTCTACAAAATAAAATAAATAGATGACATTTCCATCGGTTTTTTTAACTCTATTTTGATAAACTATATAATTTTTATTGTCGATTTCAAGTTCAATATCATCTTCACTTTTAATAATTTCATCAAAATAAAACCCATCAAGGACATCCTCGATTTCATCACCAACAGCTTGATTTTGTTCAATAATCTTTAAAAAAGCTGGATTGTACCACGTGATGATCCCCTTGTTATTAGTAAGGATAAGGGGAAAGGGCATGTTAAATAGAGAATCTTGAGCCGCAGAATCAAAATTCTCGCATAATTTTTCAATATTATTTACTTCATTACTTTCGATCTCTTCTCTTCTAAAGGCTATTTCATATAAAATCCCAACAGCTAAAACAAGGCCAAGGAAACCTGCCACTTCGTTTAAAATGAAGAGCATAATTACAATTACAAACAAAAGAGAAAGTACTAACTTATAATCTTTCAAGTATTTTAGTCTATTCAAAACATCACTCCCTCTTTATACTTATTCTCCTAAAGTAAATTAGAGCATCTAATAAACCTAAAACAGCAACAACTATTCCCACAGGAGGAAACATAAAGCAAGTTACATATACTAACATCCTGCCTAAATTGGGAATTCTCAATCTAATTAAGAAATTAGAAAAAAGTGCCAATCCGTTTACAAAATATATAAACCCAAATACTGCAATAGTATTAAGATATATTTCACTATAATAATCTAAACCTAAGTATCTCATTAGTAATATAGCTGCAATAAATGCTCCAAAAACAATTATGGAAACCCTAGGCAACTGAAAATTACTAAAAAGTGGTGGTTGGTTAATTAACACCCCTTGAACTAAAAGCCTTCTTCCAACAAAGACATAATTTAAATAAACCGTAAGGCCAAGTATTATTAAAGTAATTCCTGGAACTAAAATAATACTGTATTCGTAAATCATCCTTAAGTTATCCTCGTATCTTGAAAGCTCCAAATTAGACAAGTTTGAATCTAGGTTTTCAACTTGCATCTCTACAACATTGTCGATAAAAGCCTCTAAATCCAAAGACTCAATCCTAGTAATTCCCATTTGGTAAGAAGTAAAACTTGCAGCTAAAACAATAACCATTAAGATTAAAGTAAACATGTAGCTTTTCTTTGATTCTACACAATAATGAAAAATCAACACCATAGGAGCAAATACGAAAAACAGGGCAAGCCCCGCCAATAAATTTATAAGTAAACCTAGAATCACACTAGTAGCTAACATAGCTAAAATAGTGGGAATCAATCCGTTTTTTATAGTGGATTCCATAAATAACATTGGATAAAATATTAGAATAACACCAGCAAAAGAATAACCTAAGTATCCAATAAACAGAGAATACATAGCAATCTTTATTAGGTTTATAAAATTATCTTGATTTTTTATTTCCAAATTTAACCTCCACATTCCTTTCTATCTTATCATAAAATGACCTTAATATCATTATATTATACCCACAATTAGAATGAGTAAAATAAACTATTATTTGTAGAAAATACTATAAACAATAGAAACTTTTGAAATAATATTATAAGTATAAAAGACGAATTTGTACAGTTTCAATAATGTATTATTATGTAAAAGTTGATTATATTCCTTCTAAGTGGCTATATTATAACTAATTAATAGGTAGGTGATTTTTTGGAAAAATTAAAAAATTCAAACAACAAGTTCGTAAAAATCTTTTTAAAGTTAATAGAAAAAAACAAAGAATTTAAATTAAACGAAGTAAGCGCAGTGGTAGTGTATTATTTGTTACTATCAATAGGACCTTTTTTAGTCCTAGGATTTAGTATAATGACTTATTTTTTACAAGAACACATAGATACAGTCCTAAGTGTAGCAAATAGTGTTTATGAAGATGCAAGTATAATACTATCTCCCATAATGGACTACTTAGCCTCTACAAATAATCGAACATTTGCAATAGTCGGTGGACTTATTACACTGTTTTCTGCATCAAAAGCCTCAAAATTTATAATAAAAGCATTTAATAATATTTTTGAAATAAATGAAGGAGAAGGAATAAAAAACTTTATCCTAAACAACATTTATGCAATGATATTTACACTGGCACTTTTAGTATCATTAATAGTATTTTTTGTCTTTTTTGTAACGGGAGATCCTATAGCAAGTGTAATAAACTTTTTGTTTAATATAGATCTAAATCAGTTCTTCCTTTGGGGACTTCTTCGTAACTTAATTCCCATAGTTTATTTATTTTTATTTTTAACAATAATATTTAAATTGCTTTCTAAATTTGGCGGAGAAAAAATTTCTTTTAAAGAAGCTATTATAGGCTCTTCTTTTGTAACAATAGGATGGATAATAGGATCTTTAGGCTTTGCATTTTATATTAATAACTTTAACAACAACAACGCAATTTATGGAGCTTTAGGCTCTATAATGGTAATTATGCTTTGGTTTTATTTGTTAATATATATGCTGCTTTTAGGAGCTGCTTTAATAGATTCCTATATGGAAGTAAAAGACCGAACAGAAATAGAAGATTTAAAAAGACCATTTCAAAAGGATATGAGAAACAAATTTTAAGTAGATTTTTAAAAAGTGAGAAAAGTCTCACTTTTTTTTATCAAATTTTATTAATTAATGACAACAAATCTTTGAGAAATTTTAATATTATTTAATAAGATTTTCTAGAAAATCCAATAAATCTCCATTAAAAAAACGCAAAAAAGAAGTTTTTTCATCTTTTTTGCGTTTTTAATATTTTTTAGTGATCTCTTTTTGCTAAAATTGAGTCAACTTTAAATAATGCTGCTTTATCTTTATCTGCAAGTTTTATAAGGTCAATTACGCCTCTAAAAGTATCTTCTTCTTCAACTTGTTCATCTACATAAGTTCTTAAGAAGTTTTCTGCCGCATAATTTTTTTCTTCAATAGCGATTTCTAAAATATCTAATATACTTCTAGATATTAATTTTTCGTGTTCTAAACCTTGTTCAAATACATCTAAGAAAGATTCGTATTTTACTGGTTGTTCTTCTAAGGCGCCAAGAGGAGCTAGTTCTCCGTCAAGATCTAATATAATATCAGTAAAATCTTCAGCATGTTTTAATTCTTCATGAGCTTGTAATTTTAACCAATGCTCTGCACCTGGAGAACCTAAATCTTTAAAATACAATCTCATTCCATCGTATTTATAAGCAGATTCGATTTCTAATCTAATTTGTTTGTTTAACGCTTCTTGTAATCTTTCACTTAATTTCATAATTTTAATTCCTCCTATATAAACCTACAAAAATATAATTTTCTTACTCTTATATTAATACCCAAGTTTAATGATTAAATTCACAATTTAAATTAATCTTTTTTTATTTTTGGAGCTATGAAATAAAATCTAGATCCCTTGTCAATCTCAGAATCCACACCATAGATAAATCCATGTTTACTTAGAATTACCCTAACTATGTGAAGTCCTAAACCAGTTCCCACAACGTTCCTAATGTGGTTTTTTCGATCTGTATAATATCTCTCCCAGATTTTTTCTCTGTCTTTTTCAGGAATACCTCGTCCGTGGTCAATTACTGAATAAGTGATATTTTCTTCGTCTTCTTCTATTTTAAAAATAATCTTTTTGTCTTTACCAACAAAACTTACAGCATTAGATGCAAAGTTATATAAAACTTGATTTATCATAGCTGGATCTGCATAAATCCAACCTTCAGAATCACCTTCTATTGAAAACTCAAATTTTTGTTTTGTTTTTAATACATCTAATCTACTAATAATATTTTTAGTAAGATCCCTTAAGGACATCTCCTCTTTTTCTAACTCGTCCATTTGCATCTCTAACTTGGAAACATCTAAAATACTATTTACCATTTCTGTAAGTCTGTCTGATTCAGAAATGATAATATCTAGGTTTTTGTCTCGCATTTCTTTATCATCACCAGTGATATCTTTAATCATCTCAGAGTAGGACTTTATAACTGTTAGGGGAGTTTTAAGATCGTGAGATACATTGGCCACTATGGAGACTCTCATCTCTTCCATTTTAGAAAGTTCTTCAGTTGCAAAATTTAGAGTCTGAGAAAGCTGATCTATTTCATAAACACCAGAGCTAGGAAAGCTAGTGGTGTAATTTCCAAGGGCAAGTTCCTTTGCTGATTCGTTTAAATCTTGGACAGGTTTTGATAATTTTTTTGAAATAAAATAACTTACTATCATCCCTATTGCAAATACAATTCCTATTATATAAGGAAATTGTCTTCTCATTATTTGAATTGTAGAATCTATAGGCTCAACCATAGATACGATCATTAAATAAAGGTCAGATCTATTATCATCTGTCCCTAAATAACTTGTATAAATATAACTTTGATAATCTTCATCTAAAATTTTCAGATCATAAAGACTGTGGGCACCTTGAACTTTCGGAACGTCTGTTAAAATTGAGTTTATAATTTCTCTATTATATGTGGTTGCGTAAAATATCCCCATCCAATCATTTGGATAAATAACATTTCCCTCTCCATCTACAACTTGTATCCTTGTGGAATTGTCAATGGATTTTGTTCTAATAGTAGATTCAATAGACTTATCCTGTAAGTACTCAGTGGTAATTTCTCTACCTGTCTCTTCAATATCTGCAATTTTCATGTTTTTGTAAAAAGCTGCCAAAAACACATTTTGCATTAACCAAATTATCAAAAGTATAATAATAATATATAGAGTAAAGTACTTCCAAAGCCTATTGAAAATACTTCCTAGACGAATAATCTCGTCTTTGCTTTCTTTGTTTTTATTTAGCCTCTGTAACTTCTGAATCAAATTTATAACCTACTCCTCGTACTGTTATAATAAACTTTCTATAATCTCCTAAAGTATTTCTAAGCATTTTTATGTGAGTATCAACGGTTCTATCGTCCCCAAAAAAGTCATAACCCCATACGGAACTTAAAAGCTGGTCCCTAGATAAGGCCTTTCCCTCGTTTTGGATAAAATAAGTAAGTAGTTCAAACTCCTTTGGAGTAGAATTTACCGCTTCTCCATCTACATAAATAACGTGACCGTCAATATCAACCTCTAAACCATCTTGTTTCCAAACTTTGTTTAATTTTCGCTCTTGGGAGTTTCTCTTTACAGCTACTCGAATTCTAGCCATTAACTCTTTTGGAGAAAAAGGCTTAACTAAATAATCGTCAATTCCAATTTCAAAGCCAAAAAGTTTGTCGTATTCTTCTCCACGTGAGCTTAGCATTATTACTGGTATGTCTTTAAATTTAGAAATCTCTTGATGGGCAGAATAACCATCTAAATTAGGCATCATAATATCCATAACTATAACATCGTATTTGTTTTCCTTAGCCATTTCTATAGCCTCAAGACCATCCTCAGCTACATCTACCTCATAACCTTCGTATTTTGCATAAGTGGTGATGACATCGCGTATTCTTTCTTCATCATCTACAACTAAAATTTTGCTCATAATCCACCCCTTTAAAAATAATTTTATTATTTTTCTGTGATAACCAAATGTTTAATTAGTGATATATATATACAGAAATACTACAATACCTATAATAATTCTATAAATTCCAAAAACAGTAAAGCTGTTGTTTTTAATAAACTTCATAAAAGTCCTAATAACTACCTCTGCAACTAAATAGGACAAAAAAGCTCCTAATAAAATAAGCCCCCACTGAGACTGGGTAAAATTTGCACCCATTTTTAAAATCTTTAAAGCAGTAGCCCCAAGCATAGTGGGAATAGCTAAAAAGAAAGAATACTCAGCAGCCACAACCCTACTAGTACCAGTAAGCCTTCCACCGATAATAGTAGCAGCAGATCTAGAAGTTCCTGGAATCATAGCTAAACACTGAAAAAATCCTATTTTAACAGCTTGAATAGGAGTAATCTCTCCTAAAGAATCAGTCTTTACATCTACAACCTTAAACTTTTCAATATATATAATAACAATACCCCAAAAAATCAAAGCAGCAGCAACTACAGTAGGACTAAATAAGTACTTGTCTATTAAATCATCAAACAAAAATCCTAAAACCATAGCCGGTAAAAACCCAATAAGTACCTTTATCCAAAGTCTCATAGTAGGCTTGTGAAAATTATTAATTCTGAATTTTAACTTGTCCTTAAAAGACAAAAATTCGTAATCTCCCATATCCGTATTAAAACTAATCTTTCCTAAATCTATAGGATTTAGTTTATAAAAATACTGTCTAATAACAGCACAAATCGCCCCTAATTGAATAATAACATTAAAAGCATTAGAAAAAGCCTCCGGCTCCAAACTTACAAATTCATTTACTAAAATCAAATGACCTGTACTACTAACAGGCAAAAACTCAGTAAAACCTTCCACAAAAGAAAGTATAATAACTTTTATAATATCGCTCATTGTCCTAAACTTCTAAAACCCTTTCCTTTTACTTCACTACTATCAGTAATAGTCATAAAAGCATCCTTGTCAATAGCTTCCATAATTTCTCTAATCTTAGTTATCTGTCTATTAGTAACAACGACAAAAACAATCTTCTTAGGCTCTCTAGAAAAACCACCTTCAGCCTCAATAAAAGTAACACCTCTATTAACACTTTTATAAATTTCGTCTCTGATTCTTTCGTATTCTTTAGTCACGATCATAATATTCTTTCTCTCACCAACACCTTGCATAATACCGTCAGAGATTTTAGCAACAACGTATTGGGAAATAATAGTATATAAAGCCATTTCAAAACCAAACATAAAAGCCGCAACTACTAAAATCATACTGTCTAGCATCATATTAAAAGTACCAATATTAATATTTAGATTTTTTTTAGCCAAAAAAGCCAAAACATCAAAACCCATAAGAGTAACGCCATTTCTAAAAATAATACCAGCGCCAATCCCCCTTAAAAGTCCACCAAAAATACTATTTAAAATAAAATCATCAACATTTAAAACTCCAATAAGACTAGCAGTACTCATTTGAACAACAGTAAAAACCAAAACAGCAAAAAAAGACTGAACAGTAAATCTAAGGCTCAGTTTTTTTAAAGCTAAAATAACCATAGGAATATTCAAAATAAAAAATGCCAAACCAGCACTAATACCTAAGGAATAATTTACTATTAAAGCAATACCACTAAGACCTCCAGCCAGTAAACCAGAAGGCATAACAAATAAATTTTGACCTAAAGCTATTAAAGCAGCCCCAAAACCAATAGGCAAATAAAATTCCTTTAAATCATCTTTTTCAAAAAATTTTTTTCTTAAAACCATAACCACCCTACTTATCTATAATTTCAATAAAACCATCAGTAAAAACACTAGGAAAAGGAAACTTCTTTAAAGAACTATTAAAATTTACAGTAACAATCCCAGAAGAAATATCTACAATACTTCCCTCTCCAAATTTAATATGGGAAATTCTATCACCCTTAGAAATATCCTTTAAAATATCACTAAGATATTCCTTGTCTAAGTAGACTTTATCCCTTTTATTTAGTTTTGTTAAATCAACAAACTTTAAAATAGTCTTATCCATAAAAAATCTCCATATTAGTTAATGAATATTCTATCATAAAAAGATTAAATTAAAAAAATATACACAAAATTTTATAAATATTTTATAAAACAAATTAATATATGTGGATAACTCTGCGAATAAGTGGATAACTTTTA
>CAYWTV010000011.1:0-34980 GCA_964461305.1 uncultured Peptoniphilaceae bacterium
TAATGGATAGCTTAAACGAAATAGATCAATAAAATTAAGGACTCATAAAGAGTCCTTTTTTTATTTGTATTTTCCAAAATATTTTTTAAAAGATTTAATAATCCCATTCCATTATATGTGAGTAAAAATACATATAGTACATATATCCCACCTCCGTATTATAGTCAATAATAACTTTTGTAAATTTTGTATATAATAATTTAATATTATCTGATTTAAATAACTATTTATTGTATAATATAAATAAGAGGTGATTAGATGAGTAATGAATTGTCCAAAAGGGATTTATTAATGATTGAAGTTCACAACGCTATATCCCATGGAATAGGAGTAATTTTAGGTATTATTTTTTTAATAATGTTAATATTACCTAGAATAGAAAGTGGAGATACTTTAGGAGTAGTTGCATTTTCAATATACGGCGGGTGTTTTATACTCCTATTTTTGGCAAGCACTATTTACCATGCTATACCTTTCCCTAAAGCAAAGAATATTTTAAGAGTATTTGATCATATATCTATTTATTATTTTATCGCTGGAAGCTATACTCCTGCACTTCTGTTATTAACTGATGGATGGTTTAGAGTATTGTTTGTTGCTTTAATATGGTCAATTGCCTTATTTGGTACTGTATTTAAAATAGTAACTTATAATAAATTTGATAAAACAAAAATAGTTTCTTTAATAACATATATTACAATGGGATGGCTTGCAATTTTTCTAATTAGACCAATTCTTATAAATTCATCTTGGAAGTTTTTACTACTTTTAGTTATTGGAGGGGTCCTTTATTCTGTAGGAACATTATTTTATAAAAGTAAAAGATTTAAATACAACCACGTTATATGGCACTTTTTTGTACTAGCAGCTGCCATCGTTCACTTTAATGGATTTTATTTCTTTTTATAAATTAAATAAAGATTACCTAAATTCTATTTGAATTCTAGGTAATCTTTTTTTGTATATAATATTTAAATTTATAAAATAAATTCTTCTCCGCCGTTTCCAATTTTAATAACTTTGTCAAATTTAGATAAATAATCTTTGTCCCAATTGTGAGTAATAACTATCTTGGTTCTATCTTTTAACGAAAATATGAGATTGTCTATATTTTCTCTATTTTCTGGATCTAATCCTGAAGTAGGCTCGTCAAATATAATCAAATCAGAATCCTTATAAAGAGATCTAGCTATTGCAATTCTTTGTTTTTCTCCACCTGATAATTTTAAAGGATTTAATTTTTCGTCTTTACATCTTTTTAGTAAGTCTATTATATTTACTTTTCCTAGAATATCCATAAACTTATCTTCGTTATAATCTGAATAAAGTGTAATATTATTTTTTAAAGTATCTCTAAAAATAAATGGATTTTGTGGAATATAATCCACTGATTCATAAAGACTTTCTTCTTTTATATCTATTACACTGTCATTTCCATATTTTATATTACCTGAGAAGTTGTCGATTTCTTTAAGTAACATTCTAGCTAAAGTAGTTTTACCAGAACCACTATCTCCAACTATTCCATATGATTTATTCTCATGAAAAATAAAATCAAAGTCTCTAAAAATATTTCTATTACCAAAACTAAAATCTAAATTTTGTATGCTTATAGGCATATTAACAGATTTTAAAGACAGCACTTCTTCATTTTCCGTTTCTTCACTAGAATTACCAAGTACCTTTTTCATTAAATCTTTTGTAGATCTAAACTCTAAAAAACTTCTTAAAAGAGATGCAAGTGAATTAGAACCTGTAGAAATAATGTTCATAGCAGCAACAACCTCAGCGATTTGCATTTGACCCCGACTTACTAAAATACTTCCCACTAAAACAATAGAACCAATTGAAATGAAATTAGCAGAAAAAAGTCCCTGAAAGGCAATAGTTTGAAATACATTAGCCTTTTTAACAGTTTCTAATTTATCCTCATCTACTTTTGATAATATGTCTACAAACTTAGAATAATTGTTTGATCTCTTTATAGTGGAATATCCATTTATTGTTTCGTTAAGTTTTTCTAAATAAAAGGAATTCTTTTCGGATCTTTCAAGTTGCACTTTATTTAATGGTTTTACAAATAGCTTATTAATAAACATAGGAAGAAGTGAAACTACTGCACTTACAATAAAAATTAAAAAATTAAATCTTAATAGGGCTATTGCATAAATAGCAACTTGACCTATGCCATTTAAAATACTTGGAATATTTCTAAAATAATACATCCTAAGTTGTTCAATATCTGTTTCTAAAATGCCTATATATTCATCAGATGTTCTTTTATTAAAAACAATTGTAGGTCTATTAAATAGTTTTTGAACTATAGATTTTCTTAACGTTGCTACTGAATTTTTTGAAAATATTTGTAGAAAATATGAATGAGCTACACCCATAGAAAACATCATGGCAACATAAAATACAGTCTTAACTATATATGTACTTAAATTACCTTGAACTTGTCCAACAGCTATTTCTAAAAGTCCACCAATCATTAGTAAAGCCTGAACTGTAAACACTACCTCTGCCCAACCAAATAATACTGATAATATTAAACTTGGTGTATTATTTTTAATAATATTTTTAATCATATTCCACCTTCTATAGATTGCCTAAACATTTAATAATATTATGCCTCATATTTTCACATTCTTCAACAAATACTGTTTTATTATTTTTATTTGATATCAATTGATCTGGGCAAATAACACACAGATTTTTCGCCCAACATTCGCTACATTCTTTAACCTGACTTCTCTTTAAATTATTTATCTTTTTAGTATTATGATAAAAGTCTTCACTTCTAAATATTTCACTATCTCTTATATTACCCAGCATATATTCATCTTTATTAATAAATTTATGACATGGATAGATATTCCCATTTTGTGTCAAAATAAATGAATTTAATCCTGCATTACAAAAATAATCTTTTCTTTTATTATTTTTTAACATTCTTCTTATAGACAAATCAAAAGCTTTAGAATTTTTAATTTCTAAGTCATTTTTTAAATCTTCTTTCTTAATTGCATATTCAGTATCTCCAGTGCAGTCCACTATTAAAATTTCTATATCCTGAAATTTATTTTTTAACATATTTTTCAAACTATTTCTTGTATATCCCATCTTTTGATGGAGAGAAGTATATGTTACTTCAAGCATTGATAAATTTACACCATTTTGAATTAATGATTCAATACCTTCATGAACATTTCTATAGGTCCCTATACCATTTCTATATGTTCTTAGTGTATTGTGAATTAACTCGTCACCATCTATACTTACTGTAACTTGTATATTATTTTCTTTCAAAATCTTTATTGACTCACTGTTTATTAAAGTACCATTTGTTACCAAGGTATAATATGGCAATTTATTAATTACACCTTTTTTTAATAGACTTTTAAAAAAATCACATACAAACTCAATTCCTTCAATATTTACCATTGGTTCTCCACCAAAAAACATTACTAACTTAATATCATTAAATATATTTGGAATTAATTTATTTAGATCAGATTCCAAATTTTTTATACTATAGTTTTGTTTTTCTAAACCATAATTTCCTCCATTAGCATAACAATACTTACAATTCATGTTGCAATATGTAGTTAACAATATTTCTAATCTGCTTATTGTTTTTGTATCGTTTAAACTTTCAAATCTAAATTTTGGTTTAACATAATTCGTATTAAAATTTGAATCAATAAAATCTTCAAATTTTTTTCTGTCAGTGATGCTTAGGGTATTTAATTTATATTTTTCTATATAAGATTCAATAATTCTACCATCTGCAATATTAATTTTTTTTATTTCATTAGAATCTATATTGTATATTAAAAATTTATTTTTATATTCTAATAATTTTATTGTACTATTTCCAATTATTAAATTCATCAAATACTCCCCTAATTTCTTCTATTTTATCTCTTCTCACAATCTCTATCACATATTGATTACCATCAAATAAAATAAATACATACTCTTTTAGTCCGATTTTGTTGCCAAATGTAATGATAGAATTGAAGAACCTCCTATCTTGGTTGGAAAAACTTATTTTTTCAAAATCATTTAGAAATATATGAGTATGTGCAATGAAAGGAATTATATTATGAATTTTAGATATCAGTAATAGATTTATAGTTAACTTTTTATCTATTGTTAATTTGTTAAAGTTCTTGCCACTATTCTCAATATAATGTAATGAATTTGAAATAAATTCATAACTCTCATTAGTATTAATCCATCCGATAATTCCATGTTCTTTATATGGTTGTTTATAAATTTTGTATTTTAATTGATTTAATAGCATGTTTAAATTCTTCATGTTTACTAGCTAAAGTACATATTTTATTTAATTACCGCCATGATCTCCACTACATAATATTCCGCATCCTGATAATTCATCCTCTAATTTTTCTAATTCTTCTTCTAATTCTATATCATTCAATTCTAGTTCTTCAATTTTAATATTTTTAAGTAAATCCATTATATTCTCCTTTAATACTATTTATTTTCATATCCTTATACTTTAGCTAGTATATATTATATAGAGTAAACTCTAAATAACCAAATTTTTTATTTTTCTAAAATCATAGTTACTTCTGAATAGAAATCTATAGTTTTATCTTTTCTTTCTGTTATAAAAATTTCATCTGTTCTTGGTTTAATATAAAATGAAATCAAAAACAAAATTAATATAATTATTTTATTTATAGTTTTTTTATTTATCATTTTACACCTCAATTTGATTTATTTATCTAAATATTATATTATCTAAATATAAGTATCAAGGGACAATAATGTCCGATTGGAGTAAAAATATGTATAATTTAGAATTATTTGGAATAAAATTAAAAAATTTAAGAATTTCTTTTGGATACACTCAAAAAGATGTATCTGAATTAGCATATATAGACCAAAAAACCCTTAGAAGAATTGAAAATGGAGAAAATATGCCTAGACTTGATACCCTAGATATTTTATCTCCTATTTTTAGAGTAGATTTATTTAAAATACTACATACATGCAAAATAGACGACTACTCATATTATTATAATTTTATAAAAGAGCTTGATTTGTTGTTAGTGAATTTTAACTTTTCTGAGTTATCAATTAAAATTGAAGAATTAGAGGAATACATTAAATCTGTAAAAGATGATTTTTATATAATTAAATTAACTCAGCTTTTATGTTTTTGTAAAGCTATATTTTATTCAGAAAATCAAGAGGATTATTTATCATTAAAATATTACTTAAATTCTATTCGTAAAACTAAACCCAGCTTTTGTTTAGTTAATTACGAAAATTTTAATTATGATTTTTTTGAAATTAGAATTCTGTATAATATAGGAAAAATGTTGTCTTCTCTAGATGAACAAGAAAAAAATATTTCTATCTTAGAATTTTGCACTGTAAATACACCGGAAAATGATGTATATTATCCACGAATATGCAACAGTTTAGCAAATATTTATAATAGAATGGAAATATATAATAAAGCTATTACATATTATGATTTAGGAATTAAAAGCGCAAAAACTTACTCTAATTTAGGTGAATTAGGTGTGCTTTATTATGGTAAAGGTTCTGTTGAATTTGAAACTAAAAACAATAATTACGTTAATTCTTTTAAATCTGCCATTAAATTCTGTGATTTTATTGGTCGTGAAAATTTAAAGAATCTTATCATAGAGAAAATGGACGAGTACTATAATATTGATTATAAAACTTTATTTGAAAGTAACTAAAATATATAAATTTTTACAAAAAAAAGGAGATTAAATAACTAATCTCCAGATTTTATATTCTAATTAATCTACTAATTCAAGTATTGCCATTTCTGATCCGTCACCACGTCTTTGGCCTAATTTTAGAACTCTAGTGTATCCACCGTTTCTACTTTCAAACCTTGGTGCTATTTCAGAAAATAGTAATCCTACTACTTCTTGATCATATAAATATGATACTGCTTGTCTTCTAGCGTGTAGATCTCCTCTTTTACCAAGGGTAATCATTTTATCAGTCATCTTTTGAGCTTCTTTAGCTCTCGCTAGTGTGGTTGTAATTCTACCACTTCTTAGAGCAGAAGTTGTAAGATTTCTAAGCATGTGATTTCTATGATCTGTTGTACGACCTAGCTTTCTTTGCTTTGCCATCTTTTCCTCCTTTAGACTTCTTCTTCCTTCAAACTTAGATCTAGTTCTGAAAGTTTTACTTTCACTTCAGTTAAAGATTTTCTACCTAAGTTTCTGACTTTCATCATTTCACTTTCAGATTTTTCTGTTAAGTCTTCTACGGTATTTATTCCTGCTCGCTTTAAGCAGTTATATGATCTTACTGATAGGTCTAGCTCTTCTACTGTCATTTCTAGAACTTTTTCTTTGTTCTCTTCTTCTTTCTCAACCATTATTTCTACATTGTTAACATGTTCTGTCATATTAACGAATAAATCAAGATGTTCGATAAGAACTTTTGCCGCTAAACTTACCGCTTCTCTAGCCATTATTGAACCATAAGTTTCAACTTCTAAAATAAGTCTTTCATAATCAATTCTTTGACCTACTCTAGTGTTTTCGCTTTTCCAATTTACTGACTTAACTGGAGAGTAATTAGCGTCTATGAGGATAGCTTCTATGTCTGTGTTTTCGTCTTTGTTTATTTCTGCAGGGACATAGCCACGTCCTTTTGAAACTTCCATCTCCATATAAAGATGTCCATCTTCATTAAGAGTTGCTATATATTGATCTGGATCATTAATTACTACATCTGTTCCTGTGATAATATCAGATGCTTTAACTTCACATGGTCCGACCTTGTCAATTAAAACAGATACTGATTCTTCAGAATCCATTGTCAATACTAATTGCTTAATATTTAGGATAAGCTCTTGAACATCTTCTAACATTCCTGAAACAGTATCGAATTCGTGTTGAACTCCTCTAACTTTGATTTTAGAAACTGCCGCTCCTGGTAACGAAGATAAAAGTATTCTTCTTAGCGAATTGCCTAAGGTTATAGCATATCCCCTTTCAAGAGGTTCTACTACAAACCTACCATAATTTCCATCTTCTTCTTTATTTTGCATGGTAACTATAGGTTTTTCGATTTCTATCATTACAAAGCCTCCTTTATTAAAGCATGAAAAAGTTTATTGTTATACTCTTCTACGTTTTGGTGGTCTTGTACCATTGTGTGGAAGTGGTGTAACATCTTTAATCATACTTACTTCTAGACCGGCAGCTTGTAATGCTCTAATTGCTGCTTCTCTACCAGATCCTGGGCCTTTTACGAATACATCAATGCTTTTTAAGCCGTATTCGCTCATAGCTTTTTTTGCAGCTTCATCTGCAGCTTGTTGAGCTGCGAAAGGAGTAGATTTTCTAGATCCTCTGAAACCTAATTGACCTGCACTAGCCCATGATAATACATTTCCATTTGCATCAGAAATAGTTACCATTGTGTTATTAAAGCTGGAAGCAATATGAGCTTGTCCTTTGTCGACGTATTTACGTTCTTTTCTTCTTGTACGTGTGCCTCTACGTTTTGTTGGCGCCATTTTTATTTACCTCCTTCTTTATTTACCCTTTTGGACTAATCTCTTTGGTCCCTTTCTAGTTCTTGCGTTTGTTTTAGTTCTTTGTCCTCTTACAGGAAGACTTCTTCTATGTCTCATTCCTCTGTAGCAGTTAATGTCTCTAAGTCTTTTAATATCTAAAGCTCTATCTCTTCTTAGATCCCCTTCTACATGATAATGTTCAATTTCCGCTCTAATTGCGTTTTCTTCAGCTTCTGTTAAATCCTTTACTCTTGTATCAGGATTTATTCCAGCTGCTGCTAAAATTTCTTGCGATCTAGCCTTACCGATGCCATAGACATAAGTGAGTCCAATTTCAATTCTTTTTTCTCTTGGTAAATCAACACCAGATATTCTTGCCATATAAGTCTTGCACCTCCGTCTTAGCCTTGTCTTTGTTTATGTTTAGGGTTTTGGCAGATAACCATGATTCTGCCTTTCCTTTTTATAATTTTACATTTTTCGCACATCTTCTTAACAGATGGTCTTACTTTCATTATATTCCCTCCTTATTACTTGTTTCTCCAAGTAATTCTTCCTCTAGTTAAGTCATATGGAGACATCTCAATTGTAACAGTATCTCCTGGGAGTATTCTGATATAATTCATTCTGAGCTTTCCAGATATGTGAGCTAAAATTTCATGTCCGTTTTCTAATTCTACCTTAAACTGGGTGTTAGGTAAAGATTCTTTAACTACACCTTGTACTTCAATAATATCTTCTTTACTCATATATTGAAACCTCCTTTTTCTCTAGTTCAATCTCCGAATAGGGCTTTAAAATCCTTCTAATGTAAGCATCGTTGAATTGATACTTTCCAACTTCTTTAGTTTTTATTTCATCAAAAACTTTTTTGTAAACACTTAAATGTTTAATTTTTTTACGTTTTGGTTTATCAATGGTTCTTCTTTTTCCATCAGCAATTAATACATAATTTTCATCTAGAATTTCCAAAACTACAAATACTAAACCTGCATCTCTTCCATTTTTAGATTTAACTATTTGCCCAACATTAAGATATTTTGTACTTTCCATTAATTACTTGTCAAGTCCTTCAAAAATATCTTTTGTAACCTCATCAATTGACTGAGAACCGTCTACATCAAATAAAGTTCCTTGCGCCTTATAATAATCTATTAGAGGCGAAGTTTGATCTGTGTAAACTTGAATTCTTACAGAAACTGTTTCTTCTTTATCGTCAGATCTAGTAATTAAATCTGCACCGTCAAAATCACATTTTCCTTCAACCTTTGGAGGTTTAGCTACTACATTATAAGTTGCTCCACACTCTGAACAAACTCTTCTAGATGTTGCCCTAGAAATAAGTTCTTTTGGGTCTACAACAATATTAATGACTTTATCTAAATTAATTCCTAATTTATCAAGTTCTGCATCAAGTGAAACAGCTTGAGAAACATTTCTAGGAAATCCGTCTAATAAAAATCCATTTTTAGTGTCATCTCTAGATATTCTTTCTTGTACTAAGCTAAGAACTAATGAGTCTGGAACTAGGGTTCCTTGATCCATATATCCTTTGGCTTCTTTTCCTAAATCTGTACCAAGAGAAATGTGCTCCCTTAGGATATCTCCTGTAGATATGTGTGGAATATTATATCTTTCTACTATTTTTTTTGATTGTGTTCCTTTTCCGGCCCCTGGAGGACCTAGTATTACTAATTTCATCTTAACCTCCTAGCGTAAGAATCCTTTATAGTGTCTTACAAGCATTTGTTGCTCTATAGATTTCACTATTTCAATTACAACTCCAACTACGATTATTAAAGAAGTACCCCCAAATTGGATTGGTATTCTTGTAAATATTCCTAAGAATGTCGGAATTGTTGCTAGGAATGCTAAAACTACTGCACCTACTATAATAATTCTATTTAATATTTTTTGTAGATAATCAGATGTAGATCTTCCCGGTCTAATTCCTGGAATAAATCCACCATTTTGTTGAAGATTCTTTGAATACTCAACTGTGTTAAATTGCATTGTTGAATAGAAAAACGCAAATGCAATTATTAATATAATATTTAGTACTGTATATATTACAGTTCCTTGTACGGTTTCTACTGTAAACCAATTAACCAAGAATCTAGATACAGCTCCATCAGGGTTAAATGTCGCAAAGACACCTGGAATAGTCATTATTGCATTAGCAAAAATAACTGGCATAACTCCTGACATACTAACCTTTATTGGAATATGAGTAGATTGTCCACCGTATAGTTTTCTACCTACTACTCTTTTTGCATATTGTACAGGTACTCTTCTTTCCCCTTCATTTATAGCTACTACTATAAATACTACAAATATCGCAAAAATTAAGAATAATATTACAGCTATTGGACTTAAATAGTTTGTTTGCAAACCATAAATCATAGTTCTAATATCTGATGGTAATCTACCAACGATACCTAAGAAAATTATAATTGAAGTACCGTTACTAATACCATATTTTGTAATCTGATCAGCTAACCAAATTAGAAATGCAGTACCACCTACTATGGAAAATACTACAATTGCTTGTTGGATTAAATTAGTTGCTTCTAAATAATCACCAAAAATTCCAAATGTATAACCAATTGCAGTTACGAAAGCTAGAACAATTGCTAAATAACGAGTGTATTTTTGAATTTTCTTTCTGCCATCTTCATCTTTTGAAAGTTCTTCTAATGATGGTAATGCATAAGTTAATAATTGAATTACGATAGAAGCTGTAATATATGGATATATACTTGTAGCAAATACCGTAAACTGACTTATATTACCCCCAGCCATCATATCTAAGAAATCCAAGATAGTTCCTTGGCTGTTGTTAAATAACTGATCTATCGCTTCATTGTTCATGTAAGGTACTGGAATTGCAGAACCTATTCTGAAAATGAAAACTACTGCTAGTGTAAATAATAATTTTTTTCTTATCTCTGGAATTTTCCAAGCATCTCTAAGGGTTGACCACATTTTAAATCACCTCAGCCTTTCCGCCTGCTGCTTCAATTTTTTCTTGAGCTGATTTTGAAAAATGTGTGGCCTTAACTGTTAATGGATGATTGATCTCACCATTTCCTAGTATTCTCAGTCCATTAACTGCATCTCTTTTTTTAACTACTCCAGCTTCGATTAGTGCTTCTAAATCTACAACTGAATTTTCTTCAAATTTATTTAATTTGTCAAGGTTGATCTCAGCAAATTGTTTAGTGTTAATGTTTTTGAATCCACGTTTTGGAAGTCTTCTGAATAAAGGCATTTGACCACCTTCAAATCCTGGTCTAACACCTCCACCTGATCTAGAGTTTTGGCCGTCATGTCCTCTACCTGATGTTTTACCAAGTCCAGAACCAATACCTCTACCTACTCTTTTTCTAGGTTTTGATCCACCGCCTTCTGCGGGTCTTAAATTGTGTAGTTTCATGTTACACACCTCCTACTCTACTATCTCAACCATATAATCGATATGTCTTATCATACCTCTAATTTGAGGAGTATCTTCTTTTTCGACTATTTGTCCTATCTTTCTTAATCCTAGAGCTTTAACAGTTTTTTTATGGTTATCCACTCTACCGATAGGGCTTTTAGTCAATTTTATTTTAATTGTACTCATTAGCTTCTCCTTAACCTAGTAGTTCTTCTACTGTTTTTCCTCTAAGTTTTCCTACTTCTTCAGCATTTTTTAAATTTTCTAAAGCGTCTAATGCAGCCATAACTGTATTTCTTGGATTGTTAGATCCCAAGTTTTTAGTTGTAACGTTTTGAATTCCTGCCATTTCACAAATAGCACGAACTGCTCCACCAGCTATAACTCCGTTACCTTCTGGTGCTGGCTTTAAAAGTACTCTTCCAGCTCCACTAATTCCTACAACTTGGTGAGGAATAGTTCCGTCTAGTAATGAAACTTTAACTACGTGTTTTTTAGCATCTTGGATTCCTTTTCTAATAGCTTCTGGAATTTCCATTGCTTTTCCAGTTCCTACTCCAACGTGACCGTTTTGGTCTCCAACTACTACTAATACTGAAAATCTAAAGTTACGTCCACCTTTAACTACTTTAGCTACTCTATTAATCGCAACAACTTTATCTTCTAGTTCCATTGCGCTAGTATCTACATAATTTTTTCGCATGTTTCCTCCTTAGAATTTTAGACCAGCTTCTCTAGCAGCATCAGCTAATTCTTTAACTTTTCCGTGGTAAATATATCCGCCTCTATCGAAAACTACATTTTCGATACCTGCGTCAATAGCTTTTTTAGCTATTGCTTCACCGACAGCTTTAGCTGCTTCTTTGTTGCTAGTTGCTTCTAGTCCTAGATTTTTATCAAGAGAGGATGCTGAAACTATTGTAGTTCCTTTAACATCGTCTATTACTTGTGCATAAATATGTGAATTAGATTTATAAACGCTAAGTCTTGGCACTGAAGTAGTTCCGGAAACTTTTCTTCTAACTCTTTGATGTCTTGCTACTCTATTAGCATTTCTGCTGTTATTTCTACTCAATTAGCTTCTCTCCTTTCTACTTACCTGTTTTACCAACTTTTCTAACTACATATTCATCTTTATATCTTATACCTTTTCCTTTATAAGGTTCAGGTTGTCTATAAGATCTTATTTTAGCAGCATATTGACCAACAGCTTGTTTATCAATACCTTTTATAATAATTGTATTAGTATTTGGAACTTCTACTTCAATTCCTTCTGGATCTTCTAAATCTAGTGGATGTGAAAATCCTAAAGTAAGACTTAAAGTTTTTCCATTTTTTGCCGCTCTGTATCCAGTACCTATTATCTCTAACTCTTTTGAATAACCACTAGTTACACCTTCAATCATGTTACCTACTAGTGTTCTATATAGTCCGTGCATTGATTTATGTTTTTTTGATTCAGATGGTCTTTCGATTATGATAGTTCCATCTTCCATTTTAATTTCTAAATCTTGGTCGATTTGTTGAGAAAGAGTTCCTAGGTTACCTTTAACTTCTACCAAATTTTCAGGGCTAACTTTTACATCAACGCCTTCTGGTATCTCAATTGGCATATTTCCAATTCTTGACATTATTTTCCTCCTAGTGAATTACCAAACGTAGCAGACTACTTCTCCGCCAACCTCTTGGTTTCTTGCATCTTTATCAGTCAAAACTCCTTTAGATGTAGAGATAATTGCAATACCTAAACCTCCTAAAACTCTTGGAAGTTCGTTAGATTTTACATAAACTCTTAATCCTGGTTTAGAAATTCTCTTAATTCCACTGATAATTCTTTCTTCATTTTCTCCGTATTTTAAATCTATTTTTAATATTCCTTGCTTACCATCGTCTTCAACATCATAGCCTTTAATAAAGCCTTCATTTAGCAATATTTCTGCTATATCTTTCTTTATTTTAGAAGCTGGAACATCTACCGATTTGTGTTTTGCACTGCTGCCATTTCTTATTCTCGTAAGCATGTCAGCAATTGGATCTGTCATCATAGTGTATTATCTCCTTTCCAGCGGTCTTACCAACTAGCTTTTCTTACTCCAGGAATTTCTCCCTTGTACGCTAGCTCTCTAAAGCAGATACGGCAGATTCCGTATTTTCTTAGATATGCATGTGGTCTTCCGCATATTTTGCATCTTGTATAAGCCTGAGTACTAAACTTTGGCTTTCTTTTTTGGCTGGCAATTTTCGATTTCTTAGCCATTTAATCCTCCTTGCTATTTAAGCCTTAACAAACGGCATTCCTAATTTTTCTAGTAATGCTTTAGCTTCTTCGTCTGTTTTAGCAGTAGTTACAACGATTATATCCATTCCTCTTAAGGCATCTATATCATCATATTCGATTTCAGGGAAAATTAATTGCTCTTTTAAACCTAAAGCATAATTTCCTCTACCGTCGAAGGATTTATCGCTAACACCTCTGAAGTCTCTAACCCTTGGAAGAGCTATGTTTATAAGCTTGTCCATGAATTCATACATTTTTTGTCCTCTAAGTGTTACCTTACATCCTAGATTCATTCCTTCACGAATTTTGAAATTCGCAATTGATTTTTTTGCTTTTGTAATTACAGGTCTTTGTCCTGCTATAGTCGTTAAATCCCTTACAGCTGATTCTAACACTTTTGGATTGTCTTTTGCTTCTCCAACCCCAATGTTAATTACTACTTTTTCAACTTTAGGAACTTCCATAACATTACTGTAGTTAAATTGTTCTGTTAAAGATGAAACGACTTCATTTTGATATTTGTCTTTTAATCTGGAAGCCATACTTACCTCCTCCCGTCTTAGTCTATTTTTGAGCCAGAAGCTTTATCTACTCTTACTTTTTTACCATTGTCTATACTATATCCTAATTTAACGCCTTTTTTAGCTTTAGAATCATAATACATTACATTTGATATATGAATAGGTGCTTCTACTTTTTGAATTCCGCTTGGTTGGTTAGGTCCTCTCATTTTCATGTGTTTGGTCACAATATTTAAACCTTCCACAATAACTCTATTTTCTTTTGGAAGAGTTCTAAGGACTTTACCAGTTTTTCCTTTTTCCTTACCTGCTATTACTATAACAGTGTCTCCGGATTTTATACGCATCTATTAACTCCTCCTATAATACTTCTGGGGCTAAAGAAATAATCTTCATATAGTTTTTATTTCTTAATTCCCTTGTTACAGGTCCAAATATACGTGTTCCTACTGGACTCTTATCTTCTTTAATAATAACAGCTGCGTTATCATCAAATTTTATCTTAGTACCATCAGGTCTATTTATTCCGCTTTTTGTTCTAACAACTACTGCTGTTACTACTTCGCCTTTTTTAACAACTCCACCAGGAATTGCGTTTTTCACAGTACAAATTATTGTATCTCCGATATTTGCATATCTTCTTCTAGTTCCACCTAGTACTCTTATTACTAGTACTTCTCTAGCTCCGGAGTTGTCTGCTACTTTCAGGCGGCTCTCTACTTGTATCATAAAGTACCTCCACTAATAAAAAGCTATTATTCAGCTTTTTTAATTATTTCAACTAATCTCCATCTTTTATCTTTACTAAGTGGTCTAGTTTCCATTATTCTTACTGTATCACCAATACCACATTCGTTGTTTTGGTCATGAATCTTAAATCTATTACTACTCTTCATGTGTTTTCCATATAAGTGATGGATTGAATCTGTTTGAACAGTTACTACTGCAGTTTTGTCCATTTTGTCACTTACAACAACACCGATTCTAGTTTTTCTATTATTTCTTTCCATTTAAGATTAAGCCTCCTTCCTGATGCCCAATTCACGTTCTTTTAAAATTGTCTTCACGCGGGCTATATCTTTTTTAACTGTTTTTATATAGCTAGGATTATCAAGTTGTCCAGTGGCTAACTGAAATCTTAAATTGAACAATTCTGTTTTTAAATCAATCGCCTTTTTTTCAAGATCTGCTTGGGACAATTTACGAATTTCATTAGTTTTCACTAGTTTCACCATCCTCTTTCACCTGTTCAGATTTAACTATGAATTTAGTTTTAATAGGTAATTTCTGTGCAGCTAATCTCATTGCTTCTCTAGCAACATTTTCAGAAACACCTTCCATTTCGAACATAATTCTTCCAGGTTTTACTACTGCTACCCAATATTCAGGCGCACCTTTACCAGAACCCATACGAGTTTCTGCAGGTTTTTGCGTTACTGATTTATCTGGGAATATTTTTACATATATAGTACCACCACGACGTGTATATCTTGTCATCGCACGTCTTGCTGCTTCTATTTGATTTGATGTTATCCAGCTCGGTTCTAGAGCTTGTAATCCGTATTCACCATAGGTAACTTCAGATCCTCTTATTGCTTTACCCTTCATTCTACCTCTGTGAACTCTACGGTATTTTACTCTTTTAGGCATTAACATTAAGCATATTCCTCCTTCCGTCAATTACCAAATTATCTTTGGTTTTGGTTTCTATCGTTTGTTCTTTTACGTCTTCTTTTTTTACCTTTACGGTCGTCTTGAAATTTTGGTTCAATAGGTGCTGCAGATTTTTGTCCAGGAAGAACTTCTCCTTTATAAATCCATACTTTAATACCTAATTTTCCGTAAGTTGTATCTGCTTCAGCAAATCCATAGTCAATGTCTGCTCTTAGTGTTTGAAGAGGAATAGTTCCTTCTGAATATCCTTCAGTTCTAGCCATGTCTGCTCCACCAACTCTACCAGCAACTTGAGTTTTAATTCCTAAAGCACCCATTCTCATAGTTCTTTGCATAGCTTGTTTCATTGCTCTTCTGAAAGAAATTCTTCTTTCTAAAGCTTGAGCTATAGATTCAGAAACTAATTGAGCATCTAAATCTGGGTATTTTATTTCTTCAACATTTACTACAACACTTTTGCCTGTAAGCTTTTCTAATTCAAGTCTAAATTCTTCTACTCCTGATCCACCTCTACCAATTACCATACCTGGTTTTCCTGTGAATACAGTTACTTTTATTTTATTAGCTGCTCTTTCTATATCAATTTTAGAAATTCCAGCCATGTATAATTTCTTCTTAGAATATTCTCTTATTTCGTTATCTTCTACAAGTAAATCTCCGAAGTCTTTTTTGTTTGCATACCATCTTGAGCTCCAGTCTTTTATAACTCCGACTCTAAGCCCATGTGGGTTTACTTTTTGACCCATTGTATCCTCCTTTAAATTATTCTAATTCAGCTACTACTACGCTAATATGGCTACTTCTTTTTAAAATTGGATAAGCCATTCCTTTTGCTTTAGGTCTAATTCTTTTCATAGTAGGACCGTCATTTGCATTAGCGTCTTTTACATAGAGATTATCTCTGTCTAAGTGTAGGTTGTGTTCAGCGTTTGAAACAGCACTATTTAACACTTTGTATAATTCTCTTGCGCCTCTTTTAGGAGTTACCTTTAGCATTGCCAAAGCTTCGTCTACTTGCTTTCCACGAATTTCTGAACATATATAATTAACTTTAAGAGGTGATATTCTAACATATTTTGCTATTGCTTTAGCTTCCATATTTATTACCTCCTATACTATTCCTGTAGTTTTTTCTGATCTTGCATCTCTGTCTGAGTGAGATCTGAATGTTCTTGTAGGTACAAATTCGCCTAATTTGTGACCTACCATGTCTTCTGTTATATAAACTGGTACATGTTTTCTACCATCATAAACTGCTATTGTGTGTGATACCATTTCTGGGAAGATTGTAGATCTTCTAGACCATGTTTTGACAACTTCTTTTGAGTTAGTTTCGTTTAGTTTATCTATTTTCTTTAATAGATGCTCATCTGCGAATGGTCCTTTTTTTAAGGATCTTGCCATTATATATCCTCCTTATTTCTTTCTTCTTCTTACGATATATTTATTAGATTTCTTATTTTTCTTTCTAGTCTTAAGACCATTTGCAACTTTACCCCAAGGAGTTGAAGGTGCAGGTCTACCGATAGGTGCTCTACCTTCACCACCACCATGAGGGTGATCAACAGGATTCATAGCAGAACCTCTAACTGTAGGTCTAATACCTTTGTGTCTGTTTCTACCAGCTTTACCTATTGTTACAAGTTCGTGAGATTCGTTTCCTACTTCTCCAATAGTTGCTCTACAATCCATAAGAACCATTCTCATTTCAGTTGAAGGTAATCTTAAAGTTGCATATCTTCCTTCTTTTGCAACTAATTGAGCTGATGTACCAGCAGATCTAGCTAATTGTCCACCTCTGCCTACTGCAAGTTCTATATTGTGAACTACAGTACCAACAGGGATGTTTCTAAGTGGTAAAGCATTACCAACTTTAATATCAGCTTCTGGTCCAGATTCTATTTGATCTCCAACTTTTAATCCATCTGGAGCGATGATGTATCTTTTTTCTCCATCTAAATAATGAATTAAAGCGATATTAGATGTTCTGTTTGGATCGTATTCAATAGCTGCTACTTTTCCAACTACATTGTCTTTATCTCTTTTAAAATCAATGATTCTATATTTTCTTTTAGAACCGCCACCTTGATGACGAACTGTTATTCTTCCTTGAGAGTTTCTACCAGCATTTTTTTTGATAGTAGTTGTAAGACTTTTCTCTGGGGTAGTCTTAGTTATTTCATCAAAAGAAAGTACTGACATTCCTCTACGTCCAGGAGTAGTCGATTTATAATTTTTAATTGCCATTTATATCCTCCTAGCCTTTTACATACCCTCGAAGAATTCAATTGGTTTAGAATCGTCAGTTAATTTTACAATTGCTTTTTTCCAACTTGGTCTTCTTCCTTGAGTAGCGCCTTGTCTTTTCATTTTACCTAATCTATTTTGAGTGTATACTTTTTCAACAGTTACTCCAAAGATGTGTTCAATAGCTTTTTTGATTTCGTATTTGTTAGCATCTTTAGAAACTTCGAATGTGTATTTGTTCTCTTCCATATAGTCAACAGATTCTTCTGTGATAAGGGGTCTCTTTATGATTTCATAATATCTTTCCATTATGCGAATACCTCCTGTATCTCATCAAGAGCTTCCTTAGTAATAATAAGTGAGTTGTATTTCAAAATGTCATAAACATTTAATGAACTAGAACTTGTAGTCATTACTGTAGGAATGTTTTTTGCACTCTTAATTATATTTTCGTCTGAGTTTTTAATTACTAATAAAGCTTTTTTATCAGCTTGAACTGCAGATAATAGATTTACCATTTCTTTAGTTTTTGGTGCATCTAAGCTTAATTCATCTATAATAATTAATTCTTTTTCTTGAACTTTAGAAGTTAAAACTGATTTTAAAGCTAATCTTCTAATTTTCTTTGGTGTTGTATAGCTGTAGTCCCTTGGTTTAGGAGCAAATACTACACCGCCACCTTTCCATTGAGGTGATCTAATACTTCCTTGTCTTGCTCTACCAGTACCTTTTTGTCTCCAAGGTTTTCTTCCTCCACCTCTTACCTCTGCACGAGTTTTAGCGGATTGAGTACCTTGTCTTCTGTTAGCAAGAAGGTTCTTTACTACTGTATATACAGCATGCTCATTTATTTCTACGTCGAAAATTTCTGGATTTAATTCAATTTCTCCTGCGTTTTCGCCTTTCATATTTAACATATTAATTTTAGGCATTTAGATCCTCCTTCCTTATCCCTTAACTGTTTCTTTAATGTACAATAAACCTTTTTTAGGTCCTGGAACAGCACCTTTTACTAATAAGTAGTTATTTTCTGCATCTACTCTAATTACTTCAAGATTTTGTACAGTTACTCTTTTATTTCCCATTTTTCCAGACATTCTGTGGTTTTTGAAAACTTTTCCTGGGTAAGCACTTGCACCCATACCACCAGCTGATCTGTGCATTTTAGAACCGTGAGTTTCTCTACCTCTAGAAAAACCGTGTCTTCTAACTACACCTTGAGTTCCTTTACCTTTAGAAGTTCCTGAAATGTCAACGAAATCTCCAGATTCAAATACATCTGCTTTAATTTCATCGCCAATATTATAATCATCAGCACTTTCTACAGGGAATTCTCTTAAATATCTCTTATAATCAACTGAAGCTTTGTCAAAATGTCCTAACATAGCTTTAGTCATCTTGTCTTTTCTAACTTCACCAAAACCTACTTGGATAGCGTCGTATCCTTCATTTTCAGTAGATTTTTTTTGTACTACTACTTGTGGTTCAACAGAAATTACAGAAACAGGAACTAAATTTCCTTCTTCTGTGAAGATTTGTGTCATTCCCACTTTTCTTCCTATTACGTGTTTCAATTCGCACCTCCAAAATTATAGCGGATTACATTTTACTGCAATCATATAAAGGAATAATTCTATTTAAAAATTATAACTTTATTTCAATATCAACGCCTGCTGGCAAATTCAATTTCATCAAAGAATCAACTGTATTTTGATTAGGGCTTAAAATATCTACTAATCTTTTGTGAGTTCTTTGTTCAAATTGTTCTCTAGAATCTTTGTGTTTATGAACTGATCTAAGAATTGTTACTATCTCTATTTCAGTAGGTAGTGGAATTGGGCCAGAAATTTCTGCACCTGTAGATTTTACTGCATCAACTATTTTTTGAGCTGAAGCATCCACTAATTCGTGATCATAAGCTTTCAATCTGATTCTAATTTTTTGTGTATTTGACATATTTTCCTCCTATCGCAAGTTACACTTACGACTTAGTTTTACCGATACACTTAACCGGGTGTTTACATCATAGCCGATTAAAAAAACAGCAAACATAAGTCGCTCGATTTAAAATCGAACATACTCCGCAAAAATTCCCTCAATCTATGAATTTAACCCCTTTGCTGTTATCGGGATTCATAGAGGAGCAACCTCTTGCATCAACGCATTATTTTTTTTACGCACAGACTATTATACAATATCTAACACAGCAAAGCAAGAATAATTAAATTATTTTGTGAAAAATAATTTAATTACCCTTAACTTCTCCTATATAATACTCTAGCTATGGTATAATACCACATTCTCACAAAAATACAACACCTTTTTGTAAAATTTTTATTTTTATTTTATGTTTTTTATTCTACATATATGGTATTTATTATAATAATAGAAAGAAAATAATTTTTTGTTAAAAGGAAGTGTAAAAATGTCTGATAAAGAACCTAGAAGAGATGTTGAAACTTGGAGAAAAGTTATATTTTATGTAGGAACCTTCTTGATTGTAATTGGGTTTATATTTTTCTTTTCCACTTTTGTTCGAATTGCAGGTAGTTTTAGAAGTTTTAATTCAGGTGAAAACCCTATGAGAAACTCGATAATTGGTTTTATAATGATATTTATAGGTAATATATTTCGTTCAATTGGTAAAGGCGGACTTGCCGGTTCTGGAGTTTTATTAAGTCCAGAAAAACAAAGAGAAGATTTAGAACCTTTTTCTAGATCTAAAGGCGGAATGTTTTCTGATGCCTATGATGAATTTAAAGGAGAATCTAAATATAAAAAGTATAGGGAAAATGATTCTGAAATAAAGATAATGGTACGTTGTAAAGAGTGTTCTGTTTTAAATGACGAAGATGCAAAGTTTTGTGACAATTGTGGAAAACCTTTATAATAAATCAAATCTTAATATCATTAAATAAAAAATGACAAATTTAAATATTTGTCATTTTTTTCATCTATAATCTCCCACTGTCTTCCATCACCAAACTTGAAGAGATTTCTAAATCTCCATTTTTAGTTCTCAATATATCTATCATTTCCTTTTCCTTCATTTTATCTTTTAATCTAATTGAGTATTTTAATCTAAACAAACTTCCCATATTTGTAGTTTTCACTTCTAATATTCTATTGAAATCTGTATATTTTCTTAATATATCGTCAAACATCTCTACATAATTAAGATTTTCTGGAATTGTTATAGTTAGAATTCGATCTTTGTTATCCTCTTTCCCAATTAAAAGACTTTGGAAGATAAAAGAAAAAATTAGCAATCCTATTGTGGAAATACTAGCTAAAACTAAGTATCCAGTTCCCACTGCCAAACCTATTGCCATAGATAAAAATATTACAGTAATTTCTTTTCCTTGTCCCGGTACAGATCTAAATCTTACTAGGCTAAAGGCACCCATAACAGCTACACCTGTTCCTAAATTTCCATTTACCATCATTATTACTAAGGAAACTATAGGAGTAAGTAGAGCCACAGTTACTAAAAAATTTCTCCCTGATTCTTGATTTGTCATTCCATAAACTAAAGCGATTAAAGACCCTAGTAAAATTGCTACGACCATGCATATTACAAAATCTCCAAGGGTATATGCTACACCCTGTGTAATAGTGCTATCTCCAGTTGTTATTTGTTGTGATATTATATTTCCCAAAATTATCTCCTTATATATAATTTAATATTTCTTCTATTTCTTTAGTTTTAAAACTATCAGAATAAGCTGTACCTATTTTTGAAAAAGACATAGGAAAAATTTCCAAATCACTAAGTACTCTACTAAGCCACATTGGAATAGCTCCTAGGGCCTTTAATTCCATTAATACACTATTACTTAAAAGTTTCTTTCCAAAAATCTCCCCTGATAATGATAAATTGTCTTCCCGCCAAGTTAGATTGGAATCGAAGGTAATTCTAAGTTCTGGGTCTTCTTTCCCAACATAAGCATATCTTTCATAGGATACAAAATATCTAGGTACTAATTCTTCATATATTTTTGAGCAGTAGTTCCACTCTTTAATAACTTGTTGTTCAAGTCCATAGTCTCCCTCTAAAAATTTTGTTGGAGGATTGGAATAATCCTTTGGAGAATTTATATCTATAGCAAATCTCCTCTTGTAAACTACTCCTTCATATTTTTTCTTAATTTCATAAAATAACTTACCAGTTTTTTTTGCATCTCCATAAGATCTAATTCTAAGCTTTTCTTTGTAAATAGGTTTAGATATAGAAGTTCTAATTAATTGGTAGTTTGGAGTATCCAAATATAAGTTTCTAATTTCACTAAAATAAAATTCAGAAGAAACCAACTCCTCTTCTATTCTTTTAATTAATTCTTTGTATTTGTTTAAACTCATAATGTACTTTATTTCTTTTCTTTCAAAGTTCAATTTAGCCATAATTCTTCCCCTTTTGTGGTTTCTTATATATATAACTACTGAAGAGGCTAAATTATTGCAAGAATATTAAGAAAATATTAAATCAATATAAAAAAGACAAGGTTTTTTATTTCCCTTGTCTTTGACATTGACTCTTAGTCTTCTAATTTAACTCTATAAGAATCCATTACTTGTTCAAATATTTCTGCAGTTGTAGGTGGTGTATAGGTTATAGCATTAGCTCCTGCTGTAATGGTATTTATAATAGATTCATCAGATGGTCCTCCAGTTGCTATAATTGGAAAATCTTCTCCGACTTCTTTTCTAACCTTAGCTACTAATTCTGGAGTATGCTTACCTCCTGAGATATTTAGAATATTTGCTCCAGCTTCGACTTTTTTCATAAAATCTTCATCCAGTGAAGCAACTGTACAAATCACAGCAATATCTATATGTTCAGCTACTGCTTTTATAGTTTCTAATTTTGTAGGAGCATTTAATACTACTCCGTAAGCTCCTTTAAGTTCTGCATGTAGTGCTAAATCAATTGCTCTTCTAGGAGGAGTAGGACCTCCTCCTACTCCAACAAATGTAGGTACTGATGATACTTCAATAATAGCATCTGTAACTGCTAGTTGAGGGGTAAATGGATATACAGCAATTGTAGCTTGAGCGTTGTTATTTTTTAATATCGCCACATCAGTTGTAAAAATAAGAGATTTAATTCTTTTTCCTAATACTTTTATTCCACTTGATCTATAAATTATTTCTGGGACTTTTATCATTTTGCCCCTTAATCTAGATTCTACTTCAGGTATAACTCGATTGTGTTTTTCTATTAATTTTTCTTCTGCTGCTGTTGGGCTATAGTGGCCATAGTCTCTTTCTTCATTAGTCATATAGCTACCTCCTTGTTATTCTTACTATATTATACCTTAAAAAGAATTTTTTAAGCAATTATAAATTTTAATTTACACAACTACATATGATACAATGTTTATATTGAAACTTTACAAGGAGGGAAAATGGAAAAAATATTGGTAAGTGCTTGTTTGCTAGGAATAGATTCTAAGTACGATGGAGAAAATAATAAAAATGAAAAAATACTTGAACTCATGGATAAGTATATTTTGATACCCTTTTGTCCTGAAATTATGGGTGGACTTTCAACTCCTAGGGAACCTTCAGAAATTGTTAACAACAAAGTCATATCCAGTTCTGGTATAGATGTTACAAAAGAATTTGTTAAAGGTGCTAAAGAGTCTTTAAAACTTGCAAAGATTTACAATATAAAAAAAGCAATAATGAAATCTAAAAGTCCTTCTTGTGGGTATAATAAAATCTATGATGGTACTTTTTCCCATAGAATAATTAAGGGATACGGAGTTACTGCAAAGTTGTTTTTAGATAATGGTATAAAAATATTTACAGAAGAAGATATTTAATGGAGGTAAGAATGGAAATTAAAGAGTTAGAATTAAAAAGAAAGTCAATATGGAAACAAATTGACGACAAAGAAAACGAAGAAATCTTCGCTTATGGAGAGGATTATAAAAAATTTTTAGATAATGGAAAAACCGAAAGACTGGCTACAAAATATATTGTAGATAAAGCTAAGGAATTCGGTTTTATTGACTTTGAAGAAGCTATAAAATCTAAAATAAACCCTGGTGATAAAATAATTTTAAATAACAAAAATAAATCGGTAGTTTTATTTGTTATTGGCCAAGAAGATATAGAAGAAGGTATGAACATAGTAGGTGCCCATCTAGATGCCCCAAGACTAGATCTAAAGGCAAATCCTTTATATGAAGATTCAGAGCTAGCACTGTTAAAGACCCATTATTACGGTGGAATTAAAAAATACCAATGGACTACTATTCCTTTATCTCTTCACGGAGTAGTTGTTAATTCAGAAGGAGAAACTATAGAAATATCAATAGGGGAAAAGGAAGATGACCCGGTATTTTATATTACAGATTTAATAGCTCATTTAAGTGCAGATTTAAATAAGAAAACTCTAGCAGATGGAATCACTGGAGAATCTTTAAATTTATTGGCAGGTCATTCTAGTTTTGGAATAGACGAAGAAGAAAATCCTATAAAAAAATTAATTCTAAAGCACTTATATAAAGAATATAAAATGAAAGAAGAAGATTTTCTAATAGCAGAATTAGAAGCTACTCCTAATTCTAAAGCAAGGGATGTTGGATTTGACAGATCCATGATAGCTGCTCATGGCCATGACGATAGAGTTTGTTCTTATGCTGCTTTTCATGGCATTTTAGAGGTAGAAAACCCAAAACATACTGCAGTGGCATTATTAGTAGATAAAGAAGAGATAGGATCTGTGGGAAATACTTCAATGGGATCAATGTTTTTTGAAAATGCAGTAGCAGAAATTATAAATACATCTGGCGAATATTCTGAACTAAAACTGAGAAGAGCACTAAAAAACTCAAAAGCACTTTCTGCAGACGTAACGCCTGCATTAGATCCTGATTACAAAGATGTAATGGATCCATTAAATTCTGCAAAGTTAGGTTTTGGTATTAGTATGGCAAAATACGTTGGATCTAGAGGTAAGGGCGGATCTAATGATGCAAATACTGAATTTTTAAAGGAAGTTAGAGAAACTTTCTCAGAAAATAATATTATATGGCAAAGTGGAGAACTTGGTAAAATAGATCAAGGTGGCGGAGGAACTATCGCCGGAGATTTAGCAAAATACGGAGCTGAAGTTCTAGATATAGGAACTGCAATGTTAGCAATGCATGCTCCTATTGAAATTGTATCTAAAGCAGATGCTTGGATGACATACAAAGCTTATAAAGCATTTTTGAAATAAAAACAAAGACTCGTCAAAAGACGAGTCTTTTCATGTTAACCTTTGTATAACTCACTAAATACTTTATAAAAATCTTCCACATCACTAACAGCACCTAATTCTCTAATAGAATGCATTCCAAGCATTGCTCCTCCAATATCAACAGCCCTTATTTGTAAATGAGTTGATGTTATTGGACCTATTGTAGAGCCACCTGATTTATCGGATCTGTTGTGAAACTCCTGAACTTCTACACCAGCTTCGTGACACAAATTTTTAAATACAGAAGCAGAATAGGCATCAGAAGTGTAAGATTTATTAGCTGCATATTTAATAACTGGTCCTCCTCCTAATTTCGGTCTATTAGTAGGATCAGCGGCATCTTCAAAGTTTGGATGAACTGCATGGGCCATATCTCCAGAAATTAAAAATGTATTTTCTAATGATCTTAAAAATTCTTCTCTCGCCTTTCCAAGTCCTAAAGTAATTCTCTCTAAAGCATCTGAAAGCATACTTGAATCTGCACCTTGGATAGTTCTAGAGCCTACCTCTTCATTATCATTACATAAAAAAATGTTTATTCCTTGTCCTTTACTATCTAGAAATGCTCTTAAACTAGTATATGCCATTGACAAATTGTCTTGTCTTCCTACAGAAATAAATTCGTCTTTCAAACCAAAAGTCTTTCCTTTTTCTCTGTCATATAAATAAAGATCATAATCTAAAATGTCATCAAGGGATATATCAAATTCTTCAGATATTAATTTTTCGATTAGCTCTTTATCTACTTCACTTGTAGAATCTAAAGAAATAAGAGGTAATGTATGCTTTTGAGCATTGTATTCAAAACCCTTATTTATTTCTCTATTCATATGAATTGCTAAATTTGGTATTAATAATAAATCTCTATCTACATTTATAAGTCTTATCTCGGGATTAAACACATCTTCAGATTTTAAAGCCACTCTACCAGCGATACTTAAAACTCTATCAAACCAAGTCGAAAGTATAGGTCCTCCATAAACTTCTGTATTTAATTTTACGTTGTTTCCATTTTTCATAACTGGATTTGATTTTATTCTAAAGCCTGGAGAATCGGTGTGAGATCCTGCTATTTTAAATCCTTTATTTTCAACATCATTACTAAAAATATTAAATGCAATAATACCAGAATCATTAGTGACAAAATATCCCTTATCCCCAACACTTAAATCTAATTTTTCTGATAAGTCATACTTTTTAAATCCTTTATTTTCTAATTCATCTTTTATATTTTTTACTGCAAAATACGAACAGGGACTGTCGTCTATAAAGTCAATCAGACCCTTAACTAAATTTTGTTCCATTTTTTCCTCCTATAATCACTTAATATTATAATAACATTTAAACTAACATATTACATTAATATAATTAAATTCATAAATTATTCCTCTAAAAAAAGTTTGTATTATAAAACTAAATAAAAAAACTTAGATATAATGTATAAATATCTAAGTTTTGTTACTTTTCTTATTTATTTGATTTTTCTAGATAAATTAAAAATTCTTTTTTATCTATTCCTCCGCCAAAGCCTACTAGTTTTCCATTTGATCCAATTACCCTATGACATGGAGCTATAATGGAAATAGGGTTTTTATTATTTGCCATTCCTACTGCTCTATATCCCTTCGGGCTTCCTACTAAGTTAGCAATTTCTTTGTAGCTTTTCGTTTCTCCATAAGGAATTTTTAGAAGTTCTTCCCAACATTTTTTTTGAAATTTTGTTCCATAAAATTTTAGGGGAATAGTAAATTCTCTTCTAGATCTTTTAAAATACTCTTCAAGCTGAACTAAAGCATCACTTATAACTATTGAACTTTCATTAATACCATCAACTTCTACTTCTCCAAAATACAAACCTATTAAGTACTCATCTTCTGAAACTAAAGTTAATTTCCCAATGGGACTATCACAGTAATAATAACTTTTCATTATAGCCTCCTAAATTATTCCTAAAGTAGATAAAATCAATATTGACAAAAATATTGTTATGGAATTTAAAATAGTAGTATATACTATTATCATTGCACAAAAATCCCCTTTAGAAGTATATATTATACTCATTGCGTGACTAGATACTGCTACTGGAGCTGCAAATAATATAATCATTACAAACATCTCCGGTCCCCTTAAACCGATTAATGTAAATACAAATAGTGCTACAAGGGGAACAACTAGACTCTTTGAAAGAACTATTGTCTTTAAGGCTTTCACCTCATTAGTATCCCTACTAAATTTAATAGATCCACCTACACACATTAAACCAAGAGGAGTTGCCACAGAAGAAAGATCCCCTGCTGCACTCATTACTGGTTCGTATATATTAATATCTATTAAATTAAAAACTATTCCCAAAATTGCAGCTACAAATATTGGATTTTTAAATATGGCTTTAACAATTTTGATGTAGTTTATTGAAGAATCCTTATTAGTTAATACTTCGTATATAATAATAGCAAATCCATTTGAAAAAGCAGCTATAATTCCAATGTAGATAGTTACTATCGCTACATTTTCTGAATCAAAGTAGTTTTGAGCAATTGAAAGACCAAACAATACTATATTAGATCTAACAATAGTTTGAAGCATCACAGCCATTGTTTCATTGTCAAATTTCATTTTTTTATAAACTATATAGGCAAGAAAAAGTATTATTATTTGACCTAATACTGCATAAATTATTATTTTAGGATCTGCTTTATTTAGTCCAGATGCATTGAAAATATTAAAAAACATATTAATTGGCAAAAACACTTTAAATACTAATCTACTTCCAGCATTGACAAAATCTTCATCAAATAAATTTAATTTTCTAGCTACAAAGCCAAATACTACTAAAAGTATAACAGGAAGCACAACTTCAAAGATCCTTATAAATTCACTCATAATCTTCTCCTTAGATTTATTATAACATTAAATTTAATGAAGAATAAAAATACTTCCAGATTTACATCCTTCATGTAAACTAGAAGTATTTATTTTTATTAAATATTTAATAATCCCCTTACAGTTTTCCAGGCTAAGTCTTTGTTTAATTTGTCTTCTGCAGAAAAAGGTATTACTTTAGATTTATCAGTGATTTCTAATTTTTTCATAATATTATCTAAGTGTTTTTTTTGTTGGGATTTTTTAATTTTATCTGTTTTAGTAGCTATTACTATACCAGAAAAACCATTTTCTAAAATATAATCATACATCACCTTGTCTAGTTCAGAAGGATCATGTCTAAAATCCACAATTAAAAATATTTCTACTAAATTGTTTCTATTTTGAAGATAGGTATTAATAGCTCCTGCCCATTCATTTCGGTCCTTTTTAGATGCTTTTGCATAACCGTATCCCGGTAAATCTACAAATCGAAACTTCTCATCTATGTTATAAAAGTTTAAAGTTCTAGTTTTGCCAGGTTGTGAACTTGTTCTAGCTAAGTTTTTCCTGTTAATCAATGTATTTACAAAGGAGCTTTTACCAACATTAGACCTTCCTGCCAAAGCTATCTCTGGCAGGTTTTGGCCTGGATATTGACTTTCTAAAAAAGCAACTTTTTCTAAGGTCGGATTATTTACTTTCATCGACTTCTACCAATGCTTTTTCAAAAACTTCTTTTACTGTTTTTACAGGTATAATCTCTAAAGGTTTCTTTATAATGTCTTCTATTTTGGCTAAGTCTCTTTCATTTTCTTGAGGTATTAAGACAGTTTTTACGCCCATTCTATTGGCAGCTAAAAGTTTTTCTTTTAATCCACCTATTGGAAGAACTCTACCTCTTAAAGTGATTTCGCCAGTCATTGCTATATCGTTTCTAACTGGTTGTTTTATCAACGCTGAAAGTATAGCTGTTGCAATAGTAACACCTGCTGAAGGACCATCTTTTGGAGTTGCCCCTTCAGGAACGTGAAGATGAATGTCTTTATTACTTGAGAATTTTCCATCTACACCGTACTCCCCTGCTATAGATCTAATATAAGTTATAGCAGCTTGAGCTGATTCTTTCATAACATCTCCAAGTTTTCCTGTTAGCTGAACTTTACCAGAACCCTCTGTAATATTTGCCTCAACTTTTAAAGTCGTTCCACCCACACTAGTCCAAGCAAGTCCATTTACTACTCCGATTTGGTTTTCTTCGTCTAAAACATCATATAGATAAATCTTTGGTCCTAAATATTTATTTAGGTTTCCTTCAGTTACTCTAATAGAAGTTTTTTCTTTCCTTACTATTTGAACAGCTGCTTTTCTGATGATTTTTTGGATATTTCTCTCTAAACCTCTTACACCAGATTCCCTAGTGTAGTCGTTAATTATTCCAAGTAGTGCATTGTCAGAGATAGTTAAAGTATCTTCTTTTATACTAGCTTCTTTCAATTGTTTAGGAACAATATATTTTTTAGCTATTTGAAGTTTTTCAAATGGGGTATATCCGTCTATTTTAATAACTTCCATTCTATCTAATAATGGATCAGGTATTGTATTTGTAGTATTAGCTGTAGTTAAGAAAAGAACCTTTGATAAATCATAAGGAACATCTAAATAATGATCTGTAAAAGTATTATTTTGTTCAGGGTCTAATACTTCTAAAAGTCCTGAAGAAGGATCTCCTCTATAGTCACTTCCCAGCTTGTCAATTTCGTCTAATAGGAAAACTGGATTAACTGTTCCAGCTTTTTTCATAGAACTAATTACTCTACCTGGTAAAGCTCCTACATAAGTTCTTCTATGTCCTCTAATTTCTGCTTCATCTCTAACTCCACCTAAACTCATTCTTACAAACTCTCTATCTAAAGACCTTGCAACTGAACGAGCAATGGAAGTTTTACCAACCCCTGGAGGACCTACTAGACAAAGTATTGGTCCTTTAGGAGAGTCGTTAAGTTTTCTTACTGCTAAGAATTCTATAATTCTCTCTTTTACATCTTTAAGGCCGTAATGATCTTCATCTAGAATTTCTTCAGATTTTTTTAAATCTATATTGCCTTCGTCTTTATCATCATAATCCCACGGAAGAGCTATTATCCAATCAAGATAATTTAGTAAAACTCCGTATTCTGCCGAATTTGGATTGGTTTTTTGAAGTTTTTTTGCTTCTTTTATAACTTTTTCTTCAGTTTCTTCTGGCATTCCAAGCTCTTTTATTTTTTCTATATAATTTTCAACTTCGTCTTCAGAATCTTCATCTCCAAGTTCAGCTTGAATGGCCTTTAATTGTTCTCTAAGGTAGTATTCCTTTTGAACTTTACCCATTTGACTTTTAACTCTTTGATTTATTTTGTTTTCAATGCCTAATAACTCTATTTCCCTTTGTAATACAGCATGAAACTCCACTAGTCTTTCATATCTATCACTGATTTCTAGTAGTTTTTGTGCATCTTCTAATTTTAAGGGCAAATAAGAAGCCACCATATCTATTAATAAATCTGGTGCATCCATTTCATTAAACATTTCGATTGCAGTTACATTTATTTTTGAATTATCAGTAACATAACTTTCTAGGTCATTTTTAATAAGTCTAAATGCAGCTTCTTCTGTAACACTTAAATCTGAATCGTCGATTTTTATAGGAATACAAGTAGCTGAAAGATATTCTTCGTTGTCAATAAAAGATTTAACTTCTGCCCTTTCCTCACCTTCAATGAGAATCCTCATTTGTCCATGGGGAAGTTTTAAAATTTGTCTTACTATAGCTATCGTTCCTACGTCGTATATATCTTCTGATTTAGGACCCATTTCCATTGCATCTTTTTGAGTTAATAAAAGAATCCTAGAATCATTTAATTCTGCTTTTTCAATGGCTTTAATTGATTTGTCTCTACCTACATCAAAGTGTGTCACCATTTGGGGAAACACTACTATATTCCTTAAAGGAATTACAGGAAGAGTTTCTAACATTTCAAAATTATTTTCCATTAGTTTCCCTCCATCTATATTAATAATATAAGCCCACCTCAAAAAGTGGACTTATTTAGTGTATTTATACCTTATTTAAACAATTCTAAACATTTGAAGTCAAGGCAGCTTGAGAAGTTTCTATAATAATAGGTTCTTCACTATTTGTTATAGAATCTGCAGTAATTATAACTTTTTCTACATTGTCCCTTGATGGGATTTCATACATTATATTTAGCATAGCATCTTCTAAAATGCCCCTTAGTCCCCTAGCTCCGCTTTTTCTTTCTACTGCTTTTTTAGCAATTTCTTTTAAAGCATCATCTTCAAACTCTAATTCAACATTATCCATTTCTAATAAAGTTTGGTACTGTTTTATTAAAGCGTTTTTAGGTTTTGTTAGGATTTCAATTAAAGCATCTTCATCTAATTCTTCTAAAGTTACAATAATAGGAAGTCTTCCAATAAATTCTGGAATAAGTCCATATTTTTGTAAATCACCAGGTTCTAACTTTTTAAAAGTTTTGCCTATTGATTCTTCAGATTCACTTAAAATTGTATGACCAAATCCTATATTTTTCTTATTAGTTCTTTCTCTAACTATTTTTTCTAAACCTACGAAAGCACCACCAACGATGAATAATATATTTTTAGTGTCTATTTGTATAAATTCTTGATGAGGGTGTTTTCTACCTCCTTGAGGAGGTACACTTGCAACAGTTCCTTCTATCATTTTCAGTAGGGCTTGTTGAACACCTTCACCGCTAACATCTCTTGTTATTGAAACATTCTCACTTTTTTTAGAAATTTTATCAATTTCATCTACATAAATTATTCCTTTTTCTGCTCTTTCAATATCATAATCTGCAGCTTGAATAAGTTTTAATAAGATATTTTCAACATCTTCACCAACATACCCAGCTTCAGTAAGAGTAGTTGCATCAGCTATAGCTATTGGAACATCAAGTATTTTAGCTAATGTTTGGGCAAGTAAAGTCTTACCAGATCCTGTAGGACCGGCCATTAAAATATTAGATTTTTCTAGTTCTACTTCTTGATTCGAATCGCTATAAATTCTCTTATAGTGATTGTAAACTGCTACAGATAAACTCTTTTTAGCACTTTCTTGTTGAACCACATATTCATCTAATATAGCCTTTATTTCTGCTGGCTTTGGAAGATCAACTTCTATCTTTTTTTCTTCCATAATATCCATTGAAATTATTTCTTCACTTAACTCTATACATTCATTACAAATATACACATTAGGCCCTGCTACTATTCTATCTACTTCATTTTGGCTTTTGCCACAAAAAGAGCATCTAAGGATATCTATATTGTCATTTTTATTTTTGTTAGACATATTTCTCCTTACTTTGTCGATTCTATTACTTCGTCTATAATCCCATACTCAACTGCATCTTTAGCAGTTAAATAATAATCTCTGTCAGTATCAACTGATATTCGATCAAGTGGTTGACCAGTTCTTTCAGCTAAAATCTCATTTAATAATTCTCTAAGTTGTATAATCTTTTCAGCTTGAATTTTTATATCAGATGCTTGACCTTGAGCTCCCCCTAAAGGCTGATGAATCATAATATCAGCATTAGGAAGGGAATATCTTTTTCCTTTTTCTCCAGCAGCTAATATAAACGCACCCATTGATGCAGCTCTACCAAGACAAATTGTAGATACATCAGACTTTATATATTGCATAGTGTCATAAATTGCTAGTCCTGCACTTACAGAACCTCCAGGACTATTTATATATAGAGAAATGTCTTTATCAGGGCCTTCTGCTTCTAAAAACAGTAGTTGAGCTACAATAAGATCTGCCATCTCATCAGTAACTTCTCCACTCATAAAAATAATTCTCTCTTTTAATAATCTTGAGTAAATATCGTAAGATCTTTCTCCACGGCCAGTTTGTTCAATAACCATTGGAATTAAAGCCATATATTTATCCCCTTTTCTAATAATCTTAGTTTTTGTTTTGGTTAAGAATTCTAGAAATAGATGATTTTGATAAATCTTCCATTTCAGCTAATTGTTCTTGAGTATAATCTCCAGTTGCGTACAATTTTATAATTCTTTCATTTCTTTCTTCAGTAGATTCTTTTTTAGGTTTATCTTCTGAAGCTTTTTTTGGTTCTACTTCTTCACTAGGAGTCTCTTCTTCAGAACCTTCTACAAAAACTACATTTTCAACTAACTTATCTAAAGCTTTGTTAAACACAAAATCGTCTTTAATAAAGTTAGCATTTTCACCTTTGTACATTTCTTTGAATTTGTCTTGTTGATCTTTATCTTCTGGGAAGTAAGTTTCAGCAAGTCTAGCTACTTCTTCTTGAACTTCATCATCAGTAGCGTCTAACCCTTCTTTTTCTATAATAGCTTCCATAACTAATTGGATTTTAGAATTTATATAAGCACTTTCTCTAAAGTCCCCACGAATTTTTTCTTCGTCAGAACCACTCATCTTAACATATTGTTCAAAATCTAAACCATATTGTGCTAAATTAGATGAGAAGTTTTGAATTTCTCTATCTATAGAATTTTCAATAACTGGTTCAGGTACTTCAAAATCAGCTAAGTCTGCAGTTTTTCTAAGTACTGCTTGTCTAACTTCGTTTTTAGCTCTTTCGTCAAATTCTTTTTCAAGTCTAGATTTTACATCTGCCTTGTATTCATCAACAGTGTCAAATTCAGATATATCCTTTATAAACTCGTCATCTATTTCTGGATATTCGATTTTTTGAATTTCATTAACTTTTACATCAAAAGTAGCATCTTTTCCAGCTAAATCTTCAGAACCGTAATCCTCTGGGAAAGTAACATTTACTTCAACACTATCTCCGCTATTTGCACCAACTAATTGGTCTTCAAAGCCTGGAATAAATTGATTTGAACCTAGTTCTAAAGAGTGATCATGTCCATGTCCACCTTCAAACTCAACTCCATCAATAAATCCGTGGAAATCTATAACTACAACATCTCCAAGTTCTGCAGGTCTGTCTTCTATAACAGTAGCTCTTTTAGCCTTTTCTCTTTCCCCTTGAATTTCGTTGTCTATTAAATCTTCAGTTACTTCGTATTTAACTTCTGGAATTTCAATTTTTGAATAATCACTTACTTCAAATTCCGGCATTACTTCTACTTCTACCTTTAATACTACATCTTTGCCCTTTTCATAAGGAGCATCTAAAGATATATTAGGTTGTCCTGCTAATTTTAAATTCATTTCATTTGTTTTTCCTTCATAAATTTCAGGAATTAGCTCATTTACTGCATCTTCAAAGAAGATTCCTTCACCATAACTTGCTTCTAAAAGCTTTCTTGGAACCTTACCTTTTCTAAATCCTGGAATTTGAAAATGATGTTTTTCTTTTTTATAAACATCTGACATTGCTTTTTCTATTTGTTCACTGGAAATTACCATATCAAAACTTACAGTATTTCCGTCCTTCTTGTAATCTTTAGTCACGATTATCCCTCCATGTAAAATATCCAATATATTATATCATAAAACTAATTACTTGCATCTTTTTTCATTCAGTATTCTTAAAAAAGAGCCGTCAATTAACAAAAAAAGCGACTCTATCATTAAAATTACATATTCTATACTCGTTTTATAAACTCATTACCACATTTTCTGCACCTTATTTTAATCTTGCCAGCATTTTTTGGAACCTTTACTACTGTTTTGCAATTTGGGCATTTAATGTATTTTACTTTATCTCTATTTTGAAATTTCAATCGTAAAAGTTCTATTTCTGCCCTAATAGGCTTAGTAGCCTTCATAAACTTAATATTTTCTTGGTACCTCGCAGTAACATTTTTAGATAAGATTCTAAACAAAGCAAAGCCAATCATAATCCACATAATCACCCCTAAAAAACTACGGTAACTTGTATTTCTTATAAAAAGACTTATTAAACTAATAATAAAGGAAAAATAAATTAGGAACTGATTTAATTTATCAACTCCATATCTACCTGACATAAATTTTCTTAATTTTTCTTCAAATTTGTTCATTCATAAACTCCTATCCATTAGCATATAATACCCGATTAAAAATACATATAAACATATAGAAAAAATAGCTTTAATAAAGCTATTTTCAAAAATCATTTTATTTTT
>CAYWTV010000012.1:0-29685 GCA_964461305.1 uncultured Peptoniphilaceae bacterium
ATACAATTTATTGGAAAAACTAGACAAAAATTACAAATAAATCTTCCCAAAGTAAAGTAGGTGAAATATGCAAAGATTTATATTAAGTAAGAAAAATCACATATCACTTATTAGTGGTATTTTGCTATAACTGCTTTAGGATATGATGTTAAAAAAACTCAAGTAAAATAAAAAGTAAGCCCTTTATAAAAAACTATAAAGGGCTATTATTATGGATTTAGTGACAGTTCTTCTAAAGCATTTTTATCATTTATTATTATTTTTCTTTGTCCTTGAAGTTTAATTAAACCTTCATCTTGAAAGTTAGTCAATTTTCGACTTAAAGATTCCTGAGTCATTCCCAGTTGGGACGCTAGATCTCCTTTAGTCATAGGAAGTGAAAATTCATCTTTTCCCTTTGAAATATTAAGTAGTGCTGAAGCCACTCTTTTAGTAACAGAGTGAAGAGAAATATCTTCAATTCGATTTTTGGCACTTTCTAATCTTCTAGATAGCTCATCCATTACCTTAAATGCAATAGATGGATATTTGCTCATTAAAACCTTTAACTTCTCTCCTTGTAAAATGCACATGGTCGTTTTTTCCAAAGCTTGGGCATAATCAGTCTGAGGTAGTGATGAAAATAAAGATAGTTCGCCTATAAAGTCTCCTTCTCCCACAAGTCCTAAAACTTGTTCCTTGCCACTCGAAGTTAATCTATAAAGTTTTACTTTTCCAGTATACAAAACAAATAAAGTCCCACCAGAATCTCCATCAGAATATATTATCTCTCCCTTTTCAAAAGTCTTAGAAGAAGCTATTTCAATGATCTCCTCCCTTTCATCACAATTTAAACTCCCAAATATGGGAACCCTTTCTAAACAACTACCAACACCAAGATGATTACATTTCATAATTATCCCTCCATTGTATTATTATATCATAGAAAAAGAGAGGTTTTATCCTCTCTTCCTTAGGGTTTTATGATGCTTTTATATAAATATCCTTAACTTTTCATCTAATATGTTAAAGATATTATAAACTTTTACCAAGCGGCAATGTAGCCGTCTGTTCTTTTTTCAGTTCCTCCCATTAAAACTCCAGTTTCCTCATCTAATAAAATAACTTGTCCCCTTCCCATGTGATATGGATCAGGTTGAACTACGATATCGTGTCCCATTCTTTGTAACTGACGAATAATGTAGTTTGGAGTATCTTGTTCAACTTCTACTTTTTTTCCTCCAATCCATTGCCATCTAGGTGCATCCAAGGCAGCTTGTGGATTTAAATTAAAATCTATCATATTCATAGCCACTTGAACGTGGGCTTGAGGTTGCATAAAACCTCCCATTATTCCAAAAGCAGAAACTGGTCTGTCCTCTTTTGTAATAAAAGCTGGAATAATAGTATGATAAGGTCTTACACCACCGGCGATACAGTTTGAATGTCCTTCTCTAAAGGAGAAGTTTTCAGCTCTGTCATTTAAAGCTATACCAGTTCCTGGAATAACAATACCTGAGCCCCATCCTCTATAATTAGATTGGATCATTGAAACCATGTTTCCATCTTTATCAGCTGCACAAAAATAAACTGTTCCACTATAAGATGGATCACCTGCTTTAGGGTCCATTGCTTTATCAGTAATTAAATTTCTTCTATCTTCTGCGTATTTTTCACTTAACAATTGTTCCACAGATACAGTCATTCTACTAGGTTCAGCTACATATTCTTCAGTATCTTTCATACTCATTTTCATAGCTTCGATTTGTTTGTGCATTGTATCTACATTTTCTCTATTTGAAAATTCGTATCCCTTTAATATATTAAGGGCCATTAATACTGTAATTCCGTGGCCATTAGGAGGTATTTCCCAAATATCGTATCCTCTATAATTTACACCAATAGGATCTACCCATTCACCTTTATAATTTTCTAAATCATCTTTCTTCATAAATCCGTCGTGGTCTTGAATAAAATCACAAATTTTATCTGCCAAGTCTCCTTGGTAAAAAGCCTTAGATTTTGTTTGGGCAATTTTTTCCAAAGTTTTAGCTTGATCTTCACATTTGAAAATATCTCCCGCCTTATAAGGTCCATCACCTTTAGCAAAGGTGTCAAACCAAGGTTGAAATTCTTTTTTGTCTCTAAACTTTGAATAGGTATTATATGCTTCTTCCCAAAGTCTAGCCACATTAGGTTGAACTACGTAGCCATCCCTTGCATAGTTTATAGCAGGTTCTAAAACTTCTTCAAAATCTAAAGTTCCAAATCTTTCGTGTATTTCTGCCCAGCCCATTGGAGCTCCTGGTACATTTATAGGTTCAACGCCATAAGAAGGAATCTTATCGTGTTTTCTCTCCTTTAATGCATCATAACACAACTTTTTTGGAGATGGACCAGATCCGTTGTATCCATAGAGTTTTCCATCCATGTGAATAAGAGCAAAGTTATCAGCTCCAATTCCATTTCCACTAGGCTCTACAATAGGAAGTGCAGCTGCCATTGCAATAATTGCATCAACGGCATTTCCACCTTTTTTTAAAATATCTAATCCAGCAGCAGAAGCTTGGGGATTTCCAGAAGCACACATTCCGTTTTTACTATATATTACATTCCTTTTAGAATTATAAGGATAATTTTGAACATCAAATTTCATTATTTCCTCCCTTTATAAAAGTCCTTCAAATATTCCCGCCATTATTATTGATAGAGAAGTTACAGTTGCTAGTCCTGAAACAACGTATTTTGGAGTAATAACATCTAAAATAGCTTGTTTTTCATCATCAGTTTCAGCAACAGCAGTAGCAATTTCATTAGCAATCAAGTAAGTAGCTGGAAAACCTAAAAGTTGTCCTGCACTAACTCCAAGAGCCATGTTTTTTGAACCAATAATTTTCCAAAGTGGTAATACACTGAAGGAAATATATAAAACTACCATAGTAGAAGCAAAAAGAGCAACTACTTGTAAAGATAAACTTCCAAGTTGTTCCAAGCTAATACTAGCTAAAGATGGAATAATACTAGCAAAAGCTGCCATATTTAAAAGACCTGAAGCCTTTGCATCATCCATTATTCTAGGAGGAACAACACCTAGTTGACTTACAATAGCACCTAAGAAAAGTGCCCAAATTGACAAACTAATTCCAGTAACATCTCCAATTAAAGATGCAATGTATACGAAAAATCCAGTAATACCTAAATTAGTAAAAGCACCGTAGTACTTTTTGTGTTTTTCATAAAAAGTTTGTTTCTTACTAACAACTACATCTTCTTCTAATCTTCCTTCAGCAATAGCTAAATTCTTTTCTCTAAAGTTTTTAACTACTATTTCAGCTTCCTTAGTTCCAAAATATGAAGCAAATGGAGTACCGCAGAATTTTTGTACTGCATAAACAATAGTACCCATAGCAGCAGCTAAGGCAAGTCCTTTGTCCATAGCAGCAGTAGTCATTATTTGAGTAGCAACTATACCACCGTTAAGTATTGGAATACTAACAAGTGCAGAATCTCTACCGATAACAGGAATTACTATAATAGCAGCTAAAATTACAACTACCATTGCAATAATAGATGTAACAACTGTTCTCCATTCATTAGCAAGTTCTTTCATGTTAATCATAGTTCCCATGTGAAAAACTATAAAACCTGTACACCATCTACCAATTTGGCTAAGACCAGCTTGTTCGATAGTATCGTCTGGTAAAAATCCTGACATAAAACCAACTAAAAATAATAGCATAACTACAAATACAGATGATAATTTTGCCTTTGTAAAAACTCCTAGGATATCTCCTATTCCGAAAATCGCTAAGACAATAAATAAATAATACAACATAATTAATCCCCCTTTTTAAATTAATTATTAGAATCATACCATTTTAGCAGGATGATTTCAATATAGTAAAACATATTGTAGATAATTTTAATAATAGTAAATTTTTATAATGAAGATTTTTACACTCTAATTTGTTATAATAAAGCAAGAGGTGAAAAATGATATTTATAATATTAAATCTAATCTTGGGAATAATTGGAATATTAGCAGTGTTTTTTGGAATTAATTATAATAAAAATCCCAAAGATAAAATCTCAAGTGTAAAACTACTTCCCAGTGAAATAAACTATCTTCACAAGGACATGACCTACATGAATAGAGGTATATTGTCCACACTCTTAGATTTAAAGAGAAGAAAAAAATTAGAAATAACCAAGTATACAAGGGAATCTAGAAATAAAACCCTAGAAGACTTTGTAATTGAATACGAATTTAAACTTTTAAATAAAGAAGGTCTAAAGAACCACGAACTTTTATTTTTAGATAATATTTTTAAAGACAAAACTTTAGTGACAACAGATGAACTAACCCAAAGGGCCATAGATGGCCAAGAATTTTTAAAAGAACAGGGAAATTGGGTAAATGAAATAGAAAAAGAACTAAAAAACATGGATATTATTAGTTCATCAAAGAAAAACGAATCAAATAAATTAAAAGTTTTAGGATTAATTTCTATAATTATAGGAATAATCAGCCTTATAAATAACCAATTTACAGGACTAATTGGAATAGCAGCAGCAATGCCAATACTTTTAGTAAGTATAAATATGGGAATGGAGAAATCTCCAGAAGGAAGGTATCTTCTAAATTATTACAACGAATTAGAAAGAGAAGCAAAATCTGGTAATATTCAGAGCCAAAGTGAAGAAGAACTAATCGAACTATTAGCAATCACTCTTACAATGAAATACTTTAACCCAATCTACGAAAATTCTAGAGATTTTGAAACCATAGACTTAGTAGTAGACTCAATAAACGAATACGACGGATCCTACTTTGACGATGCAATCCTTCGTGGATTTATGGGCTTTACTGCAAAAACCAGAGACGATACCCTAGATACTAATAGAATAGATTATAGGTTGTTTAAATAGAATATATTTTAGATAAGAAAAAAGCTAGAAGATAATCCTCTTCTAGCTTTTTACATATTTAATATTCTCTATCTGAATTTATTTTTGTTAAATCCCCACCACTACTAAACCATTCTTTAGTAAGTTTTCTTAATACTTTTCCTAATACTATCATGGATATAATATTAATGAATAAAATAATTCCATTTGAAAAATCAACAAATACAAAAGCACTTTCAATGTCACTTACACTTCCACCGATTATAAATGCTATTATTGCAAATTGAAATAATCTTCCTACTTTAGAACTATTAAACATAGATATTGCTTGTATTCTAACTCCTTGTGCATCTGTAAGTAGTGAACTTAAACCAAATAGGAATAGAGAAATTACCATTATTACTCCACCAACTTGACCTAGTTGAGCAGTAAAGGATTCTACTGCAAATGTAGAGCCGTCTCCTCCACCAGTCCATACACCTGTAAATAATATTACAAATCCACTAAGTGTACATATAAGTATTGTATCTATAAAAGTCTCTATAACTGCCCAAGTACCCTGTCTTGCTGGATGGCCTATGTTTTTTACTTGGGATTGAACAGCTGCTGTTAATCCTAAACCAGCATCATTTGAAAATACCCCTCTAGCAAGTCCATACCTAACAGTTCGAGATAGAGCTGCTCCTGTAAATCCACCTACCGCAGCCCAACCAGTAAATGCACCTGTGAATATGGAAGAGATTACATCTCCAATTCTAGTTATATTTAACACTATTATTACAGTTGCTATTCCTAAATATAAAAATGTCATAACTGGCACCAATTTACTCGTAATTTTTACTAGACTTTGCATACCGCCAAATATTACTAACACTACAAATGCAATCATAATTGCCGCTGATACAAAACTAGGTATTCCAAGAGTTCCTAAGTTACTAGAAATAGAACTAGCATGAACTCCACATATTACAGTTAAACATATTAACATCATTATTCCGAAAAATATTGCTAGTGGTTTGTTATTTAGTCCATCTTTAATATACATATATGGTCCACCTTTATAGCCACCTTCTCCGTCAGGTTGTCTATAATAACAAGATAGAGTTACCTCTGAATATTTTATTGCCATAGCTAAAAATCCACTAACCCAAATCCAAAACATAGCTCCTGGACCGCCCATTGCAATTGCAACTCCAACACCTACTATATTTCCAGTTCCTACAGTAGCCGCTAAAGCTGCCACCATACCTTGCAAGGGAGATATTTCTCCATCTTCCAAAGGTTTATCTTCTTTTTTACCAATCGTATTTCTAATTATAAATCCAGGTTTAGTAAACTGAATTCCATTAATAATAAGTGTTAGTATTATTCCTCCACCTATTAATACTATAAGAATTGGTATTCCCCAAATCCAACTTGTAAATCTAACTATCAAATCATACAAAGTATTTAAAATCGACATTTTTTCTCCTTTTTTTAGCTATATATTAATAACTTGGGTATTTTCCATCCCAAACTATTTGTCTATAACCTTCCCTATCAGTATCTCCTTCTGTGGATACACAAAATACTATGGAATTTTCATTTAAATTCAATTGTTTTTTGTAATCCTTTAAATTTTCATCTGTCATTATCTTGTGAACAACTCCAGATGTTACTGCCCCAGATTCACCTGAAATAACTTTTTTATCACTGTCTAATGGATTTCCTAAAAGTCTCATTCCGTGAGCTGAATAACCATCTTCTGCAGATACAAAATATTTAACATATTTAGAAATAATATCCCATGCAATTGTTGCAGCTTCTCCACAACATAAACCAGCCATTATTGAGTCTAAATCTCCTTCTACACTGTGAAGATTTCCGTCATTTGCTTTAACAGTTTTAAAAAATGGATCTACAGTATCAGGCTCTACTATTACAAAAGTTGGGAGATTATCTTTCATAACATTTGCAAAAAAGCCAACTATTGCCGCAGCCATTGAACCTACACCTGCTTGTAAAAATACATGTGTTGGAAGTGAATTTTTTTCTTTCATCTTTAAATAAGATTCATAAGCAAAAGTCATGTATCCTTCCATTATCCATTTTGGAATTTCTTCATAACCATCCCAAGAAGTATCTTGTACTAATGCACCATTATTTTCTTGGGCGTATTTAGCAGCTTCTCTTACACAATCGTCATAGTTAAGATCATAAACATCTGCATCAGAGTTTTCTCTTCTAATATTTTCTAATCTTTCTTTAACTGTTCCCTTCGGCATAAATACTTTAGACCTATGTCCTAATTTATTTGCAGCCCAAGCTATTCCTCTACCGTGATTTCCATCAGTTGCAGTTGTAAAATATATTTCTCCAGTTTTGTCTTTTACATCTTTTGAAGTAAGCTTTTCAAATTTTATATCTTCTGGCTTTAAATCAGCTTCTTGTGCTATATATTTTCCTATGCAATAAGAGCCACCTAAAACTTTAAAAGCATTTAAACCAAATCTGTATGATTCGTCTTTTACAAAAAACCCTTTCAGTCCAATCTCTTTAGATAAATTATCTAAGTTTACTAAAGGTGTTTCTTCGTATTTTGGAATACTTTTATGAAAATCTAAAACACTTTTAGCCACATCTTCATTTAGATAACTTATATCTACATTTGTTTCGTCGTTTTTATACTCAATTAATTCTAATAATTTCATTAATTCTCCCTTTTTAATTCAGTCTTAATCTTACTAACTCTGCAAATACTTCTGCACCCTTGATTAAATTGTCATCGTTATAATCATAATCGTGGTTGTGAAGTGGAAATACCCCCTCTTGTTTGTCCTTTGCTCCACCTATAAATGAAAAACATCCAGGTTTTAATTCTAAATATTTAGCAAAATCTTCACTACTCATCATTGGTTTGCAATTTTCAACTACCTTATCTTCTCCTAAAACGTTTTTAGCAGCTGTAATTGCAGCTTCATAACATTCCTGAGTGTTTATAGTAGGAGAAAATTCATGGGTATATTCAAATTCCCAATCAGCTCCATAAGATTCACAAATGTTTTTTGTTAATGTTTTCATTCTTTCTTCAATTAGCTCTTGAACCTTAGGATCAAAACTTCTAGTGTCTCCTAAGATAGTTACATTAGAAGGAATAGCATTATGGGCTCCATCTGTAAGTATTTCAGTACAAGATACTACAGCTGTATCTATAGGATCGGCGTTTCTTGATACTATTGTTTGAAAAGCTAATATCAAATTTGCTGCAATAACAAGTGGGTCAATACATAAGTTTGGAGCTGATGCATGTCCACCTCTACCTTTGATTTTTACCATAAAATTATCTTCACTGGCCATTATGCCCCCTACCTTTGAATGAAATGTTCCTTCAGGTAGTCCAGGCATATTGTGAAAGCCGTAAACTTCATCTATTTTAAATTTATCAAATAGTCCTTCGTCAATCATAGCTTTTGCACCATATCCAGGTTCTTCAGCAGGTTGGAATATAAACCTGACTGTACCATTAAAATCTTTTCTTTCAGATAGTATTTTAGCAGCTCCTAACATAGTCGCCATATGTCCATCATGTCCACAAGCGTGCATTTTATTTTCGTGGGTAGATTTATATTCTGATTCCCTTTTTTCAGGAATGTTAATACAATCCATATCTGCCCTTAAAGCTACAGATTTTTCACTGTTGCCATTAGATAAACTTGCTACCAGTCCAGTTTTTCCAACATTTCTTTCAACTTCATATCCCATTTCTTCTAGTTTTTTTGCTAAATAATCACTAGTTTTGAATTCTTCAAAGGCACTTTCAGGTATTTTATGAAGTTCTCTTCTCCAACTAATCAGTTCTTTTTCTAGATTTAAATCTAATTTTTTCACCATTTTTCCTCCTTAATTAGATGACATATCTTTTATTACATCTAGCAAAATATTTGCGCCATTTATTAAGTCTATTTCTTTTGAAAATTCCTTAGGATTGTGACTAATTCCATCTTTGCTAGGAATAAAAATCATTGCAGTAGGACAGATTCTCGCCATCATTTGGGCATCTTGACCAGCACCTGATGTGATTTTCTTATAATTAATATCTCTATTTTTAGCGCTATTTTCTACTAAGCTAACTATTTTTTCATCAAATAATACTGGTTCAAATCTAGCTAGTCTTTCTTTAGAAATTTTTACTCCAACTTCACTTTCTAATTTATTAATAAAATTATCTAAATCTTCTTCTAATGCCTTTAATTTATTACTATTAGGATCTCTTAAATCTACTGTAAAAACGGCTTTAGAAGGAATGACGTTTATAGCATTTGGAAGGTATTCAATAGTTCCAATTGTAGATACAGAAGTTTTTTCTTTAGTAGTCTTTTCATTTAAAAATACTTGAATTTTAGCTGCACAGTACCCAGCGTCTTTTCTCAAATACATAGGAGTAGTCCCTGCGTGATTAGCTACTCCATCAATAGTAATTTTTTGCCAGGAAATACCTTGTAAATTCTCAACTGCACCTATAGAATACCCTTCTTTATCTAAAATCGGGCCTTGTTCTATGTGAAGTTCTATAAATCCCTCTGGCTTAATAAATCCCGGTTCATATTCTCCATAGTATTCAATATTTTTAAGTTCATCTTTTAAAGTAGCTCCTTCAGAGGATTTACTATTTAATGCTTCCTCTAAATCAAGCCCCTCTGCATATACTAATGAACCCATCATATCAGGCTGGAATCTAACGCCTTCTTCATTTGTAAAAACTCCAATACCTATGGGTCTATTAGGTATATAATTGTTTTCCTTTAAAGTTTCAATAACCTCTAAAGCCCCAATAACTCCGTAACACCCATCATAAATCCCAGCATTTATAACTGTATCTATGTGTGAACCTGTTAAAATTGGATTCTTATCTTTATTAGATTCATCAATCCATAATCCAAAAATATTTCCGATTTTGTCTATCTTTACATCTAAATTTAGATCTTTCATCCACTTAACTACTAAATCTCTGCCTTCTTTGTCTTCCTTAGAAGCTGCAAGTCGAGTTAACTTATTATCTTTATCTCTACCGATGTTTCCTAACTCTTTTAGTTTTTTTAATAATCTTTCACCATTAATATCCAAACATTTTTCCTCCTTAAATAATATTTCTAAAAACAATTTTATTTTTTAGTGATATGTGATATATTACATATATAATACCACGACACAATTTCTTGTCAACTATAAATTAAGTTTAAATAGAATCTATGTTATACTAAAAATACGAATATTCGAAAGGAGTAGGATTCTTATTGAATCCATATATTTAAATGTCAATGAGTAATGATGGATCAATGATTAATCGAACTTTTATTAAAGACGAAGCTTATAATATACTCAGCAACTGGATAATCACAGGAAAACTTCAACCAAAATCTAGAATAAAAATAAACGAGCTCTCAGAATCTCTAGGAATAAGTAGAACGCCCGTAAGGGAGGCTATTTTAAAACTTGAAGATGAAGGTCTCATTATTTCAAAAGCCAATAGATGGACAATAGTTGCCCCAATCGATTTAATGGAAGCTATTGATATTTATCAAATAGTATTTACTTTAGAATCTTTAGCTATAAAAGAAGGTTTTAAAAATATGTCTAATGAAGATATTACTGAACTTGAAGAAATAAATGAAAAAACTAAAGCTGCTTTAAGTGAAAAAAATCTTATTGATGCTTTGATTTCAGATAATGATTTTCACGATAAGATTGTAAATTTATCTGCAAATAAAGAGATAATGCCTATATTAAAAAACTTAAAAAGAAAAATCCAAAGAATAGAGTTGTTCTTTTTTGAAAATCTTGATAATTCCTTGGATAGCTATTGTGAACACAAAGCAATTGTAGAGGCTATGAAAGAAAGAGATTTAGATAAAACGATTGAAGCTTTAAAAGTCAATTGGTCGAATACTATAAAACTATTAAAAGATAATGCAAATATTTTAAATGAAGAAAAGTAAAAAATAGCCATTTGGATTTCGTCCAAATGGCTATTTTTATTATCTATTTAAATTCTCCACTTACAATTTTCCCATTAAACATAACTACTCTTTCTGGAAGTATTCTAGCTATTAGATGGGGTGATGATTCTGCTCTTGTAAATAATATATCGGCTTTATCACCTATTTTGGGCCAAATAACTTGACCCTTATCATCTAGAGGTGTTATTCCTCCTGTTACTGTTGATAGTGCTCTAGAGAGGGAAAACTCATCTACTAGAGAAAATTTTTCTGCTCCTCTACTTGCTCTTTCTATCATATCCCCCGTTCCAAAGGGTCTCCAATGATCATTTATATTGTCGTTTACTATGTTTACTTTAACTCCAAGTTTTCTTAGTTTGTACCAATTTAGTGCTTTTGTTCCTATAGGAACTGTAGTGCTGATTTTTATTTTTGATTCTGAAAGTTTTCGTCCTAGGTCTTCTAGAGTTTTTCCATTAACATCTCCTAGGGAAAGGGCGTGACTTATAGTGACTTTTCCTTCCATATTGTAATTTTCAGTGTATTCAATTATTCTTTCTATTTGAAAATTTCCCAGTGTTTCTCTATTGTGCAAGTGTATATCTATTTCCTTATCGTATTTTTTTCCTAAATCAAATGTAGTTTTTAAGGATTTTTCTATATCCTTATCTATTGTAGCTGGATCTAGTCCTCCCACCACATCGCAACCTTCTATCATAGCTTTTTCTAATAAACCCTTTGATTCAGTTTTTAATGTTCCATGTTGAGGAAATGCTACTATTTCGTATTCTAGTTTGTCTTTGTTGTTTTCAAGTACTTTTTTTATTATTTTATAATACTCTAATTCTATTACTGGGTCTACGTTTACTTGAACTCTTAGAAATGTGGCTCCATTTTTAGTAATGAGATCTATAAGGGCTTGGGCTCTTTCTTCTTGAAAAGGAAGAAATTCTTTTAAAAATCCCTCTTCTTCTTTTATTCTACCCTCTACTCCATCAGCTGGAACTACAGCTTTCCATGGTCCTCCAAAATGGCCTTTGTCTAAGTGAATGTGATAATCTCGTAGTGATGGAAGAGCTAAATATCCTTTTGCATCGACAAATTCTGTATCTTCGGGAATATTTTTTGCAATTTCTATAATGTTTCCATTTTCTATACAAATGCAAAATGTTTCAGTTTTAGTTCCTACAATATTTTCATTTTCATAGATAAATTCTCTTTCTAAATTCACATTTTTTATCCATTGTTTCATATTATCCCCCTAATATATTTTTAAGCCGCAGATATTATCTACGGCTTTTTTTATTTATACAAATTTGTATTCTGTTACTATTTTTTCTCTATCTTCAGTTTCGTCTCGGAAGTATTCGTATAGACATAAGTCTTCAAAGTCTCCATCTACTAAAAATAGTTTCTTAAAGCCCCTTTGTTGAAGAATTCTAAGGGCTGTGTAGCTGTTTAGTCTGATTTCTTCGTCTTTTGGTAGTTCTTCTAGTCTTTCTCTTAGCTCTCCTATTGGAATATTTATACTGTTTTTAATATGTCCTTTTTCGTAGGCTTTTTTACTTCTCGTATCTAAAAAGATTTTTCCTTCTTCTACAAGAGGTCTAACTTCAGCAATGGAGGTTTTTTCGTATTCTCCATTTAAAATCCTTACGGCCAAGGCTCCTGCCATGTTTGTAGCATCTTTTGTTGTGGAATAAATCGGCGAATATGCCAGTTCGTTGTCCCACAAATCGTATACACTTCCCTTTAAGGAAATTATCGTAGAAATAACGTGGATTCTCGGAGTTATTTCTCCGTATCCGATTACTTGTCCTCCTAATACTTGTCCTGTTGGTACTTCAAATATTAGCTTTAAGTGAATTGGTTTTCCGTCGTGAACTTTATCTCTAAAAGTTGAATAAACAAAACTGTAATTAATTCCTTCTTTTATTAAATCCCTTTCATTTAGGCCCACTGATGCACAATTTAGGTCAAATACCCTTAAAATCGACGCTCCAATGACTCCTTTGTTTCTTTTTGGAATTCCGTAAATGTGGTTTGCAGCTATATCTGCTTGTCTGTGAGCAGGTCCTGCAAGTGCAAGCATTGTAGGGTGTTTAAGAATTTCATTAAAAACTTCTACTGCATCTCCAATAGCGTAAATAAATTCATCTTCTGTTTTATAATTACTGTCTACTAAAATCCCTCTAGTTTCTCCAATTTTTAATCCTGCTTTTTCTACAAGTTTTGTATTTGGGGAAATTCCTATTGCTAGAATTATTAAATCTGCTGGAAATACTTTTCCAGATTCTATTTCGACTCCATAATCTGTCGTATCACTAACTCTACAACCTAAAACTAATTTTAAGTCGTGATCTAACATTTCCTTGTGGATAATTTGGGCCATGTCTTCATCAAAGGGTGTAAGTACTTGCTCCCTTGATCCAAACAATGTTACGTTTTTTCCAGCCAGTTTAAAGGCTTCTCCAACTTCAACTCCAATAAATCCGTTTCCAATTATTCCCACATTTTTAATTTCATTGTCCCTTAAAAATTCTGAAATATTTCGAACGTCTTCTACATTTCTAAGGGTAAATACTTTATCCATTAGTAGATTTTTAGGAGTTTTTGGTTCTCCTCCAGGTGCTAATATTAAATAGTCGTAGCTTTCTTTGTAAGTTTCTTTAGTTTCTAAATTTACTACCACTACGAATTTTTCTTCTCTATTAATATCTATTACTTCTTCGTTTACCCTAGCGTCTATGTTGTATCTTGTTTTAAACTGCTCTGGGGTAGTAACTATTAAATCATCTATTTCTTCAACTTCGTCACTAAAATAATATGGCAGTGAACAATTTGAAAAGCTAACATCTGGATCTCTTTCGATTATTACTATTTCTGAAAAATCATCAAGTCTCCTTAAATTAGCTCCTACTGTAGATCCAGCTGCACTACCTCCGACTATAACAATTTTTCTCGATTTTTTAGATTCCATAAGCCCTCCTAAATTCTATTTATATAACGTATTGTGGGAAAGTTATCCATTTTCACTAAGGAAAATGACCCATTATCAATGTCAAAGCGATGATAATTTTTAACATCTCCTAATAAGTAAGATAATAGTAAAGATATAAATCCCCCGTGGGTAATCATAAGTATATTTCCCTTTTGATCCTTCACCTCGCCTAAAACTTTTCTTGCCCTTTCAAAAGCTTCTTGAACAGATTCTCCTTGGGGAAGTGGAGTATCAATATAATCGTACAAATAATCTTCAATCTCTTTGGGATAAAGTTTTATTCCCTCGTCAAAGGACTTTCCTTTAAGTAGTCCTGCATCTATTTCTCTAATATCTGGTTTAATAAAATATGGAATATTGTGATATTTTCTAATGATTTCCATAGACTCCATAGTTCTATATAATGGAGAAACCCAAATTTTATCTATAATCATATTATGAATTTTATCAGCTGCTTTTTCAATTTGAATAATTCCCTCATCAGATAATGGACAATCGTCAGAGCTGTATTTTCCTTGAATATTGTGAACTGTTTCTCCATGACGAAGTAATATTAAATCCATAAAATCCCTCCTAAAATCACTAGTCCCACAATTTCATTTACTTCAATGGTAGCTCCATAAACATCCCCTGTTACTCCACCGATTTTTTTTAAAGAAATATAATTTATTATTTCTGATACTAAAATAACGGAAACTAAACCGATTAAAAATCTATTATAAAAATAAGTGATTATAAGTCCTAAAACTAAATATAATATGAGAAGTTTATAATCCTCTCCTATAGATTCTCTCATTTTAGAGCCGAATCCTCCAGGACGAGCAAGTCTTCCCCTAAATATTATCCAAATTGCAGAAAGTCTTGATAAAAATGAAACTAAAACTAAAGTTACTATTGTATCTTTTGTTAAAGTACCATATAAAGAAAACTTTAAAAAAGAATAGGTAATTAAAGCTAAAGTTCCAAAGGTTCCTATTAAGGAATCTTTCATAATCTCTAGAGTTTTTTTTCTATCTCTATTAGACAAAAATCCATCTATAGTATCACTAAGTCCGTCAAGGTGAAGGCCTCCTGATATAAAAAAGTAAGCTAAAAGTCCAAATGCTCCACCAAGAAAGTTAGATTTGTCGTTGAAAAATTTTAAGACTACTCCAGTAAAAGCTCCTATTAATCCTCCAATAAGAGGTAAAATATAAAGTGCAACTTTTAAATTTTTCTCATTAAAGTCTACATTTTTCTTTAAGGGAATTCTAGTAAATAACTGGAAGGATAAAATTATTCCGTCCATTTTATTTTAGCCTCACTTCCATACCTGCTACTACTAAATAAGCTTCGTCAGATAGTTTTGCAATTCTTTGGTTTACTCTACCTAAAATATCAGTATAAACCCTTCCTACGTGGTTTTGGCTAGTTAAAGAAAAACCTACTTCGTTAGTAACAATTATTAAATGTTTGTTTTTTTCATTAATGGTTTTAATTAGATTTTCGATTTCACAAAAAACTTCGTCCTCTATTTCCTTAGAAAGTTCTGTGCTAATTCTATTTAAGTCCTTTGAAAAATCGTACATTATATTAGATGTCATAGTTCCCACACACTCTAACATATAGTAATCTTCTTCCTTTATTTCCTTTGCAAAATCCCTATAAGCCTCTATTGTTCTCCAACTACTTGGCCTAGAGTTTTTGTGGATTCTCACTCGATCTTCCATTTCTTCCCCATCAACAATAGAAGTGGCAATATAAGCCACTTTTGCATCTTTCTTTTCCTTAATTAATTTTTCTGCATAATTGCTTTTACCAGAGCGTTGTCCTCCAGTTATTAATATTATCATTTATTGTCCCTTATATTTACAAGTGTATTTACAATATTTGTATCTTCAAATTTCGTCATATGGTTCATACAATAAATCGAGGAGTCCATTAATTTAAATAAAAGTGGGCATCCTGAACCTTCTCCGAGTCTCATTTTACAATCTAAGTATCCCTTAATTCCAATGATTTCCATGGCTAAATTCGCTCCATTTTCCTTTGGTATATGGGATCCAAATAAGTAGTCTTTTACATTTTCGTTTAGTTCAAAAGCTATAAGTGCCCCTGCTGCACTAATAATACCATCTACTACCCCTGGGACTTTGTACTTTCCACAGGCTAAAAATACTCCAGCAATTGCACCAATGTCGTAACCACCAACTTTTGCTAAAATATCTATCGGGTCATTTAAATCTGGATTTCTAAGTAAAATACCTTCTCGTACAACCCTAAGTTTATTTTCAAATTGGGTCATATCTACCCCTGAGCCTAAACCAACTATGTTTTCTTCGCTTCCTTGGGTTATTGCTTTAATTACAGCAGCACTGGTAGTTGTGTTTCCCATTCCCAGCTCTCCAGTTCCTAAAACTTCGTAACCTTTTTCTATTAAATCCTTGGCAATGTTAAATCCTATTTTTATAGATTCAATGGCCTCTTTTTTAGTCATTGCATCTTCTTTCATAAAGTTTTTTGTGCCATTGGAAATTCGTCTATTTATTACATTTTCGCATCCTGGATAATCTTCAATTCCTAAATCCACAACAAATACTTCAGAGTTTGCTTCTTCTGCCAATGCATCTACTCCAGTAGTGCCGTTTCCCATTTGGGTTGCAAGTAAACTCGTTAGGATTTTTGGTGAGGAGCTGATGTTTTCTTCGATTATTCCATTGTCAGAACACATTACTGCCACTGCTTTTTTTTCTAGTTTTTTTGGAAGTTTTCCTAAAATTGAACAAACTCTTATTCCTATTTCTTCAATTTCTCCTAAACTTCCAGTAGGGTGAACTAGACTATCCCAGTGATCTCTATATTTTTTAATATCTTCTTTTGATATAGGTTCAATGTCTTTATAAAGTTCTTCTATTTTCATTATTTAGTTAGCCTTTTAATTGCACTTTCTGCAATATAATCTCCTAATTTTTCGTTTATATAATCATATCCTTTAGGAGCGTGGGGTATTTTACAATTTGTGCAGTCTTTTACACCGTCTTTGTACTCAAAATTTCCACCACATCTTTCCTCTAACATATACAAAGGACAGTAGCAAAACAAGCAGTTAAAGTTCTCCACATCTTTCACATCGTGACAAGGTAAAAATTTACAATCGTGATTTGTATAAAATCTATAAGAAAATTCCATTTTATTCCTCCTATTAATCTTTCGTTAATTGTTTTTATCAATATCATTATATAATAAAAAGAGAAATAACTAAATAGCCTTAGTCATTTCTCCAAATATTATCCTATCATTATTAAGCTAAATGCCATTACTATCATTCCACCAACTACACCGTAAATAGAAAGATGTTCCTCTCCGTATTCCCTACTGGCAGGTAATAATTCGTCTAGGGAAATATATACCATTATCCCAGCAACTAATGCATAAATTATGCCAAATGTAATGTTATTAATAAATGGCCTTAATAAAAAGTATCCTACAATTCCACCTAAAGGCTCTGCAAATCCACTTAAAAAAGTTATCCAAAAGGCCTTAGATTTAGAACCTGATGAGTTATAAATCGGTACTGCAACTGCAATTCCCTCTGGTATATTGTGTAGAGCAATTGCTATTGCTATAGATATACCAAGTTCAGGACTTACTAAAGCTGCCATAAAAGTAGCTAATCCCTCAGGAAAGTTGTGAATAGCTATTCCAAAGGCGGTCATTATTCCAACTCTTTCTAAATTTTTTCCTGATCCATTTGATTTTTTTGACTCTAAAATAGCTTCTTCAATATCTTCTTCGTCTTTTAAATCTGCTTGATCAATAAACTGGGAATGATGAGGGTTGTCTTCATCTGGAACTAACTTATCTATAATTCCGATTAATAAAATCCCACCTAAAAATCCACCTAACATTATCAACTCCGGACTTCTTCCAGAGCTAGTTTCTGATAAATACTGTACTGAAGTAGGCATAATTTCCATAAATGATACATAAATCATTACCCCGGCTGAAAAACCAAGGGCAAGGGATAAGAATTTGTCGTTGTTTGCCTTTGTGAAAAAGACTATTAAAGCCCCAAATACTGTAGATAGTCCTGCAATGGACGTTACTAGTAAGGGGAATGCTATTTCACTAAATATTTCACTCATAAAATTTCTCCTTAAAACTGACTATAATACAATTCTTTATAGAATCCATCTTGATTGATAAGCTCTTTGTGAGATCCTTTTTCAATTATTTCGCCGTCTTTTAAAACCAGTATTATATCTGCATTTATTATAGTAGATAGTCTGTGGGCTATTATAAAACTAGTCCTACCTTCTACTAAATTGTCCATGGCCTTTTGAATAAGCCTTTCAGTTCTAGTGTCTATTGAAGATGTAGCCTCATCTAAAATTAAGATTTTAGGGTTGGCTATTAAGGCTCTAGCTATGGTAAGCAACTGTTTTTGACCTTCTGAAATATTCGATGCATTCTCTTCTAAGATTGTATCATATTCATTAGGTAATTTTAAGATAAAATCCTGAGCATAGGAATTTTTAGAAGCTTGAATTATTTCTTCCATAGTTGCATCTTCATTTCCATAGGAAATATTTTCTGCAACTGTACCTTCAAAAAGCCAGCTATCTTGCAAAACCATGGAAAGATAATTTCTCAAACTTGACCTTGAAAAATCCCTTATATCTACTCCACCTATTTTTATACTGCCCTCGTCTACATCGTAAAATCTCATTAATAAATTTACTAATGTAGTCTTTCCACTTCCAGTAGGACCTACAATAGCTACATTTGATCCTTCTTTTATATTTAAATCTAAATTTTTAATAACCATTTCATCAGTATAACCAAAAGATACATTTTCAAATTCAACACTTGGTTTTAAATCTGATATTTTAGATTCTCCTACTTTTTCTAAAGACTCTTCATCTGCATCTAAAATTTCAAAAACCCTTTCAGCTGCAGCTATACCACTTTGAAGTACTGACAAAATATCTGTCATTGAGATAATTGGTCTTGTAAATCTCTTAGAATACTGGGCAAAGGACTGAAAGTTTCCTATATTTATTCTACCTGTAAGTACAAAATATGCACCTACTACTGCCACTCCAACTACTCCAATATTATTTATAAACATGGAAATTGGAACTGTAATTCCACTTAAAAATTCTGATTTAGAAGCAGAAGCCCTGAGTCTTTCATTTTTTAAGTTAAATTGTTCTAATGACTCATCTTCATAATTATAACTTTTTACTAATTTGTTTGAACTGTACATCTCCTCTATGTGAGAGTTCAGTTCCCCTAAGTCTTTCCACTGCACAGAATACAGCTTCTGGGACTCTTGAACGATTTTAAAACTGGCTAAAATAGTTAAAGGTATTACTAAAATAGTTATTAAAGTAAGCATTGGGCTAATATATAGCATTATCCCTGTAATACCAATGATAATTACTAAAGAGTTAAAAAGCTGGTTAATAACTTGGGTCAGTCCGTCTGCTATAGTTTGAATGTCATTTGTCATTCTAGATAACAAATCTCCAGTTTGGTTTTGATCGTAAAATGAAATAGGCAGTTTCTTTAATTTTTGAGATACATCTTCTCTCATTTCGTAAACTATTGAAACTTTAACCGTATTTCCCAGTCTCATTCTGATATATCCAGCAATATAGGATAAAACATAAAGACCTATTAGAATATATATAAATCTCATAAAATAACTAAAATCTATTCCACTTTGATAATTTTCCACTACATAGTTTGTAGTATTTCCCATAATGAAAGGCCCCATAATATCAAAGGCAGTTCCAAATATTCCAAATAAAATAGACAGCAAAAGTAAAAACTTATGAGGAGACAAATAAGAAAAAAGTCTTTTTAAAGTCCTAAAGGTGTTTTTATCAAATTTTCTAGCATCTTCTGGATTTAGCTGTACTCTTCCTCTACGTCCCATAGTTTTTACCTGCCTCAAAATCTTGAGATTCTAAAATTTCCCTATATTCAAGGGATTGTTCCTTTAACTCTTCGTGATTTCCAATACCTATCATCTCTCCATTATTTAAAAGTACAATAGTATCAGAATCATGGGCAACAGTTGCCCTTTGTGTAATTACAATCATAATGTTGTCTTTTATTTCACTGTATAATTTCTTTCGAAGCTCTTTTTCAGTCTTATAATCTAGAGCTGAAAAACTATCGTCTATTAAATAAAGACTCGGGTTTTTATAAACTGCTCTAGCAATGGAAATTCTTTGTTTTTGACCACCAGAAAAATTCCCGCCCCTTTGGGCCACATCTGAATGAATTCCAGTTTCTCTTTCTAAAATAAAATCAGCTTGGGCAATTTCTAGGGCATCTTCCATATCTAAAGTATCCCTTTGATCCATTCCCATAGAAACATTGTCGTGAACTGTACCAGCAATCAAGCTAGGTTTTTGTTCAGTATATCCGATGTTATCTCTTAAAGAGTGGATATCGTAATTTTTAATATTTATTCCATTAATTAGAATTTCTCCTTCGTCAATATCATAAAACCTAACTAATAAATTTGCTAGTGTGGTTTTACCACTTCCAGTAGAGCCTATAACTCCTACAATATCTCCCTTTTTAGCTTTAAATGATACATCTTTTAAAGCGTAGTTTTTAGAAGAAGGATATTTAAAACAAACATTTTTAAATTCTAAGGTTTGAATATCTTCTAAGATTTCATCTCCATCTTCTAAGATATCTTCCTTTAAATTTAAAACATCATTTATTCTATTTATAGATGCTTGAGCTCTTGGAATTTGAATAAAAATCATAGACAAAAATAAGAAAGACATCATAATACTATTTGCATATTGTAAAAATCCTACTATTTCACCAATTCTCATAGATCCAGTCATTATAAGTCTAGACCCAAAATAAATAATGGCAACTAATGTTATATTCATAATAAAAGAAAGCATTGGACCAAATAGAGCTTGATATCTTCCAGCTAAATCAAATACATCAGTATATTCTTTATTGTATTTATCAAATACGCCTTCTTCGTAAATTTCTTTGTCAAAGGCCCTAATTACCTTTATGCCGTTTAGTCTTTGTCTAAATATTTTGTTTATATTATCTAGTCCAAGTCTTACCCTTCCCACTATTGGAACTAATTTCACAGCAAAAAAACCTATTGCTATCATAGTTATAGGAAGGGATGCTAAAAACACCATAGAAAGTTCTAGATTTGTAGAAATAGCCATTATTATCCCACCAATAAACATTAAAGGTGCTCTAAGCATCATTCTAAGACCCATTCTCGTCAAAGTTTGAACTTGAGTAATGTCGTCTGTAGAACGAACGATTAGAGAAGCTGCTCCAAATTGTTCATATTGAGAAATACTAATACCTTGTACCTTAACAAATACAAGTTTCCTTAAATCTGCAGCAAAAGAGGCTGCAATTTCTGTGGAGTTTTTTACAGAAATTACCATAAATAAACTCGACAAAAAAGCTACTAATAACATTATTCCACCTTGTCTAAGGATATAAGGAATATCGCCATTAGCAACTCCATAATCAATTATACTAACTGTAAGTCTGGGTATAAATAATACACCTAAAACATTCAAAAACAGAGTAATAATTACTATTACAATTTTAAACCAATAAGGTTTTAAATGTTTAAAAATTTTCATAAATTCACCTATCTTAATATAATCATTAATACCTAAAAATAGCCTTTTTTAAACAATTTATTAAAATGTAATATAAATAGTAGGAAATTCATAGGATTTAGAATATAATACCTAAGGGAGGATAACATGTTTCAATCGTTATATAAATTAAGAGGTTTCTTTAAAAGATACAAAACTAATCAAATACTTGCAGTATTCTTTTTATTAATTAGTTATTTCGTAACTTTTTCAAAACCTTATTTAATCGGAAGAATCAGTGACTCAATAGTTACTGGTGATTTTGATGAAAACCAATTTTATACTATGTTAGGTCTTTTTGGACTTTTAATATTTCTAACTTATTTTATAAATGTAGGTTGGAGTTTTAACTTGTTTAAAAATATCTATCTTATTAGTAGAGATACTAGAAATCAACTTATGGCAAAGTATTTAAAACAATTTCCTAAGTTTTTCGAAAAAAATTCCACTGGTTCTCTTATGGGAAAAGCCACAAATGATATTGAGGCAATGAGTGGAATAGTAGGATACGGGGTTATGTGTATATTTGATGCCATAATTTATCCTGTAGTTTTACTAACTGTAATGGCATTTATTTCTTGGCAATTAACTTTATTTACATTAATTGCTCTGCCACCATTTATTTATATTTTATATAAAACAAATTTTAAAATGGAAGAAAAATTCAGAAAATTACAAGAGTCTTTCGACAAAATGAATGATATTACCCTAGAGAGTATCAGCTCAATAAAAGCTGTAAGGGCATTTAATGTAGAACACGTATTTAAAGATAGATTTAGAAATCACATTTTGGCAAATAGAGATGCAGATATGGAGAAAAACTCAATACAACAAGTTTATATGCCTTATTCTACAGTCTTTAATACTATATTAATGTCGATGTCTATTTTAGGAGGAGTTTTCTTAATAAATCAAGGCCAAATGACCATAGGTTCCCTAGTAACATTTACTATGTATATGGGAAATTTAGCTTGGCCAGCATTTGCTTTATCGGACTTTTTAACAATGGGAAGTGAAGGTAAAACTTCTATAAAGAGAATAGAAGATATTCTAGATTATGAAGAAGACATTAAAGATATAGAAAACCCTGTTATATTAAAGGATATTAATAACTTTTCTTTAAAAAATTTATACTTTAAATATCCAACAAGTGATAGGGAGATTTTAAAGGATATAAATTTAGATTTTAAAAAGGGAGAAACTGTCATCATAGTCGGAAAAACTGGATCTGGAAAATCCACATTGTTAAAACAATTTATGAGACTCTATGATATAGATTCTGGAGAATTAGAAATAAATAATATTCCAATAGAAAACTACGAGAGATATTCCCTTATAGAAAAAATAGCCTATGTTCCTCAAGAAAACTATTTATTTTCTAGATCTATCAGGGACAATATAAAACTCTTTAGAGACTTTTCCGATGTGGAAATAGAAAAAGCAGCTATACTTTCAGACTTTAAAAAGGATCTAGACAATTTCCCAAAGGGACTAGATACTATGACTGGAGAAAAGGGAGTAGCTTTATCTGGTGGACAAAGGCAAAGAATCGCCTTGTCTCGTGCACTAATTAAAGAGTCCGAAATTCTCATTTTAGACGATGTGTTTTCTGCTGTTGATACAAAAACTGAAGAAAACATTATTAACAACCTGGAAGTGGAAAGAAAAGGCAAGACCAATATTTTTGCAACCCATAGACTAAGTGTTATAAAACCAGAAGATCACATTGTAGTTTTAGAAGATGGCCATATTGAGGCTCAAGGAAACCATATGGAAGTTTATAATAGTTCCAAATGGTACAAAGAACAATTTGACATTCAGTTCATGGAGGTGAGCCATGAATAAAAAAACAGTTAATCAAAGATTATTAGAATATGGACTTAGAGTAAAAAAACAACTGGGAATTGGACTATTATTGCTACTTTTTTTAACAGGATTACAGGTTTTGTCACCTATGATAATAGGAACTATTATAGACGATAGACTTGCAAACTCTACAGGACTAATTAGCTTAAACTCTATAGTTTATTTAATAGGTGGATACTTTGTAGTTGGAATATTACAGGCAATATTTAGATATATTTCCAATATGAGTTTTATGAATACTGCAAATCTAATTGCAATAGAAATTAGACAAGACTTATTTGCCCATATTCAAAGACTTCCACAAAAGTACTTTGACAATATATCCGCAGGAAAAGTAGTCTCTAGAATAACAAATGATACAAATGCTTTAAAAATATTATTTCAAACTATTTTAGGTCAGATGGTAACATCGGCAGTATATATTATTTCAATATTTATAATACTTTTAATAACTCAACCTTGGGCAATTGGATTTATATTAGTTCCTTTGCCAATAATGTATTTCGTTATTAGATTTTATGATAAATATTCTAAAAAATATAACAGAGATTTTCGAAGAAGTCTTAGTCAAATTAACTCTGACATTAATGAAAATATAAAGGGTATGGAGGTAATTAAAACCTCAAATACCGAAAAAGGAGTCTATGAAGACTTTTTAAAAATAAGTGAAAAAAACTTCAACACAGGAATAAAAATCGAGTGGCTAGATTCCTTTGTAAGTTTCAACGCAACTCAAACTTTGGCAAATTTCAACGTTTTGGCTATACTTCTCTTATTTGGAACTATGAATTTAAGGGGAAATACAGGATTTAGTGTAGGTTTAATGTATATACTTTTAGATTATACTCAAAGGATTTATTCTGCAACTCAGCAAATACTCCAAAGACTTAGAGATATTGAAAGATCCCTAGCTGCAGCAGATCACATTTTTGAAATATTTGATATGATCGAAGAAGAAACTATAGAAGATACAAAACCCAAAATACACGGTGATGTGGAATTTAGAAATGTTAGTTTTTATTACAAAAACGAAGATTACGTTCTTAAAAATATTAGTTTTAAAGTTCCAAACGGCAACACTTTAGCACTAGTTGGCCAAACTGGAAGTGGGAAAAGTTCCATAATAAACTTATTGTTTAGATTTTATAAAGAGCAATCTGGTGATGTGCTATTTGATGGTAAGCTAGCTGATTCTTATTCTTTAAGCGATCTAAGATCGAATATGAGTATAGTTTTACAAGAGCCTTTTATTTACGAAGGAACCCTTAGGGATAATATAACTTTAGGTCTTGAATATTCAGACGAAGAAGTAGTAGATGCCCTTGTTGGAGTAGGAGGAGAAAATCTCTTTAATACTTTAAACAAAAATCTAGACTATGTATTTACAGAAGGTGGAAGTACCCTTTCCCAAGGCGAAAAACAAATTATCACCTTTGCAAGGGCTATAATAAAAGATCCAAAGATTTTAGTTTTAGACGAAGCTACATCTTCAATAGACTCTGAAACTGAACAGTTTATCCAAATTGGACTAAATAAACTTAAAGAAGGTAGAACTACCTTTGTCATTGCCCACAGACTTTCTACTATTAAGGATGCAGATGAAATCTTAGTTCTTAGTTATGGAAATATTATTGAAAGAGGAACCCACGAAGAGTTAGTCAAACTCGATGGTGTTTATCACGAAATGTTAATGAACGAAAATAGCTAAAAAAAAGATACTTCTTAAAATTAATAAGAAGTATCTTTTTTAAATCCCATTTCATTTACTAAGGCCTCTAAAGCATTTTCATCGTAAATATAATAGGAAATTTCATCTATATAAGTACCGTATCCTGGAACAGTTTCTGTTACCATATTCTCACTGTCTAAATTTCTGCCCATGGATATTCCGTTTAATATCTTTCCAATTGGAATATTTGTATCTACCCTTTTAAAATAACTTTGAGCTATCCAAGGCAATTTTATTATGTTTTTAGGAGCTAAAGTCTGTTTAATAAACTCCTTTAAAAAATACTGTTGAGTTTGGATTCTTCCAACATCTCCATCTACATATCCTAAAGTGTAGTCGTTGTTTGTTCTCCACCTTAAAAACTGCATTGCCTGATTCCCATTTAAAACTTGTTGACCTTTATATAAATCAACCCTAAAATCCACAGTAGGATCGTAGTATTCCATTCTCCTTGGAACGAAAATATCCACACCACCAATAGCATCTACTATTTCTTCAACTGCTCTATAATCTACTCTAACATAATATTCAATGTCAGTATCTAAAAAATCGTTCACTGTTTCCATAGCTAAATCTACACCACCATAACTGTGGGCGTGATTTATTTTATCTAGGGACCCTTTTACCAATAATCTAGTATCTCTAGGAATAGAAAGCATATTTATTTTACCAGTTTTAAAATTAGTATTTACTACTATAATAGTATCAGTTCTAATGTGTTGGGCCTTGTCGTCTAGTGCATCAACTCCTAACATTAGAAAAGTTATTTCATCATCAAAATCACTTTCTACTTCTTCATCAGGTTCTTCTTCCTCAACTTCAAGGATTTCCTCAGGTTCTTCTTCTACAATATCTTCTTCAACTACAGAAACCTCTTCAGCTTCAACTGTTTTGTTAATACCGTAGTCTGAAAAAAATATCAAATAAACTCCTAAAATAGCCACAATAGCTAAAGAAGAAAAGAAGGATACTAAAAAATTTCTCATGGATCCGCCTCCTTTTAATTCAAACCCTAGTATAATAGATAATTTACAAAGTGTAAATATATCTTTGTCAAAGTTTTATTATAATAAGATGAAACTTTAGAGTAATATTATTCACTCTTTGAAATTATTTTATCAGCAGCTAATTTTCCAGTCATTAAAGCTACAGGAAGCCCCGATGGACTAAAAGTCCAATGTCCACATTGGTATATATTTTCAAAAGGAGTTAATACAGCATCCTTTACATTTTTCATAGAAGTCAAAGCTGGAGTAGAATCATTACTAAATGCCCACCCATTAATAGCACCTTGAAAATTTCCAGTGTATTTTTCAAAAGTTACAGGAGTTGAAATATTTTTAAAAATCACGTGATTTTTTAGATCAGGAAAGATACTGTCATTTAAAATATCTATAATAGTAACTTCACAAAGATTTTTAAACTCACTATATTCTCCCATTTTTTCAATATTTTTTACAAAAGAATAGTCCATTAAAGTAGAAACTAAAATACCAGTTTTTCCCTTTGGAGAAAGGTTTTCATCCCTTAAAGAAGGAATGGAAATTTCAAAGGTGGTCTTTTTTAAATAATCTACAATATAATCTTTCCAATTAGATTTTGGAATTTCAATACTAGAAATCCCCTCTAAAGATGGAGTATAAAAGATGTGGGGATATTTAAAATTATTAGAATCAAGATTAACACCTAAATCTAAAGATAAAATCGAATCATTTCCCTTAGTGTATTTATATTTTTCAAGCCACAACTTAGACTCCTTTGTAGACTTTGAAACTTCAAAAAGACTTCTTTGATTCCCTGCCCAAATGATATTTTCTCCAAAGTATTCCTCACCAGATTCAGTTCTAACTTTCATCTCATTAGGATCTAAAAATACAACTTCACCTTGAATAACCTCTACATTGTATTTGTCTAAATTAGATCTTAACCTCTTTGAAAACTCTCCAGTAGATCCCTTTGGATATTTGTAATCTTTATATAAAGAAAAATATCCTAATGCAAAAGAAGCAGGAGAATCTTTAAAAAAATGCTGACAAATCATATCAATTAACCTTTGATTTTTAGTATATTTTCTCAAATAATCCTCAACAGGAGTGCTATATTCTTTCCTTTCTCTCTTGGAAAACTTCATTTTTAAAAGCCAAGGAAACAAAGTTTTAGTTAAATAAGAAATATCTTGAAAGTCCTTTTTGTCTAGAAAAAGTGGATTGTCAATACTGTAAAGTAAAGATAAATCTTTCTCTATTTTTTCAATTTCTTTAAATATGTTTCTTAAAGAAATTTTCTCATTTGGAAATAAATCACCTAACATTTTTTCATACTCTACCAAAGCATTTTCCCTAGATAAATTCACCCACCTATCTCCAATACCTATAGAAACAGGATTTTCTAAAAACTCTAAGTTAATATCTAGTTTTTTAAGTAAAATATTTACCATGCCAGCATCTTCAATAGCTCGAATGCCAGAATCAAAAACAAACCCCTTAGAAAAGTAGCTGTTAACTAATCCACCTGTTAAAGATTCCTTTTCAATTAGTAAGACCTCTCTCCCAGATTTTCCCAAAACATTTGCAGCAGTTAAACCAGCAGCTCCTCCACCTATAACAATATTATCTATCTTCATAAATCCTTTCCAATTCTTTAATGATTTTTTCTATTTCAATAGAATCTTTTAAAATACAATTTTTCTCACAAGATTTTAATTGATCCTCCTTTAAAGGATTTTCTCTGTATTTTTTATAAGCTCCATAAAAATTCCCCACAGTTGTTCTTCTCATTATTCCTCTAATATCAGTATTAACATTCTTTGAACAATTTGGTTTTAAACAATACCAACATCTATTAGACATTAATTGTAAATTAGAATTTTTATCATCACTTGAAAATACATCTTCAATACTTGCTGGAGGAGAAACTATTTTTACAAAATCTTTCATATTCTCTTTATATTTATAAATTGGAAGAGATTTCTTTTTTAAAATAGCATTTGCACAAGCAATACCAGAAACAGTAACAGTAGGAGTTCCCGTTCCCATAATTGTCGACTCTCCACCACAAAAAAGATTTTCAAAATCAGTTCTAATATGCTGTCTTTTAAACATATGTTGACCTAGCATTTGTTTCGGACCAGCAACACTGCCTTTGTTTTTTAAAGTATATCTTTCGATAGTCCTTGGAGTAGAAACTTCAACATGTTTAATATTTTTCTTTAAATTAGGAAATCTTTTAGAGATAACATTTACAAGTCTATCAATCTCATCCTTTTTCATGGACTTGTACTTTTCATCATCCACATCCCAATTTTTAAAACTAGGACCAATAGCTACTAAAACATGTTCGTCATATTCGCAAATAGTCTTATCACTTAAACTATAAATATAGCAAGTAACCTCCCTTTCATCGATTTTTTCTGGATCTCCAATTAGCATTTCGATAGGCTGGGCATCTTCTGAAATAGCCTCTTTATTTAAAAGAGCATATAATACTACACTAGGATGGGTGGGGATTTGACTAGATAATCTATCAGCCTCACTTTTGTTTTGTAAAGACTTAGAAATTAGTTTGTCATATAAATTCCATACAGTCCCAGTATAAATAACTTCATTTGCTTCTATAACATCACCAGTATCTAACAAAACCCCAGTAGCTTTGTTATCCTTAAACAAAATTTCCTCAACTTCCCTATTTTGAATCATAGTTCCGTTATTTTCTTCTATGACCTTTTCTAATTTTCCAGGAAGAAATAAACTAGAGCCAGCAGGATAAAAACTTCCACCTTTGTGATTGTCTACAAACATTACAGCAGCTAAAATAGCAGGAGCTTCCTCAACAGTAGCATAACAATAAGTTGAAGTCATTTTATCAAAAAAATTAAATATTTCTGGGTTTTTAAAATACTTTTGAAGTAAAGACTTTGCACTTTTATTTAAAAAAGACAAAAATTTTATGTAAGAAAAAGGGTGCTTCTTAAAATTTTCCATAGCATCTTTTCTGTTAATTTCATCAGGAGTAGTATAACTAGGAGTATCTTCTAAAACATCTTTATATAATTTTGACATATCCTTATAAAATCTCTTAATGTTATCTTTTTCATCTGGAAAAACCAGACTTAATTCATCTATAAATTTATCAATATCCTTATGAAAATGAACTCTGTGACCTTTGAAATTCACTACATATAGCATATTTTGTTCCACAACAGTAATAGGCTCTTCTAAAACATTAAAAACAAATCTATGGGAATTAAAACCCGATTTTCCAAACCCATATAACATAGAAGAACCTTGATCAAAAATCCTACCTCTACGTTTAAAAATCCCACAAGTTCCCCCAGGGTCGTTGCTTTTATCCACTACAACTACATCTAAACCTGATTTAGCCAAAAGAGAAGCAGCCGTAAGACCAGAAATACCAGCCCCAATTACTAAAACATCAGTTTTCATAAACAATCCTTTCAAAATAAAATAACTCCCATAAAGAAAATTTATATGAGAGTTTAATTATAACACATTTAGGTATTTAATCAGTTGATTTTCTAAATGGTTTTGTAATCCTTCTGCCAATTCCTTCGAG
>CAYWTV010000013.1:0-26996 GCA_964461305.1 uncultured Peptoniphilaceae bacterium
CCAGTTCCTACAGTAGCACTAACACCAGCTTTTCCAACTTTTTTAGGTTCATATCCATAACTTTTAAGCTCACTTATAACTAAATTTAAAGTGTTTTCTAAATCGAATCTAATTTCCGGATTTTTGTGAAGGATTCTTCGATTAGTAATAATGTCGTCTTTAATTTCCATTGATTTTTCTTTATAGTTCATAATATTCTCCCTTGGTATCTTAATTCATACTAAAATAGCACAAAAATAACATTAATTCAAGTAATACTGAAAAATGGTAGATTATTTTAATGGCGATAAAAATTCAGAGGAGAAAACTATTTATTTTTACATAATATTTACTAAATATGTATCATTAATCCTGAATTTTATAATCGTATCTGTAAAATATCATTTTCTAATATGATATAATATTTTTAGAAGGAGAGATTATGAAAAATTTTGTTCATTTACATGTCCATTCTGAGTACAGTTTGCTTGATGGTTCTGCTAAGATAAAGGATTTAGTATCGAAAACTAAAGAACTGGGTATGGATTCTATTGCCCTTACTGATCATGGGAGCATGTATGGGATTATTCAATTTTATAAGGCTTGTAAAGATGAAGGTATTAAGCCTATTTTAGGTTCGGAAGTATATGTTACTGCTAGTTCTATGACAGATAAAAACCCTAAAAATAGACAGTATTATCATTTAGTTTTACTTGCTGAAAATAATACTGGTTACCAAAACTTAATGAAAATCGTTTCCTTAGGTAATGTAGAAGGTTATTACTACAGACCTAGGGTTGATTATGATGTTTTAAAAAAATACTCTGAAGGACTTATTGCTACAAGTGCTTGTCTTTCTGGTGAGGTTCAAGAGTATTTAATGAATGGTGATTATGAAGGTGCGAAAGAAAAGGCGTTTTTTTATGAGGATATTTTCGGAAAGGGAAATTTCTTTTTAGAACTTCAAGATCACAATATGGACGAACAAAAAAAAGTAAATGAAGATCTCTTAAAATTATCAAAGGATACAAGTATTGATTTAATAGCATCAAATGATTCCCATTATTTAAATCAAGAAGATTACATAGCCCATGATGTACTTCTTTGTATCCAAACTGGAAAAACTGTTAATGACGAAAATAGAATGAAGTTTCCAAGTAATGAGTTTTATCTAAAGTCGCCTCAGGAGATGTATGAGTTATTTCCTTATGCTGAGGAAGCTTTAGAAAATACTCAAAAAATTGCAGATAGATGTAATGTAGAGCTCGAGTTTCACAAGACTAAACTTCCTCATTTTGAAGCTCCTGATGGATATGAAAACGAAGAGTATTTAAAACTTTTAATAGAAAAGGGCTTAAAAAAAAGATACGGAAATATCACTGAAGAAATTGAAGAAAGATACGAATACGAATTTAATACAATTAAAGAAATGGGTTTTATTGATTACTTCTTAATTGTATGGGATTTTGTAAGGTTTGCAAAGGATGAAGATATTCCAGTAGGTCCTGGTAGAGGTTCTGCTGCTGGATCGATTATTTCTTATGCTTTAGAGATTACTGGTATTGATCCTTTAAAACACAATTTACTTTTTGAACGTTTTTTAAATCCTGAAAGAATTTCTATGCCTGATATTGATATAGATTTTTGCTACGAAAGACGAGAAGAAGTAATAGATTATGTTATAGAAAAGTATGGTCACGACAAAGTGGCCCAAATTGTAACCTTTGGTACTATGGCTGCTAAAGGAGCTATTAGAGATGTAGGTAGAGCATTAGATATTCCTTATGGAAAGTGTGATACTATTGCTAAAATGGTTCCTAATGCTTTAAATATGACCTTGCAAAGGGCTTTAGAGATATCTAAAGAACTAAAACGAGCTTATGATGAAGATTTTGAAGTTAAAAAAATTATTGATATTTCCCTTGCTGTGGAAGGCTTATCTAGGCATACTTCCACCCACGCTGCCGGTGTATTAATAACTGGTTCAGAAGTTACTGATTATGTTCCTTTAACTAGAAATGATGAAATTATCTGTACCCAATTCAATATGATTGAGTTAGAGGAGCTAGGTCTTTTAAAAATGGACTTTTTAGGTCTAAGAACTCTTACTGTTATTTCAGATTCTTTAAAGGCCATTAAGGAAAACTATGGGTTAGATATTGATATTGAAAATATAGATTATGAAGATCCAGAAGTTTTGAAACTTTTTGAACTTTCTGATACTATTGGGATTTTCCAATTTGAATCTCCTGGAATGAGAAGGTTTTTAAAGGATTTACGTGCCGATGTGTTCGAGGATTTAGTAGCTGCAAATTCACTTTTTAGACCTGGACCAATGGATCAGATTCCACAGTTTGTCGCTTCAAAACACGACAATTCAAAGATTAGTTATATTCATCCGAAACTTATAGATATATTAGAGCCCACTTATGGATGCATAGTATATCAAGAGCAAGTAATGCAAATTGTTCGAAAAATCGGTGGATATAGTTTTGGTAGAGCGGATTTAGTAAGAAGAGCTATGTCTAAGAAAAAAATGGCAGAAATGGAAAAGGAAAGAAGAGTTTTTATCCACGGAGAGCTGGATAAAAATGGTGAGGTTTTAATTCCTGGGGCCATTAGAAATGGCGTAGATGAAGTTAGTGCTAATAAGATTTACGATTTGATGATTACTTTTGCAAATTATGCCTTTAATAAATCTCACTCTGTAGCTTATGCAGTTGTAGCTTTCCAAACAGCTTTTTTAAAGAGGTATTATCCTGCAGAATATATGGCTGCACTGATTTCTTCCATTGTTAGTCAAACTTCCCAAGTTGTACTTTATTTAGAAGAGTGCAAAAGACTTGGAATAGAAGTTTTAAGACCTGATGTAAACTTTTCCTTTAAGAAATTCTCTGTGGAAGATGGTGGTATTCGATTTGGATTATTGGGTATAAAAGGAATTGGAGCTGGGGTGATAGAGTCTATTGTAGAAGCTAGAAATAGAGATGGAGATTTTAAAAATCTCAAGGATTTTATTACAAGAGTTTCTGATATTAAATCAAATACTCTAAATAAAAGAGCATTAGAAGGTCTCATTAGATCTGGTTCACTAGATAGTATAATTCCAAGTAGGGCAAAGGCAATTTGCGTCTATGAAGATATTTTATCTAGTCATGTCCAAGAACAAAAAAGAAATATTCAAGGTCAATTTGATTTATTCGGTGGAGTTATGGAAGAATCTGAAGATTACGATATTTCTTATCCAAATGTTCCAGAATTTAGTTCAAAGGAACTTTTCGAGATGGAAAAAGAAAGTACTGGAATCTATATTACTGGTCATCCTTTAGAAGAATACCAAGAGACTATTAGTAGAATAAATACTTATTCTATTGCTGAAATAAAAAGTCACGACGAAACTGAAAATCACATTTTCTACGATGGAAAAGTGACAAAACTTGCTGGTATGATTATAAATGTAAAAAAAATGCTTACAAGGAAAAACGATCTAATGGCATTTATTACTATTGAAGATTTAGTAGATAATATTGAATGTGTAGTATTTCCAAAGGTATACGACAAATATGTTGAACTTCTTCAAGAAGGTGAAGTAGTATCAATAGTAGGAAAACTTCAAACTTCAGATGCTGACGATAGTAAAATTTTAATAGATAGAATCATTCCAATTGAAGAGGAAAAAAATAAATCAAAAAATAAATTATTTATAAGATTAGATTCAAAATCTAACTCTGAAGCTTTTAACGAAGTGGTGAGTGTTTTGAATTCTTATAAAGGTAATACAGATGTTATTTTTTATTTTAGTAGTGAGAAACTTACTCAATCCCATGAAAAGATAAAAATTGATATAAATAAAATTGAAGATATAACAAAATCATTAAAAGGACATTTAGAAGAAAAAGATATTGTCCTGAAATAGGGGAGGTAAATATGAGAATTGCATTACTCACAAGTGGCGGAGATGCTCCCGGTATGAATCCTGCCATACGTGCAATTGTAAGAACTGCTATTTTTAATAAAATAGAAGTTTATGGAATTAACAATGGATATAAAGGCCTTATTGACGGGGATTTATATGAAATGAAAGCTTCAAGTGTTGGAGATATTATCCAAAGAGGTGGAACAATACTAGGAACAGCTAGAAGTGAGAGGTTTTTAACAGAGGACGGATTTAAAAAAGCATTAAATGTTTTAGATATTTACAATATCGATGGAGTTATTGTATTAGGGGGAGACGGAAGTTTTAAAGGTGCTGAAAAATTGGCAAAACACGGTATTAAAACTATTGGCATACCTTGTACTATAGATAACGATCTTCCTTATACTGATTATACTATCGGTTTTTGGTCAGCTATTGAAACTGTAATGGACGCTATAGGCAATTTAAGGGATACTTCTTCTTCCCACGGTAGAGCAAATGTTATCGAAGTAATGGGAAGACATTCTGGAGATTTAGCATTATATTCTGCACTTGCCGGTGGTGGAGAGAGTATTATAGTTCCTGAAGAACCAGTGGATATTGATGAAATATGTAAAAAAGCTATGAAAGGCAGACTTAGAGGGAAAAAACACAATCTTATTATAGTAGCTGAAGGTGTTGGTGATGTTTTTGAAATAGCTGATAAAATAATTGAAAAAACTGGAATAGATACTAAAGTTACAGTTTTAGGCCATGTTCAAAGGGGTGGATCACCTAGTGCTCCTGATAGAATAATGGGATCCTTATTAGGTAGAAAAGCAGTTGAACTTTTAATGGCTGGAAATACTGAAATAGTTTTAGGAATTAAAAACAATAAGCTTATAGAAATGAATATTAGCGAAGCTTTAAATGTTGAAAAAGAATTTAATTACGATATATTTGATACGATAAATATATTATCTGTATAGGAGGAAATATGTTAAAAAAGACGAAAATTGTTTGTACAATTGGGCCTGCGTCTGAATCAGAAGAAATGCTAGAAAAGCTAGTTTTAGCTGGAATGAATGTAGCTAGGCTAAACTTTTCCCACGGTTCTCACGAAGAACACCAAAGAAGAATAGACACAATAAAAATGGTGTCAGAAAAATTAAATGTTCCAGTTGCAATAATGTTAGACACTAAGGGACCAGAAATTAGAATAGGGAATTTTAATGAAGAAGTAATACACTTAGAAGAAGGGGATACTTTTACATTAACAACAAGAGATATTATTGGCGATAAATCAATAGTAACAGTTTCCCACAAAGGTCTTCCAGAAGATGTTAAGGTAGGAAATGCTATTTTAATAGATGATGGATTAGTAGAGTTAGAAGTAAAAGAAATTAAAGACGGAACTGATATAATCTGTGAAGTAAAAAATAGTGGAGAACTTAAAAATCACAAGGGTGTAAATGTTCCAAATATAAAAACTTCTTTACCAGCAGTTACTCAAAAAGATAAAGATGATATTATTTTCGGAATCCAAAATGAAGTTGACTTTTTAGCTGCTTCTTTCGTTAGAAAAAAAGAAGATGTTTTAGAAATTAGAAAAATATTAGAAGATAACAATGGAGAATTTATTGAGATTATTCCTAAAATAGAAAACCAAGAAGGTATAGACAATATTGATGATATTATTAAATCTTCTGATGGTCTTATGGTAGCTAGAGGAGATTTAGGTGTTGAAGTACCACCAGAAGAAATTCCACTAGTTCAAAAAGACCTTATTAGAAAGTGTTATTTAGCTGGAAAACCAGTAATAACTGCTACTCAAATGCTAGATTCCATGATTAGAAACCCTAGACCTACAAGGGCAGAAGTAACAGATGTTGCCAATGCAATAATCGACGGAACTAGTGCTATAATGCTATCTGGAGAAACGGCAGCAGGTAAATATCCAGAAGAAGCAGTTACAATGATGTCAAAAATTGCAAAGAGAATCGAAAGATCTCTAGACTATGACGAAATGCTAAATACTAGTGCTTCACTTCTTGAAAACACTACTACAAACGCTATTTCAAAATCAGCAACTTTAGTAGCAAGAGACCTAGGAGCATCAGCAATAGTAGCATCTACAAATACAGGTTCTACTGCCAGAGCATTATCAAAGTTCAGACCTAAAATTAGAATTTTAGCGGTTACTCCAAATGAAAAAACTAGAAGAAGACTTGCCCTTTCTTGGGGTGTAGATTCTATAGTTGTACCTCATTATGAAAATACAGACGAACTTATTAATAACTCACTAGATGTGGCTGTTGAAAAAGGCGTACTAAACGAAGGAGACTTAGTAGTAATGACTGCTGGTATTCCAGTAGGTTTAACAGGTGCTACTAATCTAATAAAAGTTCAAACTATTGCTACAATCTTATTAAAAGGTGTAGGAGTAGGTGTAAAGAGCGCAATGGGTAGAGTAGTAGTTGGTAGTTCTGAGGCAGATTTATTACCTAAGTTTGAAAAGGGCGATATTTTAGTTTGTAAATATACTGACAAGGATATGGTTAAATTCATGGAAGATGCTTCTGCAATAATAGTAGAAGAAGGTGGATTTACATCCCATGCAGCTATAGTAGGTCTTCACTTAGATGTTCCTACAATTATTGGAGCAAGTGGAGCTACTAAAGTACTCCAAGATGGAGATATTGTAACTGTAGATTCAGAAGCAGGTAGTGTATATAAAGGTAGAGCAAAAATTTAAAACTTTTATAGAGGATACATTTTATTGTGTCCTCTTTTTTAAAAATTTTTCAGGAGACAATATGGCAACATTAAGAAAAGAATTTAAAGGAAATTTTGAAGAGACCATTGAAGTAATAAAAGATGCAATTCACAAAAGTTATACAGCATCAACTGAAGATGAAATCTTTGAAGAAGTAAATGGAGTGAAAATATGGCTTGGAGTTTTTGAGAGATATTCATTAATTGGTGAGAACAGATTATCTATGAGTGTAAACATTGTAGAAATTAATAATGATATTAGATTAAATATAGTAACATCAGGTGGATCTCAAGGAGCATTTTTCAAAATAAATACCTGGGGAGAAGAAAGTTTTTTAGAAACAATTATAGAACCCTTAAGATTATATATAGAAGATTATAATGACAAATTTGGAAATTAGATTGATTAGATAGTATTTAATAAGATATTTACATTCATTTAACTTTTAAATCACCTTTTTTTCAAAAATTGTGGTATAATAATATCTGATTTATGTGTTTTACGGTGGTTACCGAAAAATTTGGTAGTTTTTATCTGATGCCTATATAACGATAAAGAGCCCTATAGATGCCTGATGTGGGATTATAAAAGGCTAAAAAGTTATTTTAGAAGCTCAGAGTTTTTACAAGAAAAAATCAGCAAATAAAAAAGCATCAACACCATCATTAGATTGCAAGTACGAAGGACATTCCTTACGACCAAAGCAGTCTTTTTTTGGTCGATAAATGTCCTTGTTCATTGCTAAATGACAAGGAGGTTGATAAAATGCTAAATCAAAAGCTGAAATGGTTTAATCTAACCAAAAAAGGTTTTATAAGTATTGTAGTAGGTGCAATTATCATGGCTTTTACTATTGTTAATGTTCACGTACCTGCTCAAATTACTGAAGGTGGTATTTTAGGTTTAAGTTTAATTAGTTTTAAAGTATTAAAGTTAAATCCATCTTTTGTAACACCAGTGTTGGACTTTATGTGTATTGCCCTTGGATTTTCACTTTTTGGGAAAACTTTCCTGAAAAAAACAGCCATTGCATCACTATTTTTCGCATTATTTTATAAGATATTTAGTTTTCTAGGTCCAATCCTTCCTAGTATGTATAGCTATCCAGTTTTGGCAGCTGTTGTAGGTGGAATTGGAATTGGAGTAGGATGTGGAATGGTAATTAGTCAAGGAGGAGCTGCTGGTGGAGACGACGCTTTAGCTCTTATTATAGCTAGAAAGCTAGGATTTAATATTAGTGGAGCTTATTTAATAACAGATGTTATTGTTCTAATGTTATCCCTTACTTATATACCTTTTGGTAGAATAATCTTTTCTTTAATTACTACTACTGTATCATCAATTTTAGTAGGACAGTTTGAAATACAATTAAAGGCTCCAATAGACAACAAAAGTATTTCATTACAATAAATAAGTACCTTTTTAAAAAAGGTGCTTTTTTTAATAGCAATGTATACTTTTATTGGATATAATAATATCAAGAAAACAAAGGAGGTTAGACTTGATATTAGACAAATTTAAAGAAGTCTTAACTACTGTATTGCCTATTACCATTTTAGTTCTTATTTTAAATTTTACTATTATTCCAATTGGAAACGAGGAGTTAATAAGGTTTATTTTAGGGGCAATATTAATAGTTATTGGACTTGCAGTTTTTTTATTAGGTGTAGATATAGGTATTACACCTATTGGCGAAACTATGGGTGGAGAAATTATTAAATCCAATAAATTAATAGTCGTTGCTATAATTTCTTTATTGTTAGGATTTGTAATTTCTGTAGCTGAACCGGATTTACATATATTGGCTGGTCAAGTAGAACTTGTGACTAATCAATTAATTTCTAAAAATGTACTTGTCGCTTTAGTTTCCATAGGTGTAGCAGTTTTAGTTTCCATAGGAATGATTAGGATAGTTTATTCAGTAGCTCTAAACAGACTTTTATTAATTGTATATTTAATAATATTTATAGTAGCAATTTTAGTTGATAGTTTTTATTTATCTGTTGCTTTTGATGCTTCTGGATCTACAACAGGTGCCCTTACTGTTCCATTTATTTTAGCTTTGGCTGCTGGAGCATCTGCTCTAAATAAGGATTCAAAAAGTTCGGAAATAGACAGTTTCGGTCTTGTTGGTATTGCTTCTGCAGGTGCAATTTTAGGGGTATTGTTACTTAGTATTTTTTCAACTGCGGAATTATCTAATGTAACTTCTGCTGAAGTTGTGGAAAAAGTGGGAATTATACAACCTTTTATAGACAACATTCCTCATTTAGCTTTAGAGACACTTGTAGCACTTCTTCCTATTACTATTATTTATATTGTTGCTAACAAACTTTTCTTTAAACAAAGTAGACGAAGAACTTTGGGAACTTATTCAGGAATATTTTTAGCTTTTATTGGACTGGTGCTATTTTTAACTGGGGTAAATGCTGGATTTATGGATGTGGGAAGATTTATTGGCGAAACTTTAGGATCAAGAGGAAACAATTTCTTAATCGTCTTTATCGCATTTTTACTAGGAATTTTGACTATTTTAGCTGAACCTGCTGTTCACGTTTTGACTAATCAAATTCGTGAAGTTACTGCTGGATATGTAAAAAAATCTACGGTTTTATTTACTTTATCCATTGGCGTTGGTATTGCTGTTGCTTTATCTGTAATAAAAATCATCGTCCCGGGAATGCAGCTTTGGCATGTATTACTTCCTGGATATATAATTGCTTTTATATTGTCATTTAGGATACCTAGCTTATTTGTAGGTATTGCATTTGACTCTGGAGGAGTAGCTTCTGGGCCTATGACGGCTACATTTATACTAGCTTATGCCCAAGGTATTGCTAATTCTACTCCAACTGCAGATTTATTAAATGACGGTTTTGGTACTATTGCAATGGTGGCAATGACCCCGTTAATAGCACTTCAATTATTAGGTTTATTATATAAAAAGAATGTAGATATTAAGGAGGAAATAGATGGTTGATTTTACCCTTCCTGAAATTCATATGGCAGTTATTATTGTAGAGATAAATAAAGGAAGTAAAGTATTAGAGCTTGCAAAAGAACAAGGAGTCCAAGGTGGTACTGTGTTTTTAGGAGTGGGTACTGCTAATAAAAACATCATCGATTATTTAGGTTTAAGTAATAAGAAAAAAGAAATAATTATTATGATATCAGATTCTGTTAGTTCTACTAAGGCAGTAGAACATATTAGTAAAGTATTGGAGTTTGAAAAACCCAATAAAGGTATAGCCTTTATAGAAGAGGTAGCAAATGTTTGGGGATCTAGTTCATGTGCAGTTGGAAATAGAGAGTGTGGAGAAGGAGTAGAGTATATGTACAATGCAATTTATACAATTGTAGAAAGAGGTCTAGGTGACGATGTAATCGACGCTGCTCAAGAGGCCGGTTCTATGGGCGGAACTGTAATACACGGTAGAGGTTCGGGAATCCATGAAAGACAAAAGGTATTTAACATGACGATTGAACCTGAAAAGGATATAATACTTATTCTTTCACAGGTAGAATCCACTGAAAAAATAGTAAGTTCCATAAGGGAAAAACTTAAAATAGATGAACCAGGAAGAGGTATAATCTATGTTACAAATGTAAAAGAAACCTATGGAATTAGAAAATAAATAAGTTAGCTTCCCTTCAGTATTAGCTTTAGGGAAGTTTTTATTATTATAAGTTAAAATTGAAGAGTGAGTATTTTTCTGATAAAATTGACTTTAATAATTTGGAGGTAAAGATGGAAATTAGCTTTTTTAAAGAAATAAAAGAAATAACTACTGATTTAGTTTCAATTGAAAGTATTGTAAAAAAAGGCTCTGAAACAAAAATGGCAGAGTTTGTTTATGATTATTATTCTAATCTAGATTATTTTAAGAAAAATCCTGAGAATTTAATTTTACAACAAACTGTCAATGATGACATTAAAAGGCACAATACAATTTGTCTTTTAAAGGGAAATTCAAAGTCTAATAAAACTGTAGTATTGTTAGGCCATATTGATACTGTTGGAGTTGATGATTTTAAATATCTTAAAGACTATGCCTTTGATTCTGAAAAGTTAGTAGAGCAATTATCTAAGGAGGATTTGTCTGAAGAGATTCGAAAGGATTTACAATCCCAAGAGTACATGTTTGGCCGTGGTGCCTTAGATATGAAATCTGGTGTAGCAAATCACATGGCTATAATTAAATACTTTAGCGAAAACTTAGATAAATTAAATGGAAATATAGTTGCTGTGGCGGAATGTGACGAAGAAGATTCTTCCATGGGAATTATTTCTGCTTTAGATGTTTTAAAGGATTTAAAGGATAAAGAGGATTTAGATTATCAAGTTACCGTAAATTCAGATTTTACTACTCCTTTATATAAAGGGGACAATTCTAGATATATATATTTAGGAACAGTTGGAAAACTACTTCCTTCATTTTATATTGGTGGTGTAGAAACCCACGTTGGCCAAGGATTTTTCGGAGTAGATCCCACATTAGTAGGTTCTGAAATAGACAGAGAATTTAATTTAAATATGGAGTATTCTGATTATTCAAAGGGAGAAGCTACAATTCCTCCAGTTTGTTTGCAATTTAGAGATTTAAAGGAAAAATACGATGTTCAAACTCCACTAAGCTCTAATTTATATTACAATTATGCTACCCATTCCCAAAGTCCAAAAGATGTAATTGAAATAGCTAAAACAATAGCTAAAAAATCTTTAGAAAAGGCCCTTAAGTACAAAGACCAACAGTACAAATTGTGGTGCGAAAAGGGAAATTACGAATATAAAAAAGTTGACTATAATTTAATGGTCTATACTTGGGAAGAATATGACAACCATCTAAAAGAGATTTATAAAGAAAAATATACTGAATTTTTAGAAGATTTAAAGAACTCTATAGATAAAGATTTTCCAGAACTTTCCCATACGGAGTTTAATTTAAAATTAATTGACAGTGTTTACAAAAAATTCCACAGGGGAAATGACCCTACAGTAATAGTATATTACGGATCTACTTTTTATCAAAATGTAGAAATAAATGGCAAAGATAAAAGGGAACAAAATCTAATTGAAAGTTTGGAAAGAACTATTTCAAAAACTAAAGATTTTATAAAGGAAGAAGTTAAATTAAAATACTTTTATCCTTATATTTCCGATTCTAGTTTTATGTATTTGCCAGAGGACAAAAGTGGGATTTTAGCTTATAAAAACAACTTTCCAAGTTGGGGAGTGAAATACAAACACCCAATAGAGAAAATAGAAAAAATATCTATGCCAGTTATAAATTTAGGAGTTTATGGTCAAGACGGCCACAAACTTACTGAAAGAGTTCATATGAAATACAGTTTCCAAAGTTTACCTAATTTAATAAAGACTTTTATTGAAGAAGTATTAGGTTAAATAAAAATGTATTGGATATATATTCAATACATTTTTTATAATTGACATAGTAAAATGCATACTCTAAACTATATTAGAGAAGTGTAATTAGGGAGGATAAATGAAAGTATATATTTTTGATATGGACGGAACTTTTATAGATTCCATGGATTATTGGAATAATTTAATGACGAATTTTTTAGAAGAAAAGGGATTAAACGCCCATGAAAATTTGCAAATGGAAATATTAAATATGCCTTTACTAGAAGGGGTAAGCTACGTTAAAGAACGCTACGACATGGAAGGAACTGTCGAAGATATTTATAGGGAAATAAAGGAACTTATAGGATATAATTATAAGAAAGTATTTAAATTAGACCCAGATGCCAAAGATATATTTAATAAAATTAAAGAAAAAGGAGACAAGCTAGTTTTAGCTACTGCTACTCAAAGATCCTTAGTAAATTTGGTTTTAGAAAGATTCAAAATAGATAAGTGCTTTGATTTAGAAATAGTTAGTGATGAAGTTGATTTACACAAAGACGATTCAAAATACTATGAAAATATTGCAAACTATTTTAATGTGAATAATGAAGATTGTATAGTAGTTGAGGATGCACTATATGCTATAGAGTCTGCTAAAAAGATTGGTATGAAAACAGTTGGAATTTTAGAGCAAACTCCTCAAGTTCACAGAGAAAAAATAAGAAGTTTGACAGAAATATCAGGACAAAATTTAGGAGACGTTAAGGAATATTTTCTAAATAATGAAAAATAAGAAAAAAACTAAAAAAGACGATAAACAAGGCACGAAGCTAATAGGACTGATTATATTTTTGTGTTTAATTTTGTATTTATTTGGGATTTTTGAAAATTCAAATATTGCAAATAAAGATAGTGATGAAATTGATAAAATTAGTTTCGTTTTGGGGACTGATGTATCTAGATATCAAGGGGATATAAACTTTGATACTTTATACGATCAATCCATTAGATTTGCCTTTATAAAATCTACTGAAGGGACATCTTATGTTGACCCGAATTTTTCGGTGAACTTTTATAGGGCAAAGGAGTCTGGAATGAAAGTAGGTGCTTATCACTTTTATAGATTTGAAGACAAAGGGTTAGACCAGGCAAGTCACTTTATTGAAAATGTAAAATTAGAAGAAGATGACCTTCCTCCAGTTATAGACTTGGAATACTATGGAGATTATATACAAAATCCAAAAGATCCTGACATTGTAATTTCAGAAGTTTCAAATATGGTGGAAGCCTTTAGAAATCACTACAATAAAAGACCTATTATATATTGTAATAGATATGTTTATGAACACTATAATATAGCTGATTTTGATGTGGATATTTGGTTTAGGTCTATAGATGGAGGATATCCTAATTTACCTAATTTTAAACAGTGGACTTTTTGGCAATTTGATGACAAAGCTACATTAGAAGGTTACGGAGGCCCAGGTGCCAACGAGCATATAGATTTAAATTATTTTTATGGAGATATGGAAGAATTGGAGGATTATGGAAGAAATAATAGTTGATGGTGTTGTAAAGGGATCTTTATCAGATTCGAATTTTAGTATAAATAAAGACTTAAAGAAAAAACCTTTAGAATTAATCGAAAGAAGTATTGTTAAATCTTATAGAAAAAATATATGGATAAAATTCATTAGGGCAATTAAAAATTACGAACTCATAAGCCCTGGTGACAAAGTGGCAGTAGCTATATCAGGTGGAAAAGACAGTTTATTACTTGCAAAATTATTTCAAGAGCTTCACAAATATTCTACCTTTGAATTTGATGTGGAATATATTGCAATGGACCCTGGTTACAATGATTCTGTTAGAAAACACCTTGAGGAATTATTAGATTATTTAAACATTCCAGCAAAAATTTATAAAAGCGATGTTTTTGATGTGGCAGATCATTTAGATAGACAAAAGCCATGTTATATGTGTGCAAGAATGAGAAGGGGAAGTTTATATGCTAAAGCTAAAGAGCTAGGTTGTAATAAATTAGCCCTTGGTCATCACTTTGACGATGTAATAGAGACTATAATGTTAAATGTACTTTGTTCAGGTAATTATAAAACTATGATGCCAAAGTTAAAGTCTAAAAATTTTGAAAACATGGAGTTAATTAGACCCCTTTATTTAGTTGACGAAGAAGCAATTATAAGATTTTCAAATAATGCCGGGATCCAACCTTTAAACTGCTCTTGTAGAATTGCAGAAAAAAAAGAAGGAAAAAGATCAGAAATAAAAGATCTTATAAAATCCCTAGAAGATTCCTTTGTAAATGTCAGAGAGTCTATTTTCAGATCTGCTGAAAATGTGGATTTAGGTGCTATTGTTGGTTGGAAAATAAATGAAGAAAAAGAAAGTTTTTTAGATAATTATTAGGAGATAAAATGAAATTAGTTTCGTGGAATGTAAACGGACTTAGGGCTGTTATGAATAAAGGATTCATGGATTATTTTAACAAGGTAGATGCAGATATTTTTGCCCTTCAAGAAATAAAGTTAAGTGAAGGACAAATAGAAATGGATATTCCAGGGTATTATGAATATTGGAATTATGCAGTTAAAAAGGGATATTCTGGTACTGCTATTTTTACTAAAATAAAACCTATGAATGTATATTATGGAATAGGTAAGGAAGAACACGATTCTGAAGGTAGAGTTATTACTTTAGAATTTGAAGATTCTTATTTTGTAGTAGTATACACTCCCAATGCTAAAAGGGAACTTGCCAGATTGGAGTATCGAATGGTTTGGGAAGATGAGTTTAGAAATTATTTAAATAGACTCGATGAACATAAACCAGTGATTTTATGTGGAGATTTAAATGTAGCCCACAAAGAAATAGATTTAAAAAACCCACAATCAAATAAGCAAAAACCGGGTTTTTCCATTGAGGAAAGAAAAAAGTTTGGGGATTTGCTAGAAAGTGGATTTGTAGATAGTTTTAGGTATTTTTATCCTGATTTAGAAGAAGCTTATACTTGGTGGAGTTATATTACCAAAGCTAGAAGTAGAAATGCAGGGTGGAGGATTGATTATTTTATAGTTTCAGATAAAATAAAGGATAGAATGGTGGATGCTCAAATCCATTCAGATATATTAGGATCAGATCACTGTCCAGTTTATTTAGAAATAAAATAGGAGGAATTAAATGGGATATTTATCAGTAGAAATTAGGAACAATTGGCATTATATTGGTGTAAACGATAGGGAAACTCGTCTATTTGAAAATATGTGGCCTTTAGAAAATGGAGTAAGTTATAATTCTTATTTGTACACTGGAGAAAAAACTGCTTTACTTGATACAGTTAAAATCAACAAATCAGGTAACTTTATTGAAAAATTAGAATCTACTTTAGGAGGTAGACCTCTAGATTATTTAATTGTACATCATATGGAACCAGATCATTCAGGTTCTATTACTACAGTTTTAGACATTTATCCAGATGTTAAGTTAGTAGGTAACAAAAAAACTAAAGAATTTATTGAAAATTATTACGCCCTTGAAGGTTATGGTGAATTTTCCTATGAAAAAAACTTTGTAGAGGTTGGAGACGGAGATAAACTTGATTTAGGTGATACAGAATTAACTTTTTATATGACTCCAATGGTTCATTGGCCTGAGTCTATGGTTAGTTTTGAAGAATCTACTGGAACATTATTTTCTCAAGATGCCTTTGGAGCATTTGGATCTTTATCAGGTGCGATTTTCGATGATGAAATAAACTGGGAGTTTTACCTAGACGATACTGTAAGGTATTATACTAATATTATTGGAAAATTTAGTGCCCAAGTTAAAGGTGCTCTAAAAAAATTAGCTCCCCTTGATATTAAAATGATTTGTCCTGTTCACGGTCCAGTTTGGAGAACAAATCCTAATAGAATCGTAAAACTTTACAATCAATTAGCTAATCAAGAAACTGAAGAAGGTGTTGTAATAGTTTACGGTTCAATGTATGGAAATACTGAGAAAATGGCTGAAACAGTAGCTAGAGCTTTAGCTGTAAGAGGTATAAAAAATGTTAAAATTTATGACGTTTCTAAAACACATCTCTCTTACTTGCTAAGTGATATTTGGAGATATCAAGGTATTATTTTAGGTTCTTGTACCTACAACAATGCACTGTTCCCACTTATGAATACTTTAGTTACAACTTTAGAAAACCAAAAAATGACTAACCATACCCTTGGAGTATTTGGATCTTACAGTTGGGGTGGAGGAGCTTTAAAGAAATTAAAAGAGTTTGCTGAAAAATCAGGTTATGATTTAGTAGAAACTACTGTTGAATCAAAAGGTTCTCCTACTGAAGAAGAATTTAGATTATGTGCTGAAATCGGATATGAAATGGCAGATAAAATAATGGAAAAAAGAGCAGCAGAACTTACTAGTTTTTTAAACATTTAATAAATCTATAAAGGAGTTGTCTTAGGACAGCTCTTTTTTTGTGAATTGATTTTTATTATTTTGCTATTTAATGCTAATGAAATGTAAAATTTATGTAAAATATATATAAAAATTTAACTATTAGCAACGAATTCTATCTTTATGGTATAATATATAAGGTAATAAATTTCCGTGAAAAATCTTAAATTTTGATTTTTTGAATAGGAGGAAAAATGAGACTTCATACAGGATTAGATATCGGCTCAACTACTTGTAAGGTAGTTGTTTTAGATAATAATAACAATATACTATACTCGGAATATACAAGACATTTTTCCGATGTTAAAAAAACAGTAGCTGAGATTATAAAAAGATGCTATAACAAATTTAAATACGACTCCACAACCATTTCTGTAACTGGTTCTGGAGGTCTTTTAGTTCATAAAGTATTAGATGCAGACTTTGTTCAGGAAGTTGTAGCTTCAACAAAAGCTATTAGTGAATTTATTCCAGAAACTGAAGTTTGTATAGAATTAGGTGGAGAAGATTCTAAAATAACATATATGAAAGGCTCTATTGAGCAAAGAATGAACAGTATTTGTGCTGGTGGTACTGGTGCTTTTATTGATCAAATGGCTTCTCTTTTAGAAACTGACGCTGGTGGTTTAAATGAATTTGCTAAGGATTATGAAAAAATTTATCCTATTGCTTCGAGATGTGGAGTTTTTGCAAAAACTGACATCCAAGCCCTTATTAATCAAGGAGCTTCTAAAGAAGATTTAGGAGTTAGCGTTTTTCAATCTGTAGTAAATCAGACTATTTCTAACTTAGCTTGTGGTAGACCAATAAGGGGAAAGGTTGCCTTTTTAGGTGGACCTTTGCATTTCTTACCAGAACTTAGAAATAGATTTGTTGAAACTTTAAATTTAAATCCAGAGGATGTAATAGTTCCTGAGAATCCACAGCTTTTTGTGGCCTTAGGGGCAGCTTTACTTTCTAAAGAAAATAAGCCAATATCTTTTATTGATTTGGATAATAGAATTTCCACTAAAAGGGAAGTTGAAGAAGAAAGTACTAAATATCTAGAGCCATTATTTAACTCTGAAGAAGAGTTAAGAGCTTTTAGAGAAGAACACGACACTTCCAAACTTGACAACAAACCCCTTGAAGATTATGTAGGACCACTTTATTTAGGTATTGATGCAGGTTCAACTACTTCAAAGATAATATTGTTAGATGAAAATCTAGACATTAGATATGACTTTTATGACAACAACAAGGGAAAACCTCTAGATGTTGTAGTAGAACAGTTAAAAAATATATACAAAAAAATGCACAAAGATGCATACATAGCTAGTAGTGGTATTACTGGTTATGGTGAAGATTTTATAAAAACTGCCCTTCAATTAGACATTGGAGAGGTTGAAACTATAGCTCATTTAAAGGCTGCCATGTTTTACAATCCAGATGTGGATTTTATAATCGACATTGGCGGACAAGATATGAAGGCTATGAAAGTAGAAGATGAAGTAATTTCTTCAATTTTACTTAACGAAGCTTGCTCTTCAGGATGTGGAAGTTTCTTAGAGACTTTTGCCCAAAGTATAGGAATGAGTGTTAGCGAATTTACTGAAAAAGCATTACTTGCTAAAAATCCTGTAGATCTAGGATCTAGATGTACAGTATTTATGAACTCCATGGTTAAACAAGCCCAAAAAGAAGGGGCTGAAGTAGGAGACATAGCTGCTGGACTTGCATATTCCATTATAAAAAATGCAATCCAAAAGGTAATAAAAATTAGAGATCCAAAGGCCATTGGTCAAAACATAGTTGTTCAAGGTGGAACTTTTTACGGAGATGCAATCCTTAGGGCATTTGAAAAGGTAACTGGCCAAAAGGTAAGTAGACCTAGAATTGCTGGATTAATGGGAGCTTTTGGTATGGCTTTGATTTCTAAAGAAAAATCCACAGGAAAATCTAGTATAGTTTCCATAGAAGATTTAGATAAATTTAGTTACAAAGTGAAAAAGGCAACTTGTCACCAATGTACTAACTATTGTTCACTTAACATTAATACTTTTTCAAATGGACAAAGGTATATAACTGGAAATAGATGTGAAAGAGGAGCAGGAGTTACAAGAGACAAGGACAAATTAATTCCTAATTTATATGAATACAAATACAATAGAGTTTTTGATTATGATTCATTGCCTATTGAAAATGCACCTAGGGGTGAAGTAGGACTTCTTAGAGTCTTAAATATGTATGAAAATTATCCATTTTGGCATACTTTCTTTACAAAACTAGGATACAGAGTAGTGTTATCTCCAAAGAGCACTAGAAAATTATATGAAAAGGGAATCGAGTCGATAACTTCAGAAACTGCTTGTTATCCAGCTAAAATCACCCATGGACATATTGAATCTTTAATAGAAGATGGAGTAAAATACATTTTCTATCCATCAGTGTTCTATGAAGAAAAACAATTTGACAAATCCCATAATACTTTAAATTGTCCAGTAGTTTCTGGATATTCTGAAGTTTTAAAAAACAACGTAGAATCCTTAGAGAATAACAATGTGGTATTTGAAAATCCATTTTTGTCCTTTGACAATAGAAAAAAACTTGAATCTAGAATGGCAGAGATTTTTCCAGATATTCCAAAAAGAGAAATCAAAAAAGCCGTTAGAGCGGGCTATGAAGAACAAGATAGATATAGAGCTGATGTAGTAGAAGAAGGAAAAAAAGCTTTAGAATATGCAAATAAACCTGGAAACAAGGGAATAGTCCTTTGTGGTAGACCATATCACATAGATCCAGAGATTAATCACGGAATTTCAGAACTTATTACTTCAATGGATTTAGCAGTAATTTCAGAAGATGCTATTTCTTATGAGGACATTTCTGGAAGATTAAGAGTTTTAGATCAATGGACTTATCACTCAAGACTTTATAGAGCTGCAGAATACGTAGGAAATAGTGAAAATCTAGAAATGATTCAACTAAACTCCTTCGGATGTGGAATTGATGCAGTTACTACTGATCAAGTAAATGAAATTCTTCAAGGATATAACAAAATCTATACTGTAATAAAAATAGATGAAGTTAGTAACTTAGGAGCTGTTAAAATTAGACTAAGATCTCTTTTAGAAGCAGCTGAAAGAAGGGACAACACTAATAAAATAATAGAGCCAGTAGATGAAAAACCTGTAATGTTTACAAAGGAAATGGCCCAAGATGGATATACAATCCTAGTTCCTCAAATGGCTCCAATTCACTTTGAAGTACTTCAACAGGGTCTTAGAACAGTTGGATTAAATGTGGAAATACTAGAATCCACTAACAGTAAAGTAATTAACGAAGGATTAAAATACGTTAATAACGACGCTTGTTATCCATCTATGTTCGTAGTTGGCCAATTTGTAGATGCAATTAAATCTGGTAAATACGATACTGATAAAGTGGCATTATTAATGGCCCAAACTGGTGGAGCATGTAGAGCGTCTAATTATGTAGGATTTATTAGAAAAGCCATGAAAGAAGCAGGTTTTGAAAACATCCCAGTAATTGGTCTTAGTTTCCAAGGAATCGAAGTTCACTCTGGAATATTTTCAGGAATAAATGTAGTAAATCTATTAAAAAAAGCAGTTATTTCTCTAATATACGGAGATTTAATAATGAGACTTACAAATGCCACAAGACCTTATGAAAAAATCAAAGGCTCTACTGATTTATTAAAGGAAAGATGGATTGAAATTTCTAAAGAATCTGTAACAAACTTTAATAAAAGAAAATATGAAGACAATATTTTCAAAATGGTAAAAGAATTTAGCAATTTGGAGATTTCCAAAGAAACTAAACCAAAGGTAGGTATAGTTGGAGAAATTTTAGTAAAATATCTTCCATCTGCCAACAACAACATTCAAGACTTACTTGAAGAAGAAGGTGCAGAAGTTGTAATAAGCGACCTTATGGACTTTATGTTTTACAGTATGAAAAATGCAACTATAAAACACAAAGAGTTATCAAAAGGCTGGTTAGGTTCTGCAGGGGCAGAGTTGATTTTAAATTATATTGAAAGCTATAGAAAACCTGTGAGAAAAGCTTTAGAAGGAACTAGATTTAGCCAACTTACAGATATTGAAGAAGTTATGGACTATGCAAAAGAATTTGTTGGTCTAGGAAATCAATACGGAGAAGGTTGGTTATTAACTGGTGAAATGGTGGAACTGATCCATCATGGGGCGAACAATATTGTATGTGTTCAACCATTTGGATGTCTTCCAAACCACATTACAGGTAAGGGAGTAATGAAGGCCATTAGGGATAAATACGAAAGTGCAAACATTGTAGCTATAGACTACGATGCCAGTGCAAGTGAAACAAATCAACACAACCGTATTAAATTAATGATGTCTAGGGCAAAGGAATCTAAAGATAAAGACAGAATTTATTCTGATTATCTTAGAAATCAAAAGGCAATTCAAAAATAATTTTAATTAAAGGCTCTAAATTTAAATAGAGCCTTTTAATTTGTAAACTAAAGGTAGTATAAAAAAAAAAGGTGATAATGTGAAAAAAACAAAAAGATTTATTATAATAATATTGTTAATAGGGCTTATGGGAGTCATTACTTATTTTCTAGGGATGAGAACTGGCAGAATTGCAGCAAAGCCTACAATAACATCTACAATAGTAGAAGAACAGCTTCAATCTGTAAAAGAACTTACAACATTAAAATACAAATACACAAATGTGGGCGCCTTTGAAAACCAAAGTGAGTTTTATGGAATAAAAATACCACTTACATTAAAAAAATTTATAGTATCCTATGACGGAGTAATAAATGCTGGAGTGGTTTTAGATAATGCAGATATAACAGTTTCTGGAAATACTATAAATATAAGTCTACCTCCTTCTCAAATACTTTCCCACGAAATAGACGAAGACTCGTTACAAATTTTTGATGAGCAAAATTCCATTTTTAATCAGCTACAAATTGAAGATTATTCAGCTTTTAGAAAAGATCAAAAGCAAAAGACTGAGTCAAAAGTTATAGAAGAAGGAATTCTAGTAGAAGCTATGGAAAACACTAAAATAGCAATAGAGGAATTGTTAAATATAAACCCTGAAATTTCAAATGAATATAATATAGTTATAATAGAAAAATAAAAAAAACCTCTTGAAAGGAAAAATCCTAATCAAGAGGTTTTTTTTTATTCTACAGTTGTAGGTGTTACTTCGTTTCCAGACATATCCATAAGGGCCATTGACGTATCTTCTGGTGCTTCTTCAGTAGCGATACCATATCTACCAGCTTCTTCTACTACAATACCAAATTGTCCAAATTGTTCTCCCATTTCCAAAGTAAATACTTTTCCAGGCTCTAATTTTAGTTCATTTTCTAAATTAATTTTTTCCCTATCTTCCACAGTAAAAAGTTCTGCAGCATAAGCCTTAGGATCTCCAACAACTTCATCTAAATTTATAAAAGCTATGGACATAAAATCTGACACTCTAGGTCCAAACTCTAATACATAAGTCCCTGGAGCTAAATTGTACTCTCCAAGCCATTTATAATTTGTAGAAACTGGAATAGATTCAACATCTGGTGTATCTTCTACAACTTCTTCTCCAGTATCTTCAACTACTACTTCCTCAGCTTCTTGCTCTGTAGTATTAGTTTCTTCTTCAGATTCAGCAGGTTCAGTAGTTTCTGTAGTATCAGTAGATTCTTCTTCAGTAGTTTGAACAACCTCAGCAGTATTTTCAGTTACTGTAGTTGCATTTGAATTAGTTTCTTCATTACAAGCAGTGAATGTAAATATCATCGCCGCTGATAATAATATTATAAGTAATTTTTTCATATTTTCCTCCATATAATTAATTGTTAATAGAATACTTAATATATAAGATTGTATACCCTGAAAAAAATATTTCAACAACAAATGAATAATCTTAATAAAAATGTAAAAATTTATTTATAACCTAGTAAAAAACTCTGAATTGTATCATAAGTTACAGAAACATTAGATTAATACTGATAGAATGTAATTAAAGTTAAAAGAAAACTAGTCGAGGTGATTAACAATGAATAGAAAAGATAAATTAAAAAAATTAATAGAGAGATTACACAATAATGAAAATTTCGATTCTGTAAAGGAAGATTTTAAAAGGGAATTTGGAAGTGTTCAAGCTCATGAAATTGCTCAACTAGAAGGAGAACTTATCCAAGAAGGATTGCCAATAGAAGAAATCCAAAACCTATGTAACGTTCACGCTTCTGTATTTCAAGGAAGTGTAGAAGAAATTCACGCTGAAAAGAAAATAGACGAAAGTATAGGTCATCCTTTATATATTTTTAGAAGAGAAAATGAAGGATTAGAAGAATATTTAAAAAACAATTTAGAAAATTCCTTTAATAATTATAAAAAGGATAGTTCAGATGAAAATAAAAAAGAATTACTAGCTGATTTAGAAGGTCTTAGAAAATTAGAAAGACATTATTCTAGAAAAGAAAACTTATTTTTCCCATATTTAGAAAGGGAAGGAGTTACTGCACCACCTAAGGTAATGTGGGGTGTAGATGATGAAATAAGAGGATTATTAAAAGAAAATATAAACAATCTTTCAAATGGAGAAGTGAAGGATGAAAAAATAGAAGAAATGATCTTTGAAATTAGAGAGATGATTAAAAAGGAAAATGAAATACTAACTCCACTTTTAGTAGACAAATTAAAAGATGAGGATTGGATAGTAATAGCTCAGTCTTCACCAGAAATAGGATTTGCATTTAATGGAGGTATTGAAGGAGCATCTCCTTCAGATGCTAATGAATGGTTAGAATCAAAAGGAAATGTAGAAGTTGATACTTTAGAAGAAAAAAATGAAAGCGACATTGTACTTCCATCTGGAAAAATGACAAAAGATGAATTAATTAATATGTTAAACACAGTTCCAAGTGATTTAACATTTATAGGCAAAGATGATTTAGTAAGATATTTTTCAGAAGGGAAAGACCCAGTTTTTCCTCGAACTAGAACTATAATTGGCCGAGATGTGAAAAATTGTCACCCTCCAAAATCTCTCCCAATAGTTAATGAACTTATTAAAGATTTAAAAGAAGGAAGAAAAGATGAAGAGACAAGAATTTTAAGAAGAGGAAATAAAATATTTGTCATAAGATATTTAGCAGTTAGAAGTATTAAAGGTGAGTTTATTGGGGTATTAGAAACAACAGAGGAGGTTTCTAGTATTTACAATATGATTACAGATGAAATTAGCAAAGAAAAAAGTTATAGAGGTAATAATGAAATTAAATAAAAATACTACTTTAAAGGAAATTGTAAAAACCTATCCACAAACAATTGAAGTATTAAATACTTTAAGTATAGACTATTGCTGTGGCGGAGACGATACGATAGAAAAAGCAGTTAAAGAAAATAATGGAAACTTAGAAGAAATACTTTCTCTTTTAGAAGAAAAATCATCTGAAAAAAATATGGATGAAGGAGCTGTTTTTTCAATAGATGAATTTAAAATACTCTCTATAAATGACATGATAGATTCTTTAATAAATACCCATCACTTAAGGGAAAGGGAATTATTAAGTGAATTAGATGAGCTAATAAATAAAATATTATTAGTACACTATAACTCTCACAAAGATCAATTAGTAAAAGTTCATCATTTATTTGGAACTTTAAAAACTGAATTAGAAGAGCATTTTGCTAAGGAAGAAAAGGTTGTGTTTGAGCTTATAAAAAATAACCCAAATCCAACTGAAGAAATAAAATCATATATTGAGGAGGTAGAATCTGAACACGACGTTGCAGGAGAAATTTTAAAGGAATTAAAAGTTGTAACTGATAATTTTACAGCTCCATCAGATGGATGTTTTAGCTACAATAAAACATTCGAAAAGTTAGAAGAATTGGTAAATGACGTATTTGTACATGTATTTAAGGAAAACTCAATACTATTTCCTGAGTACTTCGATCTAGTAAAATAGGAGGATAAAAATGAGAAAACATATAAAAAACAATGTATCCTGGGTAGGAAAGATTGATTGGGAATTACAATCATTCCACGGTTCCGATTATTCAATAAATAGAGGATCTAGCCAAAATGCATATTTAGTTGAAGAAGAAAAAACGGTTTTAATTGATACAGTGTGGGAACCTCATTCAAATGAGTTTGTAGAAAATTTAAAATCTGAAATAGACTTAAATAAAATAGATTATATAATAGCTAATCATGGAGAAGTGGACCATGCAGGTTCCTTAGTAGAGTTAATGAAGGAAATACCTGAAACACCAATATATTGTACTGCAAATGGGAAAAAATCCATTATTGGTCAATTTCATCATCCAGAGTGGAATTACAATGTAGTAAAAACTGGAGATACATTAGATATTGGAAATGGTAAAACTTTAGTTTTTGTAGAAATGCCAATGCTTCACTGGCCAGACTCTATGGCAGTTTATTTAACACAAGACAACATTTTATTTTCAAATGACGCCTTTGGACAACACTATGCAGTAGCAGAGTTATTTAACGATAAAGCTGACCAATGTGCTCTTTGGGAAGAAGCGATGAAGTATTTTGCAAATATTTTAAATCCATTTGCACCACTTGTTACTAAAAAAATAGAAGAAATTGTAGGATTAAACTTGCCAATTGATATTATAGCTACAAGTCACGGAGTAATATGGAGAGACAATCCATTACAAATCGTAGAAAAATACGCAGAGTGGGCCAATGCCTACCAAGAAGATCAAATCACAGTGATTTACGATACAATGTGGGATGGAACTAAAGCAATAGCACACAAAATCGGTGAAGAAATAACAAAACAATCACCAGATACTAAAGTAAAAGTTCTACATTTACACAGTACTGACAAAAATGACATTATGACAGAAGTTTTTAAATCGAAAGCAATAGCTGTAGGCTCACCAACTTATTTAAACAATGTTTTAGGTTCAGTTGGAGGATGGTTACATTTCTTAAAATCCTTGAAATTTAAAAACAAAAAAGCTGCAGTATTTGGAACCTACGGTTGGTCAGGAGAAGGAAACAAAGTTTTAAGAGAATCTCTTACAGATTCTGGCTTTAAAGTGATTGATAAAGAAATAAAAGTAAACTGGAATCCAGAAGAAGAAAACCTTGTAGAAGCAAAAGAGTTAGTAGAAGAATTATTAAGATAAATTTAAATAAATAATCCATAGACCAGATTTTGGCCTATGGATTTATTTTATTTTAAATCAGATTTCACTACGATTAAGTCGCTATCGTCTAGGGCTTTTAAATAGTGCATTTCATTTGGAACCATTTGTACAATTTTTCCTGGATAAATGATCTCTTTTTCTTCTGAAGCACTAAATTCGATTCTTCCCTTTATTGGTATTACTATTGCAGTAAAATCAGAATCGTGTTCTGGAACGTCACTTCCTGCTTTCAAAGATAGATGGGTTACTACTTAGTTATCAGTTTCTATTAAATGTTCAAACATCTCAACTTCTTTTATTTCATAAATTTTCATTTTGATTCCTCCTATTTTCTTTTTAAAGATATACCCATAAATTAATTTATTTAAGAAATTTCAAATTTTATGCAATAAATTCCTCCCCTGAGTTGTTATACATATAGAAACAAAAGGAGGAAAGAAAAATGACGAGAAATTACACTAAGCAAGTTCTAATTATTATAGCCATATTGGCGATTTTATTTACTGTTTATTTTTTAAATTTTACAGTGGCGGGAAGTTATATCCTGGATATTAATCCTTCTATAAAAATAAATGTAAATAATAGGGGGAGAGTAATTTCCCTAGAAGGACTAAATGAAGATGGAAATAACGTTTTAAAAGATTTTAATCTAAAGGGAAAAGATTTTGATGATGTTATAAAAAATTTAGTAGATGATTTAATATTAAATGGATATTTAGAATCAGAAATTGATAGTGCCATAATCATCTCCCAAAATGGAGAAGGCAACTATCAATTAGAAGAAATTAAAGAAAAAATAGACAATCACTTAACTCAAAGGTCTCTAAATAACAAAATTTTGACTAAACCATTAGAAAAAGAATATGATGATGATTTGTTAGAAGATTTACAAATGAGTGGAGCAAGAATAGAAATCATAGAAGAAATTAGAAAAGTAGACGACACCTTTACACCTGAAGAGTTAACTAATATGAAAGTGGGAGATTTGCTCTATGTATTGAGAAAATCTAATGTGAGATTTGACGATTTATTTGATGATTGGGATGATATTGGAGAAAATTACGTAGAAGAATATGAAAAAATCCACGGACCAAATTATATCTACTATGATTTATCAGTAGATGACTATGATGATGATTTAGATGATACTGGAGAGGATCTTAAAGATGATGTTAAGGATGATGTTAAAGAAGAACCAGAGACACAACCAGCACCAGTAACACCACCTCAACCAGCACCACAACCTAAGCCAACACCACAACCAGCACCACAACCAAAGCCTGTTCCTAAACCAGCGCCTGTATATTACGACGATGA
>CAYWTV010000013.1:27096-28885 GCA_964461305.1 uncultured Peptoniphilaceae bacterium
GATGATGATTGGGACGACGATGACGATTAAATAAAATCAAAGAATACTTTCCTTATAAACATAAGGGGAGTATTTTTATTTAATGAAATATTTATGAAATTTTTAAATACACTTATTCCAGCTATTCCCGTATAGTTAACGTTTTCTCAAATCTTTTATTTTTTATACATTTAAGGTATAATAGTAAGACTATAAATGTAAAGAGGGGGAATCTTATGTTTGATAAAAAAGGTGCTTATGAAGTTCTAACTTCTCAAAGTTTAACCCATGAACAAAAGGTTATGAACTTAGCGAAGTTTGCAGAAAATGGACTTGATGTTTTAGAAGTATCTGAAAAAACAAAAGAGTATTTTGAAAACGGCTCTATTAATGATTTGTTTGAAGGTCTTGCGCCATTTAGACCAAGATATATTTTGCCGGATTACGATAAATTTATTAAAAATGGAAGTAAATTCTTAGATATAAAACCACCTGAGGATTTTGACGAATTATTATTTAGTTTAATGACTATTTATAGACATGTACCATCTATTACTAATTTTCCAGTATATTTAGGAAATTTAGATTATATGATAGATCCATTTATTAAAGATATGACAGATGAAGAGGTAATTAAAAAACTAAAACTATTTTTAAATTATTTAGATAGAACTATTACTGATTCTTTTTGCCATGCTAATATTGGACCAAAGGAAACTAGAGGAGGATATTTAATTTTAAAGGCAGAGTCTGAACTTACTAATGCTGTTCCAAATTTTACTATAAAATTCGACCCAGAAGTAACTTCAGATGAGTTTATGAAACTTGCCATTGATTGTTCTTTAAAATCTTCTAATCCTGCTATTTGCAATCACGATGCAAATATAATTCCTTTTGGGGAAGAATATGGAATTTCTAGTTGTTACAATATTTTACCTACTAGAGGTGGAGCTTACACTTTAACTAGAATAACTTTAACAAAATTAGCAGAAATTGCTGATTCTGTGAATCAATTTATGGATGAACTACTTCCTGAAGTTTTAGAACTTATTGGGGATTATATGACTCAAAGAATTAACTTCTTAGTAGAAAAATCTGGATTTTTTGAAAGTAACTTTTTAGTTAAAGAAGGACTTATTGAAAAAGATAGATTCTTAGGAATGTTTGGTGTAACTGGACTTGCTGAGGCTGTAAATACTTTATTAAAAGACAAAGATCTAGTATATGGAAGGGATAAAGAGGCTGATGATTTGGCCCAAAGTATTTTAGAAAAAGTTGAAGAAATTGTAAAGACAATAGATGCTCCTTATTCAAAAATAACTGATGGAAAGTTTTTATTACACGCTCAAGTTGGGCTAGATAGCGATATTGGTGTAACTTCTGGTGTTAGAATTCCAGTAGGTGAAGAGCCTGAAAGTTTTATAGATCACTTAAAACACTCAGGAAGATATCACAAGTACTTCCCAGCAGGAGTAGGAGACATTTTCCCAATAGCTTCCCATGTAGATCAAAATACTGATGCTTTATTAGATGTTGTAAAGGGAGCTTTTGCATCTGGAGTTCACTATATGAGCTTTTATGCTGCAGATACTGATCTTGTAAGAATTACTGGTTATTTAGTAAAGAGAAGCGAAATGGAAAAATTTAAAAACGATGAGGTAGTACTTCAAAACACTACTCATTTAGGAGCTCCTAATTACGATATTAATCACTTAAGTGAGAGAAAAGTTAGAATGGCCGATTAATTAATGGAAAAAAAGTTACAAAGAGTTAAAATAAATAAAATTATTCCCATTTCTACAGTTGATGG
>CAYWTV010000014.1:0-14232 GCA_964461305.1 uncultured Peptoniphilaceae bacterium
ATTTCCGTGACCAGATTAATAATCGACAAATGGCTCAAATAATTAATGAAGTATTGGGAGAATAAATATTTAGATAGGAATTCGATATTAATAATAAAGCAAAATTTAGAAGTCCGATACTGTAACTAGCGACATGAGCAAAATCCTGCCTTGTGAATTGGCAAGCTGTTGTTATTAGTAGATTCTCTATAGTTATATTTTGAAGCAATAGAACTATAGAATTGCACGATGATAAGGGGGGCTACAAATGTCAAGCAATACATCAAAGGGGCGTGGCAGAAAAGGAAGCAAGTTTTGGATACAAACTCTTGTAAATATAGATTATGGAAGCACGTTATCTAAGGCGATACAAAGTGTTGATAGTAGCATAGGTGATATTAAATGGTTATCACCTCTTAAAAGAGACAATTATAAAGAACTGAAGTCAAAGCAAATTTCAAGTTTGACAAATGCAGACTTTTCATTTTGGCCAGATAATGGGCCATGGTGGGATAGTGTTGGTGTTGACGATGTGGGAAGCATTGTGTTGGTTGAAGCTAAGAGTCATATAGCAGAAACTAAAACTAAATGCAAGGCATCATCCGAGCGTAGCTTGGCAAGAATTAATAAATCAATGGAGATAGCCCATAATATTTTAACATCATCCCCTGAGTACGGTATTATGGCATCCCATAGTTACGATAAAGAAGTGTGGTTGAAGAAATATTATCAGATTGGAAACAGGTTGAGCTTTCTTGTAAAGTTACGGCAACAGGGTTTTAACGTTAAACTTATTTTGCTAAATTTGGTGAATGATTCAACACATATTAGTACTTCTTTAGAAGAGTGGGAAAGACATTACGAAAAGGTTTTTCAGATACTGATGGGTACAACTAAATGTCCAAGTAATGTTGTGGTTGTGAATTTTGATGTTGGCTAGATATAACTACTCTAAGTTAATAGAAATAAAAAAGATTAAGTTAAACACGCTAAGATAAAAGACCACACTAGAGGTTCTACTCTCCAGTGTGGTTTTCCTTTGCTCCGCTTGAAGCCGTCACTTAAGTTTTTGTTCAATCCCTATGTGAAAGCTCCTAAGAAGGGGGTTTTGTTATATAAATTAATATAAAAGATAATCCATAAATGTTAAAGAGTCGTACATTATAAAACATACAAAAATTGACAAACAAAGGATAAAAAAACTACCTATATTTCAAGGTAGTTTGTTTTATGTTCCACAGTATGTTATATATCTTCTTCCTTGAGGAATTTCTTTAAATTTATCTTGATCTTTTGAGTGGGCGAATGGGTCCTTTAGTGCATTTAAAAATTCCTTAAACAAACTCATATCTCCACTTTCAGCTTCTTCGATGGATTTTTCTACCCAATAATTTCTTGGGATAATACTTGGGTTATTTTTCTTCATTATCTCTATTAATTCTTCTTTAGATTTTCCTTGGGAGGTGATTCTCTCCATCCACTTTTCTTTCCATTCTTCAAAGGTTCCATTTTTATAAACTTCTTCTTCAAAATCCATAAATGACAAATCCACAAATGAGTTGGTGTAGTCTAATTTATTTTCTTCTAAGAATTTTAAATAGGAGTCGATTATTTCTTCGTCTTCTTTTTTAAATTCTAGTATTCCAAACTTTTTCGCCATTTCACTATAATATTTATTAAAAAATATTTCTCCAAAGTCTTTCAAAACAGAGTTTAGTTTTTCTACAGCTTTTAATTTGTCATCATCTATTAGGGGAATAAGACTTTCTCCAAATCTTCCTAAATTCCAAAAGGCTATTTCTGGTTGTCTATTGTAGGCGTATCTTCCATATCTGTCGATGGAGCTATATACAGAATCTAATTTGTACTCATCTATAAAGGCACAAGGTCCGTAGTCTATAGTCTCTCCAGATATTGTCATGTTATCAGTATTCATAACACCGTGAACAAAACCTACACTCATCCACTTTGCTACTAAAGAACCTTGAGCTTTGATAACTTCTTTATAAAAGTCCAAGTACTTATTTTCCGAATCTTTAATTTCTGGGTAGTGTCTGTCAATTGCATAATCTGCAAGTTTTTTTAAATCTTCTTTGTCTCCTTGGTAGTATCCGTATTGGAATGTTCCCACTCTTAAATGACTAGATGCAACTCTAGTTAAAATTGCTGCAATAGAAATCTCTTCTCTAATAACGTGTTCATCTGTAGTAACTACTGCCAAAGACCTTGTTGTGGGGATTTTTAAAGAGTGGATACTTTCTGAAAAGAGATACTCCTTTAACATTGGGCCTAAAACGGCTTTTCCATCTCCTCCACGAGAATATGGGGTTCTTCCTGATCCTTTTAGTTGTATATCAAATCTATTTCCATCTTTATCTAGAATTTCTCCTACTAAAATAGCCCTTCCGTCTCCAAGCATTACTAAATTTCCAAATTGGTCTCCCATATAAGCTTGGGAAATCATAGAAGCTCCTTCTGGAAAATCTGATCCAGAAAATATATCTATACTTTCACTTTTTATTTTTTCACTATTAAGACCTAGTTCCTTTGCTAAATCTTCATTAAAATACACATATTCAGCCTTTCCAACTGGGTTTAAATGGACCTTTCTATAAAACCTAGAAGGAAGATTTTCAAATGTATTGTCAAATTTCCATAAATTATTTTTCATATTATCACCTAACTCTTACTTACCCAAAAAAGCTGGGTATATATAATCATATTAAGGAGATTAAAATGAAAAAATATGATGAGTTATTAGAAATTTTAGAAGAAAGATTTAATAAAAATCCAAATAGGCACAAAGATGTATCTTGGGAAGAAATTTTAGAAATTATAAGTAAAAATGATAAAATATTAAATTCTTTAGAAAAAATGGAAGAAACTAAAGGGGAACCAGACGTATTTAAATTAGATAGCGGATTATATTATATTGACAGTTCTAAAGAAAGTCCAAAGGATCGCAGAAATCTTTGTTACGATTTAGAAGCTAGAGAAAATAGAAAAAAATTCCCACCTGAAAGTTCTGTAATGGAGAGTATAAAAGAAATGGGAATAGACCTTGTAGATGAAGAAATGTATAAAAATTTACAAAATTTAGAAGATTTTGATTTAAAAACTTCTTCTTGGTTAAAAACCGATAAAGAACTTAGAAAATTAGGTGGAGCTATTTTTGGAGACAAAAGATACAAAAGAACTTTTATTTATCACAATGGAGCAGATTCTTATTATTCTTCAAGGGGATATAGGGGATTTATTAAACTAAAATAAGCTATTCTAATTAAAGAATAGCTTATACTTTTATGATCTACCTAATTTTCGTCCAATTCTCTTCATAACTGTTGAAATCATAAATTTTGTACCTGGCCATGGATCGTCTAAGGACCAAGTTGATGATATGATTTCATCGTGTTTGTTTTGTCCGATAATTTCTTCTCTAGAAAGTTGTTTTTTATTTATATAACCTCTCATTGAGGAAATATCTTCATACAAATATCTCCACCTTTTTCCAGTGTCGTAGTCGATAATATGAGATCCAATATCTTGACCTGTACTATCTAAATAATAAAGATAAGGAGTATCCATTCCAACTTCTATGTGAAGTTGTGTAAAGTTTACAAATCTTACATTTGCTTCTATAAGATAAATTAGTCCGTTGTTTTCGTCTTTTTTCATTTCAATTTCGATAAATCCTCGAAAGTCTAAGGCTTCTACAAAGGGCATTGCAAATTCTGCAGCTTCAGGTATCCACTTTTGAGCAGCATAAGTAGATGCTCCAAAGTTATTAGGCCACTGTCTGATTTTGTATTCAGTGGTGTAATAAGCCAGTTCTCCGTATCTATTTACATAGGCATCGAAGTTGTAGTTATTTTCTTCTGGTCCTGGTATTATTCTTTGGATAAATACTTTGTGTCCGTCTCTTTTAGTTATTTCTAAAACTTGTTTAAGTTCTCTTTCTGTATTTATAAAAAATGCCTTTTCTCTATATCTTTCCACGAAGGAAGGAGAATCTGCCGGTTTTACAATAAGGGGATAGCCAATTTCATCCATAACTCTATTGTAAATGTCATCTACATCTGTAGATAGTGTTTCAGGAGTTCGAATGTCGTATTTTTTAGCTATTTCTTCTAGTCTAGTTTTATCCATTAAATCAGTAAGTAGTCCCTTTCGATCCATTGGAAATAAATAATATTCTTTAAGTTCAAAAAAGTACTTGTCTAAAAATTCCACATAAGGATCAGCAGTAGGCATTAATACTGGCTTTTCTTCTTGAGCTCTTCCATATCTTAGTAAAAACTCTAAATAGGCTTCTTCTTCCCTTTCATAATGGGGAGCAATAAGGGCTTCCTTTACGTATTTACTTTTTCCATAGTGATTTTTGTCCTTGTGATTTACAGAAACCACGTGGATTCCCTTTTTTCCTAAGGATCTAACTACAGCTAAACCTATATAATAATTTGTACCTAGTACAACAGCTTTGTTATTTGCCATTTTTTACCTCCTATATTAACTACTTGTATTTGAATTATACCAATTATTGAGAATATTGACAATTCATAAGATAACCAAGTTAATTAATATGAATTTGGGTATATTAGAAAAATAATAATAATTAGGGGGAACTAAAATTGATTAAAAATTTATTAGATAATATAGGAGATACTTCTTTAGTCCAATTGAAAAAAATTGGAGATGGAAGAATCTTTGTAAAATTAGAAAAAACTAATCCAGCTGGAAGTATAAAAGACAGACCTGCAATGGAAATGATAAAGTCTGCAATCGATACTGGAAAACTAAAAGAGGGAATGAAAATAGTAGAGCCCACTTCTGGAAATACTGGAATTGCCCTTGCTATGATAGGAAGGCATTTAGGATATGAAGTATTACTTATAATGCCTGATAGTATGAGTATAGAAAGAAGAAAGCTAATTGAGGCTTATGGAGCAGAAATCGAACTGACAAAAGGAGCCGATGGGATGAGTGGAGCTGTTAAAAAAGCTCAAGAATATGTGGAAACTGGAGAATACTATATGCCTGGGCAGTTTGACAATCCTGCAAATGTAAAAGCCCATGAAAAGACCACAGGTCCTGAAATTTTAAGGGACTTAGAAGATATTAAAGGCTTTATTGCTGGAATAGGTACTGGAGGAACTGTTAGTGGTGTTGGGAAATTCTTAAAAACACAAAAACAAGATGTGAAAATATGGGCCTTAGAACCTGAAGAATCTCCAGTTATAACTAAGGGAGAATCTGGAAGCCACAAAATCCAAGGAATTGGTGCCAATTTCGTTCCATCTATACTAGACAAAAGTATTTTAGATAAAGTTATTACAGTAAGCGGTGATGAAGCTATAGAAATGGCAAAAAGACTTGGTAGAGAAGAAGGACTTTTAGTGGGAATCTCTTCAGGAGCAAATGTAGTAGGAGCTTTGAAGATGGCTGAAGAAGTAGAAGGTAACATTGCGACTGTTTTACCAGATACAGCAGAGAGATATTTATCTACTCCACTTTTTAAATAAAATGAATTATAAAGAATGGATAGAAGAGGGAAAATACATTTTAAAAATGGATCCTGCTTGTAAAAATCTTTTTGAAGCTTTGTTTTTATATCCTTCATTAAGTGCATTAAAATCCCATAGAAAGGCCCACAAACACTATTTAAAGGGCAGAACTACTTTAGCTAGATGGATTTCTCAAAGGTCTAGAAAGAAAACTGGAATAGAAATACATCCAGGTGCAAAAATTGGAAAGTTTCTCTTTATTGATCATGGAATGGGTGTAGTAATAGGTGAAACTGCTGAAGTTGGAGACTTCGTAACTATTTATCACGGAGTTACTTTAGGTGGAACTGGAAAGGAAAAAAACGCAAAAAGACATCCAACTGTTGGAAACAATGTTATCATTGGTGCAGGTGCTACAGTTCTAGGTCCTATTAAAATTGGAAATAATGCAAAAATCGGAGCGGGAGCAGTTATATTAAAAGATGTGGAAAGTGGCAAAACAGCCATTGGAATCCCAGGAAAAGTCAAAAATTAGAGTTAGATAATCTCTAACTCTTTTTAATGATAAGATGGTATAATATTTTTATGAAAATGATTATAAATAATGAAGAAAGAGAAATTTATATTGAATATAAAAAGAAGAAAAATATTTCACTTGTAATATCTCCTGAAGGTTTTATTACCATAAGAGCTCCGAAAGGTCTATCAGAAGAAGAGTTAAAAACTCTTGTAGATCCATTAGTTCCTAAAATAGAAAAGAAACTAAACGAAATAGAAAAAAACAAGAAGATCTACGAAGAAAACTCCTTTAATGACAAGGAATCCTTTAAATTATTTGGAAAGTATCACACTTATGAAGAATTTAACTTAAATCCTGAAAACCCAGATGAATTAAAGAAGTTTTATAGAAATGAGCTAAAAAAAGTATTGGAAGAATTTTTACAAATGTATTCTAAAAAAATGAAAGTAAAACACAAAGGCTACAAAATTACAGAGACAAAAACCACATGGGGAACATGCAACTCAGATAAAAATCTAACATTTAATATTCGACTTGCAATGGCTCCTATTGAGTCTATAGAATATGTAGTAGTCCACGAACTAGCTCACATAAACCACATGAACCACGACAAGAGTTTTTGGTCTTACCTTGGGAAATTTATTCCCGATTACAAAGAAAGACAAAAGTATTTAAAAACATACGGACAATTTATGCAAATATAAATAAAAGCTACAATGAAAGAAACGAGGTTACAATGAAAATAGCAATAGCAACAGATTCAGGAAGTGGTTTGACTAAAGAAGAAGCGTCTAAAATGGGAGTCTTTGTACTACCCCTTGAAATATCTATAAATGATCAACTATTTTATGAAGGGGTAGATTTAAAACACGAAGATTTTTATCAATTTTTAGACACTAAAAATAAAGTTTCCACCTCCCAGCCATCACCAGGAGATATTATAAGATTTTGGGACGAAATATTAGAAAAAGGATATGATCAAATTATCTACATTCCTCTATCATCAGGACTTAGTAGCTCCTTTGAAACAGCCAGTATGATAAGTAAAGAGAGATATAAAGACAAAGTTTTTGTAGTAGATAATCACAGAATTTCAGTAACTCAAATTCACGGAGTACTTAGTGGAAAAGAATTAGTTAAAAAAGGTTTATCACCTTTGGAAATAAAAGAAAAACTTGAAGAAGATGGATCAAAATCTGTAATATTTGTGGGATTTGAAAGTTTAGATTATTTGAAAAAGGGCGGAAGGCTTATGCTGTCTACAGTAGCTCAAATAGGAAAAGTGCTAAATATCTTGCCTTTAGTTACTATAAAAGAGGACAAGGCAGATTCCATAGATTTTTTAAGGGGAAAGAAAAAGTGTAAAGCTAAAATAATAGAACGGACAAAGTTAGTATTGGAAAAATTACAAGAAGAAAATATTGACTACTACTTAACAATAGGGGGAACCTTTAAAAAACAAGAGGACAAGGAAGCATGGATAGAATTTGCTAAAGAATCTTTGCCAAAAGAAAATATAAAATATGAAAATCTATCTTGCAGCGTAGCAACCCACGCCGGACCAGATGCCTTTGGAGTGGGAATTAGTGTAAAATAAATGAAAAAACTCGAGTAAATGATACTACTCGAGTTTTTAATATCCTAATTAAGAATCTAAATAGATTGAAAAATTTTCTAGTATTTGATACATTAAATTTAGATAAATAGAGAATTCGAAAAAAATTTAAAAAGGAGATAAATATGGATTTAGTAGTAATAGATTGCCAAAATGACTTTATAGACGGAACTATGGCATGTGAATTTGCAAATGAAGCAGTAGATAATATAATCGAATATTTTAAAGATGATATGAATGTATATTACACATCAGACTTTCATCCAATAAATCACATGAGCTTTAAAGACCAAGGAGGACCTTGGCCACCTCATTGTGTAGAAGGAACTATTGGAGCTGAAATACACGATAAATTCCACGATTCTCCCCATAAGCCTAGTAATGAAAATACCTATTACAAAGGAAGACATTTCCAAACAGAAGAGTACTCTGGGGCAGAAGCTAGAAATGGATTTGACGAAAAATTAATAGACAATCTTTCAGATACTGTTTATTTAGGTGGAATAGCCAGCGAATTTTGTGTTAGAGAAACAGCCCTTGATTTAAAAAAGGCTGGAAAAGAAGTGATAATCTTAAAGGACTTAATAGGTTATGTAAATAAAGAAAATCACGAAGAAAACCTTAAAGACTTAGAAGAAAAGGGAATTATTATCAAGTGAATATTGAAATAATCGCAGTAGGAAAACTAAAGGAAAAGTATTTAAAATCCGCAATAGAGGAATACACAAAACGCCTAAGTATCTATACTAAGCTAAAAATTACAGAAATTCCAGACGAACAAGCCCCTGAAAACTTATCGGAAAAGGACTTGGAAATCATTAAAGATAAAGAAGGAGATAAAATCCTTCAAAAAATAAAACCAGAGAGTTTTGTAATTACCTTAGAAATCCTTGGAAAACAAGTATCCAGTGAAGATTTCGCAAAGTATTTAGAAGATGAAATGAAAGAGGGATTTGGAAGGGATTTAGTCTTTATAATAGGAGGCTCAAACGGTCTTTCTAAAGAAGTATCAAAAAGATCCAATTATAAACTCAGTTTTTCCAAAATGACATTTCCCCACCAACTAATGAGAATAATTCTAGTAGAACAAATTTACAGAGCCTTTAGAATAATAAACAATCACCCATATCACAAATAAAAATCACCCATTTTCGGGTGATTTTCTTAATTTTCAAATCCAACTATTCCAAATGCTCCTGGTCCTCCGTGACAGGATATTACTGCTCCTGCGTCGAACCACTCGGGTTTTCTGTTAATATTTTCTTCAACAATTTGAGTAATTTCACTTTGTTGTTCACTAGAAAGACCTTCTACTTTTATAAGTCTTACAGTATCTAGATTTATATTAGGATTTTTAAAAAAGTTTCCTAACATCTTTTTATATGCCATTTTAAAACTTCCACGATATTTTTTACCAGCTACTAAATAACCATTTATTAAATCTATAGATGGGAAAATCTTTAATAGTCTTGCCCCTAAATAAGATGCGTTAGAGATTCTTCCTCCTGCTTTTAAATAAAGTAGAGTTTGGGGTAAAAATACGAAATGAGTTTTTTCTCTAATTTCTTCTACAAATTTAATTACATCTTCAGCAGATGCATCTGGATTTTGTTCAATATATTCTGCAGCTGCAATAACTATTGCCGACAATCCAACTGATACGTTTTTACTGTCTACTAAGTGTAGTTTTGGGTAGTCCTTTGCTACTAAATTTGCAGAGTTATAAGAAACTGTAGTTACAGCTGAATAGGCAATATAGATGATTTCTGATTCTGGATGTTTTTTTGTAATTTCGTCAAATATTTCGGTGAAATCCTGAGGATTTGATCCTGCAGTAGAGGGCAAGGCATTTTTTTCATCGTAATAATTAAACACGTCTTTTGCCTTTATCTTTCCGTCGTCATAGGTTTTTTCTCCCATGTTTATATGCATAGGCACAATGTAGATATTGTGTTTATCTATATACTCTTGGGTCATATCCGATCCACTTTCTGTAACCAAGATAAATTTCTTCATAATGTCCTCCTTATATTAAAGTTACCTAACTAATTATAGTATCAATAACTAGATAATCTTCGGTGATGGTCTAATCATACCATATACTTATTAAAATATATATAATACATTTTAGTAGGTGTAATAATTTATTCTAATAAAGACTTAAAATAGTGTAATTTCTATAAATTAGACATATAATATAGATATTAGGTGGTGAAATTGTTTGGAAAACATAAAAAAATCCAAGGGGGTAAATTTTATGAAAGTATTTTTAATATTATTACTTATAATAGTTCCAATTATTTACAGTATGAACACTAAAAACCCTCAAGGGACAAATGTTAGAGGAGAATTTTACGATGCAAATAATTTAGAGTTTTTTTACGACCTAAGTTATTTACAAAATGGAGAGACTAAAAGAGAAAAGAGGATTTTTAATAAGGAAATGGAACTTATTAAAAATGCAGAAGAGTTTCTACTTTTAGATATCTTTTTATATAACGACGACTACACTAAAACAGATGTGGACTATTCGAATCAAGTTGAAGAAATGTCAAATTTGTTAATAAAAAAGAAAAGAAAAAATCCTAATATGCCTATTATATTAATAACTGATCCTATAAATAACTTTTACGGAGCCTATGAACAAGTTCATTTTACTAGATTAAAAGAAGCTGGTGTAGAAGTTGTAGTTACTGATTTAAATAAACTAAAAGATAGCAATCCCTTAGTTTCTGGATTTTATAGAGCGTATCTTCAGTGGTTTGGAACTGGTGGAGGTGGCTGGATTAGAAATTTCTTTGACAAAGACGGTCCAAAAGTAAATATAAGATCTATTATTAAACTTGCAAACTTTAAGGGAAATCATAGAAAAGTCTACATTTCCGAAAAGGAAGCCATAATAGCTTCTGCAAATCCCCACGATCCTAGCTCAAATCACTCAAATGTGGCAGTGAAATTTAGTGGAAAATCAGTAGAGGACTTAATAGAAACGGAACTAGTATTTTTAGAAAATCCTCCAGAAATCATCAAAAATTGGAAGGCAGAAAGTGAAGGCTCTTCTAAAGACAAAATTAGAATTATTACTGAAATGGGGATATTTGACAGTTTAAAAGAACAAATAGAGTCTACTAAAGAGGGAGATAAAATTTGGGTTGGTATTTTTTATATTTCTGATTTTGATATTTTAAAACTCCTTGGAGAAGCTTCTAATCGAAATGTAGAAGTAAAAATTATTGCAGATTTAAACAAAGATGCCTTTGGATTAGAAAAAAATGGCACTCCAAATAGACCAGCTTTAACGGAATTAAAAGAAGATTATCCGAATATAAAGGTGCGTTTTTACAATACTTCTGGAGAACAGTTTCATACTAAAATGGCTTATTTTGATTTTTCAGATAAAAATCCTGTTGCAATTTTAGGAAGTGGAAATTTTACTAGAAGAAATTTAAAAAATCTAAATTTAGAAACTAATGTGGAGCTAGATTTAACAAGGGATTCTAATATTAATAAAGATATAAATAATTATTTTAAAAGAATTTGGGAAAATGTAGATGGAGATTATACAACTGATTTATCTTACCATGAAGAACACAGTATTTTTCTAAGAACAATTTGGAAAATCCAAGAGGCAACTGGACTTTGTACTTGGTAATTGGGGTTTGACAATAATTTAATAGAGTGATATGATGAATTTAGATTTCTAGGGGAACTATTTTAGTTGAGAAGGTAAAACCTGACCCTTTGAACCTGTCAGTTAACACTGTTGTAGGGAAGATATTTATTAAAGATTATTTAGTAAGTGCTTTTCTACATGGAAAAGCACTATTTTTTTGTAAAAATTAAATAATATTGGGGGACTATATTGTTGAGAAGGTAAAACCTGACCCATTGAACCTGTTAGTTAATACTATCGTAGGGAGATAAGGATTTTTATTAGATGCTACTTTAGTTGTAGCATCTTTTTTTCTTCCTTAGAATTAAAGGAGAGGGAAATTGAAAGAAGATTTAAAGAGACAAATTGTAGAATGTGTAAAAAAAGTAAAAGAAAATAACCCAGTAACACCTTCAATTACGAATTTTGTAACGATAAATTTCGTTGCAAATGCTCAACTTGCAGTGGGAGGTTCTGCTGCAATGGTATTTTTGCCAAAGGAAGGAGAGCTTATATCAGAGGTGGGAGAAGCTACTTATATAAATGTAGGAACTCTCATTCCCAGTCACAAAGAAACAATGATAGGTGCGGGAAACTTTTTAAAAGCTAAAAATATTCCATGGGTAGTTGATCCAGTTGCTATTGGCATTGGAAAAACTAGAAGTGAAATTTTAGAGAGTTTTAAAGACAACAAGCCTAGTATTATAAGGGGAAATCCCTCTGAAATAAATGCCCTTGCTGGACTTTGGAATTTAGAGGGAGGAGCTTCCAAATCAAATGTTAGAGGTGTGGATTCTACAGATTCTGTGGATAGTGCAAAGGATGCAGCTATTTCTATAGCAAAACACACTGGTGGAGCTGTGGCAGTTTCTGGCGAAGTAGATTTAGTAACAGATGGAAAAATAATAATAAAATCTAAAGGCGGATCTGATTTTATGGAAAAAATCACTGGTGCAGGTTGTGCATTAGGTGGAGTAATGGCAGTTTATTTAAGTCAAAGTAGTCCCCTTATTGGTGCACTCACTGGAACGAATGCATTTAATTTAGCTGGGAAAAGAGCAAGTGAAAAAGTAGAAGGTCCTGGTAGTTTCCAAGTTTTATTTTTAGATGAACTTTACAAACTTACACCTGAAGAAATATCAAATAATGATTTTTATGTTGAGGAGATTTAAATATGAACACATTAGTAGCAGTATCAATAGCACCTGTGGGAACAGGAGATGAACTTTCAAAAGAAGTAGCAGAAGTTATAAAAATAATTAGAAATTCAAATCTTCCAAATCGTACAACATCCATGTTTACAGAAATAGAAGGACCTTACGATGAAGTTATGAAAGTAGTAAAAGATGCCACATTTATACTTTTAAATAAGGGAATTCGAACTAGTGTAGTCTTAAAAATGGATATTAGACCTGGTTTTGAAAATACCTTAAATGAAAAAATCCAAAGAGTAGAAGAAATTTTAGGAAAAGAAAATGAAAAGTAATCTAGACATATCTTCTTATTTAGTAATTGGTCCAGAAAATACCTTAAATCGACCAGTAGAACAAATTGTAAAAGATGCAGTAGAAAGTGGATTTAAAGTAATTCAAATTCGCTCTAAAGTTGCCTCTGCAAGGGAGTTAATAGAACTTACAAAAAAAGCTGCAGAAGTTATAAAAGATTTAAACAAATCTAATGAAGTCATCTTAGTTGTAAATGACAGGCTAGATGTAGTTTTAGGCGCAAGGGAAATAGGTGTAAAAGTAGACGGGATTCACGTAGGCCAAAGTGACATACCAGTAGATGTTTGTAGAAAATACTTAGGAGAAGATTCCATAATTGGACTTTCTGCTAGAACTAGAGATTTAATAGATTATGTAAAAAATGCAGATGTTAAAAATATAGACTATTTTGGCGCTGGCCCTTTATTTCCAACTAGTACCAAACCTGAAAGTGGTCTAGACGAAGAAGGAAATATGATAACTAGAACTTATGAAGAAATAGAAGAATTAGGAAAAATAAGTCCCATTCCAGTAGTAATAGGTGGAGGAGTAAAGTTAGAACATATTCCAGACTTAGCAAAAACTGGAATAGATGGATTTTTTGTAGTTTCAGCAGTAACAGAGGCAAATGATCCTAAATTAGCAGCAAAGAATTTAGTAGAGTCTTGGAAGAAATACTCAAGAAAGGAGTAGTTATGAAAACAGCTTTGACTATAGCGGGAAGTGACTCCTCAGGGGGAGCGGGAATTCAAGCAGATATTAAGACTATGACAGTTCACAAAGTTTTTGCAACAAGTGCAATTACTGCCCTAACTGCACAAAACACAACTGGAGTATCTGATATTTTTGAGGTATCTCCTGATTTTTTAGTTGCTCAATTAGATGCAGTTTTTACAGATATATATCCAGATGCAGTAAAAATAGGAATGGTCTCATCTTCAAAACTTATAGAAGTTATATCAAATACATTAAAAAAATATAAGGCTAAAAACATAGTAGTAGATCCGGTAATGGTCTCTACAAGTGGATCAAAACTACTTCAAGATGAGGCCATAGACTCATTAAGAAATATACTTTTTCCTTTGGCTTTAGTTTTAACACCAAATATTCCTGAAGGAGAAATCCTTTCAAAATTGAAAATTAAAAATGAAGAAGATATGGAAAAAGCCTGTAAAATAATATCTAAAAAATATAATACATCAGTATTGCTAAAAGGTGGACACAATATAAATGATGCAAATGACCTTCTTATTCACAATGGGAAAACCACTTGGTTTAAAGGAGAAAAAATAGAAAACGAAAACACCCATGGGACAGGATGCACCCTTTCAAGTGCCATAGCATCCAATTTAGCTTTAGGATACTCCCTAGAAGAATCCATTAAAAACTCAAAAGAATTTATTTCAAAGGCACTAAAGGCAAACTTAAACTTAGGTAAAGCCTCAGGACCTTTAAACCACATGCACAGCATATAAGGAGAA
>CAYWTV010000014.1:14332-28327 GCA_964461305.1 uncultured Peptoniphilaceae bacterium
AGATGCATCAGACATAGCCCAAATAGAAGAACTAGTTAGACTAGGAGAACTTACAAAAAGAGCTTGGGAAAAAGACGTTCAAGTCATTGTAGAAGGACCTGGACACATGCCAATAGATCACATAGCAGCTAATATGAAAATCCAACAAACCCTTTGTAACGGTGCGCCATTTTATGTACTTGGACCTTTAGTAACAGATATTACACCAGGTTATGACCATATAACAGCAGCAATCGGTGGAGCAATTGCGGCAACTCATGGAGCAGCCTTTTTATGTTACGTAACTCCCGCAGAACATTTAGCACTTCCAAATGTAGATGATGTAAAACAAGGTATAATAGCATCTAAAATCGCAGCCCATGCAGCAGATATAGCAAAAGGAGTTAGAGGTGCTAGGGATATAGATGACAAAATGAGCGAAGCTAGATGTGATCTTGATTGGGAAAGACAATTTGAACTTGCAATAGATCCAGAAACTGCAAGGAGAATAAGAGACGAAAGAAGACCAGAACAAGAAGACACCTGTTCTATGTGTGGAAAATTTTGTGCAGTAAGAAGTATGAACAAATCTTTAGCAGGAGAAGATGTAGATATTTTATAAAAATATTAATCAGAAGAAAGTCTAAATTTAAACAAAGAAACAACATTAATTAATCTATATTAAAATTTTAGACTTTCTTTACTGTTGACAAGGTTATATTAATGGAATAAACTAATAATGAAAATTGAATATTTGAAATTAGCTTTGGGAAAATGGTTAGAATCCATTACAGCCCCCGCTACTGTGTTTGTGGACGAACTCTTAATAAACCACTGAAATTTATTTTTGGGAAGGTAAGAGCAAGGATGATACATAAGTCAGGATACCTTATGAAGCTTTTTGGATAATTTTCGGAGGGAAAATTGTGTGTATTTTTGTTACATGCTCCCTTTGTGGAGCTTTTTTTATTGGAGGAAAAATGAAAAGGACAGTTACAAAATTATTGTTACTTATGTTAGTTGTTGGAATTGGATTTAGTGTTTTAGGATGTGAAAACAAGGAGACATCTAAACCCACTGAAGTAGTAGAAGAACAAAAAGAAGATACAGAAAATGAAGAAGTTGTCGAAGAAAATAATCTAGGTTTAATTAAAGAGTCATCAATGGAACTAGATTATGCAGAGCATTTTAAAGTTGACTACTATGAAGGTGGATATAAAATCATTACTGATTCTTCAGATAGAGAAATCTTATTAGTCCCTGAAGGAAAGGAAGTTCCAGAACTAGACAGAAAGATGTTAGTTCTTCAAATGCCAATAGATTCTGTGGCGATTTCTTCCACGGTAGATGCTTGTTGGTTTAGACCTATAAATTCTCTAGACAAAATAACTGGTGTAGTACACGAAGAAGAAAAATGGGATATTGAGGAAATGGCCCAAGGTCTTAAAGAAGGAAATATTACCTTTATGGGAAGTTTATCTGCATTAGATTACGAAGTTATTCAAGGACTAAATCCAGATATATTTTTACTTAGTGCTTCGAGAATGGAAGAGATTAGTCCAAAATTTGAAGAATTAGATACTAAATACTTAAGTATGGGTGCCTATCTTGAAGATGATCCTAGGGGAAGATTAGAATGGGTGAAACTAGCTGGTGCATTACTTGATAAGGAAGAAGAGGCATTTGATTATTACAATAGTGAAATAGACAGGGTAAAGGAAATAGTTTCTAAAGTTCAAGGGGAAAATTTAGAAAAGCCAAAAGTAGCAAATGCTTATTTTTCTGCTTCTAAAGAGTTATTTAGAGTTACCCACGGAAAAGGTCACACTCCTGTAACTACAGAATTAGCAGGTGGAATTCACTACCCTGAAAACTTTTATATGGAAGAAAGGGGAGGCTCTGACATGACTAATGAAGAATTCTACGCAACTATGGAAGATGTGGATATATTAATCTACGATAAGGCATCAGGTCACGCTGTTCAAAATAAAGAGGACTTACTAAGGGTAGCTCCATTTGTTGAAGATTTAGATGTGGTAAAGGAAAATCGAATTTACATGATAAAAGATCACTACTGGCAATCTGCCGACAAGTTAGGAGATATTATCGAAAGTTTACACGAAATTTTTTCAAATCCTTGGGGTGAAGTGGAAGAGACTGAATATCACATTAGAATAGATCGAGGTTAAAATGGGTCAAAAAAGAAAGTATTATCCTCTATTTGGATTTTTAATATTTTTATTAATTTTTTCAATAATTCTAAATTTATCTAAGGGCTCAGCAAATATAGGCTTAAAAACCCTTTACAATGGAATTTTTGGAAGTGGTGAATTTTCCCAAATGGAGTCTAATATTTTATTTAAAATAAGAATGCCAAGGATAATAGCCGCCATTTTATTTGGCGGCGCCTTGAGTGTTTCTGGTTATATGCTTCAAACTTTCTTTAGAAATCCTATAGTCGGACCTTTTGTACTGGGAATTTCTTCAGGGGCAAAGTTATTTGTTTCTTTGTTTATGTTTAATGCAATTTCTTGGACTTTTATAAATGAAAATCCCCTTGGAATGTTTTTAGTTTCCTTTATGGGAAGTATGTTTGCCATGTTTTTTGTGTTACTTTTATCAAAATCTGTAAAATCTTCTGCAGCACTTATTATCATTGGAATTATGATTGGATATATAGCATCAGCTGGTACGAATTTTATGGTGGCTTTTGCAGATGATAGAAATATTGCAAATTTACATAATTGGTCCTTGGGTACTTTTTCTGGTGCCACTTGGGATATGTTAAAGGTTTCGGCTTTTATAATAATTCCCGCTGTAATTGTGGTTTATTTAATTTCAAAACCTTTAGAAGGATATTTACTAGGAGAAAATTACGCTAAGACAATGGGTGTGAATATTAAAGTATTTAGAGTTTTATTAATAGTTTTATCAAGTGTTTTATCTGCCTGTGTTACTGCTTTTGCAGGTCCAATTTCCTTTGTAGGAATAGCAGTTCCCCACGTGACTAAAATCATTGGAAAAACTGCAAATCCAAGGATCTTAACACCGGCTATATTTTTATTTGGGGCTAGTTTTGCACTTATTGCAGATTTTTTTGCAAGAAATCTTTTTGCACCATCAGAGCTAAACTTAAGTACGGTTACTTCATTTATTGGAGCTCCAATTGTGATTTATTTAATGGTTAGTAGGAGGAAAGAAAAGTGAAAAACACCTTAGAAACTTCTAAATTACAAGTTGGATATTCTAAAAGGATTATAGTAGAAGATGTGAATTTCAGTTTAAAGGCTGGAGAAATTTTATGCCTTTTAGGTCCAAATGGTTGTGGAAAATCTACAATTATTAAATCTATAATTGACCAAATAAAAACCTTAGATGGTTCGATTTTCATTTTAGGTGAAGAATTAGAAAAATTAAGTGACAAGAAAAAGGCTAAAAATCTATCTGTTGTATTAACTGAAAGGCCTTCTCCCGATTTGATGACAGCTTATGACTTAGTGGCAACGGGAAGATATCCACATACTAACTATTTTGGGAAATTGACAAAAAAAGACGAAAAAATAATTGAAGAATCTATAAGTATGGTTCACGGAGAAAATCTAGCAAATAAGGAAATTTCTCAGCTAAGTGACGGTGAAAGACAAAGAATTATGATAGCTAGAGCTATTTGTCAAGAGTCAGACATTATGGTCTTAGATGAACCTACTTCTTATTTAGATATTAGATACAAAATCGAACTATTAGATATTTTAAGAAAACTGGCTGTGGAAAAGAAAAAAACCATAATTTTGTCTTTACATGAAATTGAATTAGTTTCTAAAATTGCAGATTATGTAATGTTAATTGATTCTGGAAAAGTATTCGGATTCGGAAGGCCAGAAGACATTATAAATGACGAAAATATTAGGAGAGTTTACAATATTTCCTGTGGCAGTTTTAACTCCTTACTTGGAAGTATGGAACTTCCCTTAGGTACTGAAAACAAAGGAGAAGTCTTTGTAATAGGAGGAAATGGAAAAGGCGTAAATGTATATCGAACCCTTAATAAAGATGGAATAAACTTTTACAGTGGAATTTTGTTTGAAAATGACTTGGACTACGAAGTTTCTAAAAATCTCGCCTTAGAAACAGTTTGGGAAAAGGCATTTCGAGAAATATCAGATACAAGTGTCGCTATTGGAAAATGTCTTATAGATAAGGTGGATACTGTAATAGATTGTGGTGCAGAGTATATAGGAATAAATGAAAAAAATTTAGAACTTTTAAATTATGCTAAAGAAAACCATAAGAAAATACTGAAACTAAATAAAAATGGAATGGAAAATACCATTTTAGAAATAAGGAAAATTGAATCCTAAGGGAGGAAAAATGAAAAAACTTTTCGGACTAGGAACGGGACCAGGAGATCCAGAACTTCTCACATTAAAGGCTGTTAAAATTCTAAAGGAAGCAAATATTATCTTTGCTCCATTAAGTAAAGGAAAAAATATGGCTTTAGATACAGTTAAAGAATACGTAAAAGACAAAGAAATAGTCTATTTAGATTTTCCCATGGGAAGTGTTACTAATGAAGTTTACAAAGAAAACGCCGAAATTATTATTAATAATATAAACGAGGGAGAAAGTGGAGTTTTTATTACTATTGGAGATCCTACCTTTTACTCTACATTTATAAATATGTTGGAATTTTTACAAAACAAAATTTACCTTGAGATAATCTCTGGAATCCCTTCCTTTGTGGCAGCTGCTGGAAGGGGACTTTTTCCCCTAGCTTTTACTGGAGAAAAATTTGCAGTAGTAGATAAAATTCCGAAAGAAAACCCTAAATTTGATTCTATGGTAATTTTAAAGGCGTACAATTTGGAAGAGGAAAATTTAGAAAGGTTAGAGGATTTTGGTTTTCAATATAAGTACCTAAAAAGAGTAACACTACCTGATGAAAAAATCTTTACTGAGAAAGAAGATATATTAAGGGAAAAGGACTATATTTCCCTTATACTAGCAAGGAGGAAAAAATGAAAGGTATAATAATAGCTAGCTTTGGAACTACTCATATAGACGCATTTGAAAAATCCATTGAAAAAATAAAAATCGAGCTACAAGAAAAGTACCCAGATATTTATATGATACATTCCTTTAGTTCGGAAATGGTTAGAAATTCCCTAAATAAAAGAAAGATTCACTTTTTTAACCTTCCTGAAGCTTTAAATGAAATGGAAGAAAAGGGAATTAGAGATATAACTATTTTATCCCTTTATGTAATTTGTGGAATTGAGTTTGAAAAAATAGTAAACCAATCAAAAGTTTTCAACGATAAAAGTAGATTAAACATTAGATTTTCTAAACCCCTTTTATCAAGTAAAGAAGATATTGAAAATATTTCGAATATTTTAGTTGATACTTTTAATGAAAAACCCACTGTTTTAATGGGACATGGTACTACTAATCCAGTAGATAAAGTCTATTTTAATCTTCAAGAAAGTTTGTTAAGAAAAAATGCAAATATTTTTGTGGGAACTGTAGAGGGGACATTGGACTTTAAAGATGTTTTAAAAAATCTAGAACACTGTAATAAAAAAGATGTTAAACTAGCTCCCTTTTTATTAGTAGCAGGAGATCACGCAAAAAACGACATGGGCTCTGAGGAAGAAGATTCATGGGCAAACTTACTAAAAAATGAAGGCTTTAATGTGGAAGTTGAACTAAAGGGACTTTGTGAAAGGGAGGAAATACGGGAGATTTTTTATAAAAAACTAGAGGAAGTTTTATGAAACTAATTATGTTAACTGCCCCTAATAGTAATTCTGGAAAGACCATTACTACAATGATTTTGACAAGATTATTAAAAGAAAAAGGTTTTGACATTCGAGGTTTTAAATGTGGACCTGACTTTATAGATTCTAAATTTTTAGAAATAGCATCTAAAAGACCTTCTTCGAATTTAGATTTACATCTTATGGGAAAAGAAGGACTTAAAAAATCACTAGAGCTAAACTGTGGAGAAATTGGGATTTTAGAAGGAGCCATGGGATATTTCGACGGAATAGGAACTACTATGGAAGGTTCTGCCTACGATATCTCTTGTAAATTAGATATAAACTCTATTTTAGTCTACAAACCCCAAGGGGAAATGATGAGTATGATTCCTAAAATCAAAGGCATGGTAGATTTTTCAAAGGGCAGAATTAAGGGAATAATCTTTTCAAAAACTAGAAAAATGTTATATGAACAGTACAAAAATCTTGTAGAAAAACATTTAGATATTGAGGTTTTAGGATATGTTGAAGATTTAAAGGATTTTCAAATTCCCAATGTGGAACTAGGACTTTTAGAACCTACAGAAGTAGAAGAATTTAGTGAAAAACTTACAAAGGCAGCTTTAAACTTAGAAAAAACAGTAGATTTAGAAAAAATCTTATCATTATCTAAAGATATAAAACTAGATTTAAAAAATGAAACATTAACACCTAGTTTAAAAATAGGAATAGCCAAAGACGAAGCTTTTTCTTTTTTATACAACGAAAATATTAAACTAATAGAAAAACACTTTAAAATAAAGTATTTTTCCCCTTTAAAAGACGAGGAAATTCCCAAAGTGGATATGCTGTATTTTCCAGGAGGAAAAATTGAAAAACATTTAAAAAATCTTTCTAAAAACACTTCAATGATAAATTCTATAAAAGAGTATTTTAAATTAGGTGGAATTATATATGGAGAATCTGGAGGTCTTTGTTATATGGCAAAGTCTATAAAAGGTTTAAATATGTGCGGGATTTTAAAGGGAAATGTTGAAATAAAAGACAAACTTCAAAATTTTGGATACGTAAATGTAATTTTAGAAAAAGACTGTCTCCTTGGGAAAAAGAATGATAAAATTCCCGCCCACGAATTTCATTACACCACCTATAAGGGAGAAGAAAGTCCTGAAAATTTTGTAGAAAAAGCCAGTTTAACCAAAAACTGGAAATGTGGATATATTTTAGGAAATAGCTATTTTTCCTTTCAACACGTAAATTTTTGTGGAAATGAACAGGTTTTAGAAAATATAGTCAAAATAGTAAAGGAGCAAAAATGTATATAAATAACCCAATGGAAATAGAAGAAAAAAGCATGGAGATTATTCAAAATTCTTTTAAAAATGTAGACTTTACAGACCAAGAACTAACAGTGGCAAAGAGAATTATTCACACTACTGGAGATGTATCTTATAGTGAAATAATAAAATTCCAAAATGACTTTATAAAAAACTCCCTCGAAGCTTTAAAATCAGGAGGAAAAATCTATACAGATACAAATATGACAAAGGCTGGAATAAACAAAAAGTCCTTAGAAAAATTAGGACTTGAAGTAGTTTGCTATGTTAGTGACGAAGATGTATTTAAACTAGCTAAAAAAAACAACACCACAAGGAGCCAAGCTGCCATTGAAAAGGCAATTAATGAAGGAATAAAAATATTTTCCGTTGGAAATGCACCAACTGCCCTTTTTAAACTACTAGAAGAAGTAGACAAAGATAAGGTGGACCCAGATTTTATTATTGGAGTTCCAGTGGGATTTGTAGGAGCAGCAGAATCTAAGGAAGAACTTAGAAAATACTCCATTCCTCAAATCACCACAGTGGGAAATAAAGGTGGAAGTAACGTAGCTGCATCTATAATAAATGCCCTTATGTATATGTTAGTTAAAAGATGAAAAAGCTAGATTTATATGTGGACAAAGACGGAAAAAAACTAAGATGCGGTTATACTACTGGAAGCTGTGCAACAGGAGCATCTAAAGCATCAGCTAAAATGCTCCTTTCTGAAGAAAAAATAGAAAAAATAAAAATATCAACTCCATCTTCAGTTGAATTAGAACTTGAAGTAAATAACATAGATATTTCTAAAGATTACGTCATTTCCTCTATAACAAAAGACGCAGGAGATGACATAGACGTAACCGACAAAATAGAAATTTTTTCAAAAGTTTCCCTAAGAGAGGATTCAAAAATAATTATTACTGGGGGAATTGGAATAGGAATCATTACAAAAAAAGGAATTTACGGAGAAATTGGAGATTATGCTATAAATCCCACTCCAAAAAAGATGATAGAGACAGAACTTAGAAAATTAGATGAAAATCAAGGTTTTAATGTGGAGATTTTTTCTCCGCAAGGAGTTGAAATATCTAAAAAGACCTTTAACAAAAACATTGGAATAGAAGGTGGAATTTCCATAATTGGAACCACAGGAATAGTAAATCCCATGAGTGAAGATGCATTTTTAAAAAGCATTTATATGGAAATAAAATCCATCGCCCAAAACGAAGGTACAGACTCTACTTTGGCTTTAACTCCGGGAAATTACGGCGTAGATTTTTCAAAAAATAAACTGGGAATTCACACTTCAGTAAAGGTATCAAATTTTTTAGGAAAATCCTTAAAATACGCATATAATTTGGGCTTTAGAAAGTTTTATTTAATAGGCCATATTGGAAAGTTTTCCAAAGTATCCATGGGAGTCTTTAACACCCATAACGAAGTAGCAGATCTTCGACTAGAGGCCTTCGTGTTTTATTTGGCTATGGAAAGTGTAGAAAAAAATCATTTTTTTAATATTATGAAACTCCTATCAGCAGAAGAGGCAGTAGAATATTTAGTTAATAACAACTTAGGATGGATAATAGAAAAAATGGAAAAAGGGGCAGAAAGTCGAGTATTAAAATATTTAAAAGACGATAATATAGATGTGAAAGTGAAAATGTATTCTATGAATCGAGGTGTAAATTTTGATTAAAGTTGCAGGAGTAGGGCCTGGAAACCCAAAGCTTCTAACATTGGAAGTAATGGATTTAATAAAATCTTCTAAAAGAGTCCTTGCTTTCGGAAGAATAAAAGAAACCCTGAAAGATGAAAGATTCGACATAATAAAGATAAGTGGAGTAAGTGAACTTTTAAAAGACCTTAAAGAAAATCCTGAAGACACCTTAGTACTTGCATCTGGAGATCCTAACTTTTTTGGAATTGTAGAATTACTAAAGAAAAACTCCATAAATATAGAGGAAGTTTATCCTGGAATTTCCAGTTTACAATACCTATGTAGCAAAATTAAAATGCCCTATTCTAAAGTAGAAAACCTTTCATTACATGGAAGAAAGGGAGAAATTGTAGGAATAGAAAAGGAAAAAACCTACACATTTTTAATAGATAAAACGAACAACGGAAATTTCATATCTAAGTACTTATGGGATTTAGGTTATAGGGGAGATATTTATTTTGGATACAATCTTTCATACGATGATGAAGTTATTTTAAAGAAAAAAGTCGGAGAAGAAATAAATGAACCTTCAAGTTTAGGCGTAATATTGGTGGTGCCAAATGTGGATTAAAGACGAAGAATTTTTAAGGGACAAAGTCCCAATGACTAAATTTCACATTAGAACATTAATAATGGGAATGTTGGAAATAAAAAAAGACGATGTTTTACTAGATATTGGATCAGGAACAGGAACTATTTCAATAGAGGCTTCTTTAAGAGGAGGAAAAGTTTTTACAATAGACTCAAATCCGCTGGCAGTGGAACTTACAAAGAAAAACTCCGAAAAATTTTCTGCAAATGTAAAGGTTTTTAAAGGCTTTGCTCCAGATGATTTAGAAGATTTAAAGATAAATAAGTGTTTCATAGGAGGCAGCAAGGGAAACCTTGAGGCAATATTTAATTATTTAGAAAACAATTTAGAAAGTAATGGGATTTTAGTAGGTAGTTTTATAACTTTAAAAAATCTAGAAGAATTTAGAAGGCTTTTAAAAAAATACAATTACCAAAATACAGAGACCATATTAGCTCAAATTTCAAAGGAGGATTCCCTTGGACTTATGAAAGGGGAAAATCCTATATTTATAGTAAAGGGGATAAAAAATGATTAGTTTTGTAGGAGCAGGACCTGGAGATCCTGATTTAATAACTATTAAAGGAAGAAGACTACTAGAAAATGCAGATATTGTAATTTGGGCAGGGTCATTAGTTTCTCCTGAACACTTAAAATTTCTTAAAAAAGATTGTGAAATTCACGACAGCAAGTCTATGAATCTTGATGAAGTAATTGATGTTATAAAAAAAGGATACAAAGAAGGAAAGGAAATTGTCCGATTACACACTGGAGATCCTACGATTTATGGAGCTATTAGGGAACAAATAGATAGACTTGAAAAATTAAATATAAAATATCAAGTGATTCCTGGAGTTAGTTCTTTTTCTGCAGCTTGTGCAGCTATAAATAGAGAGTTTACACTACCTGGAGTATCCCAAACAGTTATTTTAACAAGAAATGAAGGTAGAACTCCAGTTCCTAAAGATGAAGACTTGGAATTACTTGCATCCCACAATGCTTCAATGGCAATATTTTTATCAGTTCAAGATATAGATTCAGTAGTTGAAAAACTAAAACGAGGATACAAAAGAGATGACGTTCCAGTTGCAATAGTTTTTAAAGCTACATGGCCTGATGAAGAAATCTTATACGGAACTTTAAAGGATATTTCTAAAAAAGTTAAAGAAAAAAACATTAACAAAATGAGCCAAATTTTAGTTGGGAATTTTATAGAAGGAGAATATGAACTTTCTAAACTCTACGACAAAAACTTTACTCACAAATTTAGAAAGGCAGTAGATGAATCTAATAATTAGTTTTACAAAAGATGGAAATATTTTAGGAGAAAAAATCGTGGGATTTTTAGAATCGAAACACATAAAATCCTCAGAATATAAAAAAGATATTAAAGACTATATAAAAGAAAACTGGGAAAAACTCAATTCCATCGTCTTTATATCTTCAACTGGAATAGCCATTAGGTATATAAAAGACTTTATAATTTCAAAAGACATTGACCCAGCAGTTATAGTAATTGATCAAAAAGGAAAATTTGTAATCTCCTTATTAAGTGGTCACTTAGGAGGAGCAAACGAACTTTGCAACTTTTTATCAGAAAAACTAAACTCTACGCCAGTAATAACAACAGCCACAGATTTACAAGGAATCGAAAGTGTAGATGTTTATTCAAAAAAACACAATTTAGAAATAGAAAATCTAAAAAACATAAAAGACATTTCCAAATTGATGTTAGAAAATAAAAAAGTCGGGTTTTATTCAGAAATTTCCCTTCCAACAATAAAATATAAAAATATTGTAAAAATAAACTCTTTAGAAAATTTAGAAAATCTAGAGGGGCTAATTGTCATTTCAAACAAAATCTTAGAAAAACCTAAAATCCCCAATATTACTTTAAGACCGAAAAACATAGTAGTGGGGATTGGGTGTAGAAAAAATACACTTAAAGAAAAGATAGTAAAAGCTGTAAATTCAGAACTAAAAAGATTAAATTTATCAAAATTATCTATTTATAAATTTGCAACTATTGATGTAAAAAAAGATGAAATTGGAATTATAGAAACTGCCAAAGAATTTAATCGAGAACTTAAAATTTTCACCACAGAAGAAGTATCTAAGGTAGATCACCTATTTAAAAAATCCCAATTTGTAAAAGATACAATTGGCGTATATAGCGTATCTGAGCCAGTTTGTCACTTATTAGGTGGAGAAATATTATCTGGAAAAGAAAAATATCAAGGAATTACAATTTCGATAGGAGTTATAAAAAAATGAAAAAACTGTATGTTATTGGAATAGGACCTGGGGGAGAAGAACATTTTACGAAAAAATGTGTAGATGCCCTAAAGGATAGTGAAGTTATAGTAGGATACAAGCCCTACTTAGACTACGTAAAAAAATACACTTTAGACAAAGAGACCTTCACCTCTGGAATGAGGGGAGAAGTTGAAAGGTGTAAAAAGGCCATTGAATTTGCTAAAAATGGAAAAACCACATCTATAATTTCCACAGGAGATGCGGGACTTTATGGAATGGCAGGTCCCATATATGAACTTGCAAAGGAAATTGACATTGAAATAGAAGTAATACCGGGAGTTTCCAGTGCCTTTAGTGCAGCTAGCGAACTTGGTGCACCTATTATGCACGATAATGTATTAATAAGTTTAAGCGATTTGTTAACTCCATGGGATTTAATATTAAGAAGAGTAGAACTAGCAAGTGAGGGGGATTTTGTAATATCCATCTACAACCCAAAATCTAAAGAAAGACTAAATCACCTTAAAGAGGCAGTAGAGATAATGTTAAAATATAAAGATCCAAAAACTCCTGTTGGAATAGTAAAAAATTCAGGAAGAAAAGACACTGTAAAGAATATAACTACTCTCGATTCTATAGATTATAATATTGTAGACATGAAAACTATTTTAATAGTTGGAAATAAATCAACTTATGTAGAAAAAGGAGTAATGATTACACCTAGAGGATATGAAATATGATTTGGATCGTGGGAGGAACTAGTGAAGGAGACTATTTTTCTAAAAAATTAAAAGAAATTCCCCATATAATTACCCTTGGAACAAAGGAGGGACTTGAATATTATTCGGGAAAAAACTACCAATACAAGAGAATGACATTAGAAGATATGGTGGATTTTATAGAAAAAGAAAATATAAATACAGTAGTAGATTTATCTCACCCCTTTGCAGTAAACGTTTCAAATAACGCCAAAAAAGCATCTGAAAAAAGGAAGATTCCCTACTTTAGATACGAAAGAGAAGTAACAGAACTAGGAAAAAACTCAATAGAATTTAAAAGCTATGAAGAGTGTTTTGAATATTTAAAAACTTGGGAAGGAACTTTATTTTTAACAACTGGTTCAAATAGAGCAGAAGACTTTGAAAAAGTTAGAAAAGAAAATAGATTTGTTTATAGAGTTTTACCAATGGTGGAAAGTGTTGAAAAACTAAAAAATCTAAACAAAAACATTAAAGACATTGTAGCTATGGTAGGACCATTTACTAAAGAATTAGACAAGGAAATTTACAAGTTTTACAAAGTAGATGGAGTTGTTATGAAAGACAGCGGAAAGGCAGGAGGAACAAGGGAGAAAATTTTAGCATGTGAAGAATTAAAAATAAAATCCTTTGTAATAACTAGAGAAAACAAGGAAATGGGAGAATTTTCCGAATTTGTAGAAAAATTCTTAGAAAATTATAAAAATTAGGAGAAATTATGGCCTCAATAATGATTTATGGTACAACTTCATCAGCAGGAAAGAGCTTTATTGTAACTGGACTTTGTAGAATATTTTCAAATATGAATATGAAAGTCTCTCCCTTTAAAAGCCAAAATATGAGTAGATTTTATCACGAGCTTGAAGATGGAAAACTCCTATCAATAGCTCAATACACTCAATCCATAGGAGCAAGAACTAAATTAGATCCTAGACTAAATCCTTTATTATTAGTACCTAAAACAAATACCGGCTCAAGCGTATATTATCTTGGAGAAAAAATTAAAGACATGGAAGCAAAGGAATACTTCCAATATAAAAAAGATTTTAAAGAAAAAATCTCTAGTATTTATGAACAATTAGCAAAAGATAATGACATAGTAGTTATAGAAGGGGCGGGAAGCCCTGCAGAAATAAACCTAATGGAAAAAGACATAGTAAATACTGGAATGGCAGAAATCGCCGATACAAATTGTCTTTTAGTAGTGGATATCGACAGAGGTGGGGCATTCGCTCACATGTACGGAACTGTAATGCTACTTCCAGAAAAGGACAGAAAGAGAATAAAAGGATTTATAATTAATAAATTTAGAGGAGACATTAGTTTTTTAGACTCAGGAATAAAAACCATAGAAGAAAAAACTGGCATTCCAGTCCTTGGAGTAGTACCCTATGGAAAATACAAACTCCCAGAAGAAGACAGCCTAAGTACATCTTCAGATCAATCTCCTATGAAAACCGAAGAAATAGACAAAGAAATAGAAAAACTAGCAAAGGATTTAGAAAAATATTTAAATATGGAAGAGATATTTAAAATAGCGAAGTTATCATAAAAGTGGATGAACACATCCATTAAAATTTTACAATAAAATTTTAGATAATTGTTTATATCTGTAGGGGATAGCATTCCAAAAGTC
>CAYWTV010000015.1:0-13727 GCA_964461305.1 uncultured Peptoniphilaceae bacterium
TAACCTCTACAAAACAATCTATTTCATCATCTTCTAAAAGACTTTCAAAATCATTAGTAAAAACTATATTTTCATCGAAAGTTTCCCTTTCTTTTTCCAAATCATTTATCAAAATAGTTGAAATAGAAATTTCCTCACCAAATCTGTTTTTTATAGCCTCTCTCTGTTTAAATACTAATTCTTCAACACCCTTACCTATATTTCCAAAACCTATTAGTCCTAATTTCATAATCTTCTCCTATTTAATTAATAACTCTGCTATTTGAACTGCATTTAAAGCTGCTCCCTTTCGAATATTATCAGCTACACACCAAAAGCTTAAACCTTTTTCTACACTAATATCTCTTCTAATCCTACCAACAAAGACCTCATCTTTTCCCTCTCCATTTATTGGCATTGGATAAACTAAGTTATCCACATCATCTTGAACAATAAGTCCTGGATAAGAATTAAAGGCGTCAAAAACTTCTTCCAATTCAAAATCCATTTCAAATTCTACATTTATAGCCACCGAATGAGCATACCTCACTGGAACCCTAACTGTAGTTGCAGTAACCTTTATATTGTCATCATGTAATATTTTTTTAGTTTCCTTTACCATTTTCATTTCTTCTTTGGTATAGCCATTTTCTAAAAAGTCATCTATATGAGGAATTACATTAAACTGGATTTGGTAAGGATACTTTTTACAAGTTCCCTTTTCTAAGTCCTCCAAGCCCCCAATACCAGAGCCAGAAACACTTTGGTAGGATGAATAGATTACTCTCTTAATTCCAAACCTATCATATAGAGGCTTTAAAGGCAAAACTGATTGGATTGTAGAACAGTTAGGATTAGCATAAATTCCATAACCCTTTTTTATATCTTCTGGATTAATTTCTGGAACTATGAGTGGAACATCCTCATCCATTCTGAAATATGAGCTGTTGTCAACCACTTTTATCCCCTTTTTTGCAACCATAGGAGCATACTTCCCACTAACAGATCCTCCTGCTGCAAATAGGGCTATATCTATATCCCTCTCAAATGAGTCTTCCTTCAGCTCTTCAACTAAATATGTTTCACCTTGATAGTCTACTTCAGATCCAGCAGATTTTTTTGAGCTTAGTAAATATAAGTTTTTAACTGGAAAGTTTCTTTCTGCCATAATTTCTAGGATTTTACTACCAACTAAACCTGTTGCACCTACTACTGCCACATTGTACTTTTTCATAATTTCCTCCCTTAGTTAAATTCTTCATAAATAGCTTTTATAGCCTTTTCAAAATCTTCCTCTTCTATACCAATGATGATATTTAACTCACTTGATCCTTGATTTATCATTCTTACATTTATATTTTCCTTAGCTAAAGCTGAAAAAACCTTAGCAGAAGTTCCTTTCCTCTTCACCATTCCCTTGCCAACTATGGCAACAAGAGCCATTCCATCTTCCACAGTAATAGCATCAGGGTTTGTATAAATTTTAATTTCTTCAATTACTTTCTTTAGCTTGTCCGCTATCTTACCTGTCTCCACAACTACGGAAACAGAATCTATACTAGAAGGCATGTGTTCAATTGGAATTTCATTAGTTTCAAAAACACTCATTAACCTTCTAAAAAATCCAAGGTCAGAATTCATAAAAGTCTTTTCAATAGTTATAGAGATAAAGCCTTCCCTGCCAGCTACTCCCGTTATATTGTTGCTTATTTCTCCATTGTAATGGCCAATAATAGTAGTCCCTTCATTTTCTGGTTCATTTGTATTTCTAATATTTATAGGTATCCCATGTTTTTTCACCGGCAAGATAGCATCTTCATGTAAAACTGGCGCTCCCATATAAGAAAGCTCCCTTAACTCCTTGTAGGTAATATTTTTAATAGTTTTAGAGTCCATTACTATTTTAGGGTCTGCCACTAAGAAACCAGAAACATCAGTCCAGTTTTCATAAACATCTGCCACAATTCCATTAGCTACTAAGGCTCCAGTAACATCAGAGCCACCTCTAGAGAAAGTTTTTATCTGCCCATTTTCGTCACTGCCATAAAAGCCTGGAATAACAGAATATTCCTTGTGTGATAATATTTCTCTTATTGTATCTTCTGTCTTTAATTCATCTAGCTGACCATTTTTAAAAAAGATTAGGTCTTTCGGGTCTATAAAGTTCCAGCCTAAAAAGTTAGCCATTATTATTCCATTAATATACTCACCACGACTAGCTGTATAATCTGGACTAGCTCCATTTTGAATATCGAGAAAAATATCATTTAATATTTTATCAATATCCACATCCAAGGCTAAATCACTAACTATTGCCTTGTAAGTATCTTCAATGTTTATATAAACTTCATGGAAGTTTAGACCATGGCTAGCTAGTTGATAACACATTAGAAGTAAGTCTGTAATTTTATGCTTACTCGTCTTCCCCTTACCTGGTGCAGATACTACTACGTACTTCCTAGTTTCATCGGCCAAAACAATTTCCTTGACTTTTTTAAATTGTTCAGCGTCTGCTAGTGAAGATCCTCCAAATTTTAATACTTTCATCCTAATCCCCTCCCCAAATACAAAAAAACTCGCCCCAAAAAGGACGAGTGTAAATAATTCCACCGTTTCTAAAAAACATATACTTTAACGAAAAGTACTAACGCAATAGTCTACTATTATTTCGAAAACTGTGCTCAAGGGTGGTCTTCTGAACTTCTATCCCTAGAAAATCTTGCAGCCGGTGAATTTTCCTCTCTGTCGATATTCAAAGTCATACTGTCCCAATCAAAGCTTTGATTAAAGATACCATTTTAAAATCAGGATGTCAATACATAAATACATAAATTTCTCTTATTTTTTTAAGTCTATCTTAAGTTTTCCTAATTATGTTTTACTATTTTAATAAAATGTTGAATATTATCCAAAATAAAAATCAAAAGAAACCATTATTTATATCCACTTATCCTTAAATAATTTCTTAAAAGCTATAATTAAATTACAAAGAATAATTGTAAAAATATATATTGTTATGTAAAATACATTATATATTCGTAAGTTAAAAGTAATAAAACTATTAAAAGCCTTTGAATGTTTATAAATCACCCTATAAAAAAATTCCCTAAATAATTAATCTAGGGAATTGTGTTATTAGAACCTTTTTTAAAAGGTTGTTAGCTTATTAGTTTGTTATTTAAAATCTAATTCATAGAAATTATTATCTTCTCCAATTAGATCTTCATATTTTACCCAATACTGATTATTAGCTCCTCCGAGAAAGTCTGCATATATCCAGTTCTCTCTTCTTTCTATAACTTTGCCTACATCAGTAAAAGGTCCTCCTAAAGTATCTCCTTGAAAATCCTCATAAAACATACCTTCTACAATTATATGATTTCCATTGTCTATTATTGTTTTTTCATTATAATCTAATAATTCTATAGGTATATATCCTATAGGTCTACCATAATCATGGACTAGAGGTGCAAACTTAGCCATATCATCTTCTTCTTGAAGCACCATAACTAAATCATTTTTATAATATTTTTCAGGTAGCTTGTATTCACTATAAACATACCCTTTATCTTCATCTTCTAAAAAAGAATAACTTTCTTTTAAAATAAAGTCTTCTTTAAGGATAGCTACTTTTCCTGAATATAAATCTACCTCATCTGGACTTACTTTTCTTTCATTTACTTTTATAAATTTTCTATAGGAAGTTTCTAAAACTTTTGCCATCTCTCCTCTAGTTAAAGGATCTTCAGGTTTGAAATCTCCTTCAGGATACCCTTCTAAAACTCCTAAACTTACTAAAGCAGAAACTTCTTTAGGATATCTTATTAAAAATCTATCGGAAAACTTTTCTAATAGCTTTTCATTTTCATCTAAATCGATATAATTATTAATTAATAAAGCTACCTCATCTCTTTTTATATAGTCATCTCCATTAGTTATAAAACCTTCCGGAAGATATCCAGCATTTATGCCTTGCGAAAAATCATTAGAGTACCAATACTCTCCACCTTGATTTACTTTATAGTCTGGAATAAACATCCTATTAAATAAAGATATAAACTCTCCATAACTTATATATTCATTAGGTTTAAAACTATTATCTGGATAACCATTTAAATAACCACCTATACTTAGCTGTTCTATATAGAAATTCGCCCAATGATCCTTAGTATCAGTGTAAGATATAGGTTCATCTTCTGCTAAAATCATACTAGGCATAAGTAATATCACTACTAAACTTAAAATAAATATTTTCCTTTTCATATTTCTGCCTCCTTATTTTAATTTAACTATTATATTTTAAGTTTAAATTCTTTGGAAAAACACTCCCTTTGTTGTGCTATTAAAGATAAGTTTTCCCTTTCCTAAATATGGGAATCTAAATTCTAAATCCCATTCTGGATAGTGTCTCTTTATTATCATGGAATCCATAAGTTGATATGCTACGAAGTTAATGTAGTTGTCTTTTTCTGCTGGGTGATTGGTGGAGATAAATAGTTCATCTCCCACCCTTTCTACTTTTAGTTTTTCTTCATCTTTTGCCTCTTTTGGTTCGATGTATTCTAGTTTTTCTCCACAACAAGATATTTCTTTTCCTTCTAGGCTTACTATTATATCTGAACAACTTTTACATATATAAAATCTAGTTTTTCTCATTTATTCGTCCTTTTTCTTTTTTATTATTTTTGCATCTCTATATTCTATAATTTCTTCTGCTCGTTTTACGGCTTCTTTTTTAGTATTGTGAAGGCTATCTGCTCTTTTTGCTCCTTTTGAAATAACTCTCCAAGATTTATCTTCTTCACTGTATTCTACGATTACATCTTCATCTTTTAATCCTACTGAAGAATTTTCATCCTTTTTGTGATCTGTAATGTCTTTTTCTTTTAGATCAGATTTTTCCTTATTAGATGCATCCTCATACCATTCTTTTGCTTGATTTATAGCTATAGGGATAGCTCTTTTCTCTTCGTAACCATCTTCAACCATTGCATTTGCTATGTCTATGGCTTTTAGTCTAGTGTATTCATTTAGATTCTTCATTGAATCTGGATAATCACTTTTTGTCCATGGCATATTATCATCTCCTATTACTATTATTGTTATTTGTTTATTTACCCATTTCTTAAGAGTTTATCTTTAGACATTTTTTAAAATTTTATTTTCGTTTTCTTTTGTATTATTATATGTATTCATATATAATAGTTAAACTGACTTTTTTTTAAGTCAAATAAGAAAGGATAGGTCGAATTTGGAGAGTGTAGATAAGAAGGATTTTATGACTAAGGGTCCTATAGACAAAGTGATTTTTTCTATAGCAATCCCTTTAATGTTAAACAATTTAGTAAGAACAATGTATAACTTAACAGATGGACTTTTTGTAGCTAGATTATCTGCTGAAGATTTTGCTGCTACTGCCTTTGTATGGCCATTAAATCATGTATTTATTTCTTTGGGAATCGGAATTGGAATCGGAGCTACTTCTTTAATATCCCAGTATTTAGGTGGAAATCAAATAGATAAAGCAAATAGATACACTGATAATACTATTTTTATGATTTTTATTTTAGGTTTAATAATGAGTTTTATCGGATTTTTTTCCTCTCCTTTTTTACTTTCTTTAATGGGAGCAGAGGGAGATTTTCTATATAAATCAAATGTGTATTTGAAAATTAGTTTTATTGGACTTTTCTTTGATTTTTGTTATTTTGGATATCAAGCACTACTTAATTCTGAAGGAAATACAAAATCCATAACTAAAATGAGTTTGATTTCTTCACTGGTAAATGTAATTTTAGATCCAATACTTATTTTTGATAAAATTCCACTAACAAATCTTCCTGGTTTAGGTATGGGAATTTCTGGGGCTGCTTGGGCTACTGTTATATCGAAAGTTGTTTTGTTGATTTTAGCGATTAAAACTGTTAAAAAGACTTCAACTTTAAGTATTAATTATAAAAACTTAAATCCCAACAAAAAAGTAATGAGAAATATTTTAAAAATTGCACTTCCTTCTGCTTTAGGGATGGGTGGAGCTTCTATAGGATTTACAATAATGAACGGATTTATTCAATCCTACGGAACTAATACTTTGGCAGCTTTTTCCATGGGAAATAGGGTTTCAGATTTAGTTACTCAGCCTCAAATGGGAATCGGACAAGCTCTTACTTCTATTATTGGACAAAATTTAGGCTCTAAGAATATAAAAAGGGTTAAGGATATTTTTAAAAGAGCTGTTTTAATTATTATTATAATTTCTATATTATCATCTATATTTATTATAGTTTTTAAATCCCCATTACTATCTATATTTATAAAAGATGATGCTGATCCAGAACTTTGGGTTCTTGCTAGTGAGTATTTAAGTTTTGCAGCTTTTATTATATTTTTCATGGGACTATACTCTGCTTTAAATGGTTTTTTCCAAGGAATAGGTCAAACAAAATACACAATGTATATGTCCATTGGGAGATTGTGGCTTTTAAGACTTCCTATTATATGGTTTTTAGGATCTTTTACAAGTCTTGGCTCTACTGGGATTTGGATAGCAATGCTTGGTTCTAACTTGCTAACTGTATTGTATGGATTTTTAATGTATAGAAAAATAGATTTATCTTTTATTGGGTACAAAGTTTAACAAAGATTAAATTTATATTGGATATTGTTATTTTTCTTTTAATTTAAGGCTTTTTATATTATCATAGTGTTAAGAAGGGGTACGTGATGAAGAAAAATTTGATTAATGTAGTTTCAAATACGAATTTTGAAACTCGTAAGGTTAAAACTGAATTAATAGAAAAATTACAAGAGCGTGGATTTAAAGTTGCTAAAGGGTTTGATCACGAGGCAGAACTTACTATTTCCATAGGTGGCGATGGAGCTTTTTTAAAGGCCGTTCATAATAATAGATTTCCAAAGATGCCCATAGTAGGTGTGAACACTGGAACATTAGGCTTTTTTCAAGAAATTTCACCTGAAGATATTGACGAGTTTTTAGATTGTTATGAAACTGGAAAATATAAAACCGAAGAGATTTCCATGGTACGAGCTGATATTTACACTAAGGGTAAAAAGTTTACAGTTCATGCAATAAATGAAATTATTCTAAAGGGTAGAAATTCAAAAGTTATTCAAATGGACGTACTTATAGATAACAATCATTTGCAAAGTTTCGCTGGAGATGGAGTGATGATATCTAGCCCAGTGGGAAGTACAGCTTATAACTTTTCCTTAGGAGGAGCAATTGTATATACTTCTCTTCACTCTCTTCAACTTACGCCTATTGCACCTTTAAATAGCAGGGCATATAGATCCTTAAAATCTAGTTTAGTAGTTCCTGGTGATATAAAAATATTATTAAAACCTACCTCTAGATATAAAAACCATTCTCTTCTTGTAATAGATGGTCAAGAAAAAGAATACTGGGACTTAATAAAAGTAGAACTTACAATGTCTAACAAGTGGATAAAGAGACTTTTATTCAAAAAAGATTTTTATTGGCACAATTTAAAAGACAAGTTTTTATAAAAGATCGACCTGACAATTGGTCGATCTTTTTCGATATTTATAAATTTATCCTATTATACTTAATCTAAATTTTATTGTACTAAAATAAAACACCCTGGATTTATTTTAAATAAGTTATTATATTATTTAATCCTTCCTCGTCAAAGATCTTTTCTGTTTTTCCGTAGCTTTTATTTAAGGCAATTAGTTCTGGAGTTGGATTTTCTTTAAGTTCTTTTTTTATTAAAAATTTAGTCATTACATACATCATCATCTTGTGCTTAAGAGACATTTTTTCGTAATTTATTCCACCTCTTAGGTGAAAAAACTTAATTTTTTCTTGTTCTTCTTTTGTAAAGTTTTGATCTAAGGTTTCTTTATATTCAGATTCTGTCGGATCTGCCAATCCCACTGTAAAGATTATAATTTCTTTTTCTAAGTAATTTTTTATTAAGTTAGAGTTTTTAAGTTTTCCTGCATATAAACTACTTCCATAAACTATTCTATTAATGTCTTTTAGTGATTCTTCTTTGATATTTTCTATATTTAATGTTTTAATATCTAGTTTTTTTCCTATGTATTCAGCATATTCTTTCGTGTGTCCATATTCTGATGAATAAAGTATTATTGTATTTTTCATTGATTTTCCTCCAAGGATTTTTCTACGGATTTTATTATTGCCATACTACTTGTTGTAGCACCACTTATAGTGTCTACTTTTAGGGATTGAGATTTTATTATTTCAGGAATTACTTTTTCTCCTTCTGAACCTAACCCATTAAAGTGCTCTTTTATTTCTATATTTTCTATTTTACCATTTGAAATTTTAGTTTTGGTAATGACATTTACTGGCGAAATTTTATATTCCCCAGTGTACATTCCATCTGAAATTCTAGAAAAATTAATATCTTTAACTGGAATATCAGCTGCTTTAGATCCTATATAATCTAAATAAAAATATCCTCCTACTAATACTAATACCAATATAACTATTATATATTTAATCTTTTTCATCGAGTATAACCAACCTTTCGTAGAAACTATTTAGAAAATCTGAGACTGTTTTTTTATCTTTTTCTGAGATTTCTTTGTAGAGATAGTCCATAAATTCTGAAGCTTTTTTGTTATTACTTTCTCTCCATTTTCGGGATTTTTCTGTGGGATATATTCTTAAATATCTCTTGTCTTTTTCATCTATTTCTAGTTTTATAAATCCTTTTTCTTCTAGTTTATTAAGTATTTGTTTCGTATTTTGATGGGAATAATCTAGTCTTTTTGATAGTTCTTTTAATGTAGGTGCCTCTTCAAAATAATCTAAGGATTCTAATAAAAACCACTGTTTAGAAGTTATATCTTCTAAATTTTTATCCATTACTTTTTGAAGTTTGTTAGATACTCTAAAAATATTTCCATATATTTGTAATTTTTGATCTAATTCTAAAAATTTAATATTATCACTTCCTGTTAGGTAATATGTTACTTAATAGAAGTATATTGTTTTTTTATGAGATTTTCAATATGTAAAAGTTTATTTTACATATTTTTTACAATAAAAAATTGCCAGTTTTTTATCTGGCAATTTCTTTTATTGACTAAGGTTATTGAGTGTGGATATGATTACATCTCTTCCTATTGGAGCTGCTACTGTTCCTCCACTTCCACCTTGTTCTACTATCACTGCTACTGCTACTTGTGGATCATCTGCTGGTGCGTAACCTATATACCAAGCGTGAGTGTTTCCAGTTTCGTTTTCTGCAGTTCCCGTTTTACTGGCTACTTGGATTCCTCTTATAGCAGCCCTCGTTCCTGTACCGCTAGTTGTAGTAAGTTCCATTAGATCATTGATTTGACTAGCAATTTCTGGGCTTACTGCATTTGATATTTCTTCATGTTCTGTTGTTTTTATAATATCTCCTTCGTGATTTACGATGTTTTTAACTAAATGTGGTTTCATTATCACTCCATTATTTCCTATGGCTGAGGCAGTAAGCGCCATCTCCATTGGAGTTGCAAGGACTCTTCCCTGACCTATGGATGATGCTGATATTTGATTTTTAGTTGTATTTGAATCGTAATTCAATGTGGATTTTGATACTGGAAGTTCCAATGGGATTTCTTTTTCAAACATAAATCTACTTGCTGTAGATGCAAATCCCGTCATTCCAACATCTTGAATTTTCTCTACAAAGTAGGTATTTAAACTCCTTGTAAATGCCTCTGTTAGTCCAATATTTCCATATTTGGAATCTGTTGCATCTTTGTATTCATATCCATCTATTACCTGTAGCCCTGTGTGCTCATAGTCTAGGTCAATTCCGGCTTCTAATATGGCTGCAGTAGAGATAACCTTCATTACTGATCCTGGAGGATAAAGTCCGTTTATTGCCCTATTAAATAGGGGTGAATCTTCAGAGGAATTTATTTCTTCCCAATTTTCCCTTAATGTAGATGGGTTAAATTGTGGTTTAGAAACTAAAGAATAAATTTCTCCAGTTTTTGGATTCATTGCCACAATAGAACCTTTGTTATCTCCTAAAAGTTCTGATGCTGTTCTTTGGACATTTGTATTTATTGTTAAGTTTATGGAATTTCCAATACTTTCCCTGTCGAAGTATTTCTTTATTGCTTCTAAAATCCCTGCGTTATTTTGATTAGTTAAATAATCGTCCATTGTAAGTTCAAGTCCAGCTTTTCCCAAATCTGGATAAGTGTAACCGATAATATGAGAATATATTTCTGGATAGTTATAACTTCTCATTTTATTTCCATCTGAATTTTCTATAGTTTGAGCAAGTACTTGACCGTTTCTATCGTAGAAAGCTCCTCTGTGGACATTTGATGCTTCTATGGTATTTCTTCTATTTTGACTACTAGTTCTATAAGTTTCTCCTTCGAATATCATAAAATAAGTCAGATATACCATAAGAGCTATTAAAAGAATAGATATTCCACCAAGAAGTACGAGAATTCTTTGTTTTTCTTTATCACTCATAATCTGGCTCCGATTCTATTGGTTTGTGTTTAAGTTCTTCTGAACATACTTGTAATACTCCCAAGGTTATAAAACTTGCAAACATGGAACTACCACCGTATGAAACAAAAGGAAGGGTAATTCCCGTCATAGGAATAAACTTAGTAACTCCTCCAATTGCTAGAAAAGTTTGTATTCCAAAGGAAATAGCTATACCAATTGATAATATTCTATAAAAAGGATGTCTTTGAACTATTGCTATTTTAAATCCTCTATATACTAATAGTAAAAACATCATTATTACGCCGATTCCTGTAAGTAAGCCTAACTCCTCACAAATTGCTGCAAAAATAAAATCCGATGATACGACTGGAATTAATAGAGGATAACCAAGTCCGATTCCCACTCCAGTAAAACCACCTGAACTTATTGCAAATAAAGATTGAAGTATTTGTCCACCTGGATCAATCCATGGGTCCGCCCATATATCAAATCTTCTTCTAACGTGATTAAATATAAAGTATCCCACCACAACTGCAATTACTGTTAGACCAATACTAAAGAGTATTAGTTTTCTATCTTCTTCGTATATAAATTGAATTCCCATAAATATTGCTAGAAACATTACTGCTGAACCTAAGTCTCTTTGAATAAATAAAAACCCAATAAACATATAAACTATTCCCATCATAATTATAGATGAGTATTTGATTTTCTCATAATAGGCTTTGTTGTAGTAAAAGCAACCTAAAATAAATGCAAGTGCCAATTTAATAAACTCTGAAGGCTGAAAACTCACATTACCTGGAAGCATTATCCAGTTAGTAGCTCCTCTAATATTTGTACCAAAAACTAAAGTAGTTAGAAACAACCCTATACTAATAATTATATAAGGGGTCATTAATTTGTCCCAAATGTTGACATATTTTATTAAAAAATATGTTATAAAAAATCCTATAACGCTAACTAAAGCCCAAGTAAGGTGTTTAATACCTAAAACTTGGTCTATACTAAAGTTCATAATCGCCCCTATGGAAACTAACATAGAGACAACCATAAATATATAACTGTCCCCTGATGAAACTTTTTCTAAAACAATATTTGATATGTACAAAAGTACAATTAATGCAGATGTTAAAATCCCCATGGATCTAGTAGATTCTGGGTCTTTATAAAACATTAATAGTGCAATTGCCAAAATATCAAATACTAATAGAAGGTTTCTAGGTTTTCTAATTTTTTTAACCTTATTTATCATTTTAATCCTATCTATTTACAAACATAAATTGTATTTTTCCAACACTAATAAGATCTCCGTCTACAATCTCGACAATGTTATCTTCTAAGTCATTTCCATTTAAGAAAGTACCGTTGGAGCTTCCCAAGTCCTGAACATAATAATAACCTTCACTTAAAAATATACGCATATGGTTTTTAGAAACAGCTCTATCTTTTAAATAAACGTCGTTTCTAGAGCCTCTACCTACAGTAATTTCTCCAATAATTGGATAATATTCTTGCATTTTAAAGTCTAATTGATCTAATCTATTTATAACTTTCAAATAAGCAACATCCTTGTTAGGTGTCGCTGCACTTGAAGATTTTATATCTAAGTATATTAATCTAATAATATTTAAAATAAATAAGTATATAATAATTATAAATACGTATCTAAGTACTAATGAAAATATTTCAAACATTACTACCTCCATCTTTGATATATTCTATCATATAATAATCTTAAAATAAATATTTGAATACATCTTATACCATGTGATAGTATTTATTGTGAGGTAAATATGAAAATTACAAGAGTAGAATTACAAAAAAACGACAATACAAGGTTTAGTCTCTTTTCAGGAGACGAATATATAATGAGTGTTTCAGCAGAAAATCTAGCAAAATATGGATATGGAGAATTCGAAATATCCGATGAAGATCTTAAAGAACTTATGGAAAAAGAAGATATCGAAAAAGCATATAAAAGGGCTTTAAGATATACTTCTAAATCTTTAAAATCATCTAAAGAAGTAATAGATTATTTATATAAACACAAAATTAGTCCTGATTTACACGAAGAGATAATTTCAAGATTGAAAGATTTAGGACTACTTGATGATGAAAGATATTTGGAGATTTATTTAGAAGAAAAATTTAATTACTCCTCAGACGGATCTATAAAAATAAAAAACAAATTGTACCAAAAAGGATTTAAATCAACTGATGTGGATCCTCATCTTCATAAATTTAAAGAAATTGAATTTGAAAATTTGAAAAAACTTATTGAAAACAGAAGAAATTCCAGAAAAAAAGAAGATAAAAATAAATTGATTAGATTTTTACTTTCAAAAGGATATGAGTATTCTATGATTTCAGAGGTGATTGGAGATTATTTTAGTGAAGAATTCTAAATATTATGTGTATATTTTAAGATGTAATGATAAGTCCCTTTATACTGGAATAACTAACGATTTAGAAAACAGGTTAAAAATGCACAACGAAAAGAAAGCTTCTAAATATACAAGATGCAGAACACCTGTAAGATACGTCTATACTGAAGAAGTATCTGATAAAAGCTCAGCTTTAAAAAGAGAATACGAAATAAAGAAACTAACTAAAGCTCAAAAAGAAAAGTTTATATTATCTTAGATTTTTTAAGTTTTTACACATGATTTTTATTTTTAATAAATAACTTTTTTTAAGGGTATAGATTAAGTATATAACTTTAAAAGGAGGATGTTTATGAAAAGATTTGAAGACAAAGTAGTTATTGTTACAGGTGCTTCTGGAGGTTTAGGTAGAGCTGCTTCTATAAGACTTGCTAGTGAAGGAGCAAAGCTTACTTTAGTAGGTACTAATGAAGAAAAATTAAAAGAAACTGAAAGATTAGTTAAAGAAGAAAATAAAGATGCTGAAACTTTAATAGTAACTGCAAATGTTACAAAAGAAGAAGACGTAAAAAAATATGTTGACGAAACTGTTAAAAAATGGGACAGAATTGACGGCTTATTAAATAACTCTGGTGTTGAAGGAAAACAAAATCTTACTCAAGATTACGGTTCTGAAGAATTCTTAAGAGTTCTAGATGTAAATCTTATTGGAGTATTTTATGGAATGAAACACGTTTTAGAAGTTATGAAAAAACAAGGTTCAGGCCACATTGCCAACACTGCTTCAGTAGGAGGAATCAGAGGAGTTGGAAATCAATCAGGATACGCTGCTAGTAAACACGGTGTAGTAGGACTTACTAGAAATAGTGCAGTTGAATATG
>CAYWTV010000015.1:13827-24310 GCA_964461305.1 uncultured Peptoniphilaceae bacterium
GCTGCTAGTAAACACGGTGTAGTAGGACTTACTAGAAATAGTGCAGTTGAATATGGTGAATTTGGAATTACAATAAACGCCATTGCTCCAGGGGCTATTATGACCGATATGGTTGAACACTCTTTAAAGCAAATGGATCCTGACAACTGGGAAGAAGCTGGAAAAGAATTTGTAAGTGTAAATCCTTCTAAGAGATTTGGTAAAGTAGAAGAATTTGCAGCAGTTGCAGCTTTTCTATTATCAGACGATGCAAACTTCGTTAACGGAATTGTACTACCTATCGATGGTGGACAGTCTTATAAATATTAAAATTTAAATATTATAAATCATTTAATATACAATCTCTTAATGGGGTTGTATATTTTTTTATGAGTTTTCAATTCTATTTAATTATTGGGTATAAGGTCTATATTAGTGTTATGAAAAATAAAAAATAGGGGAGATAATATGGCATACGAAAAAGAAAGAGATTTTTTAAAAGAATATGTAAGAGATAGAGTCGACTTTTCTAGTACAGATCAAGTATTGGGTATTGAAATGCCTCCTTTAGAAAAAGAAGTTCCCGAAGGAGTAGAAGTTATAAAACTGCCAGATCCATCAAAGGATTTAGAAAAGAAAAATAGTCTTTTTGACCTTGTAAATTCCAGAGCAAGTAGAAGAAAATTTACTGGAGAAAAAATCACTTTAGAGGAGTTATCTTACCTACTATTTGTTACTTATGGAGTAAGAGATAAGAGAATTCCCTTTAGAGTTTTAAAAACTGCACCATCTGCAGGAAATAGACATTCCATAGAAATTACTTTAATTGTTTTAGATGTGGAGGATTTAAAACCTGGCATATACAGATACACTCCTATGGATCACAGTATATACAAGATTTCATCTGCTGAAAATTTAATTGAAAAATTAAATAAAGGAGTTAGAAAACAAAGATTTGTAATAAATTCAGCAGTAGTATTCTTATTAAGTACTATACCTTATAGAACTGAATGGAGATATAAAGAAGCATCGCATAAGGTAATTGCTTTAGATGCAGGTCATATTGGAGAAAACTTATATCTTGCTTGTGAAGCTTTAGGCCTTGGAACTTGTGCAATTGGCGCCTACGACCAAGACTTAATTGATGAACTTATAGAAGTTGACGGAGAGGAAGAATTTACAATATATGTATTTCCTGTTGGGCGATATTAAAAAAAGAGCTTTCGGGCTCTTTTTTAATATTCTTCGTATTCTATTTCTGTTACTTTATTTTTATTTTTGTTTTTTGTTTTAATCATTACTCCTAATATTAACCCAAAGGCTAGACCAATTACGCCAGCACCTATCGCAACCATAGAAATTACTAAATTACCCAAGTATGATTTATCATAAATATGTGGTATTATACCAGCCAACATAAGTAAACCAACGATAAAGGAGATTAATCCAGGTAAGTATTTAGGAAATCTTATTCTTTCAGTAAAATGGTGAACTGCAAATGTAATTATAATCATTGCTAAAACACCAAATAGAATAAGCATTAAGTATTCGTCATGGGTTTGTATTAATTCCTTAATCTCTGTCATCTTTCCACCTCAAAATTTATTATACAATATTTCTTTTCCTATAACAAGTTATTTAGCCCTTCTGCCTGCCACTTCAGAATTGAGGCTTTCAACATCTCTTTCTTCAAACCAACTTATAGAAATAATGTTAGAGTTTTGATCTAATTTGTAAGAAAATAACCTTTCTAACAATCTAGAATTTCTCTCTGTACTGTAAACTTCAATGGCATCTTTTGTAAGCACTACAATTTGGTTTTCATTTGGAGTTTTAAATGCATCTACAAAATTTGGAATCATCGTTCTCAATTTTTGAAAATCTAATTTATCTTGAACGTAGTTTACATAACTAAAATTACTACTTATTACAAACTCCTTATTATATTCTTCTCCATTTGAAATTGAAGGAACTCTTCCCTTTACTACTAAATATCCATTTTCCCTACTTATTCCAATGTTGTAAATACTTTGGGAAAATGTTGATATACTATCAGGTGCATTTATTGCATCTATTACTCTATCGTATGAAAATTCCACTATTTCATCTACCCTAAGTTGATTGAATCCTCCAAGTGTATTTGAAGAATAAGTGCTAAGTGTATTTAACTCGTCATTTTGTAAATACTCTAGTGTTGCATAATTTGGAGATAAATAATTAATTCTAAACAAATTAGATGTATTAGATTTCTCCCTATCTAATATTGACAAGTGTTCTCCATTTAAAATTAAAATATCCCTCAGTTGACCTTCAACATTTCTTCTTTCCACATTGTATCTGTCAATTCCAAGGCTGCTATTAATTACAATTGAATCTATTTGATTTACTAAAAAATTTCTTTCAGTGTTTTGAAGTATTATTGTGGAATAATCTATCCCACCTTCTGAGCCTATAGAAGTCCCTTTTGAAATTCCTATTCCCATATACCAGTTTTTTCTCGGATTTATAATAGGTTCACCTTCTGAATAGCTTACCTTAAGTTGATTTACTTCTGATGCTGTGAAGTTTTCTTTAATTCTTTTAAGTTCTAATATTTCGTTATTTATATCCACAAATATTTTATTTGAAGATATAGGAATAACCTCTGCTAATATAGTGTTGTCCTTTGTTATTTCAATAATATTTACTTCTTCTTGAACGATAAGATCTTTTAAAGTATCGATATTTCTTTTGTTAGAGATGAATTTTTTCCAGTTTACTTTAAGAATTTCAAATTCTGGATTTAAAACGATATTTTCATCTGTTGCAAAAAATTCCACATTAAAATGAAAATTATCTCCTTTGTTATAGGAGTCTTTACTTTCGCTTACAATTGTATTTTGAACTTCCCATGTTCCGTTTATTGGTGATGCTTTTAGTTGAGGCTTGTAAGTTTCATTTATCATATCAAAATTCACTGAATTACAAGATGATAGTATTAAAGTGAAAGCTAAAATTAATATATAAATAATTTTTTTCATATTAATCTTTTCCTCCTAGTTCACTTGGAAGAACTATGGTAACTGTAGTTCCCACGTTTTGTTCTGATTCAATAATTAATTCTCCACCGTGCAGATTTACTATTTCATCACTAATAGAAAGTCCTAGTCCTGTGTGACTTTTTCCTAAATTTCCCTTAAAGAATTTTTCCTTTACCTTTGAAAGTTGTTCTGGTGGTATTCCAAAACCTGTATCTCTTATTCCAAATACGTATTCATTTGATGAATTTCTTTTTGCAAAAATTGAAATCATTCCTGGTGGCTCTGTAAATTTAACTGCATTATCTAATACATTTATAAATACCTGTTTTAACCTAGCTGAATCTGCAGTTAAAAAGTTCAAATTTTCAGACAAATCTACAAATAAAATCAAACCTTGTTCTAAAACTCTTGGCTTCATCTGCTTTATAATATCATCTAAAAATTCTTCTACATTTATTTCTTCTTTGTTTAATGTGACTTTTCCAGATGTGTACCTAGAAAAATCCAGTAATTCTTCCACCATATCTGACAATCTATCTGCTTCATTCGCAATTATATTTAGTCCTTCGTTTACAATTTTTTTATCTAAGTTTTCTCCATTTTGAATAGTAATTGCCCATCCCTTTATTGAAGTAAGAGGGGTTCTTAGTTCGTGACTAACTGAAGATATAAAGTCATTTTTAAGTTCGTCTCTTTTTATTAATTCCTCTGCCATATAATTCATAGAATTAGATACCTGTTCTATTTCATCATTTGTCTTTACAGAACTTCTAACATTAAATTGACCATTTGCAATTTTTACCGCCACATCACTTAAGTATTTTAAGGGTTCTACTAAACCTTTTGCAAAGTAGTTTGATATTAAAAGAGATATTAATACTATTATTATTCCAACAAATATAGCAATTCCTGCACCTCTTATAATGAGGGCCTCTAGGGAGCTTAAGCCTATTACCATTCTAAGTATCCCTATATTTTGATTTGTAGAATTTAAAATAGGAGTAGACATAGCCATTACCTTCTCGTCACTATAATCTACTCTTCCACGCCAAACTCCCTTTTCTCCATTTTGAGCAAGGGTAATATCTGGATATATAATCTCATCACTGTAATAAACCCCTAGTGAATCAAAAATCACTTCACCTTCTCTGTTTATTAGCTGTACTTGAGCATTGTTGTTATTAAAATACTGTCTAAAACTTGGATCTAGTATTTCTAAAATATCTAAACTCTCGGACCTGAAAACAATAGAATTAATGGCATAATCTATATTATCTGCCATTATTCTCTCCATATTCCTATAAGATACTCTACTTATTCCAATTATTACGATTATTTCAAAAAGAATTACTGTAAATATTATTACTAAAGTAAAACTTCTAAATAATCTTTTTTGAATACTACTAGTCACTTTAAATTCCTATGCTTCCCATATATATCCTACTCCCCAAACAGTTTTTATATATTCTGGTCTTGAGGAGTCTTCTTCTATTTTTGCCCTTAGCCTTCTAATATTTACATCAACTATTTTAGAATCTCCAATGAAATCTTCTCCCCACACCCTATCTAGTATTTCATCTCTAGAAATGGCTTTTTTCTGATTTTCTAAAAACAAAACTATTACAGAGTATTCTGTAGGAGTTAGAACTATTTCTTCTTCATCTTTAAAAAATTTCCTAGATTTTTTATCTAGTCTAAATTTATTTGAGTTTACTACTTGTTTATCATTGTTGTTATTAAGAGATAATCTTCTTTCTAGAGATTTTATTCTCAAGACCAATTCCTTAGGATTGAAAGGTTTTGAGATGTAATCATCAGATCCTGCTTCAAACCCTTGGATTTTATCTATGTCTTGATTTTTAGCTGTTAACATAATTATTCCCATAACTTCTTCATAACTTCTCAAATAAGAACATACTTGAAACCCATCGATTCCTGGAAGCATAATATCAAGTAATACAATATCTGGTTTAAAAGTTTTTGCAAGTTCTAATGCAATTTCCCCAGAAGGAGCTTCTTCTACTGTATAGTTTTCCAATTCTAAATTAACTCTAATAAATTTTCTTATAGCTTCTTCATCTTCTACTATTAATATTTTCGTCATTTAATTTGCTCCTAATTTTTTAAATTCGTATCCTTCACTTTGTAATCTCTCTATAATTTCTGGCAGTGAATTTACTGTATTAGTCTTTGCATTAGTATCGTGCATAAGAGATAAAATGACGTTGTAGCCATTGGAAGTTTCGTTAAATCTATTAATTAAATAGGATTCAGATGGATTCTTTCCTTCTGCGTCTCCATTTAGTGCATTCCAGTCGTAATATATCAGTCCCATTTCTTCTATGCGATTTATAAAGATTTCCTTGTTTTTCCTATAAGAACCACCTGGAAATCTATAAAGATTCGTATTAAAATCTTCACCTAAAATATCTCTAATTCCTTGAAGACAGTTTTCTATATCTTGTTGAAGATTATCTGGACTTGAATATATTTTTTTATAATTGTGATCGTAGGTGTGAATTCCTATACTATGACCTTCTTCATGGATCCTCTTTAGAATTTCTGGGTAGTATTGTGCATTTTGGCCTATTACAAAAAATGTTGCTTTAATGTTGTAATTTTTTAATATATCTAGAATTTGATCTGTAACCTCTGATGAAGGCCCATCGTCAAATGTAAGGTATACTTGTTTTTTTAAATTCTTTTGAGAAGTAATTCTTCCCATTGAGTGATCTCTGATTCTTCTTTGTCTAAAGGGCAATACTTTTTCATAGTAAAGATTAGTATCTTCAGTGCTCACTAACTTGGATCTGAATTCTTCTATTGGATCTTTGGAGATTATTTCATTTAAAAGCTTTTCTTCTTCAGAAATAACAGTTGGTTCACTTTGGGTATTTTCCTTTGCTCCAGTGCTATTTATTAATCCACTAATAATTATTCCAATTATAGCAATAAAAAATAGTAGAATAACAATTCCAAAAATCCTTCTTCTTATTATTGTTCGTTTTCGATTTCTTCTTCTTATTTCTCTATTATCCATTTTAAAACTCCGATTTATAAATTATATCCATAGTATATAACAAATAAATTTTAAATTCCTTACAATATATTAACAATTTCCCAAAAATTTAAAAACCTTCAAAAATAATTATCCTTGAAGGTATTTAAATTTATTTATTTTTTTGGTTCTAACTTTTCTTTTCCACCCATATATGGCCTTAAAACTTCTGGTATTTTTACACTTCCGTCTTCTTGTACCATATTTTCTAAAAATGCAATCAAGGCCCTTGGAGTTGCAACTACAGTGTTGTTAAGAGTGTGAGCAAAGTAATTTCCATTTTCACCTCTTAGTCTAATATTTAGTCTTCTAGCTTGTGCATCTCCTAAATTAGAACAACTTCCCACTTCGAAGTACTTTTGTTGTCTCGGTGACCAAGCTTCTACATCTAAAGATTTTACCTTTAAGTCTGCTAAATCCCCTGAACAACATTCTAAGGTTCTTACTGGGATTTCTAAACTTCTAAAGAAATCTACAGAGTTTTTCCAAAGATCATCATACCAATGAGGACTGTCTTCTGGTTTACAGATAACAACCATTTCTTGTTTTTCAAATTGATGAACTCTGTAAACGCCCCTTTCTTCAATGCCGTGTGCTCCTACTTCTTTTCTAAAACATGGAGAATAACTTGTCAGTTTTAAAGGCATGTCTTCTTCATCATTTATAGTATTTATAAATTTTCCAATCATAGAGTGTTCACTGGTGCCGATTAAATATAGGTCTTCTCCTTGGATTTTATACATCATATCTTCCATTTCTTTAAAGCTCATAACTCCAGTTACTACATCTGAACGAATTAAAAATGGAGGAATTGTATAATTATATCCTCTATCTATCATAAAGTCCCTTGCATAAGAAGTTATAGCAGAGTGAAGTCTTGCTACATCTCCTTGAAGGAAGTAAAAACCATGACCTGATGTATTTCTAGATGAATCTAAATCCACACCTAATAGAGATTCCATAATTTCAATATGATGAGGTACATCAAAGTCTGGAACTACTGGATCTCCAAATTTTTCTATTTCCACATTTTCTGTATCGTCTTTTCCTAGAGGAACAGATTCGTCTATAATTTGTGGAATTAAAATCATAATGTCTTTAATTTCTTTTTCTAAGTTGTTTTCACTTTCTTCTAAGTCTGCTAGTTCTTGGTTTATTTTAACTACTTTTTCTTTTACTTCTTCGGCTTCTTTCTTTTCGCCCTTTGCCATGTAGGCTCCGATTTCTTTAGAGATTTTATTTTTTTCTCCTCTAAGTTCATCTCCCTTAGTCTTTTTAGCTCTAAATTCTTCGTCTAAGGCCTTCACTTTGTCAACTAGTTCAAGTTTTTCATCTTGAAATTTCTTTTTAATGTTTTCTTTAACTAGTTCTGGATTTTCTCTAATCAGTCTAATATCAATCATCTTTTTTCCTCCATAAAATAAAAAAATCCCATCCCCACAAAGGGACGAGAATACCCGCGTTGCCACCCTAATTAGCTTTATTAAAAGCTCTCTTAAGAAAATATATGCTCAAAGGCGGATTTGAAATCTTTCATTATTAGCTCACACCAACCGCTAACTCTCTGGAAACTTCCAATTTCTACTATTCCTCGTCACTGCACTTTTTAATTAATACCTAGTATATCAGATAATGAGTATTTTTCAAGTAAATTATTTTTTATATATCTAATTAAAATTATAAAAATATGGTAATATTAACATATAAAGGAGTCGATAATTAATGGATTTAAAAAATAAAAATATATTATTAGGAGTAACTGGTGGAATTGCAGCCTATAAATCTCCAGGAATTTGTTCCCTACTTCGAAAAAAAGGTGCAAATGTAAAGGTAGTTATGACTAAGGCTGCTACAGAATTTGTATCTACAATGACTTTCCAAACAATGTCAGATAATTTTGTTTATACTACAATGTTTCCAGAAGTTTCAACTGAACTTGGAGTTGAACACATTGAACTTGCAAAATGGGCAGATATCATAGTAATTGCTCCAGCTAGTGCAAACACAATAGCGAAAATCGCAAATGGAATTGCAGATGATTTATTAAGTACTATTATGTTAGCTAGTAGGTCAAAAATTATTATAGTACCAGCTATGAATACATTTATGTTAAATAACATTGCAACAAGAGAAAATTTAAAAACCCTTAAAGATAGAGATATGATAGTCTTAGGAACTCAAGTCGATTTGTTAGCCTGTAACGACGTGGGAGATGGAAAAATGCTAGAACCATCTGAAATTGTTGATGAAATAGATACTGTTCTTAGAAAAAAAGATTTGTTAAATAAAAAAGTCTTAGTAACAGCAGGTCCAACAATAGAAAAAATCGATCCAGTAAGATACATCACCAACCACTCTAGTGGAAAAATGGGTTATAACTTGGCAACTGAAGCCATGAAAAGAGGCGCCAAGGTCACTTTAATTTCAGGACCTTCTAATTTAGACATACCAAAGGTGGATAATTTTATACAAATTGAATCCACTGAAGAGATGTATAATGCAGTAATGGAAAATTTTGAAAATTCAGATGTTTTAATAAAATCCGCTGCACCCGCTGATTTTAAACCACTGCATTCAAGTGATGAAAAAATCAAAAAAGAAACTCAAGATGGAAAACTTTCAATAGAACTTACAGAAAACCCAGATATCGCAAAAGCTGTAGGACTAAAAAAGAAAAATCAATTTTTTGTAGGATTTGCTGCTGAATCAGAAAATGAAATTGAAAATGCTAAGAAAAAAATAAAAAGAAAAAACTTCGACATGATTGTAGTAAACAACATTAAGAGAAAAGATGCAGGATTTAAATCTGACAACAACGAAGTTACAATTATTGATAAAAATGACAATATTGAAAAACTAGATTTAATGAGTAAAACAGACCTTGCAAATGAAATACTAAATAGAATTGTAAAAATTATTTAAAAATTCTCCCCTGAAATTTTAGGGGAGAATTATTTTATTGTAATCAGATTTTATTAAAAAAATTGCTAGAATTAAAACTATAAATTCTGTAAGGACAAAAGAAAGCCAAATACCAGTCATCCCTAGGGTTTCACCTAAGATTACTACTAATGGAAGAGAAAGGAGTATCCCCCTTGATATGCTTATTACAAAAGCTTTTCTTATTTTTTCTGTTGCACTTAAATACATAACTATTACCATATTTATACCAGAAAAGAAATATCCAAAAAAGTATATTTTCATTCCTTCCATGGATAAATTTAAAACTTCAACATTTCCCTCTTCTGTAAAAATCCCAGCTAAATTTCTTGCATTTATAAATATAGAAAAATAAATTATAAAAGCTAAAAATACTGCACTAAAAAAACCGTATTTAAAAACTTTATTTACATCTCTATAATTTCCCCTGCCGTATCCTTCTCCAATAAGGGGCTGAATTCCTTGAGATAAACCGTTAAATATGGAAAATATAATAAAAGAAATATTAGTAACTATTCCATAAGCTGCAACTCCTAAATTCCCTCTAATATCTAATATTATAAAATTAAAAGCGGCTGTGAGTATCGCAGCGGAAATCTCAACTATAAAGGTTGGAAATCCAAGTCTTAAAGAATCTAAAATGTGAATTTTGAGAATCTTTTCTCTAAGTAAAAATACTTTTCTCTTATTTAGAATATAACTGAAAGTAATTATAGCTACGCTAATTACTGCAGATAATCCAGTAGCAAAGGCTGCTCCAAACATCCCCATATTAAAGACAAATATAAAAATATAATCTAATATTATATTAATAAAACTACCTAGTAACATGGCAGTCATGGAAAGTCTTGGAAATCCGTCATTTCTACTAAAAACCGTAAAAATATTATTTAAAATAAATCCTGGTGCAAAAATTAATATTGTCTTTAAATAAATATTTGTAAGTCTAAAGGTATCTTCATTTGCCCCTAAAAAATTAGTCAAAGGGTTTCCAAAGAAAATCCCAGTAATTGTAAATAACAAACTAATTAATAAACCAACCTTTGCACATGAAGAAAACATGTGATATGCTTCTTTGTTTTTATCTAGAGATTTTAAAATATTAAATTTTGTAGATCCGCCAATTCCTATCATAAGTCCAATGGCACTCATTAAACAATAAATTGGAATAGTTAGATTAAGGCCGACTATTCCTTCTGGGCCAAAGGCCTTTGCTATAAAAAAAGTATCTGCTAAAACATAACAAGATACTCCCATCATTCCTAAAATATTTAAACTTGTGTATTTTAAAAACTTTTTAAATAAATTGGTCATTAAGTTCTCCGTTTTATATTATTAAGCCATTATACTCTATAATTATAGACTTTAAAAGTTAATGTTTTTATTAAGGATTTTCATATAACATTATACTAACTCTAAACTTATTATTGACGTGAGTAAATTTAATATTTCCAGAATATTTGTCTACCATATACTTAACATTTTT
>CAYWTV010000016.1:0-12870 GCA_964461305.1 uncultured Peptoniphilaceae bacterium
GGAGAAAATTATGAGACAGATTTTTGCAGTGATTATTGGATTTGCTTTTATACCTATTTTTACAAAGAGAAAACTTCCCATTGCCTATTCAATAATTGGCAGTGCTTTTATAATGATTTTAGTTTCTGGATTAGGTTTAAATTCCATACTTGAGATATTTTCATCGACTTTACTTGATCCAAATAAAATAGCCCAGTATTTAACAGTAGTTGAAATTGGGGCTTTGGGAGTACTATTAAAAAAGTACGGATTTATAGAGCTTATTATAGATAAATTAAATAAAGTAGTTTCAAACAAAAAACTTCAACTTATGTTTGTACCAGCTTTAATAGGGTTATTAACTGTTCCTGGCGGTGCTATTATTTCAGCTCCTTTTATAGACAGAATTGGAGAAGATTTAAATGTTGAAAAATCAAAACGGGCGGTAATAAACTTAGTTTATCGCCATATTTCCATGCATATAATGCCTTATGCCAATGGGCTTTTATTAGTGGCTTTACTTCTTCCACAAGTAAATGTTTACAATGTTATAGGCTTAAATTTTATTTTTGTATTTTTATATGTAACAATAGGATACTTCACTTATATTAAAGATATAAAGTACGAAAAAACGGAGATTGTCAAAGGAAATAAAGGAGATAATATATTACAACTTGCAATATACACATCTCCCATATACTTTGCAGTTATTTTAAATATAGTATTTAAGGTTCCATTTTTTATTGGAGTTTTGGGAAATATATTATTAGTTTATTTATTAAGACCTAGAAAATCTATTATTAAAGATTTTATAAAAGGGATTAATTTAAATGTATTTTTAACCATAATGGGAGTGTATTTAATCCAAGGAACCATTGGGAATTTTCCTGAATTTAACAAAATGTTAGAATCTCTTTTATCAAATCCCAACACTTTAATAGCTAGTATGATTGGAATTTCTGCTATTTTTGGACTTGCAACTGGATTTCAACCTGCAGCCTTAGGAGTAATCATTCCAGTAATTGGATCAATGGCTATAAGTCTTTCTAGAATGACAGTTTTAGCTCATATTGCCTTTGTTTGGAGTTTTGTGGGATATTTCTTTTCTCCTTTGCACCTTTGCCAGCTATTTACGGTGGAGTATATGAAAGTTAAAAATTTCCAAGTTTATAAAACATATCTTAGATTTATAGTAATTCTAGTTATAGCTTTACTAATAGAAAATTTAGTACTTCTCAGTTTTGTAAAGTAATTAAAAATTCTTTGTATCTTATAATATAACTTAAAAAATGTTATAATTATATAGTATTTATCAAAAAAAAGGGAGAGAATTACTTTGATAAAAAAATTAATTAGGTTATTTTTTGGGCTTATGCTATTTAGCTTAGGCAATGCTTTTATTTATCATGGAAATATTGGACTGGATTCTTGGAATTCATTTCACAGCGGTATTTCCCAAATAACATCAATTCCCATAGGATATGTTGCTACTATAGTGTCGGTATTTGCACTTTTAATATCTTTAAAATTGGGAGAAAAGGTTGGGATTGCTACAATAGCAGATGGTCTATTCGTAGGACCTTTCTATCAAATGTTTATAGATTCTGGAATACTAAAATTTCAAGAAAGTTCCCTTGGAGGACTAATTTACGTCTTTATAGGAATGGAAATACTATGTATAGCAATATTAATATATATGGGAGTAGGATTAGGAAGTGGACCTAGAGATTCTATGAACCTAGCAATAGCTAAAAAAACAGGACTAAAAGTAGGTATGACAAAAGTTTTTATAGAAGTTACAGTAGTTATCTTAGCTTTTTTATTAAAAGGAAGACTAGGACTTGGAACTTTAATAACTGCTGTATTTACAGGTCTATTATTACAGCTTAATATTTACATTACTAAGTACGACCTAAAGTCAATAAATCACGAAAACGTAATAGAATCTTTTCAAAGGATTAAAAATAAAGAAAAATTTGTTTAAAGGAGGATTTTATCCTTCTTTTTTTATTATTTAAATTGGGTATATAATATTTATATGAAGAGGTGATTATTATGGATTATCGTATTGAGTCAGATTCTTTTGGAGAAATGAAAGTTCCAAAGGATAAGTATTGGGGTGCTCAAACCCAAAGGAGTTTAGAAAACTTCAAAATTAGTAGTGAAAAAATGCCAATGGAAATTATTAGAGCTTTTGCAGTTTTAAAAAAATCTGCTGCTTTAGTAAATAATAAATTGGGATTGTTAGATAATAAAATTTCTGAAACTATTTCTACTGTTTGTGATGAAATTTTAGATGGAAAACTAGATGGAAACTTTCCATTGGTAGTTTGGCAAACAGGTAGTGGAACCCAATCTAATATGAATGTAAATGAAGTTATAGCAAATCGTGGAAATGAAATTCTAGGGGAAAAAATCATTCACCCCAATGATCATGTAAATAAATCTCAAAGTTCCAACGACACTTTCCCAACTGCAATGCACATTGCTGCTATTGTTATGTTAGAAGATGGATTGTTACCTGAGATTGAAAATTTAATTAAAACTTTTACAAAAATCTCCGAGGATAACGAAAATGTTATTAAAATAGGAAGAACTCACTTACAAGATGCCACTCCTTTAACCTTTGGTCAAGAGGTAAGTGGATGGATTAGAATGTTAGAAAAATCAGAAGAGATGATAAAACTATCTGTTGATCCATTAAGGGAAATCGCTTTAGGTGGAACGGCGGTAGGTACTGGACTAAACTCCCATCCAGATTTTAAAGATTTAGTAGCAAAGGAAATTTCCAATGTTACTAAGAAGGAATTTGTAACTTCTAAAAACAAATTCCACTCTCTAACTTCTAAGGACGAGTTAGTATTTTCCCACGGAGCTTTAAAGGCTTTAGCTGCTGATTTAATAAAAATAGGAAATGACGTAAGATTTTTAGCTAGTGGTCCTAGGGCAGGCTTTGGAGAAATTGAAATTCCAGAAAACGAACCAGGATCTTCTATAATGCCTGGAAAAGTAAACCCTACCCAAATAGAGGCACTAACAATGGCTTGTGTTCAAGTTTTAGGTAACGATGTTGCAATTGGAATCGGTGCATCCCAGGGGAATTTTCAGCTTAATGTTTATATGCCACTAATAATATACAACTTTTTAAAATCCGCTACTCTTTTAAAGGACTCTATTAGATCCTTTAACGACAATTGTGCAGTGGGAATAAAGCCAATACTAAAAAAAATGAAAGAAAATTTAGACAATTCATTAATGTTAGTTACAGCTTTAAATCCTCATATTGGATATGACAATGCGGCAAAGATTGCAAAAAAAGCTCACAAGGAAAACCTGTCTTTAAAAGAATCAGCTTTAGAGCTAGGGATTTTAACAGAAGAAGAATTTGATTCTTTTGTTAAACCAGAGGATATGATATCGCCTATAAAGGTAGAAAAATAACTAGAATCATATATTAAGATGTTTAAAATATGACAAAATGTGGAATTAATAAGTATAATTAATTTTAAACGGAGGACCAATTATGAAATGGCGAGGCCGAAGAAGTAGTAGTAATGTAAATAGAAGAGGTTCTGCCGGCGGTGGTTTTGGTGGAGGTAGTCGTCGAAGTGGTGGCGGATTTCCAATGATGCCAGTAGGTGGCGGTGGAGGATTAATCTTAATGATTATTCTGTTTCTTGTATTTGGTGGGAATTTATTTGGTGGCGGCGGAGATCCTGCACCAACAAATAACAATGCCCAACAAGAACAAGGATATGACGCTACAGCCGAGGAACAAGAACTTGAGGATTTCTTATCAGTAGTTTTAGCTGATACTGAAGATTATTGGAATCAAATATTTTCTGAAAGAGGAATGAATTACACAGAGCCAACTTTGCATATTTATCAAGATACTGTAAGAAGTGGTTGTGGAGTTGCTCAATCAAATATGGGACCTTTTTATTGTCCTGCAGATGAAGGAATATACATTGATGTATCTTTCTATCACGATTTGAAAAATGAATACGGTGCAGAGGGAGACTTTGCCCTTGCTTATGTACTTGCCCATGAAGTTGGACATCACGTACAAAAACAAATGGGTATTTTAGATGAAGTTTATTCACTTCAATCTCAACTTCCAGAAGCAGAATTTAACCAATATATGGTTAGAATGGAACTACAAGCTGACTATTTAGCTGGAGTATTTGCTCATTATACCCAAGAAAATGGTTATTTAGAACAGGGTGATTTTGAGGAAGCTATGAACGCAGCAGCAGGAGTAGGAGACGACCGTATACAAGAAAAAGCTTGGGGTCAAGTTGTACCTGATAAATTTACCCACGGAACAAGTGAACAGAGAATGAGATGGTTTAATAGAGGTTTCGAATATGGAGATCTTGAAAATGGAGACACTTTCGGAGTAGACCAACTTTAAGAAAAAAATAGCCCTAGATCCATTTGGATTTGGGGTTTTTATAAATTGGAGGATACTTATGAAATTTGCATATTTAGTTTTGGGGAAATTTGACAAAGATGACAGAGCTATTATTCACGATGGATCAGCTCAAATTATTGGAGTAAACTCCATAGACGAAGCTATAAAAGAAGCTATTAGACTTGTTAATGAAGAGGATATTTACAGCATAGAACTTTGTGGAGCTTTTCAAGATGAAGGAGCTAGAAAGATTATAGAAGCAGTAGATAACAAAATTCCGATTGGATATGTCACTTATTTAGAAGAACAAAGAGATGTATGCAGGGCATTTTTTCCAAATGATGGATTTTAAAGTTGTGTTAGATGATATATGAATAATTAAATTTACTTTATAAAAAAACTGATTAGGATTTTCCTAATCAGTTTTTTATTTCATTACATTTTTTCTGGTGCATTTATTCCTAAAATTCCTAGTCCATTTTTTATTACTGTTTTAGTAACGTAACAAAGTGCAAGTCTAGCTTTTTTAAGTTCTTCATCTTCTACTACTATTGGTGTTGAACCGTAGTATTTGTTGAAGCTTTGACTTAATGCTACTATATGTCTAGTTATAAAGAAAGGTTGGTATTTTTCTCCAGCATCTTTAATAACTTCTGAAAAGTTGTAAATTTGTTTTAATATTTCAAATTCTTCTTCGCCACTTAATAAGGAAATATCGAAGTCCTCGTCTTTATTAAAGTCTCCCTTTTTAAGTAGAGATGAGATTCTAGCGTGGGTGTATTGAACATAAGGTCCAGTTTCTCCCTCGAAACTTAGTAGTTTTTCCCAGTCAAATACATAGTCTTTATTTCTATCGTTAAATAACTCTTGGAAAACTACTGCACCGATACCAATATCTGCTGCTAGTTTTTCTTTATCTTCAATATCTCTATCTTTAATTATATCCTTAGTTTTTTCTATTGCAGTTAATAATACATCTTCTAGATAAATAACATTTCCTCGTCTAGTTGACATTGTTCCTTCAGGTAAACTAACCATTCCGAAAGGAATATGAACACAGTCCTTTGCCCAGTCGTTTCCTAAAAGTTCCAAAACCTTAAACAACTGTTTAAAGTGAAGATTTTGTTGAGATCCTACTACGTAAATATTCTTGTAAAAATCATAGGTGTTTTTTCTATAATATGCTGCAGCTAGGTCTCTAGTGGCATAAAGGGTACTTCCGTCTGATTTTTTAATAAGCATTGGTGTCATATTAAATTCATCTAAATTTACTATTGTGGTATTTTCAGATTCTTCTAATAAATTCTTTTCTTCTAGTTCCTCTATTACAGGGTCCATTTTATCTGAATAGAAAGCTTCGCCATTAAATGAGTCAAAGGTAATTCCAAGCATTTCATAAACTCTGTTAAATTCCTTCAAAGATGCTTCTTTAAAGAAAGTCCAAAGCCTAATTGCTTCTTCATCACCATGTTCTAGTTTTTTAAACCAGCTTCTAGATTCGTCCCTTAAAGATTCGTCTTCTTCTGCTTCTTGATTTATTCTAACGTATAGTTTTAACAGTTCTGGTATAGGATTTTCTTTAACTGCTTCTTCATCTCCCCAAAGTTTGTAAGCTGTTATTAACATTCCAAACTGAGTTCCATAATCACCTAGATGATTTACAGCTACAGTATTAAATCCTAAAAAGTCGTAAATATTTCTAATGGCATTTCCAATAACAGTGGATCTTAAATGTCCAATGTGAAAGGCCTTTGCAATATTTGGACTGGAAAAATCTATAACTACATTTCTTCCTTGTCCAATATTAGATTTTCCATATTCACTTTCTTTTTTCAAAACTTCTTTAATTACATCTTTAGTTAAAATTTCTTTATTTATAAAGAAGTTCAAATAAGGTCCTTTAGTTTCGATTTTTTCAAAGTATTCTGAATTAATATTTTTTGCTATTTCTTCTGCAATAAGATTAGGAGCTTTTCTCATAGTTTTTGCAAAGGAAAATGTTGGGAATGCAAAATCTCCCATATCTGAAGATGGTGGGATTTCTATTAAATTAGTTAAATTATCCTTATCTACATCTGGGATTTGTTTACCTAAAAGTTCTACAATTTCTTTTTTAAAATCTATCAAAATTCTTCCTCCTGGTTTGTGTTTTTTTCTATTATAATTTCATTTGGATAATCCTTAGCTACGATTATTTCTTCTTTTTTGGCCTTAGCTGATTCAACTTTTTCTTCGAGATATTTAAAAGTCTCTTCCATTTCATCATCACTTTTAAAAGCTCTTTTGGGAATGATAAATGCACTTTGGTCGTTTACAAAAATGTATACTCCCTCAGTTGATTTATCTATTGTAAATACATCTTCATAAGCTAGATTTAAAAGTTCCTTTTCTTCAAGGCCCTTTAAATGGTCTATAGTTTCAATAATTCGATCATCTTTAATTTCCATGGTTCTTTCGTTCATTAACCATTTATTATCTTCGTTTTTAAACATTTTATTTATTCTTCGAATTGAAATTTGATCAAGTAAGTCATTGGATTTACTAATAAATAATATATATAAAATTCCAGCGACTACTATGAAAGGAATAGATATATTACTGCCTTCTCTCATTTGAAAAATGACAAGTACAAAAATCAATAATAAAGGTGTAAATCTCAAATTCCCCCTAAGTCGTTTTAAGTGTTTTTCTCCTACGATATTGTAATTTAAATAAACAATATCCCTAGGAGTTATGTTATATTTATATTTCATAATGCCTCCTTAAAGAATTATAACATAGAAATAAAAAAAGTTTACAGATTATTAATAAATTAGTAACTTTATGATATAATTAACAAGCCAATATGAAGGGAGATTTTTATGAAGAAAATTATAAGATTAATGTTAGTTTTTTCATTGTTATTAGTGGTTGTTGTTGGATGTTCAAATAACGAAACTAACAATACTGAAACTGCTGTAACTGAAGAAAATGTAGTTGTAGATGAAACTACAGATGTAAGTGAAGAAACAGAAGAAGATTTAAAAGATACAAGTCTTGAAAAGACTCAAATAAACTTAGGAATCATGACTGGACCTACTGGGGTTGGAAGTGTGAATTTAATTGAAAACTCTAAAGAAGGTAATTCTAGTTTTGAAATAAATGAAACTATAGCTGGAACTCCAGATGTTTTAGTTTCATCCCTTGCAAGTGGAGATTTAGATTTTGCAGTACTTCCTGCAAATTTAGCTTCTATTTTGTATCACAATACTGAAGGAAAAATAAAAGCACTTGCTACTAACAATTTAGGAGTTGTATATATTATCGACACCAATGGAGAGATTAACTCCTTTGAAGATTTAAAGGGAAAGACTATCGTAGCAGCTGGAAAGGGTACTACTCCAGAAGTAGTATTTAACAATATTGCAGCAAGTTATAATATAAATCCGGAAAATGATTTAGTTTTAGATTTTAAAACAGAAGCTACTGAAGTAGCCCAAGCTTTAATTAGTGGACAGGCTGAAATAGGTCTTGCTCCAGAGCCAATGGTAACGAATATTTTAATGAAAAGTGAAAATGCTAGGATTGCAATAGATTTAAATGAAGAGTGGAAAAATATAAATGGATCTGAACTAATCACTTCTGTATTAATAGGTAGAAGTGAAAGTATAGAAAAAATTAATGTGGATGAATTATTAAAAGAATTTGAAGCTAGTATAGAAAAAGCAACTCAAGATCCTGAAACAACATCTGAACTTTCTGATAAATACAATATAGTTCCTAAAGAAGTAGTTTTAAATGCTATAGAAAATATGAATTTAAAATACATGGATTCCCAAGAACTAAAAGACAACTTGTCTTCGTATTTAACTATCTTAAATGAAACAAATCCACAATCCATAGGAGGAGAAGTGCCAAGTGAAGATTTCTTCTATTTGGGACAATAAGTACCTAAAGAGAATATTAATAATTTCATTTTGGATTTTGATTTGGCAAATTGTAAGTCTAATAATATCAGAGGAGATACTTTTAGTGTCTCCTCTAAATGTATTTAAAGAATTGTCTCAGATGGTTTTAACTCGACAATACTGGTTAACGATTTTTAATTCTACATATAAAATTATTATAGGTTTAATTTTATCAATAGTAGTAGGGGTTTTATTTGGTTATTTAAGTTATGTAATTAGTTTTTTTAGAGATTTTATCCATCCATTAATAGGTTTTTTTAGGGCAATACCTGTAGCTAGTTTTGTAATATTTTTACTTATTTGGATAAACTCTAGAAACCTTTCCATATATATTTCTTTTATAATGGGAATGCCGATTATTTATGAAAATGTCTACACAGGATTTATTTCCATAGACAAAAAGTTAAAGGAAATGGCAAAGGTGTTTAACATTTCTACATTTAAGAAAATAAAATACATTTACATAATAAAAGTAAAAGACTATTTTAAATCTGGAGTTATATCAAGTTCAGGTCTTATTTTTAAAGCAGCAATAGCCGCAGAAGTAATCGGACTTCAGCCAAACTCAATAGGTGAAAAATTGTATTTTTCTAAAGTTTATTTAAATATGAGGGAATTGTTTTCTTGGACAATTACTATATTGATTTTAAGTTTGATTTTTGAAAAATTAATAAAAGTATTTCTCGGAGGTAAACATGATAAGATTTAAAAATGTCTATAAGTCCTTTGACAAAGATGTTATTAAGGATTTAAATTTTCAAATAAAAAAGGGAGAAAAAATCGCTTTAGTGGGAAGTTCTGGAATTGGAAAGACCACAATTGTAAATTTAATATTAGGTATTGAAATTCCCGATAGAGGGGAGATAGACAATTCTTTTAAAAAAATTTCTGTAGTATTTCAAGAAAATAGACTCATAGATGAATTATCTCCACTTGATAATTTAAAAATGATAAGTGAAGAAGACGAAGAAAAATTAATTGACATTTTAAAAGAACTAGGAATAGATGATTTTAATAAAAAAGTATCATCTCTTTCTGGAGGAATGAAGAGAAGAGTTTCCCTAGCTAGAGGAATTTTTTTTGGAGGAGATTTACTAATTTTAGACGAACCTATCCAGGGATTAGACGAAGAAAACAGGAAATTAGTAATAAAAAAGATACTTAAAAACTACGAAGACAAATCAATACTCTTAATTACTCATAATATTAATGATATAAAAGATTTTATGATAGACAGAGTAATAAACATTAGATAAAAGTTACAAAAAAATACTCATAGAAATGGCAGGTGGAGCAAATGAAGCTTGGACCTCGATGAATGATGTTGATTACAAATTAGATTATTTTGAAGGGTATTTGGATTTAGTTGAATAAAATTTTAAAAATATGGGTAAATATAAAATTCCTTAGAAGGCTAGTACTTCTAAGGAAAGAAGAGATCCTGTATGGCTATGGGATTTCTTTTTTTACATAAAAATAGAAGTGCCGTGTAATTTAGGCACTTCTATTATTTTTTTATCTATTTACATTAAAACTAGCTTTTACATCTAAAAATTTAGCTTGATCTCTAGATATTTCAATTTCTCTTTTAATTTTTATAAGTTTTTTTATTAAGCAATTTGTTTTCATTTAATCACCTCTTTTAAAATTTTATGTATGTATCTAAGAAAATATCTATTAAAATCAATGTCCGAAAGATAGTATAATCCTATTTAAGAAAAAAAGCAATAGTTTTTTGAAAAATATTTTTCATTATTGTAAATTATTTTTAAATCCATTCAAACCCTCTGTTTATCTGAAGTTGTAAGAAAAAAATCATTTACAAAAACAAATATTTTTATAATTTTTTAAAAATTTTTACAAAAATAAAAATTTTCCAGCAAATTTTAGCTGGAAAATTTTCTTAACCTAAAAGAGATTCTCTTTCGATTATTTCATTATATAAATTTGTAAGTTCTTCTTCTGTTATTTCATCTGCCATTACGTCGAGTACAATATTTCCTTTTTGTAACATAATTATTCTATCTGAAAATTCTATTACATATCTAAGATTATGAGAAATTTGTATTGTGGTGATTTTTTCATTCTTTACTAGTTTTTCTGTTTTTTCCATTATTAATCTAGATGTCCTAGGATCTAATGCTGCAGTGTGTTCGTCTAAAAGTAGTAATTTTGGTTTTTTCATAGCTGCCATTAACAAGGCTAGGGATTGCTTTTGACCACCAGAAAGATATTTTACAGGGGTATTTAATTTATCTTCAAGAGAAAGATTAAGTTCTTTTAGTTTTTCTATTATAAGTTTTTTATTTGTATTTTTTAATAGACTTCGAAGTCTATAATTTTCACCCTTTTTTAATGCAATTGACATATTTTCTAGAATATTTAAATTTGAAGCAACGCCCATTGATGGATCTTGAGAAACTTTTCCAATATATTTAGCTCTACCTTCTTCTGGAAGAGGTCGTAAATCAGTACCGCTTAAAGAAAGGGTTCCACTATCTGCATCTAAAGATCCACTTATTATATTAAATAGTGTAGATTTTCCACAGCCATTTGGACCGATGATTGTGGTTGTAACATTTTCTTCTATTTCCAAATTTAGATCCTTGAATATTACGTTTTCGTCAGGAGTGCCTGGATAGAAAGTTTTATTTAAGTTTTGTATTTTTAGCATTTTTTTCTCCTCTATCTAATATTCTTCCAATTTGAGAGTTATTGTATCCTATAAATATTATTACGATTAATGCAGTAATTAATTTTAAGTCTGTAGGATTTAGTCCAATATAAATGGCGATTCCCGATATTAATCTATAAATTATTGCGCCTATTATAGCTCTACTGGTGTAGTTGAGAATTTTTGAGTTTTTAAAAATTGTATCACCAATAATGATTGAAGCCATAGCTGTTACGATCATTGCCACACCCATTTGAGAATCGGCAAATCCTTGATGTTGTGTCATTAAAGCTCCACTGGTAGCTATTAGACCGTTAGATAACATAAGTCCTAATAACACATATTTGTCTGGATTTTTCCCCATGGATTTAACTAAAGTCTTGTTATCTCCTGTAGCTCTAAAGATATATCCTATTTCAGTTTTTAAAAATAAATCAATGGCCAATTTGGCAATTAATAATATTCCCCCTATTAAAATTACTCTAGGTACTTGGGAAAACATAGTAAATATAGTGTCGTATTCAAATAGTGGTACGTTATTACTTCCAGTTATCCTAATGTTAATGGAATAAAGCATTGTCATAGTCAATATTCCAGCGAGTAGGGCTTCTATTTTAAATTTTTTGTACAATAAATAGGTAATTAAACCACCTACAGCTCCAGCAAAGAAACTTACTATCACTCCCAGTATGGGGTTTACTCCAATCATGACCATTTTTGCAAATACAAAAGCTCCCAAGGGGAAAGTTCCCTCTACTGACAAGTCATAAAATTCTAATATTTTATAAGTTAATACTACTCCTATGGCTAATAAAGAAAATATTAGTCCTATTTCTATGGAAGACTGAAATACTGGGAAAAATCCTTTTAACATAAATTCTACATTCCTTTCTAATGGGGAGACAATAACTTTTCCCCTAAATTATTCTACTATTTCTGCGTTATTGAAAACTTCGTTGTTTAAATCAAGTCCTAAGGCATCAGCCATTTTTTTGTTCACTACTTTCAAGCTATTTTTATAGTATTGTACTGGAATATCTTTAGGCTCTTGACCGTTTATTATTTCAATGGCTATTTGGGCAGCTTGTACTCCTTGTTCTTCGTAACTAACACCTTCACTCATAAGAAGTCCATTTTTAACTTGTCCTTCTTCTGCAGATAATGAAGGAATGCTGTTTTTAATTAAATTTTCAGCAACTATTGGTGCAGCACTTGCTAACATATTGTCAGTTAGTGCAAAGTATGCATCGATTTTTGGAGATAGGGCAGAAATTCCTTGGGGAATATCGTTTATATTGTTAATTCCTACAACCTCTAATGATAAATTTCTTTCTTCCAAAGCGGCCTTTAACTCATCTACTTGAACTTGTGAATTTTGTTCAGATGTATTATAGAGAGTTCCAAAGGTTTGAATTTCAGGATATAACTTTAAGAAATTGTCGATTTGATCTCTTGCGTCTACATAATCAGAAACTCCAGTTATATTTCCACCTGGTTTTTCTATAGATTCTACTAATCCTGCTCCTACTGGATCGGTTATTGCAGAGAAGATAATCGGTTTATCAGTTATTGCATTTTTTGCTCCTTGAGCTGTAGGTGTTGCGATTGTGTAGAGAATATCTATTTCGTCATTGTTGTATTTTTGAGCCAGTGTTGGAATTAAAGAAATATCCCCATTGGCAGAAGTTTCATCTAATTCGTAATTTATATTTTGGTTATCTAATTCTTTTACGAATCCGTCTCTTGCCGCATCTAAAGAAGGATGTTCTACAAATTTTATAATTCCTATTTTAACAGTTTCTGTATTTTCTACAGTTTCATCTGTTGTTTCTTCATTTTCTACAGTTTCTACTGTA
>CAYWTV010000016.1:12970-24248 GCA_964461305.1 uncultured Peptoniphilaceae bacterium
TGTATTTTCTACAGTTTCATCTGTTGTTTCTTCATTTTCTACAGTTTCTACTGTATTTTCTACAGTTTCTTCTGTACTTTCTACTTCACCATTTTCATTACTGTTACAACCTACTAGTAAAACTAAAGCCAACATTAATACTAAAATTTTTTTCATTTTGTTTCCTCCGATTTTATTTTTGCTAGAAAGGTATTTTAAATATAAAAAAACCTCCATCCATAATAGGACGAAGGGTTAAATTCGTTTATACCACCTATTTATAATCATAGATTATTATCAGAGTCTAGCAACTCTTCATTTCATGGTAACGGGAAAAAACCGTAGTAGTTTACTTTATTTCGACTACTCTGCTCAAGAGGGAATAAAATATTTCACTTAACACTAGATCTCACCAAATTCTAGCTCTCTGTAAAAAAGATTCATATTCGTCTTTCTATCTTCGCATTTAATATAATGCTATTTTATACTTATAAATTTCATTTGTCAACAAAAAAATACAAATTTTTCAGTATTGTTAAAATAAAAAAATCTAGACTAGTCTTTCTTATATAATAATATAATAAAAAATTACTTAATGGGTATTAATACAAAATGAGAAGAAAACTATTAGGAGATGATATTTAATTATGGAAAAACATTCTTGGGATTTAAGTAAAATTTATAAAACAGAAGAAGAATTTGATAAAGACTATGAAAAGCTTTGTAAATCTCTTGAGAAAATTAACGAACTTACAATTGACTATGGAAAAAACTTTGAAGAGATATTTTCGATTATAGATTCCACTACTAGGAATTTATCTAAAATGGCAACTTTTGCCCATATGAAGTTTGATGAAAATACTAAGGATTCAAAGGGACAAAAACTTCAAATGAAGGCTTTTTCTTTATATAGCGATTTTGAAACTGCCATATCGGGATTTAGGCCATATTTGTTAACACTATCAAAAGATGAACTAAATGAACTTATAGAAAAATACGACATAGAAGATTATAGAATTTATTTAGAAAGAATTTTCAGATACAAAGATCACACTTTAACTGAAAAAGAAGAAAAAATCATTGGAGCATTTTCTCCTTTAAAATCTGCTCCTCAAAATGCTTATGGACTTTTAACTAATGCAGATATGGAATTTCCAATAATTGAAAGTGCAGATGGAGAAAGACTTACAAATGCAAACTATATAAACTTTTTACAAAATCCGAAAAAAGAAGTTAGAAAAGAAGCCTTTGAAAAGTACTATGAAACAATGAGAACTGCAGAAAATGCGATTTCTTCCCTTCAATACTCAAACGTTCGAGGACTGACAATTGAAGCTGAACTTAGAAAATTTAATTCTGCAAGGGAGATGGAACTTTTTGAAGATGATGTAGATGTAGCTGTTTACGATACTTTAATAAAAGTAATTAGAAAGTATTTACCAGTTTTACACAAGTATTATAAAATTAAAAAAGACTATATTGGTTTAGATGAACAACATATGTACGATGTTTATTTGCCTATGGTTATAGATGACACTAGGAAGATTCCTTACGATGAAGCAAAGGAAATAATTCTAAAGGCCCTTGCACCAATGGGAGAAGAGTATGTTTCTATTGTAAAAGAAGGATTTGAAAGTAACTGGATAGATGTTTACCCTAAGGAAGGAAAAAGATCAGGAGCATACTCCTCAGGTTCTTACGATACTGATCCTTATATATTGATGAACTATACAGATGATTTAAATTCCATGTTTACTTTAGCCCATGAGTTAGGTCACTCTATTCATTCATATTATTCTAGAAAAAATAACTCCTTTATAAATTCGGAATATACAATATTTGTAGCTGAGGTAGCTTCTACTACTAACGAGTTGTTACTTTTAGATTATATGATTAAAAATGCTAAAGACGACAAGGAAAAACTGTATTTAATAAATCATTATGTAGACAGCTTTAAATCTACAGTATTTAGACAAACTATGTTTGCTGAATTTGAGAAAATGACCCATGAAGCTGTAGAAAAAAATGAAGCCTTAACATTAGATAATTTTAACGAGATGTATTTTGACTTAAATAAAGCCTACTTTGGAGATCACGTAATTTCTGATAAGGAAATAGAATTTGAATGGGCGAGAATACCTCATTTTTATAGAAATTTCTATGTTTATAAATACGCAACAGGATTTAGCACTGCTGTAACTTTATCTAAGAGAATATTAAGCGGTGAAGAAAAAGCCCTTGATTCATATATAGAATTTATTAAAGACGGTGGAAAAAACTTCCCATTAGATCAACTTAGAAAAGCCGGAGCTGATATTTCTAAGGAAGAAACCTTAATAGATGCAATGAAAGTTTTTGAAAGCCTTGTAGATGAATTAGAAGAGTTAGTAAAATAATTTGCAAACCCCTTTGACAAAAAAATTTGCCAAAGGGGTTTTTTTATTTTAATTTTACTGCAGTTCCAGATATTGTAACCATAAGCATACTTCCAGCTTGGCCTAAAACTTCATAGTCCATTTTAGCTCCAATAACTGCATCGGCGCCTATTCCTTGAGCTCTAATTATCATCTCTGCAATAGCTTCTTCTCTTGCTGTGATTAACTCATTTTCGTATCCTTCAACTCTTCCGCCAAATAAGTCTCTAAGTCCTGCACCGAAATCTTTAACAAAATTCACTCCTGTAATAACTTCCCCAAATACAATTTCTAAATATTGACTTACTTCTTTATTTTCCACAAAGGGAGTAGTTGTAATTATCATGTTGGCCTCCTGATATTTTTATTAATTATATTATAATATTAAATTTATAAAAAGAAGTAACAATAAGGTAAAAAAAAGGTTTAAATACAAAAGTATCTAAACCCAAAATTTTATCTAAATATAACTTGTCCATCTTCAAAATTTTCTATAATAGATTGGCTATATAATTTGTAGCCATCTGCTCTTAAATTTCTTCCGCCGTTTTGGAATCCCTTTTCAACAGCTACATTTATTCCTGCTACAAATCCTCCTGCTTGTTCTACAATATCAATAAGGCCGTATATTGCATTTCCTTCTGCTAAAAAATCATCTACTAAAAGTACTTTGTCATCTTCATTAAGTAATTTTTTAGCTACAGAAACAGGGTATTCAGTTTTATAAGTGTAAGATTGTACAATGGAAACGTAGTTATTAGGATCTAGGTTTTTTGCTTTGTTTTTCTTAGCAAAAATCAAAGGTACCTTAAACACTTGGGCGAAAATCGCACCTATTGCAATACCTGAAGCTTCTATAGTTAGTATTTTATTAATTTCTGTATCTTCAAAATACTCTTTTGCATCTTCTGCCATTTTTTCCAATAGATCTATATCTATCTGGTGGTTAAGAAACGTATCAACTCTTAATATATTTCCTTCACAAATTTGTCCTTCTTTAAGAATTTTATCTTCTAGTAACTTCAAAGCCACACTTCCTCTCGTTGATGTTAATATATTATAATAGATATGTTTTTCTTAATCAATATTTATATATTATATATTTCTAGAAGTTGATTAATCTAATGATTCGGGGTAAAATAAAATCAGTTTAAGGGGGATTGTATGAAACTTTATAATAGTCTTACTAGAAAAAAAGAAGAATTTAAATCAATTGAAGAAAATGTGGTAAAGATGTACAACTGTGGACCTACAGTATACAATTATATCCATGTGGGAAATGCTAGACCTTTAGTGGTTTTTGATACACTTAGAAGGTATTTTATATACAAAGGATACGATGTAAAATTCGTAGTAAACTTTACAGATATTGACGATAAAATAATAAATCGTGCAAATGAAGAGGGGATTAGTACCACAGAGGTTTCTAATAAGTATATAGAAGCCTTTATGGAAGATGCAAAGGCTTTGAATCTATACGATTACGAAACTACTAATCCTAGAGCTACAGAATATATCAACCAAATAATAAACTTTGTTCAAGGTCTCATAGACAAAAATGCAGCTTATGAAGTAAATGGAGATGTTTATTTTAATATAGATGCAGCTAAAGACTATGGAAAACTTTCTAAGAAAAATCTAGAGGATTTAATATCTGGAGCTAGAGTAAATATAAACGAAGCAAAAAATTCTCCAGCAGATTTTGCCCTTTGGAAATCAAAAAAAGAAGGGGAGCCTTCATGGAAATCTCCATGGGGAGAAGGTAGACCAGGTTGGCATATAGAGTGTTCTGTAATGGCGAAAACTCTTTTAGGTGAAACTATAGATATTCACTCAGGAGGAGTTGATTTACAATTTCCACATCATGAAAATGAAATTGCTCAATCGGAAACACTACACGATAAGACATTTGCAAATTATTGGCTACACAACGGTTTTATTACAGTAGATGAAGAAAAAATGAGTAAATCCCTTGGCAATTTCTTTACATTAAAAGACGTAGCAAAAAACTACGATCTTGAAGTGTTGAGATTCTTTATATTATCTGCCCACTATAGGCAACCTCTTAATTTTTCAGATCACGTAATGGAACAGATGAAAAGCGGCTTAGATAGAATCTACAACGCAAAATACCGTCTAGAAGATTTACTAGAAAATGCCGAAGAAGTAGAATTAACTCCTGGTGAAGAAGAGATATTAAGTTTAATGGACTCTAGAGTTATGGAGTTTGAAAAGGCTTTAGATGACGATTTAAATACTGCAGATGGTATAACTGCTATTTACAATTTAGTTAAAGATACTAATACTTATTTAGGAGAAAAAACATCTAAATATGTAGTTCAAAGAGCTCAAGAAATTCTTTTAAAACTATCTGATGTTTTAGGGCTTTTAAAAAGAGACAAGGTAGAAATTAATGACGAAGAAATATTAAATCTAATTGAAAAAAGACAAGAAGCTAGAAAAAACAAAGATTATCAGTTGGCAGATGAAATTAGAGATGAACTTTTAGAAAAGAAAATCCAACTTGAAGATACTAGAGAGGGTGTTAAGTATAGACGCATATAATATTTTCAGGGATATAAATGATAAATTAAGTGATGAAGATATAAAAATGATGAATCCCTTGGCTCTGGCTTATATTGGAGATGGAGTTTTTGAACTTTTAATACGTACAAATATTATTACAGGACAAAAAAACGCCCACAAACTTCATATTGAATCTGCAAAACTAGTTAATGCAAAGGCCCAAGCGAAATTTTTAGATAGAATTAAAGATTCCTTAGATGATAGGGAATTGGGAGTTGTAAATAGGGCGAAAAATTCCAAACTCCACACTATTCCTAAAAACGCAGATGTTCACGATTATAAATTTGCAACAGGCTTAGAAGCTTTATTTGGATATCATTATTTAATGAGAAATAACGAGAGAATCCTAGAACTTTATAAAATGGGGGCTATTTAAAATGAAAGTTGAATTACTAAATTATACAAAAGACGGGGAAATGACCATAGCCCAAGCTGGAAAACTTTGTTATTCACCAGTTGGAGTTGATGAAATAAAAGAAACCCTAGACGAAGAGTCTATAGGAAAATACGTAAAAATGCTATCTGATTTAGGACATTTCAGTCCCTTAGAACATGTGAGTTTTACCTTTGCAATTGAGGGAGTTTCTAGGGTACTTACTCATCAGTTAGTAAGACATAGAATAGCTAGTTATTCCCAACAGTCTCAAAGATACGTAAAATTAGATGATTTTCAGTACATCATTCCACCTGAAATAAAAGAAAATCCTGAGGCAAAAGAGATATTCATAGAAGCTATGGAAGCTGACAGACAGGCGTATTTCAAGTTAGTAGATGCTCTATTTGATAAAAACTATGAAAAAATGTTAAAAAAAGGTTATTCTGAAAAGAAAGCAAGGAGTCAAGCTGAAAAAGCATCCATAGAAGATGCAAGATATGTTTTTCCAAATGCCTGTGAAACCAAAATAGTTCTGACTATGAATGCTAGAACACTTATTCATTTTTTTACAGTGAGATGTTGTAATAGAGCCCAATGGGAAATTAGAAATATGGCAGATGAAATGCTAAAATTAGTAAAAAATATTTATCCAGCTTTATTTAGCAGTGTCGGACCAGGGTGTGTAAACGGACCGTGTCCAGAAGGTTCTATGACTTGTGGAGAGATGATAGAAGTACGAGAAAAATATAGGAGTATTTAATGAAAGAAAATTATATATACGGAAGAAATCCAGTTTTAGAAGTACTAAAATCTGGTGGAGACATAGACAAGATTTACATGCTAAAATCATCAGGAGATGGAGCAAGTAAAAAAATTCTCTCTATGGCTAAGGAAAGTGGAGTAGTAGTTACTAGAACAGATGATAAAAAACTAGAAAACATGGCTGGAACTAAAAACCATCAAGGAGTAGTGGCATTAGTTACAGATTTTGAATATTCTACAATAGATGAAATTTTAGAATACGCAAATGAAAAAAATGAAGATCCATTTGTAGTTATTCTTGATTCAATTGAAGATACTCATAACTTAGGGGCCATTATTAGAAGTGCAGAAGCTGCAGGTGTTCATGGAGTCATTATCCCAAAGAGACGTTCAGCAATGGTAAACAAAACAGTTTACAAGACTTCAGCTGGGGCAGTGGAGTATATGAAAGTTGCAAAAGTAACTAATATAGCTAGAACTATTGAAGAGTTACAAGAAAAGGGACTTTGGATTTATGGAGCTGATATGGAAGGAAGGGATATGTATTACGATACGGATCTTACTGGAAATATCGGATTAGTTATTGGAGGAGAGGACAAGGGAATCAGCCCTTTAATTGCAAAAAAATGTGATGTGTTAGTAAAAATTCCTATGACTGGAAAGATTTCATCACTGAATGCATCTGCATCGGCGGCGATATTAATTTATGATATTATTAGACAGAGAAATAAAAAAATATAAAGAACTTTTATTTGTAGACGGATACAACATTATAAATTCTTGGGACAGTTTAAAAAACGACACTGACAAGGAGTTAGAAGAATCTAGAAGAAAACTTATAGATATTTTAATGGAATTTAAGCACTACACCAAAGAAGGTGTAGTGCTAGTTTTTGATTCATATAATGTAAAATCTGATAGGCAGATATTTGTAGAAAATAAATTAATGATAGTCTATACAAAAGAGCTAGAAACTGCAGATCACTTTATAGAAAGGGCTGTGGAAAAATACGCAAATAAGAAAAAAATAAGAGTTGCTACTTCTGACAGACTAGAACAAGATATTATCCTTGGAAAAGGTGCAACTAGAATGTCTGCAAAAGAGTTCGAATTTGAAATAAAAACTTTTAAAGAAGATATAAAAAGAATTACCATTAAGAAAAAAACAGAAAACAAACTTCACCTTAGTGGCCTAAAATCATCAAATGTAGAAGCTTTAGAAAAGTACAAAGAAATTATGAAGAAAAAATAATGCAAGGAAACTAACTGAAATTAGAATCCTTGCATTTATTATATTTTAGTCCCGATTTTATTTTTTATTATTTTAGAAATTGATATTAACAAAAGATAATATGCCATAGTAAGTATTAATATATAAAACAAATCTCTAGTTAAATAATGGGTATCTCCCCTAAGACCTTTTATACTAAAACTAGCTAAAACATAAGAAAAAGGAAGTCCTAATATAACTGCAATATTTACAATACTTAAATTTTTCTTTAAAATAAACTTGTAAATTAGAATTAACAATGACAAAACTCCAAATAACCCTAAAGCAGCCATTAAATACATATTTAAAGCAAGTCTAGGAAGTAAAATTCCATTTCCTTCCACATTTTCTCCCCATATTAACTCAAAGGGCTTTTCATGATTGTCGTAAAATATACTGGTAGTTTCGTCTTTTTTAAAGATATGACTTTGAACTTTTTTAGAATTTAAAATTCTATCTAGTCTAGTTGTATATCCATCTAAAAAATACTCTCCACTTTTATCCCCAGAAAAATTTAATATATCGTAATTAGTAACTCTTTCATTAAAAGTAACTACGACAGTATCTTCATACTCCTCTACAAAGAAGAGATCTTCAGTACTTTCAAAGTGAATTGGTGTAGTTAAAAAAGACATTAAAATTAACAATAAACTTGCCACTAACAATCCAATTGTAATACCGTAGTTTCTTTTATTTTTGTTTATATTATTATTTAAAAACTTCAAGGGTCTTTTATTTAAATCCGTCTTAAAATCTAAATCCTTTTTTAAATTATCTAGTTCTTCCCTACAACTATTACAAGTATCTATATGATTTTCAATAAATTCTTTAGAGTCCTCACTTACTAAATTTTCCACATATAATGGAAGTAAATCAGAAACAATACTACAATTTTTCATATTCATTCCTCCAATTTGTTCTTGAGAATTTTCTTAGCCCTGTGAAAGGTAACACAGGCCCAGTTTTCACTTTTACCATAAACAGTTCCAATGTCCTTAAAAGATAGTTCTTCCCAAATTCGAAGTTTTATAATACTTTTTTGAGGTTCTTTTAAGGTTTCTACTAAATTTCTTAAATAAGCACTTTCTTCTCTTTCTAAAAATTCATCTTCAGTATTGATACTGTCTATTTCTATAGATTCAAAATCATCAATACTGACTATTTTTTTGTTTTTTCTTAAATAATCAAAATATGAATTTTTTGCTATTTGGAAAAGATATGTCTTAATGGAAGAATCTCCACGAAAATTCTCGATATTTTTTAATGCTTTAAAAAAGGTTTCACTAGTAATATCTTCTGCAACTTCTTTATCCTTAGATAAAGACAATAAAAAATAATAGACATCTTTAAAATAAATACTGTATATTTTTTCAAAATCAATCACCAGTTTCTCCTCCTTTATATATTAGACTCATAATATAACAAAATCTTACAAAATAATAAAAAAAGATCAGATTCGTAAAATGAATCTGATCTTTTAATTTATAATTATTGGATTTTTCCACCAATAGCTTCTAAATCTTCTTTTCCGTCATAGTCTACAATTGCCTTTATAGAAGCTGTAATAGCCTTTACGATTGTCTCTAGTGACATAGAAGGAGTATTTGGTCTATTGGTTACTTGTTCTGGCAAAAATGGAATGTGCATAAATCCTGCCTTTGTTCCTTCAAATTCAGTTTGAGTTAAATATAGGGTTTGGTACATTATATGGTTACATACGAAAGTACCTGCTGAATTAGAAACTGATGCTGGAATATTTTCTTTTTTCATATACTCTACCATTGCCTTAATTGGTAGAGAGCTAAAATATGCTGGTTCTCCATCTTCCTTAATAACTTCATCTACTGGTTGTTTCTTTTCGTTATCTGGAATTCTAGCATCGTCTACATTAATTGCTACTCTTTCTGGAGTCATTTCAAATCTTCCCCCAGCTTGTCCAATATTTAAAACATAGTCTGGTTTATGCTTTTTCATCGCTTCTCTAACTACTTCTGCAGATTTTCCAAAAACCGTTGGTATTTCAAGTTTTATAATTTCTGCACCATTTATTTCATCTGGAAGTTTCTTTACAGCTTCAATAGCTGGATTTATAATATCATCGCCAAAAGGGTCAAAACCTGTTACTAAAATTTTCATATATTCATCTCCTAAAATGCCCAGAAATACATTAATACAATATGAACTACTAATAATACTAATGCCACTGGGGCTTGTGCTTTAATTACTTTGTATTCGTCTTTTATTTCTAGTAATGCTACTGGTAAAATGTTAAAATTACCAGCCATAGGTGTTAATAAAGTTCCACAATATCCAGCAGTCATAGCTAAAGCTCCTGCTATAACTGGATCTGCACCTTGAGTTAGTACAAAAGGTATACCAATACCTGCAGTAATAACTGTAAATGCAGCAAAAGCATTACCCATTATGATTGTAAAAATAAACATACCTAATACATAAGCTATACTTCCCATTAAATGACTTCCAACAGGGAATATTTGTCCTACTAAATCAGATACTATTTCTCCAACTCCTGCGCTAACAAAAACTACTCCTAATGCTGCTAATAATTGAGGAAGTATACTTGTTGTACCAACTTGTTGAACCATTCTGTCAGTTTCTTCTAAAACTTCCTTAGGACTAGCTTTAAATAAAATCATGGCAATGATTAAAGATAAAGTAGCACCTATACCTATAACTGTTCTTGAAGACTCTGGGAAAACTCTAGATATTAGTATGGCAGAAAGGGCCATAACTACTACTGGAATAAATATTTTATTTCCTCTTTTTTCCACAGATTTTTCTGCAAAGGTTATATCTGCTTTATATCTACCTGTTCCTGAAAATCTATTAAATAAAGTTATTAGCCCTAAAACTATAACTAATATTCCAGATACTATAGGTGGTAGCCATCTTCCGAATATAAAAATCACTGCTAAGGCAGCCCAAAATATAGAGGTGCCAACTTTTTTTGGATTTGTTTCATCTCCAAAAGCTTTATATGCCGAATATAAAAACATCAATCCAGCTACTATAAAAAAGAATTCTAATAAATTATTAAAGAAATTTTCCATTATTTGTCACCAGCCTTACGTGAAAGTTTTTGTTCCAATCTCTTATCAAACCACAAGTTATAAACAGCTCCTAATATTAAAGCTGCCACTGCAACTGCGATAGATGCCACTGCAATTCCTGCCGCAGGAGCTTCATATCCAAGGGACTCTAAAGTAGAGGCTATTAAAAGGGTACCAGAAGCACCTACAAAGGTATTTTGAGCAAAGAAATTTCCAAAGTTTTCCATTGCAGCTGATTGAGCCTTTATTTTTTCTCTAGTTTCATCATCTACTTCCTTATATCTAGCGACAGTTGAAGCTTGAGCCATAGGTTCAACAAGAGGTCTGATAAATTGTGGATGTCCACCTAATCTAATGGAAAATAATCCTGCTAATTCACGAATGAATAAATAAATAGTTAAAAATCTTCCTGTTGTTAAATTCTCTACCTTGTTAATTAACCTTACAGCTTGTTCTTTCAAACCGTATTTTTCTGAAATGCCTATCATTGGAAGTGTCAATACAAATAAAGTTACTAATCTATTGTCCACAAAGGCCTGTCCTAAAACGGAGATTACCTCAATTATTGACATTCCACTCACTAGTCCAGTTACTAGACCGGCGACTATTATAATAGCTATTGTATTAAATTTTAGTAAGAAACCTACTATAATAATAGCAATACCTATTAATCTTAAATACTCCATACACTTCATCCTCCTTAATTATTATTAAACTATCTATAAAGAAAAGAAAATCTTCTTAATTTCTTAAGGAAGATTTTCTTTTCTTTATGAAATTGATGCTACTTTGTATCCCTTTTCTTCTACAGCATTTATTA
>CAYWTV010000017.1:0-5502 GCA_964461305.1 uncultured Peptoniphilaceae bacterium
AAAAAAATGTTAGTAAAATATTATATAATTCTCTAGTTACACTTTTGCCTATAATTGCTTTATTAATTGGCTATTTCTTTTACAATAGAAAAGAGGAGCTAAAAAGAACATTTGAGTTTTCAATTATTAATGATTATTATATACCTTTAATAGTTTTAGGGTTTATAATTTTATTATATTTTGTAGTTGTTTACTATTGTAAAGGTTATAATCAAAGTATATATTTTAGAATCATCACTACACTCTATTTAATAATATTTGTTTTTGCACTTATTGCAAATGTGCATCTACTATTTGGTATATACATTAATAAATATCAAAATTTAGATACTTTTATTATCTTCAATATTGCTTGTTATTTCTTTTTGGTTATTTCTGGAAAATTTTCAAATCTAAAAGTATAATGGCTCTTTGTCAACTGTTGGATAATAAAGTTGTATTAAGCCATCTATACCGAACTCGATTTTGACTTACAATCAAACTTTTTTAAATTTTTTACATTTAATGGTTTTTAGGCCTAGCAATAAGGCCTAAGGCCATTTTTATTTTATTAAAAAAAGAGATTTTAACTACTAATTTCACCTAGTTTTTACATATCTTTTTGAAAGTATGTTAATATAGGATTTGATAATACTAATTGAAAAGGTGAACTGATGAATAATAAAATTAATAGACTAATGGTTATTTCTTTAATAGTGATGATGTTTTTAGTTTCTTGTACCCAAAGTGGAAGTAGTCCTAATACTTTGGATGGGGTAAATTTAAATGATGACAGTTTTTTAGTAGTGAAGGATTCTGAGATTTTTAAGACTGGAAACTTAGTTGTAATAAATAGCGATGAAGATTTTCAAATTGGAAATGTCTATAAAATAAAAATTGACGATATAATTACTAAATCACTACCTCCAATTGCAATTGGTCTTGAGGTAGAAAATTTAGGAACTCATTCTTCGACGAAAATTACTTTTTCTGATGGAGAAATGATTAAAAACTATATCCCTGAAAAAACTCACATTATAGATGTAAGGACTAATGAAGAATTTTCTTCTGGACATGTTCCTGGAGCTATAAATATTCCATTAGACTCTTTAGAAAGGGACTTTGTAGATTCTTATGAAAGAGATGATATTTTCATTTTATATTGTCAAAGTGGAAATAGATCAGCCCAAGGAGCAAAGATTTTATCAGATAATGACTACAAGTTGATTTTCGATGCTGGTGGTATAAACTCCTATGAGGGAGAATTAGAATAGGTAAAATTTAATAGAATTTTTAGAAATCTCCATTATTGTGGAGATTTTTATTATATAATGACATTTAAGGAGATGTTATGAAGAAAAATTTTGATTTAGTAGTTGTGTTGGTTTTATTTTTAATTGTATTGTTTTATTTTCCATTTATAAACTTTTTTATGGATTTGGGTAATTCTATTTTAATTTGGGATAAGCTATATTCTGTGATTAATCCATTTACGTCTATGCCAATTATATTAGGTGGAATTTCCCTTTATTTTATAAATAGCAATCACGGGGCTCTAAGTAAAATTCTGTTTTTGATAATATACGGATTTGGTTTATTTATGAAACTCACCACTGTTATTTTAGTGTTGAGTCTTTCATTAAGAAACATTTTAATTTATTTACTTCCCCATCTTTTTATAATTTCTTTGCATTTTCACCTAGTAAGATCTAACTCTACTAGGGATAAATAATAATTTTGAGGTGATATTTTATGAACGGTATTGAACTAAAGACTTTTTTAGAGTACAAATACATTTCCAATTTAAGGCTAAATAAGGAAAAGAACTTATTGGGTTTTGTACTAAGTGAGGCAAATTTAGAAGATAATAACTATACTTCTAATATTTATACTTATGATTTAAAAACTAAGGAAACTAGGAAGATGACTAGTACTTTTTCCGAGTCATCCTTCGAGTTTTATGAAAACTCTATTATTTTTAGTGGAAATAGGTCTAAAAAGGAAAAGGAACTAAGTGAAAAGGGGCTTCCTATTTCTAATTTTTATAGGCTTAGACTAGATGGAGGAGAGTCTCAAAAAATTTTTTCCATTCCATTTAGTGTACTAAAATACGAATTTTTAGATGAAGATAATTTAATTTTACTGGGAAAAACTAACGAGTATTCAAAATCTTTACTAAATATAAATAAACTTAAAAGTGAGGATAAAGACAAGGCTATTAAGGAAGTTGAGGAGAAAATCCAAGAGGAAAAAGACTTCGAAAGATTTGATGAAATTCCTTTTTGGTCCAATGGAAGTGGTTTTAACTATGGAAATACCTTTAGCCTTTATAAATACAATATCAAAACTAAGGACTTAACTAGAATTACTAGGGACAATATTGAAATTAACTCTATGAATGTTGTAAATGAAAAAGTGTATTTAACATACAACGAAGTATCTAAGAAAATGGATCTTTATTCCTACGTAGGAGTTTTGGATTTAAAGGATTTAGAGTTAAAGACCTTATTTAGTGACAAAAACTATAACTTTTATTATGTTACTGAACTAGATGGAAAAGTAGTGTCAATAGGAAATGATTTAAGAGAACTTGGACTAAATGGAAATCCTAGATTTTATGAAATGAAAGATGGTTCTTTAGAAAAAATCAGTCCAGATGATTTTGATCGATCCATTTCTTCTACTGTAAATACAGATTCTAGACTTTATGGAAGTAAGACTTTAATAGAGGAAAAAGATAGACTTTATTTTAACGTACTAGATGGATTTAATACTGATTTATACAGCACTTCTCCTAAGGGAGACTTTAAAAAGGAAATAGATTTTAAAGGTTCCATAGATGGAATTCAAATTGGAGAAAATGGAGAAGTATTTCTAGTTGGGTTTGTAGGAGATGCCCTTCAAGAGATTTATAAATATCAAGATGGAAATCTAGAAAAACTCACTAGTTTTAATGACGAGATTCTAGAAAAATATCAGATTTCAACTCCAGAACACATTGTAATTAAAAATAAAGATGTAAAACTAGATGGATTTATTATGAAACCTATAGGTTTTAAAGAAGGAGAAAAATACAAAACTATTTTAGAAATCCACGGTGGACCAAAGACTGCTTTCGGTTCCATATTCTTTTCTGAAATGCAGTATTTAGCAAATCTCGGATATGTGGTGATTTATACTAATCCTAGAGGATCTGACGGAAAAGGAAACGAATTTTCAGATATTAGAGGAAAATACGGAAGTATCGACTATGATGATATAATGTATTTTACTAAAGAAATGGTGAAAAAATACGACTTTATAGATGAAGAAAAAATCGGAGTTACAGGTGGATCTTACGGTGGATATATGACCAACTGGATAGTAGGCCATACTGATTATTTTAAAGCAGCAGTAACCCAAAGGAGTATTTCAAATTGGATTTCTAAATTTAATACAACAGATATTGGTTACTACTTTGTAGGTGACCAAGTAGACGGAAATCCTTGGGACGATACGGAAAAACTTTGGGACAACTCTCCTTTAAAATACGCAAATAATGTAAAGACTCCAACTTTAATTATTCACTCAGAAGAAGATTTAAGATGTGATGTAAATCAAGCTTATCAGTTTTTTACGGCACTTAAATATTTTGGAGTAGATGCAGAAATGCTTCTTATAAAGGGAGAAAACCACGACCTATCTAGAAGTGGAAAACCAAAAAGCAGAATAAAAAGACTAGAAGCAATATCAGACTGGTTTGAAAGAAAACTATAATTTCTTGACTGAGGGAAAAAACCCTCAGTTTTTTTTTGTTACTATTTTGTCACTATGTTTTTTTTAATATGATATAAAATAGACATAAGAACATAATAGGAAAATATAAAGGAGGTCGTCATGAAAAAGAGATTTTGGTTAATATTAGTATTTTTACTTTCATTAGGTGTTTTTAGTAATGAGGCAATTGCCAGTGATAAGATTTTTTCTAAGGAATACGAAATTGAAATTGACGTAGAAGGAAATACATATTCTGTAGGAGATTTTAGTATTGATAACGAGAAACTCTACATATTAGATAAAAACAAAGAAGAAATAGAAATTGTTTTTAAAGATGGAAAAACTCAAAGGGTCAAACTTAATGAAGATGAAAAATTTTCAGGAAGTTCTATGATTTCTGTAGATAGTGGAGTTATTTATGTTTTAAATATTTCTCTAAAGGAAATTAAACAAATTGTTCCAGGGGAGATTGATAAGATTTATCCTATAGAATTAGACACTGAAGCGATTTCAGAGTTTAAAGTAATATACGGACAACCTCACATTACTCTTTCCGGAGATAATGGAGAAGAAACTAGGATATTTGAAAATAAAGAGGATAAATATATTTTAGATAAAACTCTACCTGGTAGATATATTGGAGATTATTCATATAAGTTCACAAGAAATAGTGAAAATTTACAAGAAAACTTTGGCGGAACTTTTACTATAACCAACAGGGAAAAGGACTATACCTACCACATCAAAATAAATTCCAGAAGGCCATTATTTGGATCTAAAATAATAGGCTACACAGATGAGGGAAACTTTATTATAGTAAACAACGAAAGTGATAATATAAAAAGGATTCAGCTTATAAATCAATCTGGAGATGTTTTAATAGAACAAGAGACTTTTAACTCTTTAGATATCTTTAAAACTGGAGAGTACGAAGAAGGAAATGTTTATTTTATAAATAATAGAGAAGGAAAAGTTACTTTATATAAAAACAAGTGGGAAGATCCAAGTATCCAATTTAACATCTTTATAAATGGAAAACCAGCTATGGATTCTGAAGCCTTTATAAGATCTGGAAGGATTTTTGTTCCTTTGAGATATATTTCTGAAAAGTTGGATTTTGATGTGGAATATGATGAGAATACTAAAAATATCAAAATAAAAAAAGATGATAAAACTGTAGATATGAATGTGGATGATTCCAATTACAAAGTAAATGACGAGAAAAAACAAATGGACACCTCTCCAATATTAAAAGATGGAACTACTTTTGTACCTATAAGATTTATTAGTGAATCTTTAGGTGAAAAGGTGCTTTGGGATGGGAAGAATTTCACAGCCCTAATTGGAAGTTTCAAATTTAATGGAGATAGAAATAATAAAACTAAAGTAGAATATCCAGAAGTGGAAATTTCTATGTATGTTTCAGAAGAGTTTGACAAATTCATTTTGACTGAATTTTCATCTGATCCAGACAGATATGTATTTATAGACAAGAAAAACAACATGGAGTATGTGGGAGGACACTTAGGTTCAATTCAAAAAGAAACCTCACCTTCTCCAAATATAGTACCAGGATATATTTTAAAATACGAAGATGGAATTTACACTACAATAACCTTCCCATCAGATGTTGAATTTAATGTAGAAGACAAAGAGTATGAAGAAGTTTATTTAAATAGTGCAAAAATCTTAAAAGAAGCAATAGAGACAATTGAATTTAAATAATAAAAAATCCTTGGTTCTTTTCCCAAGGATTTAATTTTTTTT
>CAYWTV010000017.1:5602-23828 GCA_964461305.1 uncultured Peptoniphilaceae bacterium
TGAATTTAAATAATAAAAAATCCTTGGTTCTTTTCCCAAGGATTTAATTTTTTTTAAGTTGTCAACATTAGTAATACCATTCCTTTATTATTTTTGTTTTGACTTTTATTTATTAATTAGGGTATTTATATAATCAGATTATAAATCGAAAGGAAATTATATAGATGAAAAAGATGCCTGTTTTATTTGTTGGACATGGAAGTCCAATGATTGCTTTAGAAGATAGTGATTTGACTAGAAAATTTAAGGAAGTTGGAGATGAGATTATAGAAAAATTTCAAAGTCCAAAGGCACTACTTGTGATTTCTGCCCATTGGTATACTAATGATACTTTTATTCAAAGTGACAGTTCTCCTAGACAGATTTACGATATGTATGGCTTTCCTGAAGAGCTTTATCAATTAAAATATCCTGCACTTGGAGATATTGATTTAACAAATAGAGTTAAAGAACTTTTGGGGGATTCTGTAGATTTAAATGATCAGTGGGGAATTGATCATGGAACTTGGTCTGTTTTAGTTCACATGTTTCCCAAGGCGGATATTCCCGTTGTTCAATTAAGTGTAAATAGAAAGCTAGATGAAAGAGAGTCCTTTAAACTAGGGGAGAAATTAAGCCCTCTTAGGGATGAAGGGTATTTAATAATTGGAAGTGGAAATATAGTTCACAACTTAAGAGAAGCTAATTTTCACAGTGATAAGGGGTCGATAAGGGCTGATGAGTTTGACGAATTTATTTTAGAAAATGTTTTAAATAAAAACTATGAGAATATTTTAAATTACGAAGAAAATAAAAACAGCTTTTACGCAGTTCCTACAAAGGATCACTTCCTTCCATTTATTTACTCCTTAGGAGCTTCTTTAAAAGACGATGTGGAAGTATTTAACAACCTTCGAACCCTAGATTCTATATCTATGACTTCCTATGTATTTGGAATGACTCCCTAGCTTTTAGGGAGTCTTTTTTTATCTAAGGTCAGTAGTCTAAATCGAATAAGTTTTTGATTTTTATTAAACTTCCATTTTCTAGCTTTATCTCTGAATAAATCTCGTCATAACCTATTATTTTTTCCTTTATGGTTTTGTACTCTCCACCATCTCTAAAATAGTCAAAAACAAAATAAGTAATCACCACTTCCTTGTCAAAATTAGGACTTAATATTTCTTTTAGTTTCATATTTAAAATGTCCTTTTTATCTTGGCTAAGGTCTATTTTTTTAAATGTCAATTTGTTACTTTCACTTATGGCCTCTCCGTGACCTGATAGTGCATCAAAAGGGGCAAACTGGGCAGAGCGATTGGTTCTAGACATTTTCTTGTGTTTTGTTTTTGGCCTTTTTAAGTGGATAATATCGTCGTATCTGGATATGGTCATGATTTGTGTCCTCCTATTTGTTCGTTTCTCTCCCTTCCAGTTGCATTTTCTTCAAAGTTTATTCCCTTTAAAATAGCGTTTTTTCCGAATCTTTCCTTTATTTTAAGAATGGTTTTTTGAATGGACTTTTCTTCCTTTACTTTATTTTCTTTTGAAAGGGAAAAGATATTTAGCTGTTTTGTTTTTTTCTTGTAATCTTCTTCAGTAATTAAGTTGTTATAACTAATTGAGAGTTTTCGGACTAATAAATCCTTATTTGCGATTCTATCGTAGAGTCTTAAAATCCCTTCTGTTATATCCTTAGTTGAGGATGTGTATTCCATGAGGTTTTCTGTTCCACGGGAAGATTTTGGAACCATACTTCCAAAGGGGTCGATTTTAACATCTCCAGTATATTTTTTACTAATGGATAAATCCGTCAAATTAGTTCTATCGTAGGCAATTCTCATGGTGAGTTGATTTATCATAAGTCCCTTTTTAACCAGTTCTAATGATAGACTTTCTGCCATTTCAAAAATAACAACTCTTCCTTCCTTAAAGGTATATGCTCTAGAGAGAACTTGACCTGAACCTAAAGATCTATTTTCAGGTTTGTACTCTTTAATATCCTTTATTTCACATGGCTCTATTCCCCAAGCGTGATCGATTAAAAGCTCTGCATTTACTCCGAAAATTTTAAAAAGCAAATCTTCATCTTTTAAAGAAAGTCTAGCAATATCTCCCATTGTATAGATGCCTATTTTTTCAAGGCGAGTTTTATATCCTCTGCCAATTCTCCAAAAGTCGTCAATGGGTTTGTGATTCCACATTTGTTTTTTATATAATTCTTCGTCTAAAAATCCCACCCTTACTCCGTGTTCGTTGGCCTGTGCTTTTTTGGCTTTTATATCCATTGCAACTTTAGCCAAGTACATATTCGTTCCGATTCCCACTGTAGCAGTAATTCCAGTTTCGTAAACTACATCTAATACCACTCTTTCAGCTAGTTCCTTAGGGTTCATTTTATAAGTGTTAAAATAATGAGTTGCATCAATAAAAACCTCGTCAATGGAATAAACGTGAATGTCTTCTTTACTAAACCACTTTAAATACACTTTGTATATTTTTGCACTAAATTCTATATATTTAGCCATTTGAGGTAGAGCCACCATGTAATCTAATTCTAGAAAATCATCTTTATCTAGCTCATCTTTATAGACGGATTTTCCCTTGAATTTTTGAAAGTTTATCTTTTTTTGTCTAGAGTGATTAATCTCCTTTACCTTTTGTTCTACTTCAAAAAGTCTAGGTCTTCCCTTAACTCCGTATTCTTTTAAAGAAGGGGTAACGGCTAAACATATTGTTTTATTAGTTCTTCTATCATCTGCAACGACTAAATTTGTATTCATATAATCTAACCGTAGCTGCTGACATTCTACAGATGCGTAAAAAGATTTTAAATCAATTGCAAAAAATATCTTATCCATGTTTTTCCCTCCTAGTAAATATATTATAACACAAAACAGAACTATTGTTCTATTATATTTTAATTTTTTTGATTTTGTTAATTAATTAAAAAGTTTTATAAAAATGTAAACTACACTTTACCTAAATTCAAAGGAGGATTGGTGTAGTTTACATTAAATACTTTGATATAATATATAAAAGGAAGTGATCTTATGAAGTTTTCAGAAAAATTAATAGATTTAAGAAGAAAAAGTGGGCTTACCCAGGAAGAGCTCGCTGAAAAAATAAATATCTCTAGACAGTCACTGTCGAAATGGGAGCTTGGAACTTCTACTCCAGATACTGAAAATATTTTAAAATTAAGTAGGGTATTTAATGTATCTACTGATTATTTACTCTTAGACGAAAAATCCAGTGAAGAACCAAAGAAAAATTTAAAACTTAGAAAATCCCTTAGTTTAGCCCTTATTATAGTGTCTATTATTTCTTTAATTTTACTTAATATTGTGGCATCTTTTTTTGATGGTGTATTTTATGATGGTTCTATAGAATTTTATGGAAGGGATGCATTTTTTAAAACTTATAATTTAGAATGGTTAGTAGGGATTTTTATTGTAGGGATTATTATAGGAGTCTTTTTATTCTTTTTAGAAAAATTCGATTTTTACATTAAAAGAGGCTGGAGAATAGGATAAATAGTTTTGAATACTATATTTCTATATGATAAAATTATGTTAGGTGATTTAATATGGGGAAGTACACAAAATTAATTATAGCATTGGTTTTAATACTGATAATTTTAATATTTTCCGTTGCCGATATAAATCACGGTGACGGTGCATTTTTATACATAAGGACAGGGTAAATATGATTTTTACTTTTTTATTTTTATTTTGGTTAATATTAAACGCTTCTATAACCCTAGAAATAGTTATTTTTGGGGCTATTTTTAGTGCTTTAGTGACAATGTTTTCCTATAAAGTAACAAGGGTGAGTCCTTCTTTAGAAAAAAAAGCTTTTAAAAAAATTGGACTAATAATAAAGTACTTACTTATTTTAGTTGTGGAAATAATAAAGGCCAATATTGACGTTATAAAGCTAGTTTTATCAAGAAATCCAGAGCTTTCCCCTACTTTAAAAACTATTAAAGTAGATTTAAAATCTAGAGTTTCTTTAGTCGCTTTGGCAAATTCCATCACCTTAACTCCTGGAACTATAACTGTTAGTATGAATAAAAATGAGCTTTTAATCCACGCACTTACTAAGGAAAATTTAGAGGGAATGGAAGAGTCAGTTTTTGTAACTCAACTTAAGGAAATGGAGGACTAATATGACTATAGAATCTGCTCAAAATTTAGTTTTGATTATTGGAATGATTTCTTTAGGTATAACTATAATTTTTTGCTTAATAAGAGCTATTTTAGGTCCTCGCTTTACAGATAGACTTTTAGGAATAAATGTTATTAATGTAAAGGTAATTGTCCTAATATGTATAATGGCAGCTTTTTTTAAAAAAGGATATCTTGTTGATATTTCTTTAGTTTATTCTGCTATTAGTTTTCTTTCTGTTATAGTTCTGTCTAGATTGTTTTTAAAGGACTATTTACAAGAAAGTAAAAAGGAGGAAGAAGATGGAATTAATTAGACTTATATTTATGATATTTTTTATATCTTTAGGGATATTTGTCTTTGGTATAGCCACCTTTGGACTTTTTAAATTTGACTACATATTAAATAGAGTTCACGTAGCTGCTAAGTGTGATACTCTTGCTTCTTTACTTATTATTATTGGCCTAATGTTTTATACAGGTCTTAGTATTACTACTTTGAAGTTGTTTTTAGTTGTGGTATTTTTATGGCTTTCTAATCCTGTTGGAACTCATCTTATTGGACAGACGGAAGTTATTACAAATAAAGACTTAAAAAATCCCTATGAGGAGGTAGAGTAGTGATATTATATTTTGAAATTTTACTATTTTTAATTCTCATTGGAACTGCATTAGCTGTATTTTTTACTAAAAAGAATCTAACGGCAGTAATTATATTTACTGCATTTAGTTTGGTAATGTCTTTAGTGTGGGTTATTATAAAATCTCCAGATCTGGCTATTACAGAAGCTGCAGTAGGAGCGGGTATTACAAGTTTACTTTTTTATACAGTTTTGAATACTGTGGAGGATTTAAAGGAGTTTGAAAATATTGGATTTAAAAAGAATCCTGAGAAGAAAAACAAGTCTTATTTTAATATTATAAGTATCGGGCTAACTTTGATTATTGTAGGGCTTTTATTAGTTAACGTATCGTATTTACCTGAACAGGGAAGTAGTAACAATCCAGCTGTAAATGAAGTTTATTCTAGGTATGTGGAAAATAGCGTTGAGGAAACTGGAGCTATAAATTTAGTGGCTGCTGTGATTTTAGATTATCGTGCTTTTGATACCTTTGGCGAAGCAGTTATGATATTTACTGCTTTAATAGTAGTTATGATGTTACTTAAAAAGGAAAGGAGAACCTATGAAAAAGATAATAGGAGATGACGAAATTCTAAAGGTCATTGTGGAAATACTCTTTCCCTTTATTATGATTTTGGGGATATATGTGGTTTTAAATGGACATTTATCTCCTGGTGGAGGTTTTTCAGGAGGTACTATTTTAGGTGCAGGACTAATTTTATATACTACTGCATTTGGCCATAAAAGACTGGAAAAGTTTTTAAATTTTAGAGTATTTACTATTTTAACTTCTTCTTCACTGATTTTTTATGCTTTAATAAAGGGTTATTCTTTTATTATGGGTGCTTCTGGACTATCTACTGGGATTCCAAAGGGAGTTCCTGGAAAGATACTTAGCGGAGGGACGATTCTTCCTTTAAATATTGCCATTGGTATTGTAGTAGGTTGTACTATTTATGGGATTTATTCTCTTTTTACTAGAGGTGACATATGATAAATTTGTTTATTAATTATTATGAAACAGTTTCTGTAATTCTCTTTGGAATTGGATTTATGATAATGCTAATTCATAAAAATCTAATTCGAAAAATCATTGGCATGAATATTATGGACGTATCTATATTTATGTATTTAGCAACTAAAGGATATATTTCTGGAAGAGAAGTGCCTATTATAGAAGGAAATGTCCACATGGGATCTGATTTTTATATAAATCCTCTACCTGGAGGTCTGGTTCTTACTGGGATTGTAGTTTCTGTTTGTATGACTGCTTTTGCTTTGGCTTTAGTAAAGCTTTATTACAATGAATTTAAAACTTTGGATTTAGATAGTGATTTATTTTAAAAGGAGATAGCTTTGGGAATTTTTATGCATATTCCATTAATAACAATTTTAATAACGATTTTATCTGCCTTAATTATTCCCTTTTTTAAAGAAAAAAAGGTGGCAATGGGACTTACTATATGCAGTTTTTCCCTTGTTTTTCTTTTGTCTATTTTTCTAGGGTTTTATTTATATAGCTCAAATACTGGTTATTTTACATATCAATTAGGTGGAATCAGTGCTCCTTTTACAAATGAACTTAGAAGTGGAGTTTTTGAAAGTATAATGGCTGGAGCTTTATCTTTAGTGATGTTACTTTCCATTTTAGGTGGAAATAAAAGTATAAATAAAGATATTGATAAATCAAAACAAAGGTATTTTTACTTAATTTTAAACTTGCTTTTAGGTTCTATTTTGGCACTTATTTTTACAAATGATGTTTTTACCGCTTATGTATTTATAGAAATAAATGCAATAGCAGCTTGTGGTATTGTAGTAATTAAAAAATCTAAGGATACTTTAAAGGCAACTATAAAGTATTTTGTAATGAGTATTTTAGGTTCGGGAGTGTTTTTATTCTCCATTTCTACTTTATATTCTATTACTGGATATTTGTCCATGTCTTTTATGAAAGAAGCCATTGGAGTTTTACCTATAGAGTATTTAACTCCCCTTAGGACATCTTTTGTATTATTATCTGTGGGACTTTTTGTAAAATCGGCATTATTTCCATTTCACACTTGGCTTCCAGATGCCCACGGATCTTCTACACCTAGTGCTTCAGCTATTTTATCAGGTGTTGTCTTAAAGGGATATATTATTTTATATATAAAGATAATTTACAGGGTTTTTGGAATTGATGTTATTAAAGAGCTAAACGTACTTCCCTTAATTTTAGTTTTAGGTCTTTTAGGAATGATTATGGGTTCAGTTTTTGCCATGACTCAACAGGATTTAAAAAAGATGATAGCTTATTCTTCAGTAGCCCAAATAGGATACATTTATTTAGGAATAGGTTTAGGAACTGAAATGGGCCTACTAGCGGCATCTTTTCACATCTTAGTCCACGGATTTACTAAATCTATGTTATTTATTTCAGCTGGAAACTTTTTAGAAATTGGAAATACTAAAAAAATTGAAGAATTAGACGGATTAGGAAGAGTAGATTTAGTCTCAGGTATTATGTTTACCCTTGGTGGTCTTTCTATGATTGGGATTCCTTTACTCTCGGGTTTTGTTTCTAAGTTGTTATTTATAAATGGCGCCTTGGATAATAGATTTATGGTAGTGGTTTTAGTGGCTTTAGCTTTTTCCACATTGTTAAATGGCATGTATTATGTACCTGTAATTATGAGATTATTTAATAAAGGCGATGGGAAAAGAGAGCTTAACTTGAATTTTGTTTCAAGTGGTGTAGGAAAGTATGCACTTATTTGTCTTGGGGTTATAAATATACTTTTGGGAATATTTTTCCAACCGGTTTTTCAAGGCATAATAAATGGAATTTCAAACTTAGGATAGGTAAATGTTATGACATTAGGAATTATTTTATTATTAATTGCAGGAGCAGTTGGAATTATTCTTACAAAAAAATATAAAGAAATTACACTTCTCGCATTAGGTGTTGGAATAGTTCTTTCAATAATTTCCCTTTTAGGAGACATTAGCTCAAATGGAAATATTCTCACATCTGCCTTTGTATTTTTCTTTTTACTTATTGGGCTTTTAGTTATGTGGGAGTCATTTTCATTAATTGGAAAAGACTTAGAAGATAGCTTAGTTCCAGTGTATTACACAATTGTCTTAGTATTACTAGCTTCTTTATGTGGAATTATTTATTTTGATAATTTATTAGTTCTTTATTTTACTTTAGAAATAAGTGCATTTTTATCTGCGGGACTTGTAATAATTAAAAAATCTGAAAGAAGTAGACGAGCTGGAATGAAATATTTATTTTTATCACTTTTAGCTTCTGTGTTTTTCTTAATAGGTATAGTTATAACATATCGTTTAACTGGAAGTTTAAGTATAAACAATATGGACGTATCTTCTGTAAAAGGTGGAAATGAAGATCTAATTGGAACCTCTTTACTGTTTATCTTTATAGGTCTTGCCTTTAAATCTGCTTTATTTCCATTTCATCTGTGGCTTCCTGATGCCCACGGAAATGCAACATCTAGTGCATCTGCTATGCTTTCTGGAGTGGTTCTTAAAAGCTACATTATTTTATTTATAAAGCTCATATACATAAGTTTTGGCATAGAGCTTGTAAAAGAATACAATATATTAAACATCTCTTTAACTTTGGGAACAATAGCTATGATTTATGGATCCTTACTTGCAATTATGCAAGAGGATATAAAATATAGAATTGCCTATTCATCTGTAGCTCAAATAGGTTATATCTTTATGGGTTTAGGTCTTGGAAATGAAATGGGACTTATTGCTGCATTATTTCACATAATTGCCCATGGAATAACGAAATCCACACTGTTTTTAGCAGCGGGAAATATTATAACGAAAAAGGGAATTAGAAATCCAAGGGAAATGAACGGAATGGCCAAGGCTCTTCCATTTACAATGTTTATTTACACTATTGGAGCCCTTTCAATGGTTGGTATTCCACTATTTGTAGGTTTTATGTCTAAGTGGAATTTTGCCCAAGGTATTATGGAATATGAAAGCATTGTTTTATTAGTAGTACTGACTCTTTCTTCTATTTTAAATGGTATTTATTTTATGCCTTTAGTAATTAGAGGATATTTAATGAAAGAGATTAGAGAATTTACTCAAATGGAATTTGATTTATCACCTCCGTTTGTTTTGTTAGCATCGCTAATTATAATTACAGGAGTACTTTCTGCACCAATATTAAATGTTCTCCAAATTATAACAGGAAGTTTTTACTAGGTAGGTGAAGTATGGATAAGAATTATTTATTATTATTGCCAATATTAATACCCATAATATCAGGACTATTTGTCAGTAAGAGAACTCCTGTGGATAAGACCTTTAGATTAGCAGGAATTGTTGTAATAGTTAACTTTGTGATTTTAATTGGAGTTATTTTCCTAAATCAAGGAGCTTTAGATATTTTGAGTTTAAGTGATATGCTTAAATTCCGATTACAAATCGACGAATTATCTATTTTATTTACTATTTTAGCAGGATTTATATGGATCTTGGTGTCTTTTTATTCCTTTGAATATATGAGAATAGAAGAGGATGTAGATGAATTTTATCGATTCTTTTTAATTAGTTATGGCCTTGTAATTGGGATTGGGTTTTCAGGAAATATGTTTTCTTTTTATCTCTTTTACGAACTAATGACTCTTATGACTCTTCCCCTAGTTACCCATGCTAGAAACGAAGAAGCCATTAGGGCCGGAATTACATACTTAGTATATTCCTTTGGAGGAGCAGCTTTGGTGTTAGTGGCGATTATTTACACTTACTTTAACGGTGTTACCTTTGATTTTGTCCCTGGAGGAATGATGATTCCAGAGGTATTTAGAACTAGACCGGCACTAATAGTATATGTACTGGGATTCTTAGGATTCGGATCAAAAGCTGGGATGTTTCCATTACATGCATGGCTTCCACTTGCTCATCCAGTGGCACCTGCTCCTGCATCTGGAATTTTATCTGGAATTGTTACAAAGGCTGGAGTTTTGGGGATTATTCGACTTACTTTTTTCGTATTTGGAGCTGATTTTATTAGAGGAACTTGGGCTCAAATTTTACTAATGTCCCTTATTTTATTTACAATATTTATGGGATCGATGCTTGCTTTTGGTACGGAAATTATGAAAGAAAGACTTGCCTATTCTTCTGTAAGTCAGGTTTCTTATGTTTTATTTGGAATAATATTATTAAATACTGAAGGTCTTATTGGGGGACTTACCCATATGACTTTTCACGCATTAATTAAAAATATTTTGTTTTTAGGAGCAGGAGCTATGATTTGTCAAAGAAATATTCACTTGACAACTAGACTTCGAGGTTTAGGTAAAGAAATGCCTATAGTAATGTGGACCTTTACAATAGCTTCTTTGGCCCTTATAGGAATACCTCCTTTAGGTGGATTTTTATCTAAGTGGTATTTGGGAATGGGAGGATTAAACTTTTGGAACTTTGACTTTGGACTATTAGGGTTAATTACGATTATTATATCTGCCCTTCTTACAGGTGGGTATTTAATTCCAATTTTTGTAGATGCATTCTTTCCTGGAGCAGATTATGAATACAACAAAATTATAACTTGTGAACCTTCTAAAAACATGACAATTTCTTTGATAATACTTACAGCTGTTGTTGTAATTATAGGATTATATCCAGTTTGGTTAATTGATTTTTTTAAAGTTATAGCAAGTAGCCTTTTAGGAGGTGCTTAATTGTGAGTGGAGATTTGGTTTTAATATTTTTGGTATTCTTTCCAATGATAGGAGGGCTAATTTCTTACGCTTTGGGAAGAAAAAGTAAGGATCTTAGGAACTATTTTGCAATTTTTGTATGTTCTTTGGAGTTTTTTATAATAATACTCCAGTCAAATCACCTTTTTGAAATTAAAGATACTACTGCAGTTTGGTACGAGTTTGCAGGTTTAGGTCTAAATTTTGGAATAGACGGATTTAGATATATTTATGGTGCAATTGCAGCTTTTATGTGGTGGGGAACCAGTATGTTTTCTGTGGAATACTTTAAACACTACCGCAATCGCAATAGATATTATATGTTTATGCTTATAACTTTAGGGGCGACTTTAGGTGTTTTATTTTCAACTGATTTAATTACCACATTTATTATGTTTGAAGTTATGAGTTTTGCATCTTATGTTATGGTAGTTCACGACGAAGAAGTAAAAACTAAAAAAGCTGCTGATACATATATTGCAGTATCTCTCTTTGGTGGAATGATAATGCTTATCGGCATAATGTTAGTAAATCATCAACTGGGAACTACTAACTTTATTAGAATGCGTGAAATCTTACAAACATTCCAAGGAGATAGAGATATTATTTACGCAGCAGCAGTTTTAATGATGGTAGGTTTTGGGTCTAAAGCGGGAATGTTTCCAATTCACATTTGGCTACCTAATGCTCACCCAAGTGCACCAGCTCCAGCTTCAGCCCTACTTTCTGGAATACTAACTAAAACTGGAATATTTGGAGCAGCAGTAATAAGTACAAACTTGTTTTTATATGACGATGTTTGGGGGATGGGAATGTTAGTTTTTGGAATGATAACTATGTTTATCGGTGCATTTCTAGGACTTTTTAGTATTGATTTTAAAAGGACACTGGCATATTCTTCTGTATCTCAAATAGGATTTATTATAGTAGGTCTTGCAATGGAAGGTATTTTAGGATCTCATAATGCTCTTGCAGTTAGAGGGGCACTTCTTCATATGGTAAATCACTCATTAATTAAGTTAGTTTTATTTATGGTAGCAGGGGTTGTCTATATGAATCTTCACGAACTAGATTTAAATAAGGTTAGAGGTTTTGGAAAGAATAAACCACTACTATTATTTATATTTTCAATGGGAGCATTAAGCCTTGTGGGAATGCCTTTGTGGAGTGGATTTATTAGTAAGACACTTCTTCACGAAAGTATAGTAGAACACATTTGGGAGTTTTCAAGTTATTCATTTAATGCAAGATTTTTCCAATTTGCAGAAGGAGTTTTCATGCTCACTGGTGGTCTCACTACTGCATATATGCTAAAATTATTTGTGGCGATATTTATTGAAGATAACCCATATACACAGGAAAAAAACGAATCTTTTAATAAAAATTATATGTCTAAACTCACAATTTTTAGTCTTATAGTTCCAGCGATAATACTATTTATATTTGGAGCTTTTCCAAATATTATGGACAACATTGGGAAAATGGGTCAAGAATTCTTTTTTGGTCACGATCCTGCCCATGAAGTTGATTATTTTGGTTGGATAAATATTAAGGGAGCGGTTATATCCTTTGTTATAGGTTTTATAGTTTATTTTTTAATAGTTAGAACTTTTTTTATAACTAGAGATGAAAATGGAAATATTCTTTATATAGATCCATGGCCAGATGCATTAAATCTAGAAGATGGAGTGTATAGACCACTTTTAAACTTTTATCTTCCTAATGTAGGTGGATTTATAGCTAGAAATTTAGGAAGCTTAATTACTAAGATTGCAAATTTTGAAATTGATTTATTTCAAAAGGTGGATAAAAAATACATTGAACAAATGGATATTTTTGAGGAGAGAAAGGAAAAGGGATTGTTTTTTACCTTTATAGAAGGAATAAGATTAAAAACTTTTCAATCTAGCTTACTACAATTTAGCATAGCACTTATAATAATATTAATTTTGGTAGTTGTTCTTTGATTTAAATAAACTTATTTAAAGGGAAGTACTGAGTTGGGAGTACTAAAGATGCGTGGAGAATTAATTTTAATACTGTTAGTTTTTACCCCTATAATAGGAGGGTTCATTTCATATATTATTGGTAGAAAAAGTAAAGATGCAAGAAATATTTTTGCAATAGTTTTGTGTGGAATAGAATTTTTTGCAATAGTTTTTCTATATAATTATCTTACAAGTAACTCAGGTTCTATAGCATCTTGGGTAGGATTTGCAGGAGTTGGTTTAAATTTTGGTATAGATGGATTTAGATATATTTATGGAGTAATTACTGCATTTATGTGGCTTGGAGCGAGTATGTTTTCTGTGGAGTATTTTAAAAGCTATCGAAACCGTAACCGTTATTATATGTTTATGTTAATTACTCTAGGAGCTACTTTAGGGGTGCTATTTTCCATAGATTTATTAACTACATTTGTTATGTTTGAAGTTATGAGTTTTGCATCTTGGGTTATGGTAATTCACGACGAGGAAGAAAAGACTAAAAAAGCTGCTGATACATATATTGCAGTGTCCCTTTTTGGTGGAATGATAATGTTAATAGGGATAATGCTAGTATATAACGAACTTGGAACTACAAATTTTATAGAAATTAGACAAGTTATGGAAAACTACCAAGGAAACATTACTCAAATTTATGTTGCAGCTGCACTTATGATGGTAGGATTCGGCTCTAAAGCGGGAATGTTTCCCATACATATTTGGCTTCCAAATGCCTACCCAAGTGCTCCAGCTCCAGCGACGGCACTTTTATCTGGAATTTTATCTAAAACTGGAATTTTTGGAGCTGCAGTAATAAGTACGAATTTATTTTTATACGACTCAATTTGGGGAATAGGTATTTTAATATTTGGAATGTTAACAATGTTTATAGGAGCCTTTTTAGCTCTATTTAGTATTGATATAAAGAGAACCCTTGCTTTTTCTTCAGCTTCCCAAGTAGGATTTATTATCCTAGGACTTGCAATGGAGGGAATATTAGGAGAACACAACGCTTTAGCAATACGAGGTGCTTTACTTCATATGATAAACCACTCCTTAATAAAATACGTACTATTTTTAGTAGCAGGTGTAATATTTATGAATCTTAAAAAACTAGATTTAAATAGTATTCAAGGCTTTGGCAAGGGTAAACCTCTACTATTAATCATATTTTTAATGGGGGCTTTAAGTCTTATTGGAATGCCTTTGTGGAGTGGATATATTAGTAAAACCCTACTTCACGAAAGTATAGTTGAGCATATTTGGGAGTTTTCAGACTATACCTTTGAAGCCAGGTTTTTTCAGTTTACAGAAATGCTTTTTATGCTAACAGGAGGTCTAACTACAGCCTATGTAATTAAACTTTTTGTAGCCATATTTGTAGAAAAAAACCCTTATACCCAAGAAGAAAATGACAGCTTTAATAAAAACTATATTTCCAAATTGTCATTATCTGCACTTATAATTCCAGCAATTTTATTATTTGTACTGGGAGCCTATCCAAAATTTATGGATCAAATTGGAAAAATGGGTCAGGCGTTTTTCTTAGGCCACGACCCTGCCCATGAAGTTAATTACTTTGGATGGGTGAATTTAAAAGGAGCCTTAATATCCATATCTATAGGAGTTATAGTGTACTTTTCCATTATACGAAACTTCTTTACAATTAAAGACCAAAATAAAAATATAAGGTATATCGATCCTTGGCCAGCTACTTTAAATTTAGAAGATAGGGTTTATAGACCACTAATTAACATCTATCTACCAAATTTTGGGAAATTCATAGCTAATAATCTGGGAAGCTTAACCACAAAAATTGGAGAATTTGAAATTGAACTGTTCCAAAAAATAGATAAGTTATATATAGATCAAATGAGCATATATAGTGAAAAAAAGGAAAAAAGCTTCGTAAGGGAAATTGTAGAAAAATTCAGATTTAAAACCTTACAATCGAGCCTTCTCCAATTTAGTATTGGGATTGTAATTATATTAATTTTGGTAATGCTAATTTAACAATTAATAATTTTATAATTTGAACAAATTTGATAGATATATTATAAAAATATGTCTATCTTTTTATATACTAATTAAATATTGAAATATTTTGATAATAAAAACGTCTTTAATAATGAAGGGAGGTAATTGTGTGGAAGATAAAAACATAGTGGACTTATATTGGAACAGAAAAGACTCTGCAATAGTGGAAACTTCGGAAAAGTATGGGAGTTATTTGTTTAAAATATCTTTTAATATTTTGTATTCCAAGGAAGACTCAGAAGAATGTGTAAACGACACTTACTTGAAAGCTTGGAACTCGATTCCTCCTAATCGACCAAAGCTATTAAAGGCTTTTTTAGGAAAAATTACCAGGAATTTGTCTATAGATTTATATAGAAAAAATCGCACAAAGGGGAGAAGTGGCGAAGTAGAAATTGCAATAGAAGAACTAGAAGGGGTAATACCTTCTGGTGAAGATATTTTCAAAACACTAGATGAGAAATATCTAGTGGAAAAAATCAACGAATTTTTAGAAAGTATTAATAGACAAGATAGAAAGATATTTTTACTTAGGTATTTTTATTTACACTCTTCAAAGGACATTGAAAAACTAACAGATATTAAGGTAAGTACAATAAACACCATTCTCTACAGAACTAGAAATAAACTAAGAAAGCATTTAGAAAAGGAGGGGATTAATCCATGAACGGAGAAAAATTACTTTACGCAATAGGTGAAATTGATGAAAAATTTATAAATGAATTAGATATAAAACAAAATAGAAAAAATTTTACAAAACCTATTTTAATGGCGGCATCCTTAATAATTATAATTTCAGGTATACTATTTGGAAGATATAATCAAGGAGACGTTGCAACTGATCCCAATGGAGAAACTACACCGCCGATAGTAGTAGATGAAAGGGAAGTTGATGAAGAATTTGCAAATCTTCCAAAAATAGCAATATCAGATATTCACGCAGATGGAATGGGTTATGGTGGAGTGATGGCCTATGATTTGGAAGATGTAGATGACGGAACTTTTTGGAAAGAAGACCTAGAAATAAAAAAATTACCGGTATATAAAAACAAGGCTTATTTTAAAGATAACGGCTTTATACCACTAGATATAAAAGTTAGTGATATGGTAGAAAAGTTGACAAAATACGCTAAAATTTTTGGAATAGAGGTTAGTAGTGAAGAAGCAAGTGTAGTTTCCTATGAAGATAATGAACTAGAGGCTTCTAATATTAAAAAAGAAGATAGCACAGATTTAGCATCAAATGTATTTATAGAAAAAGATGGTATCAGAATTTCAGTAGACAGAACTGGAGAAGTATCAGTAAACTTTTCAGATGAAAAAGCCCTACAAACTGGACAACTACTAGATTTTGAAAAACCAGACTACGAGAAGGCAAACTCCCGGGAAAGTCTAGAAATACTTGGAAATTATATTTTAGAAAACCATCCAGAGTATTTATATTTAGAAAACCCATATATGAATCTTTATTCCATATACTATAATATTTATGGAGAAGAAGATTACAACTTGGACTTTTACGAAAACTCAACAGATTTAGAAAAAAGATTTTTAAATTATGAACTTGGAAAAAAGGCATCCTTTATAGTTAGTTCATGGGGAAATATAGTTTCATTTCACTATAGAGATATAGATTTAAGTGAAGAAGTAGGAGTGTATCCGATTATTTCAAAGGAAAAAGCCGTAGAACTAATGGAAGAAGGAAAATATGCAACATCAGTTCCATACGAATTTTCTAATAAAGAAAATATCGAAAAAATAGAGCTAAAGTATTTTGTAAATGGATACCAAGAATATATTATCCCTTATTATGAAATCTACGTATATCTACCAGAAGAAGAGTTAGAAGGAGATCTTAAGTCCTACGGTATTTATTATGTACCAGCAGTAGAAGAAGAGTATATAGAAAATATGCCAACATACGACGGAAGATTTAACTAAAAAAAGAGGCCAAATTTATGGCCTCTTTTAAAATACTTATTTTAACATTTCTTCAAATGGAGGTCTAGGATCGGCAGTAAGCCAATCTTGTGTTCTTTTACTAGCATCAAGATCAATATAATCTTTCATTCTATGAAAAATCTCCACATCTTCAGACTTACTATTTAATTTTACAGTCCAGTTCTCTTCATCCCACTGCACATTAAAGTTTAAAAAACTAGCAATAAATCTTACAGGAAGAAAAGTCCTGCCATTTATAATCTCTGGAGAAACGTCATTTCTCAAAGTACCTTCAGAAATTAAAGCTATAGGATATCCAGGAAATAAAGATAGTGGAAGCTCATCACCAGGTAAGGACACTAAAACAGCTGGGAGAGGATAAGACTCAGTATCATACAAAACCTCACCACCTAAAGCCTCAGTTACAAACCTTACAGGCACAAAAGTACGACTGTCTTTAATATATGGTTTAACATCACTTTCTACTACTTTATCATTTACCAAAATAGTCAAATCCTTAGCATAAGACCTAGATGGAATTAAAACAATAGCCATTAAAATTAATAGTATAAATTTCTTTTTCATATTATTACCTCCTAGTGTAATACTATTTAATTATTACCCTAAAAAATATGTTAGTAATAAGACAATTATTTTAGATTAAAAATTTAAAAATTAAATTATAAGATTAATTAGTATCATTTTAGTATCTTTAAATAAAAAAAGAGATTATAAAAATCTCTCTAGAAAATGGTGCGAATGGGGGGAGTTGAACCCCCACGAGAATTTTCTCACTACCCCCTCAAGATAGCGCGTCTGCCAATTCCGCCACACTCGCTTAGGATTTATATTATAAACATTAATTTTCTTCTAGTCAATAATTTCCCTTTATTTAATATACTAATCAAATCTAGTTAGAATTTTAATTGCAAAAATATGGTAAAATATAATAAATATATTAGGGAGGTAGTTTAATGAAATACGAATTGTGGGATTTATTAAAGTCTTTAAAGGAAAATTGCGAAATTGTGGATCTTTCTCATCCTGTTTCTCCAGAAACTCCACACTGGTCTGGGTTTGAACCTATGGAGGAAAGGACGGTTTATAATTTTGAAGAGGATTCTTTTGTTGCTAAGGAATACAAAATCGTCAGCCAATATGCTACTCACATTGATGCTCCACATCACTTTTACGAGCCTGGTAGAAAACTTCACGAACTTCCCATTCAAGATACGATTTTACCTTTGGTTGTAATTGATATTATAGACAAAATCGAAAACAATCCTGATTACGGAGTGAAAAAATCAGATATTGTAGAATTTGAAGAAGAGTTTGGAATGATTCCTGAGGGCTCTTTTGTAGCTTTGAGAACGGATTGGTCTAAAAGAACTGAAAATTTTGACAATGTAGATGATGACGGTGTTGCTCATTTTCCAGGGTGGACTATTGAGGCTTGTGAGTATTTAATTAAGGAAAGAAAAGTAAAAGCCATTGGTCACGAAGTTTCTGATACTGATGCTACTTCTGTTTCTATACCTGCTAGAGGTCTTCCTGTGGAGACTTATGTTTTGTCCCAAGATATTTATCAAGTGGAACTAATGAGAAATTTAGACAAAATGCCTCCTATGGGAAGTGTAATTTTAGTAGGTTTTCCAAATGTTGTAAACGCTCCGGGATTTACTGCTAGATGTTATGGTTTTGTAAAAAAATAAATAAGATTTAAGCCTCTATTGGTCTAGTCTATAGAGGCTTTTTGA
>CAYWTV010000018.1:0-23119 GCA_964461305.1 uncultured Peptoniphilaceae bacterium
TTATTTACAAGATTTGGAATGGACGTAGTTTTAGCTCATCCAGAAGGATACGAAATTATGCCAGAAGTTGAAGAAATAGCTAAGAAAAATGCTGAAGAGTACGGCGGAAGCTTTACTAAAACTAATTCAATGGAAGAAGCTTTCAAAGACGCTGATATAGTTTATCCTAAGAGCTGGGCTCCATTTGCAGCTATGGAAGAAAGAACTGAACTTTATGGAAACGGCGACCAAGCTGGAATTGACGAATTAGAACAAAGATTATTAGAGCAAAACAAAGAGCACATGGACTGGGCAGCTACTGAAGAGTTAATGAAAACTACAAAAGACGGAAAAGCTTTATACATGCACTGTCTACCAGCTGACATTACAGGATTATCTTGTGAGCATGGAGAAGTAGATGAAAGTGTATTTGACACTTACAGAGTTCCTCTATACAAAGAAGCTAGCTACAAGCCATATATAATTGCAGCTATGATGTTCTTACAAAAAGTTAAAAACCCAGAAGAAACTCTTCAAAAATTATTAGACGCAAACAAAGCTAGATTAAGTAGATAATAGACTTTAATATTACTCAGGCAGGTTAATTCCTGCCTGGATATTCAAACTAACAAGGAGGACAAAATGTTAGAAATAAATTACGATCAAGTAAAAGAACAAGCAAAAAATTACGAAAAAGACATGACAGCTTTCTTAAGAGACCTTATTAAATTAAAAGGTGAATCTGGAGAAGAAAAAGAAAAAGCTGAAAGAATAAAAGAAGAAATGGAAAAAGTTGGCTTTACTAAAGCATGGATTGACCCACAAGGAAACGTTTTAGGTGAAATGGGAACTGGAGAAATCCAAATCGGATTTGACGCTCATATAGATACAGTAGGAATCGGAAACTTAGACAACTGGGAATTTGATCCTTATGATGGATTTGAAGATCAAGACACTATAGGTGGACGTGGTGGTTCTGACCAATTAGGCGGAATCGTTTCTGCAGTATATGGTGCTAAAATCATGAAAGACTTAGACCTTTTAACTGACAAATACAGAGTATTAGTAACTGGAACAGTTCAAGAAGAAGACTGTGATGGTAACTGCTGGTTATACATTATAGAAGAAGAAGGAATCAGACCAGAATTCGTAGTATCTACTGAACCTACTGATGGCGGAATCTATAGAGGCCAAAGGGGACGTATGGAAATGAGAGTTGACGTAGAAGGAGTTTCTTGTCACGGATCTGCTCCAGAACGTGGAGAAAATGCTATATACAAAATGGCTGACATCTTAAAAGAAATCGAACAATTAAACGAAAACCCAGCTGATGATTCAGTTGAAATTAAAGGTTTAGTAAAAATGTTAGACGAAAAATACAACCCACTTTACGAAGAAGCTAACTTCTTAGGTAGAGGAACTGTTACAACTTCTCAAATATTCTTTACTTCACCATCAAGATGTGCAGTTGCTGACTCTTGTTCTATATCATTAGATAGAAGAATGACTGCTGGCGAAACTTGGGAATCTTGTATAAAAGAAATCGAAGATCTTCCATCAGTTAAAAAACACAACGCAAAAGTAAGTATGTATGACTATGACAAACCATCATACACTGGTGTAGTATTCGAACAAGAAGCTTATTTCCCAACTTGGGTAATTCCAGAAGATCACAAAGTTACTAAAGCTTTAGAAAGAGCTTACAAAGGACTTTATGGAGATAAGAGAATTTCTCCTCCAGTAGCTAAAGAACAAGAAAAACGTGATGCTCGTCCACTTACAGACAAATGGACATTCTCTACAAACGGAGTTGCTATCATGGGTAGACACGACATTCCAGTAATCGGATTTGGACCAGGTGCTGAAGATCAAGCTCACGCTCCTAACGAAGTTACTTGGAAACAAGACTTAGTTACTTGTGCAGCAACTTATGCAGTATTACCTTTAGAATACACTAGAGAAGATCAATAAATAGAATTTAAGTAAGTAATCCAAAGTTTCCCGAAAGGGATTCTTTGGTTACTACATTAGATAAGAGGTTAAATATGGGAAAAAAAATAGTAATTGCACTAGGTGGAAACGCTTTAGGAAATACTCCTGGTGAACAAATTGAAGCTGTAAAACAAACAGCTAAAAGCCTTGTAGACTTAGTAGTAAAAGGCAACAAAATAATCGTAGGCCACGGTAACGGACCTCAAGTGGGCATGATCAACTTAGCTATGGAAACAGCTCATCAAACAGATGCAAAAATTCCAGCTATGCCATTTCCAGAATGTGGAGCTATGAGCCAAGGTTATATTGGATATCATTTACAAAATGCTTTAAGAAATGAATTTGACAGTATAAATAAAAAAGACATACCTGTAGCAACAGTAGTTTCTCAAGTAGTAGTAGACAAAGAAGATGCTGCATTTGAAAATCCTACAAAACCTATAGGATCATTTTATACACAAGAAGAAGCTGAAAAAATAGCTGTTCAAAAAGGATACCAATTCAAAGAAGATGCAGGGAGAGGATATAGAAGAGTAGTAGCTTCTCCAAAACCTGTGGACATCGTTGAAAAAGATTCAATAATGGCACTTTACGATGCTGGAACTGTAGTAATTGCCGGTGGTGGTGGTGGAATCCCTGTAATCCACGAAGACGACCAATACCAAGGCGTACCTGCTGTTATTGATAAAGACTTTACAGCTGCAAAATTAGCAGAGTTAGTAGATGCTGATGTATTAGTAGTATTAACTGCGGTAGATCAAGTAGCTATAAACTTCGGTAAAGAAGATGAAACTTGGTTAGATACAATGAGTTTAGATGAATGCAAAAAACACATCGAAGATGAACAATTTGCACCAGGATCAATGTTACCTAAGGTAGAAGCAGCTATGAGTTTTGTTCAGTCAAAACCAGGAAGAAAAGCACTTATAACATCCCTTGAAAAAGCTGATGATGCATTAGATAGAAAAACAGGAACTTGGATAGAATAACTACTAAGAGGAGGCGTATTACATGAGTGAATTTATGAGACCGATTCCATTTGATGAGTTAATCGAGTGGAGTTTAGCAGAATATAAAAATGAAGGAAAAGTTTTCGGCATACATAAAGATAAATTTTATAAAAATGAATCTGGTAAAATGCTAAAGACTATTTTTGGAGATGAAATTTCTTCTGCAGTAGGACCTGCAGCTGGACCGCAATCTCAACTAGCACAAAACCTAATTGCTTCATATTTAACTGGAGCAAGATTTATGGAAATAAAAACTGTTCAAATAATGGACGGAGAACAAATACAAGAAGCAGTAGCAAGACCTTGTATATTTGCACAAGACGAATGTTACAACTGTGAGTGGTCAACAGAACTTACAGTAGGCCAAGCATTTGACGAATATACAAAAGCTTATTTTGCAATTCAAGTACTTGCAAAAGAGTTTGGAATTTCTGACAAAAAAGACTTTGCATATAATATGTCTGTTGGATACGATTTAGAAGGTATAAAATCAGACAAAGTTAACAACTATATAGAAGGCTTAAGATCAGCTGAAAATACTGACATCTTTAAAGAATGTCTAGAATACTTAAATAACAACTTAGATAAATTTGAAAATGTAAATCAAGAAGACGTAGACAATATAAAACCAAACATCTGCGAGTCAATTACACTTTCAACACTACACGGTTGTCCTGCTGATGAAATAGAAGCAATTGCTACTTATTTACTTGATGAAAAGAAAATGAACACTTTCATTAAATGTAACCCAACTATGTTAGGTTACGAATATGCTAGAAAAACTCTAGATTCTATGGGATTTGATTATATTTCATTTACAGACCATCACTTTAACAACGACCTACAATACGAAGATGCAATTGTAATGTTTGAAAAATTATTAGAACTAGGTAAGAGAAACGAACTTGCCTTTGGTCTAAAAATTACTAACACTTTCCCAGTAGATGTTAAGAGAAACGAACTTCCATCTGAAGAAATGTACATGTCAGGAAGATCACTTCTTCCACTATCACTTTCTATGGCAGCAATGTTATCAGAAAAATTCGAAGGAAAACTTCCAATGTCATATTCTGGTGGAGCTGATGGACTAAACATTAGAGAAATATTTGAAGCAATTGGTCAACCTATAACAGTTGCAACAACTATTTTAAAACCAGGTGGATACCCAAGATTTAACCAATTAGCTAAAGAAACTGAAGACCTTTTAGATAGAGAATATAAAGGTGTAGATGTTGAAAAAATCATAGCTTTAAGAGACAAAATTATAGCTGGATGGGAACACAATAAATTATACAGAGAAAAAGTAGGATCTAGAAAAACTTTATCAGAGCTTCCACTAACAGATTGTTATAAAGCTCCTTGTAAAGACGGTGGTTGTCCAATTGAGCAACAAATCCCTGAGTATTTAAAATTAGTTGCTGAAGAAAACTACGACGAAGCTATTAAAGTTATAGCTAACGACAATACTGCACCTACAATATTAGGTATGATTTGTGCTCATCATTGTCAAGAACACTGTACTAGAGTAGACTACGAAAAAACTCTACAAATTAGAGATATGAAACTTATTGCAGCTAAAAACGCTCAAGAAAAATTCGTATCAAACATTAAACCAGTAGACTTAGTTTCTGATAAAAAAGTATTAGTTATTGGAGCTGGACCTGGTGGTATAGCAGCAGCATCTTATTTAAGAAGAAACGGTATGGATGTTACTGTTTATGAAAAATTAGAAAAACCTTATGGTATAGTTTCTCACGTAATTCCAGAATTTAGAATTCCTGATGAAGAAATTAAAAAAGACTACGATATCGCAGTTAATCAAGGTGTTAAATTCGAATTTGGTAGAGAAGTTACTGAAAAATACGAAGACCTTAAAAAAGATTTTGACTATGTAGTAGTGGCAACTGGTGCTTGGGCTCATGGAAATTCTCCAGTAGTTGAAGGACAAGAAAATGTTACTGATGCACTTGAATTCTTATGGAATGTAAGAATGGGAGATGGCTTTGATCTTGGAAAGAAAGTTGCAGTTATAGGAGCAGGAGACGTTGCTATGGACTGTACAAGACTTGCTGCTCGTCAAGAAGGAGTAGAAAGTGTATCTTTAGTTTATAGAAGAACTGAAAGTTACATGCCTGCTACTCAAGAAGAAGTTAACGATGTTAAAGAAGAAGGACACGAAATCTTAGAATTAGTAGCTCCTGTAAAATACGACGGTAAAGTATTAAGTTGTAAAAAAATGGCTCTAGGTGAGTTTGACGAGTCTGGAAGAAAAGGAATCCACGAAACTGGCGAAGAGCTAGAATTAGAATTTGATACAGTAATCGGCGCTACTGGTGCAAAAGTAGATCTAACTGCATTTAAAGAAAACAATGTTAACATGGACGATATGGGTAGATTAAAACTTTTACCTACACTTGAGTCTAATTTAGAAAATGTATATTTCGTTGGTGACTGTAGAATGGGTCCATCTACTATAGTAAGAGCTATGGGAGATGCTAAAGTTGTAGCTTTAGACATTCTTAAGAAAGAAAATCTAGAAAATGACTTTGAAAAATTCGAAGTAGCTGAAGATAACGAAAAACTTTACGACAAACGTGGCGTTTTAGTTCCTGAAATTGAAGGAAACGAAGAAGGAACTAGATGTCTAAAATGTGATCAAATTTGTGAAATTTGTACAGAAGTATGTCCAAACAGAGCAAATGTTGTAATAAATATTGATGGATATGAAGACCTACACCAAATCGTTCATATAGATGGAATGTGTAATGAATGTGGCAACTGTGGAGTATTCTGTCCACATACTGGAAATCCATATAAAGACAAGATTACAGTTTTCTGGACTGAACTAGACTTTAACGACTCTGAAAATGTTGGATTCTTAAAATTAGATGATAACTCTTACAAAGTTCGTATGGAAAATGGAAATGTAGTAGACACTAAATTAGGTGAAGGAGTACTAAGTGAAGACTTAGAAAAATTCATCACAGTATTAGAAAGTGATTATCCATACTATATTAGCCCAACAGGAAAAGTAAACTAAAAAATAAAACACTAGGTGGGAAGAGATTTCTTCCTACCTAAGTTTTAAACAAAAGGAGATACTATATGATTTTAATAAATGGTGTTGTAGTAACAAATGACAAAGACAATAACTTTTATGAAAACGGTGCAGTTTATGTAAAAGAAAACGTTATCGAAGATGTAGGAAATACAGAAGACATTAAAAACAAATATCCAGATGAAGAAGTTATAGATGTAAAAGGCAGAGTTATAATGCCTGGTATGATTTGTGCCCATTCACATATTTATTCTACTTATGCTAGAGGAATGGCAGTATCTAGACCAACTGACAACTTCTACAATGTATTAGAAAACCAATGGTGGACACTTGATAGACAACTAAAACTAGATGATGTTAAATTAAACGGACAAACTATGTTTATGGAATCTATCACTAATGGTGTAACTACTGTAATAGACCATCACTCTGGACCAAACTCTGTAGAAGGATCACTTTTTGCACTAGGTGAAGCTGCTAAAGAAACAGGAATGAGAGCTTCTCTTTGTTACGAAGTATCTGATAGAGATGGACTAGATATTAGAGATAAAGAAATTAAAGAAAATGTAGATTGGATAAAAGCTTGTCAAAAAGACAACCACAACGATACTCTACACGGACTTTTTGGCCTTCACGCTTCCTTTACAGTATCTGATGAAACTTTAGAAAAATCTAGAGAAGCTATGGAAGGTGTATACGACGGATATCACGTACACGTAGCTGAAGGAATCGAAGACCAATGGGATACAATGAGAGAACATGGAAAAAGAGTAGTAGAAAGATTTGAAGATTTTGGAATACTTTCTGAAAATACTTTAGCTATTCACTCTGTTCATATTAACGAAAGAGAAATGGACATTTTAAAGAAAAACAATACTTCAGTAGTATTTAATCCCGAATCTAATATGAACAACGCTGTAGGTTGCCCTCCAGTTTTAAGAATGTTAGAAAAAGGACTTTTAGTAGGTTTAGGAACAGATGCATACACTAATGATATGTTCGAATCTATGAAAGTAGCAAATATATTACTTGCACACAATGCATGTGATCCTACAAAGGGATTTGGAGAAACTTTAGAATTACAATTTAAAAACAATCCAAAAATCCTAGCAAAATACTTCCAAAAACCTCTTGGAGTTATTGAAAAGGGAGCTTATGCAGATATTATAACATTAGATTACGATCCGATTACTCCATTTACAAAAGACAATTGGGGCGGACATTCTCTATTTGGATTTACTGGAAAAATAGTAAACGACACTATTATAAACGGAGAATTTGTAATGAAAGACAAAATCATTACTAAATTAGACCAAGAAGCAATCCACGCTAAATCTAGAGAAATGGTTAAGGAAATCTGGCCAAAATTATAAAAAGTAAAAGTCAGCTGGTTGTAAGACCAGTTGACTTTTAAAAAAGCTGATATGTTATATATATCACATATATAACTAAGAAACCTTAGAAACAAGGAGGCAATATTATGCAAAAAAATAGTACGACAAATACTTCTTTATTTCACCTAGATGGAAATCCAGGTATAAAAAGAAGTCTACCTATAGCATTACAACATTTATTAGCTATGATAGTAGGTAACACTTTACCAGCTATCGTATTAGCAGGACAGTTAGGAGCGACAGAACACGCAATTACTCAAGCTCAGTCAATTTATATTATACAAGCAGGAATGTTCATAGCGGCAATTGCAACTTTTTTACAACTTTATCCAGTATTTAAAATTGGAGCAAGATTGCCAGTTATAATGGGTGTATCCTTTGCTTACATACCAGTACTGACCTCAATCGGATTGAAATATGGATACGGTGCAGTATTTGGATCCCAATTAGTTGGAGGTGTAGTAGCCTTTATCGTTGGGATGAACATAAAGAAAATTAGAAAGTATTTCCCGCCAATGGTAAGTGGTACAGTAGTTTTAACAATAGGACTATCTTTATACAGTGTAGCACTTAATTATATGGCAGGTGGAAACGGAAACCCTAACCAGGGTGATTTAAGATATTGGTTCGTAGCTTTAATAACGCTAGCAGTTGTACTTATATGTAATATGTTTGCAAAGGGTTATTTAAAACTAGCGGCTATCTTAGCTGGTATAGCAGTAGGATATGCAGTATCTTTTGCTATGGGTCTTGTTGATACATCGGGAGTAGCAGAAGCAGGATGGGTAACAATTCCACAAATCATGCCATTTCAACTTTCCTTCCCGCCTGATGCAGTTATTACAATGGTTATAATGTTTGTAGTAAACTCAGTTCAAGCAGTTGGTGACTTATCATCTTGTACATTCGGTGGACTAGATAGGGAACCTACTGGAGAAGAATTAGCAGGTGGAATTAAAGCAAATGGTGTAGCTGCTGTTATAGGATCATTAACAGGTGGTCTTCCAACTGCAACATATAGTCAAAATATCGGTATAGTTGCAATGACTAAAGTAGTTTCACTTGCTGTAATTAGATTGACAGCAATATTAATACTTATTTGTGGATTTATTCCAAAATTTGGAGCGATAATGTTATCAGTTCCACAGGCAGTTATCGGTGGAGCAACGGTTTCAGTTTTTGCTCAAATAGCAATGGCTGGGATGAAGCTTATTACATCTGATGAAATGAGTGTTAGAAATACTACAGTAGTAGGACTAGCAATCGCACTAGGAATGGGCTTTACTCAACTTGGAGATCAAGCAATATCTCAATTCCCAGGATGGTTCTTAATGATATTCGGTTCTTCACCAGTAGTATTATCAACTTTAATTGTATTTGCATTAAATATAATTTTACCTAAAAAGACTATCGCAGAAGAAGAAGTCGAAAGAAGAGCAATGGATATTCAAAATTAATAATATTTATTTACTAAAATAATTGAAAAAACTACTGTTAAAAATCTAGTAGTTTTTTCCAGATTATTACATATTTTTATATTTTTTCAAGGTGAAGTAGTGTATAGGACTTAGTATTATGGTATAATAACAAAAATAATGTTATACTGTAATGTTAAATAAATACATAAAAGGGGAGTGGCTCATGTACGTAGGAAAAAGCGTTAAGAGAGTAGATGCATACGATAAAGTTACAGGTAGAGCTAAATATACAGATGATTTAGTAATGAGCAATGCATACGTTGCCAAAATACTTCATTCTAATATTGCAAATGGAGAGGTACTATCTATTGATACATCTGAAGCATTAAAAGTACCAGGAGTAGTAAAAATTATAACTTGTTTTGACGTTCCAGAACATGGATTTCCAACTGCTGGACATCCTTGGTCAACAGACACAGGACATCAAGATATTGCAGATAGAAAATTATTAAATAAAAGGGTTCGTCATTACGGAGATGAAGTAGCAGTAGTAATCGGATCTGATGAAGTGGCTTGCTTACAAGCTTTAAGATTAATTAAGGTTGAGTATGAAGAATTTGAGCCTGTTTTTGATGTTTTAGAGTCTATGAAAGATGGAGTAAGTCAGCTTCACGAAGAAAGTCCAAATAACATTTTAAAACACACTACAAACAATCACGGCAATTACGAAGAAGCTATAAAAGACGAAGATTTAATAAAGGTGGAAGGTTGGTATGACACTCCAATAGTTCAACATGCCCACATTGAAAATCACGTTGCCTATGCTTATGAAGAAGCTGGTAAGATTGTAGTTGTAGCTTCTACCCAGATTCCTCATATTACTAGACGTGTAATAGGTCAAGCCTTGGGTATTCCTTGGGGAAAAGTTAGGGTAATAAAGCCTTATATTGGGGGAGGTTTTGGAAATAAACAAGACGCTTTATATGAGCCTCTTTGTGCCTTTTTAACTACTCAAGTTGGAGGACATCCAGTAAAATTAGAATCTACTAGGGAAGAGACTTTTGTAAATTCTAGAACTCGACACTCAATGAGGGTTCACTTAGTAACCCATGTTAGAAAAGATGGAAAATTCGTAGCTAGAAAAATGGAGATCTTTGCAAACAATGGAGCTTATGCCTCCCACGGTCATAGTATTGCTGCAAAAGCTTTAGGTTGTTTTCATCAACTTTATCCTTGTGAAAACATTCAAGGAGATGCTTACACTGTGTATACTAATCTTCCAACGGCAGGTGCTATGAGAGGTTACGGTATTCCACAAGCTATGTTTGTAACAGAGTGTCATACTGACGATATAGCAAAAGCCATTGGCATGGAACCAATAGATTTAAGAATGCAAAATGTAATGCCTAAGGGATATGTAGACGATTTTTCACAAAATGTAAACTACTACGATTCCTTTAGAGAGTGTTTAGAAGTGGGAAGAAAAGCTATTGAATACGATGCAAAAATAGAAGCTTACAAAGATCAAACTGGAAGTATTAGAAGGGGAATAGGCTCTGCTGTTTTCTGGTACAATACTGGAGTTTATCCAATTTCTTTAGAATCTTGTTCTTGTCGTATGGTTTTAAACCAAGACGGCTCAATCCAAGTTCAACTTGCAGAAACTGAAATAGGACAAGGTGCCGATACTGCCTTTACTCAAATGGCAGCTGATGCAGTAGGACTAAACATTGAAGATGTTCACGTTATTTCAACTCAAGATACAGACGTTACTCCTTTTGGATTAGGAGCTTATGCATCTAGACAAACTTATATGGCTAGTTTTGCAATTACAAAAACTGCCAAAATTTTAAAGGAAAAAATTCTAAATCAAGCTTATTTACAAACAAAAATAGCACCTCAAAATTTAGAACTAAAAGAAAGTAAAATAATAAGAATTTCCGACAACAAGGAAGTTATTAATATAGCTGATTTGGCTACGGAAGCTTTATATACATTAAAAAATAGCGAACACATAACTGCCGAATCCACATTCTCCATAAGAAACAACGCATATTCCTTTGGTTGTTCCTTTGCTGAGGTTGAGGTGGATATAAATTTAGGTAAAGTGAAACTCCTTAGACTTGTAAATGTTCACGATTGTGGAAAACTAATAAACCCACAACTAGCTGAATCTCAGGTCCACGGCGGAATGAGTATGGCAATTGGATTTGCACTTTATGAAGAGTTAAAACACAATGCAAAAGGAAAAATTCTAAATGACAATTTATTAGACTATAAATTATCTACTATAATGGATCATCCTGATTTAGAGGTTCACTTTGTGGAAAATCCAGAACCTACTTCTCCTTTTGAGACTAAATCCTTAGGAGAACCGCCAACATGTTCACCAGCTCCTGCAATTAGAAATGCAATTTTAAATGCAACGGGAGTACAAGTATATCAGTGTCCAATGACACCACATGTACTGTTTCCCTTATTTAAAGAAGCGGGATTGATTGACAATGATTTAGAGATTGAAGAGGTGGATTATGTACGACATTAAGGGAATTTATGAAGCTTATTCAGTAGATGAAGCTATAAATATATTAAAAGAACACCCAGAAGTAAAAATCATTGGGGGAGGCTCTGATGTTTTAGTAAAGGTAAGGGAAGGGAAAATGGCTGGAGCCGAACTTCTATCTATCCAGTTAATAGACGAGTTAAGGGGAGTTACTTTAGAAGATGATGGAACTATTAAAATTGGATCCATGACAAGTTTTTCCCATATTACAAATGACGAAATTATTAAAAAGTACTTACCTACTTTAGGAGAAGCTGTAAATACAGTGGGAGGACCTCAACTTAGAAATATCGCCACTATTGGAGGAAATATTTGTAACGGGGCTCCTTCAGCAGACTCTGCTCCTACACTATTTTCCTATGATGCAATAGTGGAAATAAAAGGTGAAGAGGGAGTTAGGGAAGTTTTAATTAAAGACTTTTATGTAGGTATCGGACAAGTGGATTTAAAACCTACTGAGATAGTTACTGGAGTTAAAATTAAAAAAGATTCCTACAAAGGTTACGTTGGACACTACTATAAATACGCCATGAGAAACGCAATGGATATTGCAACTAGCACTTGTGGAATTACTTTAAAGTTAAATGAAGATTTAGTAGTTGAAGATATTCGAGCTACTTACGGAGTGGCTGGACCTGTACCTTTAAGGACTTATGATGCAGAGGAGTTTTTAAAGGGAAAAGAACTTACTGACGAAAATATGAAGGAATTTGCAAAAAAAGCCTTAGATGAACTTTCACCAAGACATTCTTGGAGGGCATCTAAAGAACTTAGAACCCAAGTATTATACGAAATAGCTTATAGATGTTTACAAGAATCACTTAAAAAACACAAAGGAGGTAAATATGCATAATTTTGAACATGGACCATTTAGTCCTAAAGAAGAAAAATTATCTTATCACGTACCTCAATACAAACTAGTTAAATGTTGTGTTAATGGTATACCTGTAGAAAAAATGGTAGATGTTAGAGCTTCCCTTACAGACTTTTTAAGAAATGACTTTAGATATACTTCTGTAAAAAAAGGCTGTGAAGTAGGAGAATGTGGTGCTTGTGCTGTTATTATAAATGGAGAATCTTTTAATTCTTGTATTTATTTAGCAATATGGGCAGAAGGAAAAGACATTTGGACAACAGAAGGACTTGTCAGTGATGACGGTGCTCTTTCAGTGGTACAACAGGCCTTTGTAGATGAAGCTGCCGTTCAATGCGGTTTTTGTACTCCAGGTTTTATAGTAACTGCCAGTGAAATAGTTTCTAGAAGAAAAAAATACACTAGAGATGAACTTAGAGAACTGTTAGCTGGACATATGTGTAGATGTACAGGTTATGAAAATATATTAAGGGCAGTAGAAAAAGCTATAGACATTTCCATATCATCCCATGGAGATTTTGAAAGGTAACTAATTTAATTTAGATAAACAATAAAATGTCTCGTAATTTTCTACGAGACATTTTATTACAAAATGAGGTGAGAGTTTGAAGGATTTAAAAAACAGCATTAAATCAGCCAAAGGAGATTTATTAGCAGATTTATTAATAAAAAACGCCAAAGTAGTAGATGTCTTTAGTGGAAAACTTGTAGAAAAAAATTTAGGTATAAAAGACGGAGTATTTCTAGGTTTTGGAGATTATAAAGCAGATAAAGAACTTGATTTAAAGGGAAAGATTATTTCTCCTGGATTAATAGATGCCCATGTACATATAGAATCTGCAATGGTAAGTCCAATAGAATTTGCAAAGGCAATAATACCCCACGGGGTAACAACAGTAATAGCCGATCCCCACGAAATAGCAAATGTGGCAGGATCTCGAGGAATAAAATACATACTAGATTCCACTAAAAACATTCCTCTAGATGTAAAAGTCATGCTACCTTCATGTGTTCCAGCAACTCCCTTTGAAAATAGTGGTGGAGTTTTAAAAGTAGATGACTTATTAGAATTTATAGACGAAGAAAGGGTCTTAGGCCTTGGGGAGATGATGAACTACGTTGGAGTTTTTAACTTAGAAGAAGACGTTATTGAAAAACTATACGCTTTTAAAGATAAAATGATAGACGGTCACGCTCCTAGTATAAAAGATAAAAATTTAAATGCCTATGCAATTTCTGGAATAAAAACAGATCACGAATGTGCAAATGTTGAAGAAATGGAAGATAGGATTTCCCGTGGAATGTATGTAATTATCAGGGAGGGAACAGCAGCAAGAAATGCAAGTTCCTTACTTTCAGGTGTAACAAAGGACAACATATCTAGATGTATGTTTTGTACAGATGATAAACACCCTGAGGATTTAATAAAAGAAGGAAGTATAAACAAAAACATTAAAATTGCAATAAATAAAGGCATTGATCCAATAGATGCTATAAAAATTGGCTCTATAAATTCAGCTCTAGCCTATAATTTAAAAAATAAAGGAGCTATAGCTCCAGGATATGTTGCAGATTTTTTAGTACTAGATTCCCTTGAAGATTTTAACATATTAGAAGTTTACATTAAGGGAGAAAAGTACGCAGAAAATAAAAAAATGATAAAGGAAATTTCCTTAGATAAAAAAGTGGAGTTGGGAACTAAAGTAAATACCTTTGATTATTCAATTGAAGACTTTAAAATTCCCATGTCCTCTCCAAATGCAAATGTAATAGGTGTAATTCCAGGGGAGATTATCACAGAAAAGTTAAAATCTAATGTGAAAGTAGAAAATGGAGAATTTGTAGCAGATAATGACTTTTTAAAATTTGCAGTAGTAGAAAGACACAATGGACTAAATAGTTTAGGCCTTGGAATTATAAAGGGAATTGGTCTAAAAAAGGGAGCTATTGCTTCTACAATAGCCCACGATTCTCACAATATCATTATTATTGGGGACAATGATGAAGATATGTTTATGGCCTTAGAAGAGATAAAGAAAATCAACGGGGGAGTAGTTCTCGTTCAAAACGGCCAGATTTTAAAATCTTTAGTCCTAGAAATTGGAGGATTAATGTCTGATAAATCCCTAGAAGATATTAATAAAGAAATACTAGAGATTTTAGATTTATCTTATGAAAAACTCCACATAAATAGAGAAATAGATCCTATTATAACTTTAGGATTTATGGCCTTGCCAGTTATCCCCCATATTAAACTTACTGACAAGGGACTATTTGATGTGGACAAGTTTGAATTTATGAGTATATGAAATAAAAAAATGAGGTGATTAGTTGTCTATTTTAATAAAAAATGGAAAAATTGTTGGAGAAAAAGAAACTTTTATTGGGGATATTTATATCCAAGGAAGTAAAATAAAGGAAATTTCAAAAAATATAAGTGTAGAAGATGCAAAAATCATAGATGCAAATGAAAGGCTTGTTTTGCCAGGGGGAGTCGATGCCCATACTCACATGTCACTAGATTTAGGAGAGTATGTTTCTGTAGATGATTTTTATACGGGAACTGTTGCAGCTGCCCACGGTGGAACTACTACTATTATAGATCACATTGGATTTTTAGAAAGAGGCTCAAGCCTATCTGCCATGGTAGATCACTATCACAAAATTGCCAACAAACAAGCTGTTGTGGATTATTCTTTCCACGGAGTTATCCAAGAGGTAACTAATAACCACTTAGATGAAATTCAAAAACTAAAAGATAATGGAATAATTTCTCTAAAAATGTATACCACCTATGGTGGAATGCTAAATGACGATGAAATGCTTAAGGTTTTAAAAAAGGCTAAAGAAACTAATAGTGTAGTTTGTGTCCATTGTGAAAATGACGGAATTATTAAGGAACTTCGAGAAGAAGCTGTAAGGGATAACAATTTAGATCCTATTTATCATGCAAAAACAAGACCTTCAGAAACAGAGGCAGAAGCTATAAATAGACTGGCTTATCTTTCTGAAATAGCAGGATTTCCAAAACTCTACATTGTTCATACATCCTCAAAAGAAGGTTTAGATGAAATAAAAGCTGCAAGAAAACGTGGAGTAAAAAATCTATTTTGCGAAACTTGTCCTCAGTATTTAGTTTTAGATGAATCTAAGTACACAGAAGGTGGAAATGAAGAAGGCATTAAATACATTATGGCTCCTCCTTTAAGAAAAAAAGAAGATCAAGAAGCCCTTTGGGATGGAATTAAAAATGGGGATGTGGATGTTATTGCTACTGATCACTGTCCGTTTTTTTACAAAGAGGACAAACTTCCCCATAAAGACAACTTTACAACCTGTCCAGGAGGTGCTCCAGGAGTAGAAGAGAGAATGGAAATTGTCTTAACAGAAGGGCTAAAGCGTGGGATTTCTATAGAGAGACTAGTTGAAGTTCTAATTACTAATCCTAGTAAAATCTTTGGTGTTTATCCTAAAAAAGGCCTTTTAAAAGAAGGCTCAGATGGAGATATAGTAATTTATGATAACTCTTCATATACTATAAAGGAAGAAAACAGACATTCTAACACTGACTATACAACTTATGAAGGTTTTGAATCTGATTATAAAGTTTCAGTAGTTATTTCCAAGGGAAAAGTCATTTTAGAAAATGGAAATTTCACAGGAGAAAAGGGGGATGGAGAGTTTGTTTTTAGAAAGATTTAAAAACAAATAATTAACAACCAAAAACCTTAAAAGTATTGAAAAATACGTGTTTAAAGGACATTTATAAATGTTTATATGATATAACTTAACTAAGAAAAAGGGAGAAAAAAGCTGCATTAAGAGAGGAGAAAGTTATGGAAAATATTTTAATTGGTGAGAAAGTAGACAATCAAGACCCTATTGTATTAAAAGTAAATGGAAATACATATGAAACTTATAAAGACAAAAGTCTTTTAAGGTTTCTAAGGAACGATTTAAAACTAACTTCTGTAAAGGACGGATGTTCCCAAGGAGCTTGTGGTACTTGTACTGTTTTAGTTGGAGATGCAAATAAAAGAGCTTGTATCGTTAAACTATCAAAGGTAGGAGACAATGAAGTAATAACTTCTGAAGGAATGACCGATAGAGAAAAAGAAGCCTTTGTAGATGCTTTTTCAAAGGCTGGAGCTGTTCAATGTGGATTTTGTACTCCAGGAATGGTTATGTCTGGGATGGCGATAATTAAGAAAAACCCAGATCCATCTGATGATGAAATTAAAGAAGGTATTAAACACAACATTTGCCGTTGTACTGGATATGTAAAAATTATTGAAGGAATAAAAATGGCAGCAAAGACTTTGAGAAATGAACAAGAAGTCCAGGGAGAAAACCAAAATAGACAAGCTTTAGTTGGCGATAGAATTTATAGAATTGACGCTGAAGAAAAAATTCTAGGTACTGGAGAGTACTGTGATGATGTAGAAATGGAAGGTATGGTTTATGCATCTGCAGTTAGAACAAAGTATCCAAGGGCGAAGGTTTTAGATATTGATATTTCAGAAGCTGAAAAACTAGATGGAGTATTAGGTGTTTTAGTTGCAGAAGATGTACCTAATAACAAAGTAGGACATATCCAACAAGATTGGGATGTACTTATTGCTAAGGGAGATATTACTAGAGGTCATGGAGATGCAATTGCCTTAGTTGTAGCTGAAAATGAAGAAATTTTAGAAGAAGCTAAAAAACTTGTAAAAATAGATTTTGAAGAATTAGAAACTATTTCTACTATTGAAGAAGCAAAAAGAGAAGATGCTCCAAAAATACACGAAAATGGAAATCTTTGTCAGTACAGACACGTTCAAAGGGGAAATGCAAAAGAAGCCCTTGAAAAATGTAAATACGTAGTTACTAAAGAATACTCTACTCCTTTTACAGAACACGCTTACTTAGAACCAGAGTGTTCAGTAGCTTTTCCATATAAAGACGGAGTAAAGGTTTTCTCTTCTGACCAAAGTGTTTACGACACTAGAAAAGAAATTTTAATGATGTTTGGCTGGGAGGACACTCCAGAAAGAGTTGTAGTAGAAAATAAATTAGTAGGTGGAGGTTTCGGTGGAAAAGAGGACTTATCAGTTCAACATTTAGCATCTTTAGCTGCTTACAAATACGACAGACCAGTAAAATGTAAAATGACTAGAGACGAATCCTTAAAATACAGTCCAAAACGTCACCCAATGGAAGCTACTTTTACTTTAGGTTGTGACGAAGATGGAATCTTCCAAGCTATGACAGCTGAAATATATTTTGACACTGGTGCTTATGCATCCCTTTGTGGACCAGTATTAGAAAGGGCTTGTACCCACTCAGTAGGACCATATTCTTATCAAAACACTGATATAAAAGGATATGGATATTATACAAACAATCCACCAGGAGGAGCTTTTAGAGGCTTTGGAGTATGTCAATCTAATTTTGCAATTGAATCAAATATAAACTTACTTGCTGAAAAAGTTGGTATTTCACCATGGGAAATAAGATACAGAAATGCAATTAGACCAGGTGAAGTACTACCAAATGGCCAAATTGCAGATGTATCAACAGCATTAGTTGAGACTTTAGAAGCTGTAAAGGATGTTTACGAAGAAAACGAAGGTAGAGCTGGAATAGCTTGTGCCATGAAAAACTCAGGAGTTGGAGTAGGGCTTCCAGACAAAGGTAGAGCAAAATTAATAGTAGAAGATGGAATAGTAAAAGTTTACTGTGCAGCATCTGCCATAGGCCAAGGTGTTGGAACTGTATTTTTACAAATCGCCAGCAATACACTTGCACTTCCAATGGAAAAAATTAAAATAATGACACCAAATTCTGAAACATCACCAGATTCTGGAACAACATCAGGTTCTAGACAAACTTTAATAAGTGGTGAAGCAGTTAAAAAAGCAGCTGAAAAACTTAGAAAGGATTTAGATGAAAAACCTCTAGAAGAACTAGAAGGAAAAGAGTACTTCTACGAGTATTTCGATCCTACTGATCCATTAAATTCAGACAAGGACAATCCTGTATCTCATATAGCATACGGATTTGCTACCCATGTGGTAATTTTAAATGACGATGGAACAGTTAAAGAAGTTCACGCAGCCCACGATTCTGGTAAAGTTATTAATCCTACTACTATTGAAGGACAAATAGAAGGTGGAGTAATAATGGGACTAGGTTATGCTTTAACAGAAAACTTTAAACTAGATCGTTCAAAAGTTTTAGCAAAATACGGAAATATCGGCTTATGGAAATCCACAGATATTCCAAAAATAGTTCCAATATTAATTGAAAAATCTGATTTACTAGATATTGCCTACGGAGCAAAGGGTATTGGAGAAATAGCTACAATTCCAGTAGCATCAGCAGTTCAAGGTGCATATTATGCCTTTGATAATGTTTTAAGAACAGAATTTCCAATGACAGAAACAGCTTATAGTAAACCAAAAAAAGAATTTAAATAAATGAACAATATCCGAGAAATTTATATATTTTAAACTTTTCGGATATTTATAAATAATCATGAAAAAAGACTTATTAGAAATATTAAAAATCGAGAAAAATAATATAATAACCATAACAGGAACAGGGGGTAAGACATCCCTTATGTTTTATTTAGGAAAACTACTAAAAGAAAAAGGTTCAGTTTTAATAAGTACCTCTACTAAAATAGGTTATCCAAAAAAAGATGAAGTGGACTTTCTATTTACATCTCATTTAGAATATGTAAAGGAAAATTTTGATAAAAAAATCATCTGTATTGGAGAAAAAATCGAAAATATGGAAAAGCTTTCATCTTTAAAAGAAGAAGATTTAAAGATCATTTCCAAAGATTTTGACTATGTCTTAATCGAAGGAGACGGATCGAGAAATCTACCAATAAAAATGTGGAAAGATCATGAACCTGTGATTTTCTCTATTTCTAATAAAGTAATAGGGGTTATGCCTATAAAAAACTTTGGAGAAAAAATCTCCCCGGATTTTATTTACAATTTTGAAGGATTTAAAGATCACATAGACTCTCAAATTTTAAATGAAGAAGTTTATGCAGAGCTTATAAATTACGAAAAAGGACTATTTAAAGCTTTTCAAGGGGAAAAAATAGTGTTTTTAAACCAAAGTGACAGTGAAATTGACAAGGAAAATGCAAAAAAGGTCTATAAATTACTTTCTAAAACCAAAGATAAAAAGTTAGTTTACGGATCTATAAAAAGGGAAGAATTTTATGAATATTAGTTGTATTATAATGGCCTCTGGTCATTCAAAGAGAATGGGAAAGAATAAACTATTTTTAGAATTTAACAATAAAAAAATCTTTGAGTACACTTTAGACTTAGTAAAAAAAGTGAATTTTAAGGAAGTTATTTTAGTTTCTTCTTATAATGAAATTTTGAAATACGGAGAAAACTTGGGATTTAAAGGTGTAAAAAATTTAAATAGCGAAATTGGAAAATCTTCTTCAATACACCTTGGTGTAAATGAAGTAAGTGAGAATTTACCCATGATGTTTTTCGTATGCGACCAACCCCTTCTTAGCCTAGATACAGTAAATAAACTAATAAAAGCCTATAACAAAAACAACCTTATTACCTATCCAGTGATAAATAACAGAAGAGGAGCTCCAGTAATATTTCCTCCAGAAATGAAAGAAGAACTATTGTCATTAAAAAATGACCAAGGTGGAATGTTATTAGTTAAGGACAAAAACAGAAACGAAGTGCCAATAGAAAATGAAGAAGATTTAGTAGATATTGACACTGAAGAAGACTATGAGAATTTAAAGGAAAATCATGAAAAATAATATTGTAATAGTTCGAGGTGGCGGAGATATAGCTACTGGAACTATCCAAAAACTCTTTAGATCTGGATTTAAAGTTTTAGTTTTAGAAAAAGAATTTCCCCAATGTATTAGAAGAACAGTTTCTTGCGGCGAGGCTATGTATAAAGGCTCTGTTACAATAGAGGACTTTACAGTTAGAAAAGTTAAAAATGAACTGGAAATTAAAAATACTTGGGAAGATGGAAAAATACCCATTGTGGCAGATGAAGAGGGAAAATTTATTAAAATATTTAAACCCTTAGCTGTAATAGACGGAATTTTAGCAAAGAAAAATTTAGGAACTACCAAAGATATGGCTCCAATAGTAATAGGACTAGGTCCCGGTTTTAATGCATCTAAAGATGTGGATTTGGTAATAGAAACTAACAGAGGTCACCACTTAGGAAGATTGATATTTAAGGGAAAGCCTCAAGAAAACACTGGAAACCCAGGAAATATAAAGGGTTTTACCACTGAGAGAATACTAAGATCTCCAAAGGACGGAAAAATAAAAGTTCTAAAAGACATCGGTTCAGTTGTTAAATGTGGGGAAGTCTTAGGATGCGTTGGAGATGAAGAAATAAAATCAAACCTAGACGGAATGGTTAGGGGAATGATCAAAGAAGGTTCTAAAGTATTTAAAGGAATGAAAATAGGAGATGTAGATCCGAGAATTGATATAAATTATACAAAAACTATTTCAGACAAAGCCAGAGCCATTGGCGGCGGAGTTTTAGAAGGAATATTAATTCTTAAAAATCAAGGGGAATATTAATGCAAGGAGAAATTTTAAATAAAATTTACGAAAAAATAAATTCAGGCCAAAGGGCAGCCTTAGTTATACTTACAAAAAACAGAGGCTCGACTCCAGGTAGAGACGGCTCTACAATGGGCGTTTTTGAAGATGGAAAAACATTGGGAACTATTGGTGGAGGAGCTATCGAATACGATGTAATAAATAGAACTAAGGAAGCCTTAAAATCAGGAGAAGACTTCGAGTTTGACTACAACTTATCCCAAAGTGGAGAGCTGAAAATGGCTTGTGGTGGAGATTCAAAGGGAATTGTAAAAATCTTTTTTCCAAAGACTAACTTAATAATATTTGGTGCAGGACACGTTTCCCAAAAACTAGCTAGAGTTGCAGTAAATACGGGATTTAATGTATATGTAACAGATGATAGAAAAGAATTTTCTAAAAGCGAAGACTTTATAGGAATAAGAGATTACCTTGTGGGTAAACCTGGAGAAGTTGTGGATAACTTGCCTTTTAGTAAAGATGATACCTTTATAGTGGTTTGTACAAGAGGACACAAAATGGACGAAGAGGCCATAGAAGCCTTACTATATAAAGACTATAAGTATTTAGGTATGATTGGATCAAAGAAAAAAGTAGGAACTTTAATTAACAATCTAAAGGAAAAGGGATATTCTAAAGAAAAGATAAACTCTATAAATATGCCAATAGGTTTAAAAATCGACAACGGTTCAGTAGAAGAAATCGCCATTTCCATTTTAGCAGAAATTTTAATGATAAAAAATGACAAATCTGGAGAACAACTTAAAGTAAATATATAGACAAAAAAACCTTAAAATTTGTAAAAATTTTAAGGTTTTTTTATTTTAAAATATTGGAGGAGTAATAGCGAAAATTATACAGCTTTCTCCATAAGAAGGGTTTCTCCATCTATGGGGGGTACTTTTTTCTATTCTAACACTATCTCCCTCATTTAAAGTTAAAACTTGGCTTTCTAAATGTAGCTCGATGGTGCCCTTTATACAAACAGCCACTTCTTCTCCGTCGTGATTAGATAGGGTATCAGAACTGAACTGATGAGGTCCTAAATCCATTTCACAAAGTTGAATTGCTCCTTTTAAATCAGGGCTAAGTAAATCATACCCGAGTTCTAAATCGCTAGTTGATTCTTCACTTGCAGTTATTCTAATTCTATCAGCCTTTCTAACTACCATTGTATGATTATTATCTTCATCTAAAAACAAACTAAACATAGGGACATCTAAGTTTTGCGATATCGACCTTAAAGTGTTTAAGGAAGGATTTGCAAGTCCCCTTTCAATTTGACTAAGTAGAGAAGAAGAAACTCCCACAAGTTCTGCTAAATCCTTAATAGACATCTCCTTATCTATACGAATTTCCTTAATTGTTTTTCCCATTTTACTAAAATCCACGTGTTTTCCCCCTAGAATATACATTTAAATATATTTAATAAATACCCTTGAATTTAATTATATTAAAAATAAATACATTCTTCAAGAATTTAATAAATATAATGTAAAAAGTGTCTTTTTAAGTAAAAAATTAAAGAATAAAGTCTTTACAAGTAGGCTACTTTAGTGTATCATACTAGTTGGTATAAATTACGCGGCAAATAATTTATAGGGGATGTTTAAACAAAATGGCAAGAATGAGATCACCTAGATGTAAACAAGTAAGACGTCTAGGATTAAATGTTTATGGCCTTCCAAAAGCAGAAAAAAGAATGGGAAAAGGTCAATCAAGAGCGGACAAAAAGTTAACTGAATACGGAATGCAACTTTTAGAGAAACAAAGATTAAGAGAATACTACAATGTTTTAGAAAAACAATTTAGAGCATATGTAGAAAAAGCTCTTAACAGTAACGAACCTACTGGTGACTATTTAGTAAGACAATTAGAATCTAGACTAGACAACTTAGTTTATAGATTAGGTTTTGCTTCATCAATAAGACAAGCAAGACAACTAGTTTCTCACGGACATATTTTAGTAGATGGAAAGAAATTAGATATTCCAGCTTACTTAGTAAGTCCTGGTCAAAAGATTTCTCTTAAAGAAAAATCTAGAAAAATCGATATGCTAAAAGAAAACTATGAAACAGCTTTCTTAAATAGCTATCCATACCTTTCTAAAGAAGAAAACTTCGAAGGTACTTATATAAGATACCCAGAAAGAGAAGAAGTTCCAATAGAAATTCAAGACAACTTAGTAGTTGAGTTTTACTCAAGACTTATCTAAGAGA
>CAYWTV010000019.1:0-9973 GCA_964461305.1 uncultured Peptoniphilaceae bacterium
CGCATTCATCTTTATAAATACCACATCATCTTCTATTCCAACATTCATAATGGCGTATTGTCCAGTATTTAATACATGACAAATTTCCTTTATATCTTTTCTATCAATCCCTTTAGATAATAAATAGCTTATAATAAATCCAATTTGAGATCTAGAATCTAGCTTTTGCTTGATTTCGTAAATTCTCTCTACGTGAAAATATACCATTTTATTATCTCTATCAAAAAATAGAACTAAATAATCCATATCCCTTTCTATTTTTTCAGGTTTTTTCTTTCTAAGTCTAGAAAATTCCTTTGGATCTTCAGTATAAATCAGTCTGGTGTATTGATTTGAATCAGTGGAGTTTTCCACAACATCTGATGTATACAGTTCCTCTTTCACAGATTTTAAAGTGTTAAGTTTAGGAATATCTATTTCGTGATTTACACTTAAAGCTGTCATATCCTGGTAGCTAATAGATACTTTGCTTTTACAGTTTTGAGTATCTACTGTAATGTATTTTTCTCCAGATTCGATTTCTCTTATAAATGAAGTTTCAGTTAAGGTATATATAGCTGCCACACTAGCATATAGGCAATCCCAAGTCTCTCCTCTAACGGAAAATACCTTCGTATTTAAAATATCTGATACATTAGATCTTACAAAAACTGTCCTATACGTGTTTAATATTTTAGCAATATCAGCCATATTCTCATTAGTCAAACTTCTCTTGTTGTCAACAACTACGGGAATAGTAACTCCCTTGAGACTTTCTTCTCCTAATAGTTCTATATAATATATATTGTATTGCATTTATTCACCTACGATAATTTCTATAATCCTCTGTAAATCTTCGTTGTCGTAATAGTCTATAGAAATCACTTTCTTGTTTTCATCTATTCTAACCTTAGTTCCTAATCTGTCCATAAAAGTCTCCTCGACTTCTACTAAGTGAAAATTAGTAGGTTTAGCCCTTCTTTTTCTCTTTTTGGCCTTAGAGACTTCCTTTACACTTATACCCTTTTCTATAATTTCAACAGCTCTTTTAAATTGTTCATCTTTATCTGAAATAGAAAGAAGCTCTCTACCGATGGAATAACTAATCTCTCCAGTTTTTAAAAATTCTAAAACCCTTTCATCTAGCCTTAAAAGTCTAATAGTATTAGAAATATAAGGCCTACTTTTTCCAAGAGCTTTGGCTAGTTCATCTTGGGTCATTTTATAATTGTTAATAATAGATTTATAAGCTAAAGCTTCCTCGTAAGGACTTAAATCTTCCCTTTGAACATTTTCTATTAAAGATAAATTTTCCTGTTCATAATCATCTAAATCCTTGACTATTCCTGGTATTGTATCTTTATTTATTAGCTTAGATGCTCTAAATCTTCTTTCACCAGCAACTATTTCAAACTTGTCATCGATTTTTCTTACTAATATAGGTTGAATTACACCGTGTTTTTCGATGGAATTTGCAAGGTCCTTTAAAGAGTCCTCGTTAAAAGTCTTTCTTGGTTGATCCTTATTTACTATAATATCATCCATATTAAGTTCTACAACCTCTAAAGACTCTTTAGGATTGAGAATGTCCTCAACTTTGTTTTTATCAGTAATAAAAGCACCTAAGCCTCTATTAAGTCCGCCTTTTTTCTTCATTTCTCACCAATCCTATCTAATACTTCTTTAGTAAGGCTTCTATAGTTCCAAGCACCTTTACTAATTTTATCATAGTCAAATATGCTCATTCCGTAAGAAGGAGCCTCTGCCAATCTTACATTTCGATTAATTACAGTTTTAAACACAAGGTCTTTAAATACGTTTTTAACTTCAGCTATAACATCTGAAGACAATCTAGTTCTAGAATCGTGCATTACCATAACAACACCTAGAATTTCAAGGGTTGGATTGTAGTTTTCCTTTACCATATCTATAGTCTCTAAAAGTTGTCCAGTCCCTTCAAGGGCGTAAAACTCAGACTGTATAGGTATCAAGACATAATCAGAACTAATAAGGCCCATTAAGCTAATAATACCTAAAGATGGGGGACAATCTAATATGATAAAGTCGTAATCATCTTTAATACTATCTAAAATATCCTTTAAAACATTAGACCAAGAATCGCTTTTTGACAATTCAATTTCTAATCCGGCAAGTTCGATACCTGCAGGCATTAAATCTAGATTTTTTGAACTTGTAGTGATTTTTACATCTGAAAACTCAGAATCTTCATTAATAAGATCGTATAAACTTCCTTCGATTTCTGTTTTATTTACTCCTAGTCCGCTGGTAGTGTTACCTTGAGGGTCCAAATCTACTAATAGGACAGATTTGTTCTTTCTACCTATTCCTGCGGCTAGGTTTATGGAGGTGGTAGTTTTACCAACTCCGCCTTTTTGGTTGAAAATTGATATTATTTTTCCCATTGCGCACCTCTTTATAAATATATCATATTTAATGGGTTTTTAATAGGTATAAAAAATGTTCCACGTGAAACATTTTGATGTATGTTTCACGTGGAACATTTAAATAAACTATATTTTATTAAAGGAAATTCTTGTTTTAATTCTTAAATATCATCTTTCTTAGAGTCTTTTTTCAAGTCATTTTCTAAGTCTTCTTCAAATTCTTCCTTTATATCAATAAAATCTTGAGTACTTCCTGGTGAATCTTCGTAATCTTTGGTCATTTCCATAGATATTTCATAACTTGAAGAATTGTTTCTAATGGCTGTGTTTTTAGCTTCTAAAATTTGTTCCATTAGTTCTTCAGATTTTTCAACTCTGTTTTTTTCTCTAAGCTCCCTTAAGTACTTTTTGTTTCTAAATCTTTCAATTTTAAACTCGTTATAATATCCCCACAAAACCTTTCCAGTTAATAATATTGTAATTATAAGTACTGTCAACTGGAATCTATTGTCTAATTGAGTATAATATTTTGTACCACCCAATAATGAAAGGGCGATTATGGGAAATATTAGAAGTTTGAAGTTTTTCTTGTTTTGCCTATATTCCCATAGAAAGAATAGAACTATGGGAATATAAATTATTGTTCTTAATATCATTTTATCTTCCTAATTGTTTCACGTGAAACATTTTTCATTTTAATGGGCTGTTTTTTATTTTGCCAAAGGGTCTTGGATACTTTTTAGGAGTAGGAGATATCTTTTCTATTACTACAAGAGTACGTTCGTGATCTCCAGGGATAAGTTCAAATTCGATAACTTCTCGAATTTTTCCACCTAGTTCTTCTATTGCTATTTCTCCCTCTGTTATTTCTTCCTTAGTATTTTTTCCCTTCATAGCTACGAATATTCCCCCTACTTTAATAAGGGGTAGGCTAATCTCTGCTAGCTTATTAAGTCTTGATACTGCTCTAGATACTCCAATGTCAAATTTTTCTCTAAATTCATCATCCAGTCCAGCTTCTTCTCCACGAGTGTGAACTGTTTTTATATTTTCTAAATTTAACTCATTAATAACTTCATCTAAAAATATCAATCTTTTATTTAAAGAATCAAGTAGTGTAATATCTAAACTGTCATTTGCAGTTTTTAATACAATTCCTGGAAATCCAGCTCCAGTTCCTATGTCTACAAGGGTTTTCTTTTCATTAAACTCTGGTATTTTAAATAAAGTTAATGAATCTAAAAAGTGTTTTAAATAAACTTCATCTTCTTCTATTATATTAGTAAGATCTATTTTTTCATTCCACTCTTTTAATAGATTATAATAATCTTCTAATTTTTCAAAGTCTACTTCTACACTTATGTTTTGCTCTTTTAGTCTATTTACTAAGGTTTCTTTAGGCATTGTTTCTCCTTTGTTGTTCTAAATATATTAACAACACGTTAATATCCGCAGGGCTAATTCCTGTAATTCTAGATGCTTGTCCTATGGATATTGGTTTTAAGTCCTTTAGCTTTTGTCTAGATTCATTGGAAAGTCCTTTTACATCGTCAAAATCCACATCTGTAATACTTTTTTTCTCTAGTTTTTTAAACTGATTAATTTGAACACTTTGTTTCTTTATATAGCCTTCGTATTTTATTTCCGTTTCTACTTCTAGAGTAATGGACCTAGGAAGTTCCGGCCTTTCAGGATCTAATGGAGCTAACACTTGGTAATTTAGCTCTGGTCTTCTTATTAGTTCTGCAAGGGTTACTCCAGTTTTTAATTCAGTTGAACCTAAAGATACTATAAGTTCATTTACATCACTTGTAGGGTTTATTTTAACTTCCTTTAGTCTTTGTAATTCTTCTTCTAGTAGATTCTTCTTTTCTATAAACTTTTCATATCTATAATCATCTACAAGGCCTATATCTCTGCCTATTTGAGTAAGCCTTAAATCAGCGTTATCTTGGCGAAGGGTTAGTCTATATTCTGCACGAGATGTCATCATTCTATATGGCTCGTCTGTTCCTTTAGTTACTAAATCGTCTATTAAGACTCCAATGTAGGCTTGAGATCTATCTAGTATTAAAGGCTCTTTGTTATCGATTTTTAATACGGCATTTATTCCAGCCATTAAACCTTGACATGCAGCTTCTTCATATCCAGATGAACCGTTAATTTGTCCTGCAAAATAAAGTCCTTCTATTTCTTTACTTTCTAAAGTAAGTTTTAGATCCCTAGCATCTACTGCATCGTATTCTATAGCGTAAGCTGTTCTCATTATTTTACAATTTTCCAAACCTATAATGTTTTTGTAAAACTCATTTTGAACTTCTTCTGCTAGGGAAGAGCTGGCACCTTGAATATACATCTCTTTAGTATTTCTACCTTCTGGCTCTATAAATATTTGATGAGATTTTCTATCTGCAAATCTCGTAACTTTATCTTCTAGGGAAGGACAATACCTTGGTCCTACACCTTCTATATCTCCAATATACATTGCCGCTCTGTGAATATTTTCACGTATAACTTCATGGGTTTTTTCTGTAGTATAAGTTAGATAACAGTCCTCTTGTTCTATTCCCAAATCCTTCTCAAAATTCAAAAATGAAAATGGAACTACTTCTTCATCTCCCTTTTGAACTTCCATATTTGAAAAATCTATAGAATCCCTGTGAACTCTAGCTGGAGTACCGGTTTTCATCCTTCTCATATTGAACTTTTCGTTCATGTTCTTAGAAAGTAAGGTTGCAGCTTTTAGTCCATCTGGTCCAGATTCGTAATTTAGCTCTCCCATAAAGACTTTTCCACCTAAATAAGTTCCAGTAGCTAATATTACTGCCTTTGCCTCATAAATCCCGCCAGTTAAGGTCTTTACACCCTTTATTTTTCCATCTTCAATAATTAAGTCCACAACCTCTGCAGCCTTTAATTCTAAGTTTTCTTGATTTTCTAAAACCTGTTTTATTTCATCGTGATAAGCCCTCTTGTCAGCTTGAACCCTTAAGGAGTGAACTGCTGGACCTTTAGAAGTATTTAACATTCTACTTTGAATAAAGGTCTTATCTATATTTAGAGCCATTTCTCCGCCTAGTGCGTCAATTTCCCTTACTAAATGTCCCTTTCCAGTTCCTCCAATATTTGGATTACAAGAAAGTAGGGCAATCCCGTCTAAATTTATCGTTAAAATTGCAGTTTTCTTGCCCATTCTAGCTGAGCTAAGGGCTGCTTCAACTCCAGCATGTCCTGCACCTACAACTATAACGTCGTATTTGTCATAAAAATAATCCATATTTTTTGTCAATTATTACACCTATTTTCCAATACAAAATTCAGAAAATATTCTATCTAAAACATCTTCTGTTGTAGTCTTTCCAGTAATATTTCCAAGCTCTTCCATACAGAAATTCAAATCAACTTCCACTAGATCAAGTGGAATGCCCATTTCTAAATCATTTATGGCAGAAGCTAGGTAGTCATTTGCACGTCTAAGATGATCTATGTGTCTAATATTAGAAACATAAGTTTCATCATCTGTGTTGATTTTATCTTCAAAAAACATATTTTTTATTTCTTCTTGAAGTTCATCAGTTCCAAAATTCTTTAGAAGGGAAGTTTTAATGATTCTTTCTCCCTTTAACGCATCTTGATTTAACTGATTTTCTAAGTCCATTTTATTTACTATAATAATTCTCTCTTTTTCCCTAGTAGATTCTAAAATAGATAGATCTTCACTGGTAAGCTCTGATGAATTATCTAATAAAATCAATATTAAATCTGACTTATTAATTAGTTCCTTTGCTTTATTTACGCCAATTAGTTCCACTTCGTCATCAGTTTCTCTAATTCCAGCAGTATCTATTAATCTTAAAGGAATTCCATCTAAATCTAAAACCTCTTCAATAGTATCCCTAGTTGTACCTGGAATATCCGTTACAATAGCCCTATTTTCCTTTAAAAGAGTATTTAATAGGGAAGACTTACCTACATTTGGTCTACCTAAAATAAGGGTCTTAATTCCTTCTCTTAAGACTTTACCTCTTTTAGATGATTTTATTAAATCTTCAATTTCACAAAGAAGGGGACTTAACTTTGAGACCTTTTCTTCATTTGATAAAGTGTCATTTTCATCTTCAGGAAAATCTATTTCCGTAATAGTAGAAGCCATAACTGCCATAAGTTCTGAGTAAATCTCATCTACCTTTTCAGAAATGCCACCTTCAAGTTGATTTAAGCTATTTTCATAACTTAAAGAAGTATTAGAGTCTATAAGATCTAGTACTGCTTCAGCTTGGGTAAGATCTAGTCTTCCATTTAGAAAAGCTCTTTTTGTAAATTCTCCAGGCTCTGCTAAATTAGCCCCGTTTTTTAATAAAGTATTTAAAACCTCACGAACAGCTACAACGCCTCCGTGACAGTAAATCTCCACCACATCTTCTCTCGTATAAGTGTGAGGACCTTTCATAAAAACAGCCAACACTTCGTCAACTATTTTTTCATTATCTATAATATGACCATAGGTCATTACTTTGTTTTTTACGTTTTCAAAATTGTCGAAAACTTTATTTAATACTTCCTTAGAATCATCACCAGTCATTCTAACAATACCTAGACCAGCTCTTCCAATAGAAGTAGAAATAGCACAAATCGTACTACTCATTAAATCCCTCTTTCTAAATAATTAATATCTATCCTTACTATTATAAATTAAAACTAACTAATATAAAAGTTAAGAAAAATATTGCTTATATATTATACATAAATATACGAAAATTACCAATATTACCTTAAATTTGTTATAAAAATAATAAATGTAAAGACGTGATTTATAGGGTATAACTATAAGTGAAAAGTAGGAGAGGAGAATTACTATGAAAATTGAATTTGACGAAAAGGCAATAAAAAACCTTAAGGATAAAGAAATAAAAGAAATCACAATTGATATAAAAGCATTTCCCACTTGAGGTGGTATGAGCTATAGCCCAGTCGTGTCACTGGGAAGACCAAAAGACGACAAAGAATATACTTTAGTTGTCCAAGAGGAAATAGATGTATATTTAAATAAAGATGTAAATCCAGAAACTGGACTTGTAAGAATCCTTTATAAAAAATTTGGATTTATGGAAAAATATATAGCAATGTATTATTAAATATTAAAATCCGACCAAAGTTTGGTCGGATTTTGATTAAAGTTTAGAATTTTAATAATAATTTGTAACGAAATTAGAATTTTTTACACTAATATATGAAAGGAGGAATAGAAATGAATAAAAATCTTGATTCAGTAGAAGATCATTTTAATACAGTTTACAAATATCTTTTGTCTATAACTGGAGATGAATACCTTGCTGAAGAACTTACACAAGAAACCCTTTATCAAGGCATAAAATCAATAGATTCTTTTGATGGAAACTCGAAAATCACAACTTGGCTTTGTGGAATTGGAAAAAATCTATTCTATTCCTACTTGAGAAATAAAAAAGATAACCTCTCTTTAGAAGAATATCAAGAAATTATTTCTAAAGGAAAAAGTGCAGAAGATGAAGTCATTTTAAACCTTTCAAAAATTGAGATTTTAAAAATAATTCAAAAACTAGAATCACCAAAAAAAGATGTACTTTATCTTAGGCTTTTTGGGGATTTGTCCTACAAAGAAATAGGAGACATAATGGGTAAATCCGAAAACTGGTCGAGGGTAACATTTCACAGAGCAAAATTACTTTTAATTGAGGGGATGGAATATGAAAGATAAATGTAATATAGTAAAAGATCTGTTGCCATCTTATATAGATGGACTTACTAGTAGAGAGTCAAATGAATTTATAAAAGAGCATATTAGAACCTGTAATGACTGTAAAGAAGAAATCAATAAATACAAATCAATAGAAATAAAAGAAAAAGAAGAAACTTTAAAGAGTATAGATTATATGAAAAAACCCAGAAAAAAATTAAAGGGTGTTATAGCATTATTTTCTATTATCATACTTAGTATTTTAATCTATTTAGTAATTCCAAAAAAAGAAAAAAGCCTTGATTTTACAGCTTTTGATTATAATATTGTAAATGATCATTTAGTTTTAAATATATCTTCTTTATCTTCTAATATGTTTTTAAAATTAAAAGAAGAAGTTGTAGATGATACAATTTATTTACAAACTTATACTACACCAGTATCTTCATTTGGAAGTTACAATTTAGAATATAATCTTAATGGCAAAGGCAATAAAACTATTTATTTAAACGATACTTTAATAGCAGATAATGGAGAATTTTTAAGCCAAAATATTATAAAGCTTTTTGAAAACAAAATAAAATACATTGGTGATAATTCTGGAGTCTCAAATATATTAAACTTACTAAATTTAAATAACTTTAGTCCATATACTATTGAAATTCAGTCAAATGAAGAACCTTACGGACTAAAAATTAATTTTTCTGAAAAAATAAAAGAAAATGATGAAACTACAAAATATTTAAATACAATTGGAAAATATATTATGGCACTAATAGACAATTGCGACTATGTAACTTTTTCCTATAATGAAGGGGAGTATACAATTTATAGAGAACAATCCTTTGATAATGAATTAAAAGCTGGCTATGCAACAAGTCCAAATATGCTTCTAGAAATTTTTCTAGAAATTGAAGAAAATTAATGGAGAATCTTTAAAGGTTCTCTTTTTTTATGTTATAGGAAATTCAAATGATAATAGTTAAAAGCAGGCTCTTAACTATTTCACACAACCAATTATCTGCAATAAAAATGGGAAGACAAAAAAACCTAAAGATTTTTTCTTTAGGCTTTAATGTGTGATTAATATTTTTTTTCTTTTGTAATAACTACTCTTCTAAAAGGATCTCTTCCTTCTGAATGAGTAGTGATGTCTTCGTAGTGTTGTAATGCCATGTGAACGATTCTTCTATCCGCTGCGTTCATTGGCTCTAATTTAACTGGTTTGTTAAATTTGTAAAGTCTTTCTACACTTCTTTTTGCCATTTTTTCTAAATTTCTTTTTCTTTTGTCTCTGTACTCGTTGGCATCTACTGTTACTCTTACGAAGTCTTCTTTGTGTTTATTTATTACCTGAGATAATAAATATTGTAGTGAATCTAGTGTGGAACCGTGTTTTCCTATGACTATTCCTAGATCTGAAGGATTTTTACTTTTTATTTCCACTAATAGTTCGTTGTCTTTAAGTTCTGTTAATAAATTAAAGTCTATTCCAAATTCATCTATAATAGTAGTTAAAAACTCTTCTGATTTGTTTTTGATTTCGATATCAGTCCATATTTCTTCTATGGATTTGTTTTTATAAGTTGTTTCTGATTCTTCAGTAAGATCTGATTCTTCTGAAACTTCGGTTTCTTGTACTTTAGGTTTTTCTAAAGTTTTTTCTTCTATTATTTTTTGGGATTCTTTAAATGTTTCTTCTTTTTTAGTCTCGAATTTTTCGACTAGTTCTTCCCCTTGGGGTTTTGTGATTAATTGTTCTTCTTTTATTTGTTTTTCTTTTGGTTCTTCTTTTGTTGAAACTGGTTTTGTTTCTATTTGTTTTTCTTTTTTAGGTTGTTCCTTTTTTGGCTCTACTTTTGGTTCTTCTTTT
>CAYWTV010000019.1:10073-22938 GCA_964461305.1 uncultured Peptoniphilaceae bacterium
CTTTTGGTTCTTCTTTTTTGTCATATAGTATATCTCTAACAAATGAAGATATGTCTTCTTTTTCTTTTAGTTTAACCATTGCGTCTTTTTGGCCAAATCCTAAAAATCCACTTTTAGGTTCTTCTATTACTTCGATTTCAACATCTTTTCTATCTAAACCTAGTTCTAATAATCCTGATTCTATAGCTTCTTGTACTGTTTTTGCAGTTTTAATAATAAAACTCATTATTCATCACCTCGGACAAACATTTTAGTTATTGCCAATTGTTGAATTGTGGATAATCCCATACTTATTATCATATATAGTGGCAATACTGCAGGAAGTCCTCTATAAATAAATATAAACATTAAAGGCATCATAATTTGCATCATGTTGTTGGATTTTTGCATTGCCTCGTCTTGTTCTTTGTTTCCTGTTGATGGTTGCATTTGAGTTTTTGTCATTATTTTAGTGTTTAAAAATGACACAACTGCTGCAAGTATTGGTAAAATCATAGTAGCATCTATGTTGTTTAGATTTTCTATCCAAAAAAAGGATTTATTTAAAGATTCGTAAAGTCCTGGTTCTGGAAATACATAAAGCTCTGGTTGTTGTACTACTCTCCACATTGCAATTAGTATTGGCATTTGAATCAATAATGGTAAACATCCACCTAATGGGTTTACTCCAGCTTCTTTATACAGTTCTTGTTGTTTTCTGGCTATAGTCTGAGTATCATTACCGTATTTTTCTTGTAATTCTTTAATCTTCGGTTGAAGAGCTCTGGATTTTGCCGTTGCCCTTTGTTGTTTTAGTGTAAGTGGCAGGGTAATTAGCTTTATAATTATAGACATAATTATTATTGCAATAGCGTAGTTTGAAAAAACGCTAGAGTCCCCTGGTATCACTTGATTTACTAATTCATACGAAGATCTAAGAATCCAACCCATAAATTGATATATAAATCTCATTAATCCTCCTATTCTAACGGGTCATATCCACCTTCATTAAATGGATGACACCTTAGTATTCTTTTTACTGCTAAATAGGTCCCTTTAAAAAAACCGTATTTTTCATAAGCTTCTAGGGCATATTGAGAACAGGTAGGGTAAAATCTGCATCTCCTACCTGGCAGTAAATATTTTGAGATAACTCTTTGATAAAACCTTATAATATAAATCATTACCTTTTTCATTATTTCTTTTCCATCTTTGAAATTTTAATAATGTGTTTAAAGGCACTCTCTAAGTCTTTAAAAGAGATATCAGTAACATTTCTTCTAATAATAAATATTAGATCATAGCCATCTTTTATATTAGCCTCGTTATTTCTGTATATCTCTTTCATTCGACGTTTTATTTTGTTTCTCACTACTGCCTTTCCAGTTTTTTTGGAAATAGTAATGCCAACTCTAGAATAATCCAGGTCATTTTTTCTAATATAAAGTATTAGATTTCTATTGCCGAAGGATTTTCCTTTATCATAAGCTTTCTTAAAATCAAAGTATTTTTTAACAGTAATCATAATTAGACTGTTAGTCTTTTTCTCCCTTTTTTCCTACGAGATGCTATTACATTACGTCCAGCTTTAGTTCTCATTCTTCTTCTGAAACCGTGTAATCTTGCTCTTTTTTTTCTCTTAGGTTGGTACGTTCTTTTCATATACCTGCACCTCCTCTAAATAGTTTCATTTAATCACGGTATATAGTATATAAATCTTTTAAAATTTTGTCAACAATAAACCTTGACTATTCGCTTATTTTAACAGATATCCACACCTAATTACAAATAAAATTTTAATGTTTATAAAAGTTTTTTTAAAACCTTAATTTTTTTATATAATTTTTAAATTTTCGGCCTGTGGATAAGTGTTGAAAACTTTTAGGTTTTCTGATAAAATATACATAATGAAAAAGAGGGACAAAACTAGATAAAATCGCAATTTAGTTATTGTTTTTTTGTTTTGAAGAAGGAATATTTTTATTCTTCAAATTTTTTATTTATTAACATATTATTATTTAACAAAAATTGAAGTTGTTATTTTTTTGTGGATTTTAAGGTTATTAACAATCTGTTGATAACTCTGTGGAAATCTTTTTTAACTTTTATAAATTTAATAATTCAATGGCAGATATAATCATAAAAACTTATCAACAAATAAATAATAATACACCTGTTAATAATAATTTTTAAAATAATTTTCAACACTTTCCACAATGTATAACTTTCTTAAAAATGTTAATACATTTATCCACAGTGGAAAATGTTTATAAGGAGTGTTTATGACAAATATAAATCAGGAAATGTGGTCCAAGATTTTAGATGAAATAGAGCGGGATGTAGGGAGTAATTTCGAGTTTTGGTTTAATAATGCTGGATTTTCTATAAAAGAAGAAGATTTTATAGTAAAACTTCCAAATCAGTTTCTAATTGATCATGTTAGGAAGAGATATGACCATATTGTAGCCGATGCCATAGAAAAATTTACTCTACATAGATACAATATTGTGTATAAAGTTTTTAGTGAAGATGGTGAATTTCCAACTAATAACAATGTAGAAAAAATAAATAATATAAATAAAAGATACACCTTTGACAATTTTGTTGTAGGAAAAAGTAACGAATTTCCCCATGCTGCTGCCTTTTCAGTGGCTGAGTCTCCGGGAAGTTTTTACAATCCATTATTTATATATGGAAATTCTGGTCTAGGAAAAACCCACTTAATGCACGCCATTGGCAATTATATGATGGATGAAGATGAAAATTTAAATCCAATGTATGTATCTAGTGAACAGTTTACAAATGAGCTAGTAGAGGCTTTAAGAAGAGATACTACTCCAGAATTTAGAAACAAATATAGAAATGTGGATCTTTTACTTGTTGATGATATCCAGTTTCTAATAGGTAAAGAGGGAATTCAAGAGGAATTTTTCCACACCTTTAATGTTTTATATAACAACAAAAAGCAAATCGTAGTTACTTCAGATAAACCTCCAAAGGATTTAAAGGGACTAGAAACCCGTATAATAACCAGACTTGGAGGTGGGCTAATAGCTGATATTATGTCACCTGATATAGAAACTAGAATTGCAATTTTGAGAAATAAAAACGAACAAGAAGGTTTTGGAATTAGAGACAATATAATAGATTACATTGCTGAAAATGTGGATTCTAATATTCGAGAACTAGAGGGAGCCTTACTAAAAATCGTAGCTTATTCCAGTTTAACATCACGTGAAGTAGACCTTGAAATGGCCCAAATGGTCCTAAAGGACATATTAGACCAAAAGAAAAAAATAGTTATAGATTCTACTAGAATAAAATCTATAGTTTCTAAAAACTACAATGTCAGCGTAGATGATCTAGAATCTAAAAAACGACCAAAGGATATAGCCTATGCCAGACAAGTGGCCATGTATCTTTGTAGGGAGATGACAGATTTGTCCCTACCTAAGATAGGAGCTGACTTTGGAGGTAGAGATCACACTACAGTTATTCACGCAGTAGATAAAATAGCTGGTGAAATCAAAAAGGATTCTGAGGTAAAAAATACAATTAATGAGCTAATGAGAAAAGTAAAAAGCGAGTAGTTATTCACATATTATAAAATGACTTAAATGTGTGAATTTGAAAGGTTCTATGACTTTTACACATATCAACAGGACCTACTACTACTAAAACAATATATTAATATGTAAGGAGCAAAAATGAAATTTACAATTAATCAACATTCATTAACTGAAAGTATTTCTATAGTTCAAAGGGCTATCTCTACTAGGGCAATATCTAAAGAACTAGAAGGTGTGTTAATAACTTTAGAAAATGGAAAATTAAAATTAACAGGAACAGATTCAGAAATCATTAGTATAGAAACTTATAAAGATGCTTTGGTTATTGAAGAAGGATCTACCCTTGTAAATGCTAGGCTGTTTGGAGATATTATAAGAAAACTCCCAAACGACACTATTGAAATAGAGCTAAAGGGAGATAGAATGTTTATAAATGTTCAAAATTCCAATTTTGAGCTTTTAACTCACAATCACAGAGAATATCCAACCCTTCCAGTTATAGAAGATGAAAACTATATAACAATAGATACCCATACTCTTAGACAGGCCATAAAACAAACTACATTTGCAGTTAGCCTAGATTACAATAGAAGGGCACTAACTGGGGTGTTATTTGAGGTTAAATCTGATGAAATAAGATTTGTGGCCTTAGACGGCTATAGACTTTCTGTATATAAAGAACAAATAAAGTCAAGTTCTGAACATTCAGCAATAGTTCCAGGAAAAGCACTAAACGAACTATCGAGAATTCTAGGAGAAGACGATGAGGAAATAAAGGTGAGTTTTTCTAGAAACAATATTAAATTTGAACTAGAAAATACGACTTTTTATGCCCAATTAATTGACGGACAGTTTTTTAAATATGAAGATATTATAAGAAAAGAACACGCATCTACTATAAAAGTAAATCGTCACTCTTTCCAACAAAGTTTAGAAAGGGCGGAACTTTTAGCTAAAGAAGAAAAAGCAAACTTAGTAAAACTAGAATTTAATAACGGTATGGTAAAAATTCTATCTAATACAGAACTAGGAAGTGTAGAAGAATGCGTCGATGTAGAAATAGATGGACTAGATCAACTAATAGCCTTTAACTCTAGGTATTTACTTGAGGGAATAAAAAATATGGACGATAGTGAAATCGAACTAAAGCTATTAGATGAAGTAAATCCTATGATTATAGAAGGTATAGAAAATGAAAAATATCTATATCTAGTTTTACCTGTGAGGTTAGCTTAAATGGAAATAAAAATAGATAGTGAATTTATAAAACTAGACTCTTTATTAAAATATGCTAATATAGTAGGTTCGGGAGGAATAGCAAAAGCTATAATCCAAGATGGACTAGTATATTTAAATGGAGAGATAGAAACTCGCAGAGGTAAAAAAATCTATCCAGGAGATGTAGTTGAATTTGAAGGAGAGACTATAAAAGTTATATAGATGAAGATTAAAGAAATCAATATTAAAAACTTTAGAAATTATTCGGAATTGTCTTTAAGGCCAAATAAAAACATAAATGTTTTCTATGGAAAAAATGCATCTGGAAAAACAAATATTCTAGAGGGAATTTCTATGTTGATTTCGGGGAAAAGCTTCAGAACCAACAAGGATAGAGAAATACTAAAATTTGGAAAAGATTCCTTTCAAATAGATGCCCTTATAGAAAAGGATAATTTAGAGAAAGATTATTTTTTAAAATACGAAAAAGATAAAAAGAAAAAAATTCAAGTAAACTTATCAAATATTAATTCCCTAAAGGAACTAAGACAAAAATCCCAAATAGTCACCTTTGTACCAGAAGATTTAGACATTATAAAAGAAGGTCCTTCCTTAAGGAGAAAATATTTAGATAATGCAATATCAAATTTAGATTTAATATATAGATACAACTTACAAAAATACAACAAAATCCTAAAGGAAAAAAACGACCTACTAAAGGTGAGAAATAAAAAACTAAACGAAAAATTACTATTTGAAGCATACAATATACAGCTTGCTTCTTTAGGAAGTTATATAGTTTTAGGAAGAAAAAATTATATTAAAGATCTAAACGAAGAAATAAAAGACGTTCACGCTAATATATCCCAAGGAGATGAAATACTAAAAATCAACTACGATTCTCCCTTAGGAGAGCTTTGGGATTTAAAAGAAATTGAACGAGAAATGTTACAAGGATTTAGAAAATCACTAGAAAAAGATTTGTTTTTAAAATACTCTACCTATGGACCTCAAAGAGACGATATTAAAATATACGCAAATGACAAAGAACTAAAAATATACGGATCCCAAGGCCAAAAGCGCTCAGCGATTTTAAGTATGAAAATAGTAGAGATAAATCTAATAAAGAAAAAAAGAGAAACTAGTCCAATACTTCTTTTAGATGATGTATTTTCAGAACTAGACCCTTTAAGAAAACAAAGGCTAATAGAAAGTATAAATGGAATACAGTCATTTATAAGTATGGCAGATAAAAGATATTTAGATAATTTTGCAAATTTAGAAGCAAATATTTATTTAGTTGAAGAAAATAATGTAAAGAAAGTAAATGGAGGTAAGGATGTCGGAAAATAATAGACATTATGGTGCCGATAATATAGAGGTATTAGAGGGATTAGAACCAGTAAGATTAAGACCTCACATGTATATCGGTTCTACAGGAACAAAAGGACTTCATCATCTAGTTTATGAAGTATTAGACAACAGTATAGATGAAGTTTTAGCAGGAGCTGCATCAGAGGTAGATGTAACGGTTCATCAAGATGGATCTATATCTATTGAAGATGATGGTAGTGGTATTCCAGTGGAAACCCACAGAACAACTGGACTGTCTACTGTAGAAACGGTAATGACAATACTTCACGCTGGAGGAAAATTCCACGGAGGAGCATATAAAGTTTCAGGTGGACTTCACGGTGTAGGAGTATCGGTAGTAAATGCCTTATCAGAATGGTTAGAAGTAACAATAAGTAGAAACAACAAAAAATACAAACAGCGTTTTGAAAGGGGAAAAAGAGCAACTGAGCTTGAAGAAGTTGGAAAAAGCAAAAAAACAGGAACTCTAATAAGATTTAAACCAGATCCAGAAATATTCAACGAAACAACAGACTTTGAATATGAAACTCTATATAGAAGATTTAAAGAAACAGCTTTTTTAACAAAAGAAGTAAAAATAAATCTTTTAGACGAAAGAACTGGAAAATCAGAAGAATTTCACTATGAAGGAGGAATAAAATCCTTTGTAGAAGACATAAACAAAAATAAAGTACCCCTTCATAAAGACGTAATATATATAGAAGAAGACAAAGAAGGACACAATGTTCAAGTAGCTATCCAATATACAGATGGATATTCAGAAACAGTAGTATCCTTTGGTAACAATATTAACACAGCAGAAGGAGGAACCCACGTATCAGGATTTAGGGGAGGACTAACTAGAACCTTAAATGACTATGCAAGGGAATTTAACTTCTTAAAAGATAAAGATGACAACTTTATTGGAGAAGATACAAGACTTGGACTAACAGCTGTCATCTCCATTAAACTTCCAGATCCCCAATACGAAGGACAAACAAAAGGAAAACTAGTAAACTCTGAAACTAGAGGTATAGTTGAAAATATAATTAACGAAAAGTTAAAAGAGTATTTAGTAGAAAATCCTAAAAGTGCAAAGGCAATTCTTCAAAAGATAGTAAAATCAAAAGAAGAAAGAGAAGCAATTAGAAAATTAAAAACTGCCCAACGTAGAACTTCAATGCTAGAAAAGACCACACTACCTGGTAAATTATCAGATTGTCAATCAGACGATATTAATATAACAGAAATCTTTTTAGTAGAGGGAGACTCTGCGGGAGGATCTGCAAAAATGGGAAGAGACAACTCCCACCAAGCAATACTTCCACTAAAGGGTAAAATAATGAATGTAGAAAAAGCAAATCTAATAAGAGTATTAGAATACGAAGAAATACTCTCAATGATTTCAGCCTTTGGAACGGGAATTGGAGACGATTTTGACATATCAAAACTTAGATATGGAAAAATAATAATCATGACAGATGCTGATGTAGACGGTGCCCACATTATGACATTACTTTTGACATTCTTCTACAGATATATGCCAGAGTTAATAGAAAAAGGCCACATCTACGTAGCAAAACCACCACTTTACGGATTAGTAAGGGGAACAAAGGTAATAAGATATTGTTATACAGATAAAGAACTAGAAAAAGTTAGTAAAGAAATAGATATGAAAAACATTAAAATCTCCAGATATAAAGGTCTAGGGGAAATGAATGCAGATCAACTTTGGGAAACTACTATGAATCCTGACAACAGAATCTTAAATCGAGTAGTCTTTGATCCAGAGGACGAAGTAGCCATTGACGATACATTTACCATGTTAATGGGAGATAAAGTAGAGCCTAGAAGGGAATTTATAGAAGAAAACGCAAGGTATGTTCAAAACCTAGACGCGTAGGAGGAATCAATGTCAGAAAATAACGATTTACAAACAATTGTAGATATAGATTTAAAAAAGGAAATGAAAACATCCTATCTAGATTATGCCATGAGCGTTATCGTATCAAGGGCACTTCCAGATGTAAGAGATGGACTAAAACCAGTTCACAGAAGAATAATATACGGAATGAACGAATTACTTCTATATCCAGATAAACCATACAGAAAATCAGCAAGACTAGTCGGGGATGTAATGGGTAAGTTTCACCCCCACGGAGATAGTGCAATATACGATGCAGTAGTAAGACTAGCCCAAGATTTCTCAACAAGATATCCATTAGCAGACGGACAAGGAAACTTCGGATCCATAGACGGAGACGGAGCAGCGGCTATGCGTTATACAGAAATCAGAATGACAAAACTAGCCCAAGAAATGCTAAAGGATATAGACAAAGACACAGTAAATTTTGTGCCAAACTTTGACGAATCAGAAATGGAACCGTCAGTACTGCCATCTAAATTTCCAAACCTAATAGTAAACGGATCTAGTGGTATAGCAGTAGGTATGGCAACAAATATGGCACCCCATAACCTTAACGAAACCATCGATGGAGTAATAGCCTATATAGACAACAAGGACATTACAACAGATGAACTAATGGAACACATAAAAGGCCCAGACTTCCCAACAGGTGGAATGATAATGGGAAAAAGAGCCATAAAAGAAGCTTACGAAACAGGAAGGGGAAAATTATCCCTAAGGGCAGTAGTAGAAAAAGAAGAAAACAAAAAACGAACAGCCCTAATCGTAAAAGAACTACCATACCAAGTAAATAAATCAAGACTAATAAAGAAAATTGCAGAATACGTTCAAGAAAAGAAACTTGAAGGAATTTCAGATTTAAGAGACGAATCCGATCGTAACGGTATGAGAATAGTAATAGAATTAAAACGAGATGCAATAGCAGATGTAGTTTTAAATAATCTATATAAACATACCCAACTTCAAGTAACCTTTGGTATAATAAATATTGCCCTAGTAGATGGAGAACCAAAAGAACTAACATTAAAAGACTTAATAAAACACTACTTTAATCATCAAGTAGAAATTATTGAACGTAGAACAAAATTCCTACTAGACAAAGCTCAAAGAAGAGCCCACATCTTAGAAGGACTTAAAATTGCAATAGACAATATAGATGAAATAATTCAAATTATTAAATCAAACTATTCAGACCAAGAAATAAAAGCAGAATTTACAAAGAGATTTGGCCTAACAGATATCCAGTCCCAAGCCATATTAGATATGCAGCTAAAGAGACTATCAGGATTACAAAGGGAAAAATTAGACGAAGAATATGCAGAATTAATAAAAGAAATAGCAAGATTAGAAGAAATTCTTAGAAACCCAAGTATAAGAGACAACATTATAAAATCAGAATTAACAGAAATAGCAAGAAAATACGGGGACATGAGAAGAACTGCCATAATGCCAGCAGCAGAAGAAATTAATCTTGCAGATATGATAAGAGAAGAAGACGTAGTAATCACCCTTACTAACAACGGATATATAAAGAGAATGCCAGAAGGAGCCTACAAACCTCAAAACAGAGGAGGTAGGGGAATAAAAGCACTATCTACAAAAGACGGAGACTTTGTATGTCAAATGTTTATAGTAAATACCCACGACAATTTATTGTTCTTTACTAATTATGGAAACGTCTATAGACTAGTAGGATACGAAATACCAGAAGCAGGAAGACAAGCCAGAGGAACTGCAATAGTAAATCTATTAAACCTAAAAGACGGAGAAGAAGTCTCAACAGTATTAGATGTAAAAGAATTCGAAGCCAATAAGTATTTCACAATGGTAACAAAAACAGGTATAATAAAGAGAACCTCAGTAGATGCATTTAAAAACATGAGAAAATCAGGATTGAAAGCAATCAATCTTAAAGAAAACGATGAACTTATAGGGGTAGAAATTACCGATGGAAAAGAAGAACTAATACTTACCACTAGAGATGGAAATGCCATCAGATTTGATGAAAATCAAGTTACGCAAACATCTAGAAACTCTATGGGAGTAATAGGAATAAGACTAAACAAAGAAGACGAAGTAGTAAACTTTAGTATAGTAAACGAAGACGAATTCTTAGTATCTGTAGGAGAAAATGGATACGGAAAATTAACACCTGTATCAGAATTTAATAGCCAAAACAGAGCAGGAAAAGGTGTAATAAGTTACAAAGTTACAGAAAAAACTGGAAAAGTAGTAGCTTCCTTCGTAGTAAGTAAAGAAAACCAACTTATGATAATAACAGAAGGTGGAACAGTTATAAGAATAGCAGTAGATCAAATAAGTACATTTGGTAGAAATACACAAGGTGTAAAACTTATGAACTTAAAAGAATCTAAAGTAGTAGCCGTAGCAATATTTATAGGAGAATAAAATGGGATTTAGAAAAGAATTAGAAAATAGAGAAGGAAAATCTCCAATAATAAAACTATTTGGAGAATTAGACATTCACGCATCAGTAGATTTTAAAGAAGATGTAATGAAAATTTTAGAAGAAAATGATGATGATATATTTTTAGACTTTACAGACCTAGACTATATAGACTCAACAGGACTAGGAGCCTTAATATCAATACTAAAAGTAGCTCAAGAAAAAGAAAAAAAAGTATATCTAAAAGAAGTAAACGAAAGAATCAGAAAGTTATTTAAAATAACCCAACTAGAAGATATGTTTGAATTTGTAGGTGAAAAAAATGAATAAAGAAGTAGTTAAAATTTCAATACCAGCAAAATCAAAATATTTAACAGTAATAAGACTTACATCATCTGCAATAGCAAGTAATTTAGACTTTAGTATAGAAAAAATCGAAGATCTAAAACTTTGTATATCAGAAGTATGTAACATTGGAATTAAAAGTGAAAACAACGAAGAATTTACCATTGAATACCACTTATCAGAAAAAGACATTGAAGTAAAATTTTTAAACTTTAACGTAGACGTAGACAAAGTTGAAAATGTAGAAATGAGTAAAATGATACTTCAAGCCTTAGTAGAAGATATAGAAATTAGTGAAAATTCAATAACAATGAAACTCTTCGTCTAACTAGGAGCTAATAAAATGGCCAATACAAATATAGACGAGAAACAATTAGAAAAAGACGAACAAACTAGGCTTTTTGAAGAATATAAAAAAACAAAAGACAAAGCTATAAGAGATAAATTGATAGAAGAAAATTTATATATAGCAGAAATTTTGGCGAAAAAATATACAAATAAAGGTATTGACTATGACGATATATTCCAAGTAGCATCTATTGGGTTAATTTATGCAGTAGATAGATTTGATGTAGATAGAGGATATCAATTTTCCAGTTTTGCAACACCAACAATAATTGGAGAAATAAAAAGACACTTTAGAGATAAAGGCTGGACCATTCGAGTACCTAGAAGAATCCAGGAGTTGTCAAAGAGGATAAACAACGCAAAAATAGAACTATCCCAAACACTCCAAAAATCTCCATCAGTAAAAGACATTGCCCAGTACTTAGGAAACACAGAAGAAGAAGTACTAGAAGCCATGGAAGCAAGTAAAGTATATTCACCACAGTCCTTAGATTTAACCTACGACGGTGGAGAAGACTCAGATATATCTCTATCAGATCTAATAGGAAAAGAAGAAGAATACTACGAAAAAATAGAAAATAACGACTTTTTAGAAAAAGCAATGTCTATACTGTCAGAAACAGAAAAGAAAATATTAATAGACAGATACTTTAATAAAAAAACCCAGTCAAGTATAGCAAAAGAACTAGACATATCTCAAATGACAGTATCAAGACTAGAAAAGAAAATACTAGAAAAAATGAAAAGCGAAATAGAAAAAATAGTACTTCACTAAAAAAAGCCACTGGGAAATTATAATCTCAGTGGCTTTTTAATAATATATTAAGAATATTAAAAAATTCTTAATAATTGTGAATTTAAGAGAAATAAAAAAGTAAATGAGTTAAAATACAAATATGAAAAGAAGAAATAAAACTAAACACTCAAACAAAATACTCACCCTTTTATTTATAATATTGTTAATAATAGGAGTTAGTTTTTCCATAAAGTTTGCTCTATTTGGAGAAAAAATAAACAAAGAGGAACTACATTCGAAAAACTTCTATGTATACAATATTACTGATGACAAGGTAGAATTAAATATTAATGAAAAAGACCGAGTCCCTCCAGCCTCATTGACAAAGATAATGACCGTATGGATTTCTTTAAAAAATATTGAGGACCTAAATGAAATAGCTCCAGTAGATGTGGCTAGTTATTTAGAGATGATAAGTAGAAACTCATCAATGGCGGGATTTTTTGGAAAAGAAACTACAACTTTTAGGGATTTACTTTACGGGACCATGCTTGCTTCTGGAGGAGAGGCAGCTCACAGTTTAGCTATAAATATCTCTGGAAATAAAGAAGATTTTGTAAAATTAATGAACGAAGAGGCAAATCTATTAGAACTAAGTAATACTCAATTTAAAAACCCAGATGGACTTGATGAAGAAGGACATTATTCATCAGCTGAGGATTTGGCAAAACTCTTAAATCACGCCCTTCAAAACGGACACTTTAGAGCAATATTTACAAAGGCAAAATACCATACAACATCAACCCTAGATCATCCAGATGGAATTGAAATTGACTCAACAGTACTATCTAAACTTCCAATGTATGAACAAACTGGATTTAAAATAATCGGAGGAAAATCTGGAACTACAATAAAAGCTGGACATTGTTGGGCTACATTAGTAGAAAAAAACGAAAAGGAATATATCTGTATCGTCATGGGAA
>CAYWTV010000020.1:0-9668 GCA_964461305.1 uncultured Peptoniphilaceae bacterium
GCTGCTATTTCCCTTTTAGTAGGTGGAATAGGAGTAATGAATATATTGTTAGTATCAGTAACCGAAAGAACGAGAGAAATTGGAATTAGAAAAGCCTTAGGAGCTCAAAACAAGGATATCCAAGGTCAGTTTATAATTGAAAGTGTAATAATTTGTCTAATTGGTGGATTTATTGGAATACTATTAGGTGGAATTGGTGGATATGCAGCCAGTCATTTCCTAGAATCTCCTACTATGCCATCTATCTCATCAATAATAATAGCTTTTGTATTTTCAATGATTATAGGAGTCTTCTTCGGGTATTATCCAGCTAGTAAGGCAGCTAAGTTAAATCCAATTGATGCACTAAGATATGAATAAAGGAGAATATTATGTTTAATTTTTTTAGAAAAATACCTAAAATTTCTGCAAAAGATTTTATAGAAATTAAAGACGAAATTGAAGTATTAGATGTTAGAGGACCGAAAGAAGTTTCCAAAGAAGAAAGAGAATTTTTCCCAAATTATACTTTAATTCCTGTAACGGAACTAAAAGATGAAGTAGACACTTTAGATAAAGACAAAACCTACTATGTACTATGTAGATCTGGCCAAAGATCCACAGTAGCATCTGGAATTTTATCTGAAAATAACATTGAAAATATAGTAGTAGTTGGTGGAATGATGCAAGTAAATAAAGAAATTAAATAATGAAAAAGTTTATTCTTGTTTTAATCTTAGTATTTTCTATATGGGTAATATGGGGAAATACTAGGGTTTCCACTAGGGTTATAGAAGTAAAAAGCGAAAAGATACCTTCTAGTTTTAATGGATATAAAATCGCCCACATTTCAGATTATCACAATAAAGATTGGGATGAAAAAATCCTAATACCTTTAAGAAATTCTAAACCTAATATAATTGCGATTACTGGAGATTTAATAGATTCTAGAAAGACAAATACTGATGTATCAATAGATTTTGTAAAAAAAGCTCTAGAAATCGCTCCAGTGTATTATGTAACTGGAAATCATGAGGGAAGATATTCTGGATATAATAGTTTTAAAGCTGATTTAGAAGCATTAGGAGTTGAAGTATTAGAAAACGAAAGTAAAGAACACTTCTCTACATTGTCGTCTGAATCCATACAAATAATTGGAGTAAATGATCCAAACTTTACTAGAAAAACTAGTGAACTAAACACAAATTATAAAATTTTAGAATCCTTTATAGATCCTATAAATGATTTGGAAAAATTTACTATATTACTATCCCACAGGCCAGAACAATATAAACTGTACCAAGATAAACAAATAGAACTTACCCTATCAGGTCATGCCCACGGAGGACAATTTAGAATTCCCTTTATAGGTGCAATTTATGCTCCTGGACAAGGATTCTTTCCTAAATACACTTCTGGTTTATATGAATTAGAAAAGGGTGCACAATTAATTGTCAGTCGAGGACTGGGAAATAGTATGATTCCAATTAGAATTAATAACAAGGCAGACTTAATAATAATCGAACTAAAAAGTAGTATCTAGCTTAAAAACTAAATACTACTTTTTTTATTACATAGTTAAAATTCCTGTTATTACAACTAATAAAACTATAACTGGAGCTGGAATTTTTTTAGTTAGTAAAAGAATTATCGTAACTAGTAATACTAAAATATTTTCTATAGAAATTCCGTTATTTCTAAATAAAGTTATAGCTGAAGCTGCAATAAGACCTGCTGCTACAGAAGTTATTCCCCTTAAAGAGACTTTTATTCCTCGAATGTTTTTCAAATCCTCCCAAATTGGATAAACAAAAAATATTAATAAAAGTCCTGGCAAAAATATTCCAATTCCACCAGTTATAGCACCTAGAACTTGGTAAAGTGCTCCACTTCCCCTTGCTGCCATTCCACCTGCATAAGCACTAAAACTAAACATGGGACCTGGCAAGCCTTGAACTAGTCCAAAACCTGTTAAAAACTCTTGACTAGTCATATAATTATTTACTTCCACTAATTCAGTAACCATTAAAGGAACTACAACTTGTCCTCCACCAATTACTAAATATCCATATCTGTAAAAACTCTCAAATAAATCAACTAACTTAAAATTAGTAAAATTACTAAAAAGCAGTCCACCAATGGCAAAAAATACAAATGCTAAAAAATATTTCCAAGGTGGCTTTATTGTAGTTTTGTTCCAAAGATTTTCTTCTTTACTATTAATTATACTTATAAAGCCTCCTATAAATAATACTAAGGGAAAAACCCAAGTATATCTAAAGAAATAAGTTGAAATTAATCCAAAGAAAAACAACCCTAATGTTAGTTTGTCTTTTATAATTTTGCGACCAATTCTATAAGAAGCTAAAACTATAAATCCCACAGCCATTGGGCCAATAAGTCTAAGTCCATCTTGATTTATATTTACCCTTTTTAAAAAATCACTTAAAAAAGATAAAATGCTCATAATTATTAAAACAGGTAGTGCCCATACTATCATTGTAAGTAAAGCTAGTAATGGTCCACCGACTTTATGACCTATTGACACTATAGTTTGAGTACTGCTAGGTCCTGGAAGAATTCCCGTTAAGGCAATTAATTCTACTAATTCTTCTTCAGTTAAATACTTTTTTTTAATAACCATTTGATCAGTGAAGACTCCGTAGTGGGCTTCTGGTCCACCATAAGCACCTAAAGAGCAAATAAAAACATCTTTTAAAAATTCGCTCCACTTCTTTTCTTTAATCATATTATCACCTTTTAGGTTTTTACCCTATAGAGTCATTTATAACAATACTTAACATAGATTTTACTTTATTAATATTATTTTAATAGAAAAGACAGCATTTAGCTGTCTTAAACCTTTTATCCAAAAGTTACTCTTTTGTCTCCTACATTTGTTAGTTTTTCCACATGGAATTTATTAAACAATTCACTAGCTGAATAAGTTAGTTTAATAGTATGAACATCTGATGACTTAGCTCCTATTGGAATAATTTCTTCAAAGGATTTTTGTGATTCTTCCTTAATTTCAACTAAATTCAAATCATCTAAAGTCATTAAATGAGTTATAATAAAAGTAGTTAAAATATCTAAAGCATTTTCAAAATCTTCAAAATACTTTTCTAAAACTACTAAAGCGTGAAGACCTGTAATACAGTGAAGTATTAAAATATCTCCTTTACCCTTTGAATTAACAAAGGCAGTAGTAGTTAAATCTAAGAGACCTTTAATTTTTTCATCCTTTGAGCCTTCTAATAAAAATCCTTTTTCCATGTACTCTTCGTTTTCATATAAGGTTTTCATTTTTTGCCCTAGGCTTTTCTCATTTTTAATAGTGTCATTAATAAAAGGATCTTTTTTTAATTTTTCCATTTCCTTAATAATTTCTTTAGGGTCTATTTTTCTAGTAAATAATCCCCCTTCCCTATAGCCAGTTACATAATATGCTAAAGCTCTACAAAGTTCATCTATATATCCATCATCAACTTCATATCCCTCTACAGCGTAAGCAAGTCTTATTGTAGTGTGGAACAATCCAGAAGACATTCCCTTTGGATACGAATTTAGAACTTTTTTAATATATTCATCAATATTAGACGAATTTATATTTTTATTAAAAAACTCTAAGAGAGGTTTATAAAGATCTCTTTTTCCCAGAGCTTCGTCTATGGATTCTACTTTTGTATCTGTTTCTTTTATAGGGTCTAAATTAGAATCTTCAGAGTATTCTTTTACCCTTTCTAAACTATCAGTCATAAAATATAAGGCTAATTGCCCCATTGGCAAGTGATTTACAAACTCTCCAATATAAGGAGAAGTGTTCTTTGCATATTCATTTACTATATTGGATATTTTCATTTTCTTCCTCCTTTACCTTTTTATTTATATACCCTTTGTATAAAATATTACGATTTTTAAAGTTTTTAAATATTAATTGTTTAATTATGAAAAAAATGTTTAAAATAATTATAGGGGGTATATTAATAATAGTTATCAATTAGAATAAAATACTTACGAAAAAATTAATATAAAAAGAATAGAATTTAAGGAGAATAAAATGACTTTTAAATTAGAAGAATTAAAATATGATTATAACGCACTAGAGGAAGTAATTGATGAAGAGACTATGAAAATCCATCATGGTAAACATCATCAAGGATATGTAGACAAACTAAATGACGCTGTTAAAGATACTGAATATGCCAATTCTTCATTAGAAGAATTACTTGAAAATTTAGATAATCTTCCAGATGATCTTAAAACAAAAGTAAGAAACAATGGTGGTGGACATTACAATCACACATTGTTCTGGGAAACTATGACTCCAGGTGGATCAACAGAGCCAGTTGGAAAGGTTAAAGAAGGAATCAAAGAAGCTTTTGGATCATTTGAAGATTTTAAAACTAAATTCGAAGAAGAAGGAGCTGGAAGATTCGGTTCTGGATGGGTATGGTTAGTATCTAAAGATGGTAAATTAGAAATTATGTCTACACCTAATCAAGATACGCCAATTAGTGAAGGATACAAAGTTATATTAGGAAACGACGTTTGGGAGCACGCATATTATTTGAAATATCAAAACAAACGTCCAGAGTATCTGAAAAACTGGTGGAAAGTAGTTAATTGGGATGTAGCAGAAGAAAGATTCTAATTATACCAATATAAAAAATTGTAGGACCATTTTAGTCCTACAATTTTTTTATGAAAATTTTTCCATTTTAAAAGGAACGGAAGATTCCGTTCCTTATTTTTATTTAAAGATTTTCAATAACTTCGTCAATATCTGGTAATTGAGTAAGTTCGTATTTTTTAGACCATATTACTTTTCCGTCTTCATCGATTAAAACATTAGCTCTTTCGCTTGCACCTAGCTCTTCGCTATAAAGTCCGTAAGCTTTAGCCATTTCTCCCTTAGGTTCGAAATCAGCTACTAATTTAATATTTTCAATACCTAAAGTCTTAGCCCAAGCTGCTTTTCCAGGTTGAGCATCTACAGAAACTCCTAAAACTTCAGATACGCCTTTTTCCTTAATCCTATCAAATTCTCTTTCTAAAGATCTCATTTGATCAATACATACACCAGTCCAAGCTAGTGGGTGAAAGGATAAAAGTACTTTTTTTCCTTTTAAATCGCTAAGTTTTATTTCATTTCCGTTGTGATCTTCTAGTGTAAAATCCGGAGCCATTTCTCCTTGTTTTATAATATCCATATAAACCTCCTAAAGTTTTGATTGCCTTTGTCTACTTTTTATATATACCCTATAATAAATTTTTAATACTATTTCATTAATTTCTTTATTAAATTCAGTTTGTTTTTAAATGGAGGATATCTTATATCAATATCTATCTTTGTAGATTTTTTTAAAATGCTCTTTCTATTGGAAAAATTTAAAAAACTGTATTTTCCATGATATCCACCCATACCACTTTCTCCTACCCCACCAAATTCTAAATATGGAGTAGCCAAATGAACAATAGTGTCATTAATACACCCTCCACCAAATGATACTTTCTTTAAAATCTTGTCAATATTGTATTGGTTTTCTGAAAAGTAATAAAATGCCAGTGGTTTGTTCATTTCCTTTAACTTAACAATTAATTCATCTAAATTGTTATAAGGCAAAATTGGAAATATTGGTCCAAAAATTTCACTCTCCATTAATTTGTTATCCCAATTCACATTATCTACAATGGTAGGTTCGATTTTTAAAACATCTTCAGAATGTTTTCCACCATAATACACATCTTGATCTTTAATTAAATCTACTAATTTATCAAATTGGTCTTTGTTAATAATTTTAGGATATTCTTTATTTTCTATTGGATTTTTAGTATAAAAGTTTATTATGCTAGATTTTAATTTGTTTAAAAATTCCAACTTTACATTTTCATGGACTACTATAAAATCAGGAGCTACACAAGTCTGACCTGCATTTATGAGTTTGCCCCATGCTATTCTAGTAGCTGCTATTTCTACATTGGAACTTTCATCTACTATGGCTGGACTTTTTCCTCCAAGTTCTAATGTAACTTTAGTTAGATTTTTAGAGGCCTTTTCCATTATTTTCTTTCCTACTTTTGTACTACCTGTAAAGAAAATATGATCAAATTTTTCTTCTAAAAGTTCTTCATTGGAAACTTCTTCAGTGTCAATTACATATATAAACTCTGGTTCAAAATTTTGATTAATAATATCTCTAAGAATTCTAGAGGTATTCTTAGATTTAGATGATGGTTTTAGAGTTGCAGTATTTCCAGCTGAAATAGCTCCAATCAACGGTCCAATAGCAAGTTGAAATGGATAATTCCAAGGAGATATTATCAAAGTGGTTCCCAAAGGCTCATAGTATGTATAACTGGAAGATGGAAAGTGAATAATTGGAGTTTTCTCTCTTTTAGGTTTCATCCAACTTGGAAGTTTTTTAATAATATAAGAAAGTTCATCTAAAATAAATCCTATTTCCGTAGTATAGGATTCGAAATTGGACTTATTAAGATCCATCTTTAATGCTTCCATTATTTTGTTTTCATTAATTTTTATAATGTCCTTTAGTTTTTCTAAATTTTCCAATCTAAAGTCTTTGTCTTTAGTAATATCCGTCTGAAAAAAATCCCTTTGTGCTTTAATAATATCTTTAAAATTGTTCATAAACACCCCCATAGTTATTTATATTTACCCAAAAACAAGTAAAATACATATCTGAATATTTAATTTTGTTTATAATTATTAAAAAAATGTATTAATTCTAATTGATATTGGATAGTATTTAAAAAGAGAGAAATTTAAAAAGTTATAAAAAAAGAATTCATTAAAAAAGGAGATAAGTATGGATATTAAATTACAAGATAAGTACGGATTATACATTAATGGTGAGTGGATCCTAAAAGTGAAGAATGGTTAGAATCTACAAATCCTGCTAACGGAAACAAATTAGCAAAAATTGCAAATGCAAGTGAAGAAGATGTTGATTTAGCAATAGATGCTGCAACTGAAGCTTTTTGGAATGGTGGATGGAAAGATTCTACTCCAGAGGAAAGAGCTAAGTTATTATTTAAGATTGCAGATATTATAGATGAAAATAATGAGTTATTATCTACTATCGAAACTATGGATAACGGTAAGCCAATAAGAGAAACATCCAAGTTAGATATTCCACTAGCAGCAGATCACTTTAGATACTTTGCAAGTGTTATACGTTCTGAAGAAGGGACTACTAAGATATTAGATGGTAAACATTTATCTATTATTTTAAAAGAGCCAATAGGTGTAGTTGGACAAATAATTCCAGGGAACTTCCCATTTTTAATGGCTTCTTGGAAATTAGCACCGGCTTTAGCTGCAGGAGATACAGTAGTGTTAAAACCATCTTCTGCTACTAGTTTATCATTGTTAGAATTTATAAAACTAATAGATGGAGTACTTTCTAAGAGAGTTTTAAATATAATTACAGGAAAAGGATCAAAAGCAGGAAAATATTTACAGACTCATCCAGGTTTAGATAAAGTTGCCTTTACTGGTTCTACTGAAGTAGGTAGAGAAATTAAAATAGAAGCTGCTAAGAATCTTATACCTTCAACTTTAGAATTAGGTGGAAAGAGTGCTTCTATAATATTTGACGATGCAAATATAGAAAAAGCATTAGACGGTGCCCTTTTAGGTATTTTATTTAATCAAGGACAAGTATGTTCTGCAGGGTCTAGACTATTTATTCAAGAGGGGATTTTCGATGATTTCTTAGCTAAATTAAAAGAAAAATTCCAAAATATAAAAGTTGGAGATCCATTAGATCCTGAAACAGAAATGGGATCTCAAGTAAATCAAGGGCAAGTAGAAACAATATTGGAATATATTGAAATCGCTAAAAAAGAAGGGGGAACCATTTATACAGGTGGAGAACCTATGAAAAAAAGTGGATTTGAAAATGGCGCTTTTATGGAACCTACAATAATCTTAGAAGAAAACAACTGTAACACAGTAAATCAAGAAGAAATTTTCGGACCAGTTGTAGTAGTTCAAAAATTCTCCGATGCAAAAGAAGCAATCGAACTTGCCAACCAATCTGACTTTGGTTTAGCAGGAGGAGTCTTTACTACTAATTTAAATACAGCCTTAAATGTTTCTAGAGGTGTAAGAACAGGACGTATGTGGGTTAACACATTTAGCCAATTCCCAGCTGGAGCACCATTCGGTGGATACAAAGACTCAGGAATCGGTAGAGAAAATCATAAAATGATGTTAGATGCATATAGTCAAACAAAAAATATTATGATTGATTTAGAAGAAGACCCAAGTGGCTTTTATGATGTAAAATAAAATAATTTTTTAAAACGGGACAACTCCAATGGATTGTCCCGTTTTTTATCTAAACTTATTAATTTTGATCTATAATTTCAATACTTTCAACTGTACTTTCTGAAGAAGAAAAGGATTGAAAAGCTGCTATGTTCATTAAAATTATTATTAGAAAGATTATTATCATCCCAATAACTATATTTCTTATAGTTTTTAGAACTTTTTTTGTTCTTGAATTTTTTATGGCCAGTTGTTCGTTTATTCTAGATAGTTGGATAGAAATGTCGTCCAAACTCCCCTTCATGCTATTTTCTTCCAAAATACGGACATCCTCTTACTAAACATTCTTTGTTATATTTATAGAAATTGCACTGTATTTTCTCAGGTAGCTCCATTTTTATTCCAAAATGTTCTTCTACAAACTCAACTGCAGTTTTCGTAGCAGTAAAAGAGTTTCTCTTACAACACCTTGGTCCACCTAAACTTCCAATTTCGTCTAAAGCTTTGGCAGTCCCTTTATTTATAAGGCCCCAAGATTCTTTACTTAGTGGTGTGGATTTAGTAATTATACTTAAAAACATTCCCACACTTACACTTGCTCCGCAACAACCCCAAAATCCGCAAGAACCTCCTGGGTATTCTTCTCCTCTAGATTTCATATCCAATAAAGACTCTTTTAAATCGATTTCTCCTCCTGCATTTTTATAAGCAGTAAGTAAAGACGCTCCCACCATTACGTGATGTTCAGGGCCATGCATATAAATATAAGGATTTTTCATAATTTCATCTAGTATTTCAATTGGATTTTTAGAATCTGAGTTTTCACAAAACTCTATGATATACTCAATTCCTTTTTTTCCATGACAATCATCACATACATAATGACCATCTTCGCACATTGCCATAGATTCAAAGTTTTCATGACAAAATGAACATTTTAAAGTTTCTTTTTTATCTAAATATATTAAAGGTTTTTCACAAATTAAGCATCCTTGTGTCTTTTCCATAATTACTCCTAAGTGTTATTTTCTTTATTATAACAGTTATTTATAGACTTTTGAAATTTCATTTTAATAAAAAAAGGGCTGGTCTAACAGCCCTAAAAATTTTTTAATTAATATTTATCTCTATCTTTTAGACCATTTGCTCTACGATCGCCGTCAAATAATCCATCTCCATCAACTTCATCGTCAAATAAGCCGTCGTCTCTGTGATCTCTATCTAGTAGTCCACCTTCTTGATGATCATCAACAAGATTCTCATCATCGTGAATTTCTACTTTTTCTTTTCTAACATCTTCAGAAACTCTTTGTGTATCTTGAACTGTGTCTTTTTTAATAATTAGCTCTTCAGTAACTACGTTTTCTTTTTCTACATTAACTCTTTCTTCGTG
>CAYWTV010000020.1:9768-21104 GCA_964461305.1 uncultured Peptoniphilaceae bacterium
AATCTTATTTTTTCTTCGTCAGATAAATCAGTTCTATTTCTAATGTCTTCGTCGAAATCTTCATCTACATAATCTCTTCTTTCGTCAAATAATGTAGGATCTTCGTAATAACCTTCTCTATTTACATAAAGTACATATTGTCCTTCTCTTAATGCATTAGTAGCGTCTGCACGAACAGTATCGTCCCAGCTATAACGATCAAAAGCTCTTTCTTCTGGATCTTCACCAGTAAAGAAAGCTGCAATTCTGTCGCCAAAAGAAATGTCGGTGTTTGCTTGATTAATATCGTGATACTCTAAATTTTCATCTTCTAACCTGTTAGCTGAAACTACTTCAAATTCGCTGTCTGTATAACCTGCAGCTCTAAGTTGTTCTATTCTGTCTAGTAGTTCTCTTTCAGTTCTAAATGTTTCAAAGTTTCTCATTTTCGTATCTTCCTTTCGTATTTCTTTTCTTTTTCTCTGTCTCCTTACATAATTCTTTCAGTCTAGCTTTTTTGCTACTGATAATATATTACCCTCTAAAAATTTTAAATAAACTATATAAAATTATTTTTAAAAAATTAATGATTTATTTACAATAACTTTACAAAAAGTCCATTTCGCCCATTTAATCGTCACTGAAATTTTCTGTGGATTTTTAAATATATTATAAATTTTATGTTTGAAGAACAATTTTACATAATTTTTTATTATGTATTATATTTACCCTTTTAGGTTATTTATCTTCTTTAAAGGGCATAAAAATAATAGAAAAAGGAGGCGTATATGAAAAATATAGAAGAAAAAATAAACAAAGGCAAAAATATTATTGTCCAGCATATTAATAAAAATAGAATCATTATTGAAAATAGTTACGACTGTACTTTAGTAGATTCTGAGGGAAATGAATATATCGATTTTTTAAGTGGTATAGGGGTAAATTCCCTTGGATATAGTAATGAAAATTTTAAAAATGCTCTAAAAAATCAAGTTGATCATATTATTCACTGTTCTAACTACTTTTTCTCAGATCCAGAAATAGAGTGCGCTAATTTATTAATTGAAAACTCCTTTGCAGATAAAGTTTACTTTACAAATTCTGGAGCAGAAGCTAATGAAGGTGCACTGAAGATTGCAAGAAAATATTGTCATCTAAACTGTGAAGATCAATCTAAAAGTGAAATTGTAGCTATGAGCAATTCCTTCCATGGTAGAACTTTTATGGCTATGAACGTTACTGATAAGCCGGAATTTAAAGAAGAGAAAATGGGTTATTCCTCTGATGGATTTTTCTTTGCAGAGTATAACAACCTAGAATCCTTAAGGAGTTTAGTAAATGAAAAAACTTCAGCTATAATTATTGAGCCAGTTAAAGGCGAAGGTGGTCTAACAGTTGCAACTAAAGAATTTTTAGAACTTGCTAGAGAATTAGCTGACAAGTACGATGCTGTATTAATATTTGATGAAATTCAATGTGGAATGGGAAGAACTGGTAAATTATTTGCCCATGAACACTCTGGTGTTACCCCTGATATAATGACTCTTGCCAAAGCTCTTGGAAATGGAGTTCCAATTAGTGCAGTCTTAATGAAAAAGAAGTTTGCTGATATTTTAGGTGAAAGTGATCATTCTACAACTTATGGAGGAAACCCCCTTGCAACTAGAGCTGCTTCTACGGTTTTAAAAGAGATGATAGAAAATGACATCCCAAAAAAAGCCAAAGAAACTGGAGCTTACTTTAAAGAAGAATTATTAAAACTAAAAGAAGAATTTGAAATAATTAAACAAGTTAAGGGAATAGGCCTAATGTTAGGTCTTGAATTAGAAACTGAATGTGGTGATATTGTAGATAAACTCTTAGATAGAGGATTTATTACAAATTGCACCCAAGGAAAAATTCTAAGATTTTTACCTCCTTTAATAATTACAAAGGATGAAATCGATAAGTTAATTGGTACTTTAAAAGATATATTATAAAAAATTTGAGATGTCTATTTTTACATAGACATCTCTTTTTATATGTTTCCTAAAACTACGTTTTTTAAATTTTTTTTTGCAATTTCTTTCATTTCATTTAGAAGTTCAACACTCGTTGGAGGCAGTGTGTATTTATATCTGGGAATATATCTAGTTAAGTGAAGGGGTATATTTTCATCTAGATTCCCGATAAATTCTACTTGTTTTTTAAATAGTTCTAAATCGTCTGAAATACCTGGAACAACTAAGGTAGTTATTTCTAAATGGGATTTTAAAGAAATCATTTCAATACTTCTAAGGGTTGTTTTAAAATCTCCACCTAGTTTTTTATAATTCTCTTCAGAAAATGCCTTTAAATCTATATTCCAAGCTGCCACATAGGGGATCAATTCCCTTAAGTACTTTTCATTGATTTGACCATTAGATACAATTACAATATCTAAATCTTCTTTTTCTGATAATTTAGCTACATCTAAAATGTATTCATATCCTATTAAAGGTTCATTATAAGTAAAAGCAATCCCAATATTTCCTAGTCGTTTATTGTCAATTGCTATATTTATCAATTGTTCAGGTAATATTTTTCTTGTTGGATAATCTGATTCCTTTGCCCTAGCAATTTCATAGTTTTGACAAAACTGACAATTCATATTACACCCAAAGGTTCCCACCGAGAGAATCATAGAGTTGTTTTTATAAAACTGAATTGGCTTTTTTTCAATTGGATCCAAGGACATAGATAAGATTTTCCCATAATTTATTGGAATGATTTTACCCATTTGAGCTTTTCTGCCATTACAAAACCCAACTTTATTTTCACTTAAAGAGCAAAATCTTGGACAAAGATCGCAAGTTATTTTATTCATGTCTAATCACTTCAAATCTCTCTAGGAAGTACTTTTCATTTTTATCAATTCCAGCTTTACTTAGAGCTATTAAAACTTGATGCTCTTCATCTTCAATTCCATCGATATTAGGAAGGAGTACTCCCCTTTTGTATCCACTGGAAACTATTACACCGTACTTTTTAATATTTAAATCATCAATTGAATTAATTTTTTCTGGTTTTTTTAATACATCTACACTTATATCTAAATCTTCCAATTCATCTTTTTTTACAACTGGAAATCTTGGATCATTTGTAGCTGATGAAATAGCATTTCTAATTATTTCATTTCCGATTGAATCAGTTATCGGCTCTATGGTTCCAATACACCCTCTTAATTTCCCATTTTTGTAAATTGTTACAAAAGTTGCTCCTTTAGTTTCTTTAAGTTCTCTTGAAGATTCTTCTGGTAGATTAATTAAAGTCTTTGTCTTTGTAAACTCTTCTATTGCTTTTCTAGCTAAATTAACATATTCATCTTCACTTTTTTCAGGAGTAAAACTTAATACACCGTATCCTACTCCAAAAGGTCCCTCATAGGAATAGAGTTTTCCTACAGGATTTTGTCCGTTAATTGCTCCTGCTAAAATTTGAAAAGACTTTAATCCACATTGAGCTGCATTGTTAGTAAGTTTATGGGATATATTAAATAGTTTGTGGAACTTGCCATTTGAAAGAATTTCTATTATTTCTTTATCAAATATGGGTCCTTCCTTTCTATATCCATAAGGTCCATCTTTTTTTAAAACATGGGACAAATCACCTGATGCTATAAATACAGTCTTTCTATTTAGAATATTTACAGAATCTTTTAACAACTCGCCAAAATAAGAGTGTTCATATCCAGATAAACCAGATATTCCAACTATTACTAATTTAAAATCTTTGTAGTGTTTGTTTATAAACCTTAAAGGAATTAAAGTACCATGGTCTATTTGATTAAAAGTATCTTTTGAACAATATAAATTTAAACCATTGTTTAACTCTTGAATTTTTTCTATTACTTCTTTATCTAAATTAGCTTTTTCTTCCACACTTTCAAATCCAAAGTTCTTTAGATTTCCTTCAATAACATCACCATAACTTAAATAAAATCCATCACTAAAATCAGGAGCATGGGGTGAAGAAATAATGATAGTTTCTGGTTCTAATTCAGAAATCTCCCTCGCCATTTTCTCCATTGAATTTATAGTGTCTTTTATTTTTTGTTCTTCTCCCCTTCCAACTTCTGGAAGAATTATAGGAGGATGAGGAGTTACATATCCTTTGACGATCATAAAATCACCTCTTATATTATTATTGTTATCTAATATATAGCCACTTTTTCAATAAAACTCACTATTTCTAGCGAGTTTTTGTGTTAATAATTATTATAAAATTCATAAAGATTTTCTTCTGTTTCATTATCTTTTTATTTGCAACTAACTAAAATTTTTAAAGTTGATTTGAATTTTCCCAAAATTTTCCTTAGATATTTTTATTTTTATAATCTAATACATCTTTAGTAACTTGAGATATATTTTCAACTTGCAAAACAACTAAATCCCCAGGTCCAGCTAAATTTAAGGCTGTTTGGGTAGCGTCTTTTTCTTTTATATCAATGAATATTTGATCTTCAGTAAATCCGCCTTTTAATAGACCTTCCTTAACTAAGTCAGAAGTCTCACCTAGTTTTCTAATTCTAGGTGACGGATCGCAAATAACTACTTGATCGTAATATTTTGCCAATGCTTCTCCGTATCCTACAATATCTTCAGTTCGCCTATTTCCTACACCAGCAGCCATTCTGATTTTTTTACCAGGCATTAGTTTTTGAATAAATTCACCTGTTGCATGAATTGCTCCAATATTGTGACCGTAGTCTATTAATACTTTAAAATCTCCAATATCTATTACATTCATTCTTCCCGGTGATTGACCAATAGATGGACTGAAACTTATTAATCCAGATCTAATTTGATCCTCGCTAACACCTAATGCAAAACAAGCTCCTACTGCTGCCAATACATTTTCAATGTTGAATTTCGCTTGACCTTCAAAGGTAATAGGTATTTCATAAATATCAGCTACATTTGTAATACCGCCATTTTGCTGAACTATAACTGTATTTTCTAAAATAGTAACATTTACATTTCCGTTTTTTAAATTTTTAACTAAAGCAGGATTGTTAATATCCATGGAAAATAAAATTGGTTTTCCTTTAGTCTTTTTAACACAATCCAAAACCAAAGAATCATCAGCATTAAAAACTGCATATCCATCTTTTTTAACAGATTCTGTAACAGTTGATTTTAATCTAGCTAACTCTTCTAAAGTGTCTATCCCTCCAAAGCCCAAGTGATCTGATGAAATATTTAATAAAACTCCAACATCACATTTATTAAATCCAAGGCCTCGTCTTATAATTCCACCTCTAGCTACTTCTAAAACTGCATGATCAACAGTTGCATCTTTCATTACAGCCATTGCTCCACCAGGACCGCTATAATCTCCCTTTAAAATCGGAACATTATCTACTGTTACTGCGTCAGTAGATGTCATTCCTACTGTATATCCACTGTATCCTAAAATATGTGAGATTAATCTTGTCGTAGTAGTTTTTCCATTTGTACCTGTAACTGCACAAATTGGAACTGAGTGTTTTACTCCTTCAGGAAATAACATATCCACAATTGGAACTGCTATATTTCTAGGAGTTCCCCCTGATGGATGAAGATGCATCCTAAAGCCTGGTCCGGCGTTTACCTCTACTACTCCTGACTTTCCTTGTTCCAAAGGCTGTTCTAGAGTTTCTGCCATTAAATCAATGCCAATTACATTAAGTCCAATTAATCTAGATATTCTCTCTGCCATAAGTTGATTTATAGGATGAACATTATGAGTAACATCTACTGCAGTTCCTCCAGAACTTATATTAGCAGTAGATTTTACATAAACTTTTTTTCCATCTTCTAAAACAGTATCTAGTGATAAATTTTGGTTTTCTAAAATCCTTGTGGTTTCTTCGTCTATTTTTACTTTTGTAAGTACTTTTTCGTGTCCATCTCCACGATTAGGATCTTCATTTACAATATCTATTAATTCTTTTATTGTTTCCTTGCCATTTCCAATAACATAAGCAGGCTCTCTTAAAGCTGCAGCTTGGAGTTTTCCATCTATGACTAATAATCTAAAATCATGACCTTTTATATAGTTTTCAACCACTGCAGTAGAACTTACTTTATTTGAAAGTTCTAAGGCAATTTTAAGTTCTTCATCATTTTTTATATTAACACTTATTCCTCTTCCATGGTTGCCATTTAAAGGTTTTACAACAACTGGATATCCTATTTCAGAAACTGCTTTTAAAGCATCCTCATATCCTCTTACTGCTCTACCCTTTGGAACTGGAATACCATTACTTCCTAAAATTTCCTTTGTTCGCTCTTTATCTGCAGCAATTTCAACACCTAGTGAAGAAGTATTGTCCATTACAGTAGCTTCGATTTTTCTTTGGTATTTTCCTTGTCCAAGTTGAACATAACTGTTTTTATTAAGTCTAATATGTGGAATTCCACGTTTTTTAGCTTCATCTACAATTGATTGAGTAGATGGGCCAAAGAAAGTGGACTCTTCGATTTTTTTTAATTCTTTAAGTAAAGGTTCAATCTCAGTAAGTTTTCCTTCAAATAAATTGTCTACTATATCAACTGCCATTTCAGCAGCCCTTATTCCAACTTCTTCAACTTTGTATCTGAATACTAAGTTATAAAGTCCTTTTTCTTCTAAAGTAAACGTTTTACCATGGGTTACTTTGTGTCCTATTAAATTTTGAAGTTCTAAAGCAACATGCTCTACAACATGACCTGCCCAGGTTCCCCTATCAATTCTTTGAAAAAATCCCCCAGTAACACCAGGAGAACACGTATGGTTATAAAGACTAGGCAATATTTTAGAAATATTGTCTTTAAAATCTGGAACCAAATCAGTGGGCTTATACTCTAACTCACCAAGGTCTAATTGCATAAAAATCATAGGCTTCTGATTATAATAATTAGGTCCTCGTATTGCTCGTATTTCATTTATTTTCATTTTGTTTCCCTCTATTAAATTATAATTTGATAATTAGAAATCTACATATAGAATTGTTGACGGTATTCAAAAAATGTAATTCCGATAGAATTATTATATCAAAATTTTTAATTATTAACAATATTTAATTATAATACATGGGCTAAAGGTTGAAAAACTCTAACTTTTAGATTAGAGATTTAATTTGTAAATTCTTAAACTTGAAAACTTTATTTAAATATTTTCACTTTTATTCAAAGAAAAATAAAAAAGCTATTAAAATTATAAATTCCATTTTTAATAGCTTGTTAAAGTTTTTTAATTTAATTTTTTCAGATATTTTATTTATATACTTTATTAAATTTCACCATAAATATCTTTTAAACCCTTTATTAATTCCAAATTGTTATTTCTGTCTTTAATAGCAACCCTTATAAAAGAATCGTCTAATCCTTCAAAACTAGTACAAGTTCGAATTAATATTCCTCGGGATATTAGATTTTTTAAAATATATTCTCCATTTAACTTATCTAACTTTATTAATATAAAATTAGAATGTGTATTAAAAGGTCTTATGCCATTTATGGAATTTAGCTCTTTTAATAAAAACTCTCTCTCTTTATTTAAATAGTTTTTAGATTTAATGAGAAATTCTTCTTCACTTAAAATCCATCTTCCTGCCAAATCTGCTAAAGTGTTAATAGACCATGGAAGTTGATTTTCACTGATTTTTTGAACTAAATTTTCATTAGTACATCCGTAACCAAGTCTAAGGCCTGGAATGCCATAGACTTTCGTTGCAGCTCTAATTATTAGTATATTTTCGTAATTTTCATTTTTAAATAGTTCAATTGAATCGTAATCCTCTGGTGAAAACTCAAAAAACGCCTCGTCTAAAACCAACAAAGAGTTTTTACTTTTTATTTCTTTGTAAATAGAAAGTAAAGTTTCCTTTTCTATTCTGAGACCTGTAGGATTGTTTGGATTTCCTAAAATTACTATAGTATTGTCTTTTAAATTCTTTTTAAAAACTTCTAAATCTATTTTAAACTCCTTGTCTAAGGGGATTTTAATAATTTCTTTATTATTAACTTTTGCCCTATCTTCGTATTCTCCAAAACAAGGATAAAACAACAATACTCTATCTTTAAAATAAAGAGAGTGATCTATTATTTCCATAGATCCATTTCCTAAAACCACATTTTCTTCATTGCATTTTAAATATTTGCTAACAGAAGTTTTTAAATTTCTATATTTAATATCTGGATATTTATCAATTTCTTTAAAGTTTTCAAAAATTTCTTCTTTTAACCCTTCAGGATATCCTAATGGGTTGATATTACTGGAAAAATCTATAATATCTCCCTTGTATTCATTTTTATAACTAAGTAAATCTCCACCGTGTTTCATCTCTTCACCCTTTTAATAAATTGATTATAAATACTAAACCCATACCTAAAATAGCAAATACAAATGAGCTAATATACATAATAAATACACTTCTATCTATATCTTTAATTGAAATTTCTCTATATTTTTGTCCAATATGTGGTTTATATACAAATTTGCCAAAATAGTTATGTCCACCTCCAAGTTGGATACCTAAAAGACCTGCAACAGCAGATTCTGGATAACCAGCATTTGGGCTAAGGTGTTTTTTGTGATCTCGTTTTATAGTCCTTAAACTTCTTTTCGCATCGTATTTGAAAAATAGAGATACCGCCATTAAATATCCAGTAATTCTAGCTGGAATAAAATTCGCAATATCATCTACAATAGCTGGAAAATACCCTAAATTTTCATATTTTTCGTTTTTATAAGCTATCATAGAGTCCATTGTGTTTATAAACTTATATACAAATCCAAAAGAAATTCCAAAAATTAAAATATAAAAAAGTGGAGCAATTACTCCATCAGAAGTATTTTCTGAAACTGTCTCGACAGTAGCAGCTACTACTTCTTTTTCTGAAAGTTCAGAAGTATCCCTACCTACAATATATTTTAGTCTATCTCTTCCTTTTTCTAAACTCTCCTTTAGACAATCTCGCACCTTAAAAGCTTCATAATGAAGCATCCTAGCAGAAACACAAGTATATACAAAATATACTTTAATAATTTCATTAAAAAGTCCATTTGAGTATTTTAAAATTAAACTAGGAATTAAAAATCCGAGAAAAATATTAATTAGAACAATTATTAGCCCTGCAAATTTTAAAAACTTACCCTTTGTTGAAATTTTTCTAGCGATTTTTTCCTCAAAATTAATAATATTTCCCATTAATTTAACAGGATGGGGTAAAAAGTAAGGATCTCCTATTAACAAATCCAAAATCAAACCTAAAACAATAGCTTTCATAAACTCTCCATAAAATTTAATAACTACAATGAAGTTTATCACTTTAAAACATTAATATCAATTATTCCAATTCTAAAGTTAGATTAAATAATTAAAGATTTTAGTATTAATGAGTTTTTATCACATTTTTATATTTTTACTTTATTAAAATAAAATAAAGAAACTGCCAAACTGACAGTTTCTTAAAAATTATTCATTAATATTGTATTCTTCTAAAGTAGAAGTAACTTCAAAACCTTCTCCAGAAAATTCTCTTTTTACTAGTCCAATTCCAGATTTATAATACTCGTAAAATATTGAATCAATGTTTTCAACTTTTATCTTCAATAGTTCTTCCAATGTGCCTAATGGAGTTTCTACTGAAGAATCTAAATCTACTATTTCTCTAGTGTCCACTTCAGTATCCCAAGAATTTCCGACTTCAATAGGAACCTTTATTAAAAATGTGTCTTCATTTGGCTCTCTATTAATAAAGTTTTCGTCATCGTAGGATTCCCCTTGACTAAAAACAATCTTAACACCTTCATCATTAACTTCGTAAACAGTGGCCATTACTGTACCTGTATTGTCTTCTTTCATTTGTCCTTTGTTTCCTTCTTGAAAAATTACTTCCCTAGTAAAGCTGGCATATTCCATACCATCACCTAAATAACTCCAAGTACTACCTAAATTAATGGGAAAATAACTAGCAGGAGATAAAACTACATCAGTTTCATCAGTCTCTATTATCTCCTCTGAGATATCTTCATCATTAGAGTCCCCTGGAACTTCAGCATTTTCACTTTCAAAAGATACTTCTGAATTTGAAGATATTTCGTCTTCTACACTATCATTATCAACTTCACTAACACTTTCTTCAGGATTGTTATCTAATTGATTTTGGTTGTTTCCCTTTGTACAACCTATAAATATAACTAAAGACATAGCCAAAAATATTAGGATTTTAAAATTAAAAAATTTTTTCATAATTTATCCCTCCTATAAATGAATTACCCTGTAAAATGTGAATGAACCTTTAAATATTTAAATATTTAGTTAAGAAACTTTCACAAATTCTCAGAAACTAAGAATTTAATTTCTTTATAACTTTACAAGGATTTCCAACTGCTATAGAATTACTCTCTATGTCCTTATTGACAATGCTTCCCGCTCCTATTACTACATTATTTCCTATGGTAACTCCTGGAAGAACCTGGACACCAGCACCTATCCAGACACTGTTACCAATTGTTATAGGATAGGCTAATTCAATTCCTTCGTTTCTTTTTTTATAGTCAATAGGATGAGTTGCTGTATGAAATCCACATCCCGGACCTATAAAAACATCATCTCCAAAGGTTACTTTTCCACAATCAAGTATAACTGTATTGTGATTAGCAAAAAAATTATTCCCAACTTCTATATTGTAACCATAGTCACAAAAAAATGGTGCTATGATAGTAACATCGCCTTTAATAGACCCAAGAAGTTTATCAAGAATTTTCTTTTGAGCATTTGTATCTGAGGGCTTAGTTTGATTAAAGTCAAAACACAAATCTTTAGCTGCATTTCTTTCTTTAGTTAGCTCCTCGTTAAAATTAGCATTGTACTCTATTTGATTAAGCATTTTTTCTTTTTCAGTCATTTATAATTGTCCTTTGCTTTTAAAGTCTTAATGGTGATTTCCAGTCTCGTAACACCAAAGAGTTATCTGTGATATTAAATCAAAAGGTATTTCCTGTTTATAAGGAAATTGGATAGCCCCTTTAGTAGTTTTGTAATCTAATAATTTGTCACTTAATTCTATAATAGCTTCTTCTCCAGGATATAAACCTAAATGATTTTTAGACGCTGCAAAGTGAATAATATTTTGTCCTTCCCAGTATGTTGGCATACCCCAAGATATCTTCTCTTTTGCATTTGGTAGTAAATCTCGAATAGTTATTCTCACTTGATTTAGAATTTCTTGAATCTCTACTGGTTGATTCAAAATATATTCATCTATTGTTTTAGGAGCTTCTCCACAATAGTGACTTTGGTTTGTTCTTTTAAACTCTCTATTACACTTTGGACATTTCCACATTTTTATTCTCCTTTATTTAATGAT
>CAYWTV010000020.1:21204-22272 GCA_964461305.1 uncultured Peptoniphilaceae bacterium
TTTATTTAATGATCTGATTTTAGTCCCGCTCCAGTCATTGGTATAAGAGTATCTTTTAGCTTTTCATTTTCTTCATTGTATTTTATATAAGCTGCGTAATTTGCAGCAGTAGTGTGTTCACAATAGACTCCATTTTTAGCAAGAATTTCTCTTGCTTCTAAAATTTTATCTTCTGGTGAATCAATTATTTTTATTTGATATTTATAAATATATTCTAAAATTTCTTCTCCCCTCATTGGTTTTCCAATGGCGATTCCCTCTGCTAATGTAGGTAAAGGAGTAATATTTTCTGGCTGAGATTTATTTTCATCTACAGCTTTTTTTATAGGATTGCAATTTTCACTTTGAACACCTATAATTTGGGGCATTTTTTCTATTGAACCGCTCCTTAATAACTCTTCTAGGCCTTTAATTATTCCTATAAATAAAGTTCCATTTCCTATGGGGATTATAATATTTTCAGGGATTCTTCCAAGTTGTTCATAAACTTCATAAATATATGTTTTAGTACCTTCGTAGAAAAATGGATTATACACGTGGTTTGCATAATAAACTCCTTCATTTTCTACTTTTTGTCTACACACATCTGCACAATGATCTCTTGAACCTTCGACTACATTTACCTTCCCACCGTGGGATTTTATCATGTCGATTTTTTTAGGAGACGTTCCCTCTGGTACGAAAATCTCACACTTTATTTTCGCCCTTGCACAATAAGCAGCTACACTGTTTCCAGCATTTCCACTACTATCTTGAACTACTGAATCCACACCTATAGACTTACAATGGGAAATTAACATTGCAGCTCCTCTATCTTTATAAGAAAGAGTAGGCATTAAATAATCCATTTTCAACATAACATCTTCATCAAGATTAACAATCGGAGTCATTCCCTCACCCATAGAGATATCTTCCCAAGTATTGTCAATAATCGGCATAAAAGCCCTATATCTAAACATTCCCCAAGTTTTAGTATCTATTAAGTTTTCATTAAATAATTTTGGAGTATAATCTAATTTCCACAAACCTCCACAATCACAACTAGCCTTTTTAGTAGTCACTTTCTCT
>CAYWTV010000021.1:0-21611 GCA_964461305.1 uncultured Peptoniphilaceae bacterium
TGTGAACTTAAAGGAAACATATCAAAGACTTCAATATCTTCTAACTTATAATTTCCCTCATTTACTAATATTTCCACATCCCTTGCTAATGTTGCTGGATTACAACTGATATATGATATTACTTCAGGTTTTAAGTTTATAATCTTATCTAAAACTATTTTATTTGCTCCAGATCTAGGTGGATCTAGTATTACTTTAGTAAAATATCCGTCAATATTTTCTAAGTTTTCTTCAACTCTTCCACTTAAAAATTTAACATTTCTAAGATTGTTTAACTTTGAATTTGTTTTAGCATCTTTTACCGATGTTTTTGAATCTTCTATTCCTAAAACTTTCTTTGAGAGTTTTCCTAGCTCCATTGTTATAGTTCCTATTCCAGAATACAGTTCTAATACCTTATCTTCAAAATTAAGATTTAGATTTTCTATTGCTTTTTTGTATAACTTTTCTGTTTGAGTTCTATTCACTTGAAAAAATGAAGTTGGAGATAAAATAAATTTATTTCCTAATATTTCCTCAAAAAATTCTCCTTCACCCCAAAGTTTTATATACTCTTTTCCGTAATGAGATCTTGGATTGTTATTAATATTTTGATGTATATGAGTTACTTTTAAATCTTTTAATTTCTCAACTAAACTAGAAATATCCAAAGGATCCTTGTCATTAGTTACTAAAATCAACATAATCTCATTTTTATAATTTTCTCTTATTCCCACTAGATTGATTTTATTTAAATTTGGATAATCTTTTAAAATATTAATTAAATCTTGGGTAGTCTTAGGGGCAATTACACAATTTTCTGGTGTAAAAACTTTTTTTACTTCCTTGTCAATATATCCTATCTCTCCATTTTTCACTCTTAATTGAACGTGATTTCTATAATTGTAAAAATCTTCCATTGGATGAATCTTCAAATCATAAAGATCAATATGGGCAAATTTTTTAAAATCATTTATTACTCTATTTTTCTTAAATTCTATTTGAGCTAAATATTCATAATCACAAAATTGACATCCATTACATCTATAAAAATCTGGACAAATAGAATCTATTCTATCTTTAGATTCTTTTAAAACTTCTAAGGGTTTTCCTTCTAAAAATTTTTTCTTGTCCTTAGTTATTTCTATTTCTACTTCTTCTGTTGGATAGACATTTTCTACAAATACAGTCTTTCCATCAATTTTCCCCACACCTCTACCATCGTGAGTTAAATCTGTTATAGTTGTTTTCATTTTTTTCCTCATTTTCTATTATATAAAAAATTATACTACATATTTAAAATTATTAGTATAGACAAAGGTTTAGGAACTTTAATATAAAAATAAAGCTTAAAATTTTTTTCAAGCTTTATCTCAAATTTATATTAATTGAGTCTAGTATTTTTAATCTTTGTTATTTTTGCTATATCCTTCTATGGCCATTTTGTATATTTCTACAAATCGCTCTCCTACTTTTCCTATTGTTTTGTTTTGAACCACTTTATATCCGTTTTCAACAAGACTTTGGGATTTCCCCTCTAAGATATCTTTGATTTTCACCTCAAACTCATCTAAATTTGAGGCTTTATATACATCTCTATCTTCAACAAGCCAATCTTTGTATACAGGAATGTCTCTTAATAGAACTGGTACTTTCATTGCTAATGCTTCTAAAACTACAATCCCTTCTGTTTCTTCTTTAGAGGGAAATAAAAAAAGATCACAATCTTTATAAGCTTCTCTCAATTCTTCTTTGTTTATATATCCTGGAAATTTTAAATTGGGAAGTTTTGTCTGAACTGCTTTTTTAACATTGTGGGTAACGGCTCTTAAATTAGCTTCCCCAAACCATATAAACTCATATTCAGGCATTTTCTTTGCTAATTCTACAAAATCTAAAATTCCTTTTCTATCAATAGTTAATCCTACACACATAACTATTTTATCGTCTTTTTTGTAGCCATATTTGTTTCTAAAAGATCCTTTTTCTACGTTTTTTCTATTATAATAATTTAAATCAATGCCATTTGATACTACTTCTATAGGCTTTGTAATTCCATAGGATCTTAAAAGACTCTTAGAATATTTTGTAGGAGTAATAATAATATCTGCAGATTCATAACACAACTTTATCCACTTACAAAAAGCTTCAGAAAACATATTCGATCCCAAATAAGAATTTCTAAAATCTTCCTTTGTGGAATGAGCGTGATAAATTACAGGAACTTTCTTTTTCTGAGATAAATAAGACATTAATAGTGAATTTGGAAAAACTGTATTTATATGAACTACATCTGCTTCTTCAATATTTTGTACTAACTCAATATTGTTTTGTTTTGCTGCATCTTCTTGATGATGAAACGCACGTCCTACTCCACTTTTTTCTATTAAGTTTTGCATACCTGAATATAAATACACTTTCATAACCCTTACCTCTTTATTTCTATTACTTTTCAAATTTTCAATATATTTAAAATTATACTACATTTTTGAAATATTAGATAGAATGACTCAAATAAAGAAAATACAATAAAAAATGCACTCTCTCTTTTTGAGAAAGTGCAATTTTTTTAGTCATATATAAATATTGTTGGATATCCTTTTGGTGGGATTATCTCTTCTATTGGTTTACTATATGGTGATTTGTGAATTTCTTTTGGTGGTTCTACTGGTTTTGGTGATGGTGTTGGAACTGGTGTTGGCTTTGGTGTTGGAGCAGGTGTCGGTGTAGGTGTTGGGTTGTTTGATACCCTGTCTACATACTGATATACGCCCCACTTATTAAGTTCTGCATCGGTTCCTATCCATACTGGTGTTCCAGATTTCATCTTTGGAAATACGAAGTTTTCTATATCGTAGTTAAACATTCTTATACAACCATTTGAGACGTATCTTCCTATTTCGTTAGGTTTTATAGTTCCGTGAATTCCATAACCATTTTTTCCTGGAATAATTAATCCCATCCATCTTTCTCCTAAAGGATTTAATGGATCATTTGCTGCTCTAGGTGTATATTTTCCACCCATTCCACCCCAAGCTGGATTTTTAGCCATATTTGAGATTTTAGCTTTTGCTGATGGTGTTGGAGTAGAAGATGTTCCTAGTGCCACTGGGAATTTCACATCTACTTTGTCTCCTTTATATACTGTAAGGATTCTTTTTGTCTTGTTTACTACTATCCATAGTCCACTTGTTGGTGGAGTTTTCACAGTATCATATCCTTGATAATCTGGGTTGTGAAGCATATTGTTTGTTAATGAATCTAAACTTCCAGATATTGGGATATTATGTTGTGCTTGGAATTTTTTTATTTGATGAACTCTTTCTTGCCCCTTTAAATTCAAGAAAGAATTTGGTCTTGTATATCCACTTGCTAATGCAGAATTACTAGTCATTAACATGCCGAATAAAACTGTCATTAAAATAATAGATTTAAATTTTTTTAACATTCTTTCCTCCCTATTATATAAAAACTTTTATATAAGTATTTTATATTATATCTTGTAAATAATCTACAATAATTCTATTTTTTCAGGATAAACTTTTATACTCTTTTCTTTGTATAGTTTTCCTACCGCCCTTTTAAATGCGGATTTAGAAAGTCCAGTAATTTCTTTTATATCTTTAGGATCAGATTTGTCACCAAGATGTAATATTCCATCGTTATCTTCTAACAAGTCTAACAACACTTCAGAGTCTTCATCTATATAAAGATAACTTCTGTCTTTTAAACTTAGCACTAATCTTCCGTCTTTATTTCTTTGAGCTACTCTTCCTTGGATTACTTCTCCTATTTCATATATACCCTTTGCTTCTTCCTTTGGAATCATAGAATCGTACTTTTCATCTACTGCAACAAACAAACCGTGATCTTCGTGGATACTGTATATAGTTCCTATAACTTGGTCATTTTCTTTGTAGTTAGAATCATTTTTCAAAGAATCCCTTATTTTCATTGTTACTGCCAATCTTTCACTTTTATCTAAATATAGCTTTACTAAATAAAATTTTCCTTCTCCAACTTGTCCTATCATTTCTGAAAATGGAAGTAATACGTCTCTTTCAAGACCCATATCCATAAATGCACCTATTTTAGTTTTGCTTACTACTTTTAATAAGGCAAGTTTTCCAATTTCAATATATGGTTTTCTTGTTGTTGCAATTATTCTATCTTGTGAATCTCTATATACAAATACTGAGATTTCATCTTCTGGATTTTTGTCTTCTGGAACTTCTGCCTTTGGAAGTAATATTCTATCCCCTTGATCTATTCCGTCGTATAAAAAAGCCCCAACTCCAGATAAATTCAAGACTTTAAGTTTTTGATATTTTCCTATTTCTATCATTTTTTCCTCATTTCAATTCTACTATAGTTACTCCAGTTCCGCCTTCTCGATACCCACCAGTTCTAGTACTTTTAATATGTCTGTGTTTTTTAAAATAGGGTTGAAGTCCTTCTCTTAAAGCACCAGTGCCTTTTCCGTGGATAACTTCCACTTGTTCTAGTCCTGATAAATAAGCATCGTCTAAATATTTATCCAATTCGAAAATCGCATCTTCTACATTTTTACCTCTAAGATCGATTTCTTTTTTTATAAATTTAGATTTAGCAGAGTGAATTTTTTTATTTTTTTCGCTGCTTTTTGTCTTTACTTCCCCTTCTATTGGAACTAAAGTGTCCATTGGCAAGTTCATCTTCATTATGCCAACTTGAACTAGGGTATTTCCTGATGAATCTGGTGGAGTAAGTACGGTGCCTTCTTGGTTTAAAGATGGAATCTTTACTGAATCTCCAGATTTTAACTCTTTTGCAGGTTTGTCCACTCTTAAATCCAATAAATCCTCTTGAAGTTTTGAATCTAAATCTTTTTCTGATTTTCTCAAAAATTCTTGGGCTTCAGATATTGTCCTTGATGAATCTTCTCCTAGGTTTTGTTTTAGATCCCTTAATTCATCTATTACAAGTTTTGATTCTTCCCTTGCGTTTTTTATAATTTCCTTTGCTTCTCTCCTGGCTTCGTCAAGAAGTCTTTCTCGCATCTCTTCAGTTTTTTCTCTAAAGGAAATGGCCCTTTCTTCTAATCTCTTAGTTTCTTGGCGAGCTTTTTCAGCTTCTTCTCTTTCTCTTTCGATAATATCTCGGTTTCTCTCAATTTCACCTAACATATCTTCAAACTGAATGTTTTCAACTTCCACTAGACTTTTAGCACTTTCGATAATTTCGTCCTTTAAACCTAATCTTCTAGATATTTCAAAGGCGTTTGATTTCCCTGGTATTCCAATCAATAACCTAAATGTAGGACTTAATGTATCTATGTTAAATTCCATTGAAGCATTTTCCACTCCCTCAGTAGTCATTGCATAGACTTTTAGCTGATTGTAGTGGGTAGTAGCTATTGTTCTAACGTCATATTCCCTAAGTTTTTCTAATATGGCTATTGCTAGTACTGCCCCTTCAGTAGGATCAGTTCCAGCTCCCAATTCGTCAAATAAAACTAAAGAATTGTCTTTTATTTTAGATAGTATATCTACAATATTTACCATGTGAGATGAAAATGTAGATAAACTTTGCTCTATGGATTGTTCATCTCCAATATCTGCATAAATATTATCAAAAATTCCAATTTTAGAATTTTCCCTTGCTGGTATGAAAAGTCCTGATTGAGCCATTGCTGTAAGTAGTCCAACAGTTTTTAAACTTACTGTTTTACCACCTGTGTTAGGTCCTGTTATTACTAAGGTTTCAAATTCATCTCCAATGTAGATATCTATTGGCACTACTGTTTTTTTATCAAGTAGTGGATGTCTTGCTTTTTTTATATTAATAATTCCATTTGTGTTAATATCTGGTTTAGTTGCATCTTGTTTTATTCCCAGTTTTCCCTTTGCAAATGTAAAATCCAGTTCCTTTAAAATATGTTCGTTAGCCCCAATTTCATAGGAGTGCTCTCCTACCATTGCAGATAAAGATGCTAATATCCTTTCGATTTCCTTGCGCTCTTCTAGTTCAAGTTCTCTAATTTGGTTATTTAGTTCTACTACTGCCATAGGCTCAACAAATAATGTTGCTCCTGATGAGCTCATATCGTGGACCATTCCTGGAATATCTGTTTTAAAGTCCCTCTTTACTGGAACTACATACCTTCCATCTCGAACTGTATATATAGAATCTTGAAGATATCTTTTCGTATCTTCAGATGTAATCATAGAGTTTAATTTTGATTTAATACTTTCTGATTTAGATTTTTTATTTATTCTAATACTTCTAAGCTTTGGGGATGCATCGTCTGAAATTTCATTTTCAGAGATTATCGCCTTGTATATAGATTTCTCAATTGAATCGAAGGTAGATAAACTTTCTATCATAGATTGAATATTGTGAAAGTTTGAATCTTCGTCTTCTTTTAGAGTATCACTTAGATATTTTTTTAGTGCATTTGAACATCTTAAAGTTTCTGCTATTTTTAATAAACCCTCTGGAGAAAGACTTCCTCCGATTTGGGTTCTTTTTATTTCCTTTTGAATAGGTTTCACACCGTAAAGTGGTGGGTTTCCCCTTTTTAATACTAATCTTAAAGCTTCGTCAGTTTCTTTTATCCACTTTTCTATTTCCCTTTTATCAGTAGAGGGCTTTAAAGTATTAGCATAATCAAAACCTAGCTGAGACTCTGTTTCTTCACTTAAAAGCTTTATGATTTTGTCGTATTCTAATGTTTTTAAAGATTTTTCATACATTATTCAACACCTCTAAAGTAGTGTCCATAAGTTATATTCGTCCATTCATCCTTTAATCTATTGTTAAGGTCAGATTTTTTTCCATTTTTCGCTTTTATAAATTCATCAATTATTTCTTGAATGTTTTCTTCAAAGGAAAAATCTAATAATAGATAATCTATTCCAGAATTTTCAATTTCTTTAATATAATCTATCATAGATATAGGATAAGAGTTGTAAATTGTGGAAAGATCATTTTGTCTTTTAACTTTAAAATCTACATTCTTTTCGTCTCTTATATAATACCCTACTTTATAGTTACAAAGGTTACAATTTCGGTCATTTGTGCAACCTTTTGCTAAACTAAATGGGCAGTGTTTCATTGTCATTACTGGTAAAAATCCGTATCCTATAGATTCTAAAGTTGCGTTAGTTCTTCTTTTAATTTCTTGAATTTGAGACATTGTAAGTTCAGAAGATAATATAACATCATTAAGGCCATTTTTTTCTAGAAAATCTATACTATGGGAATTAAATACATTTAGTCCCATATCTCCAATTAATTTATATTCTTGAAAGGCTTCTATTGAGCCTAAATTGTCTGCTACAATTCCAGAAAGTCTAAAGTTTTTAAGTTGTCTTTTTAAATTAATAAAATCATCGTGAAATAATATTTTATCAGTTCTAAAATATACTTCTTTACCTTCTTCTAAAAGTTTTTCATAAATTTCTTTATCTAAAAATCTCAAATAAAACCTTGAGATGTCGTTGGTATTTATTTTATGAAATTGTTCTTTACTTTCTAAGGAAACAGAAAGCTTTATTGGGTTAGAAACTATAGATTTAGGGTTTTTATTAATATTTACTTTTTTTGAATCTCTTAAATTATTGTCTTTAAAATATTTTTCTAATTTTTCAACACCTTCTCTTCTTAAAGAATTAATTGTTGAAACTGGCAAAAATATGTTGTCGTCAATATATATATTAGAAGATTTTAAATAAAAGGAAGTATCTCCTAGTTTTTCTAGCTGTTTAAGGATTTTTTCTTTATCCATGGGAGCCTTATTTGCACTTTGGACTTCTTCTTCTTTAAAAACTTCCACCTTTGTTTTTTTTGTATATATTATAAGTCTAGGAAATTCACCAATTTTCCCATAAAATTCTATGGATATTGGCATTTTAAAATTATCTTCAAGATATGTCTCTTTTGATTCTTCAAATTCTTTTATGTTTCTAATTCTTCTTACTTGGGAATTTTCTTCTACTTTAAAAGGCAGTTTGAATATAACTGTTCCATTGTTAGATTCTAAGTTTGAAGAAAAAGTCTTTCGCCCTTTTATAGTTTCAAATTCTAAAATATCCCCAATATTTATATTGTCAAAAATCTCTATTTCAGTTTTGCTCCTATTTGTATTTAATACTTTTCCAAATTCAAGGCCTCTATTGTCAGGTCTTGATGAATCAACGAGTTCCCTTGAAAAGGCTTTAAAGGGAATTCCTTTAGTAAAGCCTCTATTAAATGCTTGTCTCAGTTTTCTTTCTTGACCTTTAATACTTTTTTTGTCTATGGCTTTTCTGTATGCTCCTACAACTGTGGCCACATATTCGGGTCTTTTCATTCTTCCTTCTATTTTTATTGAAGTTATACCAGAATCTATTATTTTATCTATATTTTCAAGTGTATATAAATCCATAGGACTCAATAAATAAGCCCTTTTAGTGTTAAGTACTTCTTTATTTGGTTTGATAATTTCGTATGATTTTCTACAAGGCTGAGCACATCTACCTCTATTTCCACTTCTACCACCTATCATACTACTCATATAACACTGACCTGAGTAACTTATACAAAGGGCACCATGGGCAAAGGCTTCTATATCTAGATTAGTATTTTCCCTAATTAACTTAGCTTCTTCTAAGGGAGTTTCTCTAGCTAAAACTACCCTTTTAAATCCATTTTTTTCAAGTAGTTTTGCTCCTTCTAATGAGTTTATAGTCATTTGAGTAGACGCATGTAATTCTAAATCATTAAAGTTTTCTCTTATGGCTTTAGCAAGACCTAAATCCTGAACGATTATGCCATCTACTCCTATTTCATTTAAAAATCCAATATATTCCATGGACTCTTCTAATTCTTTTTCATCTAATATTGTATTTACAGTGACATATATTGATACATTTCGAAAATGGGCATAATAAATGGCCTCGGTTAATTCTTCTCTAGAAAAATTATTCGCCGAAGCTCTTGCGCTGTACTCTTTGCCACCTAAATAAACTGCATTAGCTCCGTTTTGGATGGCTGCCACTAAGGCTTCCATACTACCAGCTGGAGCTAAGAGTTCAATTTTACTTCTCAAGTTTATTAATTTCCTCCTTCAAGGCCTTTATATTATTTTTTAGATTAATAATTTCTTTATTTCTATCTAAATTCAATTTTTCTTGGGTCTTTAGTTTATCTTTAAGTTCTTTTATTTCTTTTTCTTGTTTTTCTTCTATGCCCTTTTGATTTTTAAATTTTTCGTGGGCATCTCTAAGTTTTAAAGTTTCTTCTCTTAATTTATTCGTGCTAAATTGCTCTGATTTTTTATATTTTTCTACTGTCTCTTCTAGTTCTTTTATTTTAGAGAGAGCTTTCTCATAGTCTTCTTTTGCTCTTACGTTTTCCGAATTTTTGGCATTTAATTTATAGTCTTCAAGTTTTTGTTTTTGCTTTTCAACTTCATCCTTTAAATTAAGGGCAAGTAAAATCATACCTTCGATTTTGGATAATCTAGGTTTTTTCTTGTTAATATCTAAAATAGCCTTATTTATGTAAGATGCTATAAAATTCATATATCTTACATCTTCTTCCCCCTTGATGTTAAAGGAAATACCATCAATATCTACCCGAACTTTGTTTTTTGAATCCATAAAATCACCCTTTCTAAAAAAGGTAGACTTTAATGTCTACCTATTTTTTAATCTCTCAATATAGCGCCGATTTCTTCTGTTAACGATTTAACAATTTTATCGATTATTTCGTTAACTTCTTGGTCCTTTAAAGTCTTTTCGTGGGATCTAAATACCATATTAAAGGCTATACTCTTCTTTCCTTCTTGGATTTGTTCACCAGTATAAATATCAAATACTCTAAAATCTTCTAAAAGATTTCCAGCTTCTTTTTTGGAGATTTCCTTGATTTGAGAAACCATTATATCTTCATCAACTAAAATAGCTAAATCCCTATCAGATGTTGGATATTTTGGTAGAGGAACGTAGGTAATTTTTTCATCAGAAAATTCTACAATCTTATTAAAATCAAATTCTCCACAAATTACTCTATTTTTAATTTCAAAGTTTTCCATTACTAAAGGATGGATTTCTCCGAAAGTACCTATGAATTCTCCATTTATTTCCACATTTGCACATCTTCCTGGATGATAAATTGTATTTTCGCTTTCCCTTAAGAATCTATATTCATATATACCCAATTCTTCAAAGGTTTTTTCTAAGGTTTCCTTAACATAGTAAAAATCCACATCCCCGTATCCCCCTAGAACTAATTTTAGTCCTTCAGTTGGAATGCCATCTTTGTCTTTTACTGGTGAGAAAGTATTTCCTATTTCGTAAGCTAACATCTCTTCAATATTTCTATTTTGATTGTTACTTATTACATCTAAAAAGTTTCCAAGTAAAGTAGTTCTCATAACTGAATATTCTTCGCCTAGAGGATTCATTATTCTAACATTGTCCCTTCTAGAATCATTTTCTGGAATCATCAACCTATCGTAAGTTGAAGGACTAATAAAAGAATATGTTAATATTTCGTTGTATCCCATGGATTTTAACATTGATTTTGTTTTACTTTGAATATTTCTAAAGTAAGGCTTTCCACCTCTAGTCATAGTAGAATAAATATCAGTAGGTTTAATGTTATTAAGACCGTAGAATCTTCCCACTTCCTCAATTAAATCAGCCTCAATTGATAAATCTCTTCTAAAACTAGGAATTTCGCAAATAATTTCATCTTCTTTTACAGTAGTAGGAATGTCTAGTCTTTCTAAATATTCCACCATTGTTTCAGTTGGAATTTCAACTCCTAAAAGTTTGTTACATCTACTTGGTCTTAAGCTTACTGTTAAAGGATTTTCTTTTTTATTGTAAATATCAAAGTTTCCACCTACTACCTTTGCAGCGCCAATTTCTTCTGCCAATTCACAAGCTCTGTCTACTGCTAGTTTTGCAAGTTGTGGATCTAGTCCTTTTTCAAATCTAGTACTAGCCTCAGTTCTTAAATTTAGTCTCTTTGAAGTATGTCTTATTGCCGGTCCTTCGAAGTTTGCTCCTTCTAATACGATAGTTTTAGTAGAGTCTTTTACGCCAGAATCCATACCACCCATAATCCCAGCTATACCAATAGGACCTTCTCCATCAGCTATTACCATGTCGTCTTTAGTAAGAATTCTTTCTTGTTTGTCTAAAGTAGTAAACTTATATCCTTCTTTTGCTTGGTAAACTTTTATTTCATTTCCCCTTAGCTCTTCAATATCAAAGGCGTGAAGAGGAAGTCCAAATTCGATCATTACAAAGTTTGTAATATCAACCATATTATTTATTGGTCTCACACCAGCAGCCATTAGATGATTTTGCATCCATTGAGGAGATTTTTCTATTTTTACATCTTTTAAAACCCTTGCATAATATCTGTGGCAATTTGGTGTTTCAATAGTAACATTTTTAAGATAATCTTTAACATCATCTTCTTCATTTTCAATTTGAAAACTTAAATCCTTCATTTCTTTTTTTAATGTAGCCTTAGTTTCCCTAGCCATTCCCACAATACTTAAACAATCTGGTCTATTTGGTGTAATTTCACAGTCTAAAATAGCCCAGTCTAAGTCTAGAAGCTTTACTACATCTTCACCGATTTTTGTATCATCTGAAAAAATATAGATTCCATCTCTAAATTCTCTACTTATAACGCTTACATCATATCCAAGTTCATTTAAAGAACACATCATTCCTTGGGATTTTACTCCTCTAAAGTCTGATAAATCGATGTTTACTCCACCTGCTAAAGTAGATCCTACTAAAGCGATAGGTACAATAGCACCTTCGTATATATTTTTTGCTCCAGTAACTATAGTGATTAATTCTTTTTTTACATCCACTTTACAGACTACTAATTTATCTGCATTTGGATGATCTTCAATAGAAAGAATCTTTCCAGTTACTACATTTTTTATATCTTTATCTCTTTGTTTTATTTCGTCAACGTGAGAGCCAGAATCTGTTAACTTATTTGCTAAAGTTCTAGTGTCTACGTCTATTTCACAATAATCATTCAGCCATTTAATTGGTATTAACATTTCGTCCCCCTAAAATTGATTCAAGAATCTGTTGTCGTTTTCGAATAATAGTCTAATATTAGGAATACCGTATTTAACCATGGTTATCCTATCTACACCGAATCCAAAAGCAAAACCAGTATATTTTTCCGAATCAATTCCACAATTTTCTAAAACCTTTGGATGAACCATACCTGCACCTAAAAGTTCCATACTCCAACCTGTTCCACCACAAGATGAACAACCTTCTCCGTGACATCTGTGACAAGTAACGTCTACTTCCACACTAGGCTCTGTAAATGGGAAATAGTGAGGTCTGTATCTAGTTTCCATATCTTCCCCAAGAAATTCCTTTATAAAAATTTCCAAAGTTCCAATAAGATCTGCCATTGAAATATTTTCCCCAACAACTAAGCCTTCCATTTGATGAAACATTGGAGAGTGAGTATCGTCTACATCGTCAAATCTGAAAGTTCTTCCAGCTGACACCATTTTTATTGGCGCTCCTAATTTCTTCATAGTTCTTATTTGAACAGGGGAAGTGTGAGTTCTTAAAACTGTATTTTCATCTATATAAAATGTATCTGATAAATCCCTAGATGGATGATCTATTGGAGAATTTAATAAATCAAAATTGTTAGCAACCGATTCGATTTCAGGTCCTGGAATAATTTTAAATCCCATGGATACAAATAAATCCTCTAACTCGTCCATAGTTTTTACAAGTGGGTGGTCATTTCCCACTCGAATATTTTCTTTTTCTAAAGATATATCTATAATTTCTTTTTTAAGTTTGTCCTTTAGGATTTGTTCTTTAAAGCCCTCTTTTTTAGTAACTATAGCATCTTTTATATCGTTTCCAACTTCGTTTGCTAACTTTCCAACGATAGGTCTTTCTTCTTTTGATAAAGATCCCATCCCCTTTAAAGCAATAGTCATTATACCTTTTTTTCCAAGGTATTTTACTCTAAGTTGTTCTAAGGAATCTACTTCATTTACAGATTCTAATTCCTTAAAAAATTCTTCTCGTATTTTTTGTATTTGATCTTTCATTTCTCCTCCATATAATTAAATAATTATACCAAAACTTAAAAACTATATCAATTTTCCCCTAATTCTAAGTATGATCTTCGCCTTTTATGGTAACTAACTTGTCCCCTGGAAGTATTTTCGTTCGTCCAGTGGGAACTATTATTTTTTCATCCCTTTGTAACATTATTATTAAAAAAGTATTAGGCAAATTCAAATTCATAAGTAGCTGATTTGCCCATTTATGATCGTGGGTTATAGTAAACTCTACTAAATCATGACCAGTAGGGTCAAAGTGAGCTTTACCACCTAATACAATAATATCTCCTTCTAATATAATCGTATCACCTCTAGGAACTACAGTTTTTCCTTCCCTTTCGATTTTTGCAACTATTACATTAAAAGCTAAATTTAAATCACTAACTTTTCTTCCTTTCCATCTACTATATTTAGTAATTGGAGTTTGAATAAATCCAAGTTCACTTTTATCTTGATAATCGTTAAAGGTCTTTAAAACAGTATCACTAGGGTCTATCATATCTAAGTACTTTGCACCATAAGGCATTAAAGATCCTTGTAGTAGTGACGAAAGTACACAAATACCAAAGACAACGTGATAAATATCCCCTTCAATAATTACTCCAGAGTTAACAGCCATAATGGCAAATGCTATACCAGCTGCTCCCCTAAGTCCAGCAAGGGAAATAAGTAATTTTTGATTTGTAGGTCTTTTAAAAGGTAGCATCAATCCAAAAACAGATAAAGGTCTAGCAATTAGTGTCATAAATATCATTATAATTGCTGCCATTGGAAGATTTTGTAAAAATTTTAAAGGATCAGACAACAAACCTAAAATGAAGAAAAGTCCAATTTGCATCAAACTTGAAAAACCATCTAAGAAAAAGATAGAATCTCTCTTACCTTTAAACTGCTGATTTCCAACATATATCCCAAAAATATAAGCTGCCATAAATCCATTTCCACCAATTGCATTAGTAATGGAAAAAGTAAGTAAAGTAGAAGCCACTATAAATATAATAAAAAGTCCATCTGAATCAAAACTTAGCTTTCTAATTAACTTCATTACTCCATAACCCATTAAAAAGCCCATTCCTACACCTAGGACAATTTGTTTAAAAATCATTAAGGGAATAGAAATATTTTCTCCTAACATAATAGAAATAAATATCATAGTCATTGTATAGGCAGCAGGGTCGTTAGATCCGCTTTCCACTTCCAACAAAGAAGCAGTATTAAATTTCAAATTTAAGTGCTTTGATCTTAAAATATTCGATACACTTGCATAATCTGTAGAAGCCACTATGGAACCGATAAGCATTCCCTCTAAGAATTTAAAACCTAAAATGTAGTGACAAAAAAGACCAGTTAAAATCCCAGTAGCTACTACACCAAAGAAACTAAGAACGATGCTCACATTGGAAACAGGTTTTGCCATATTCCAGTTTGTGGAAAATCCACCTTGGAAAATAATAACCATTAAAGCTAAAGTCGCAAAATTATCTGCAAATTCATAATCTTGGAATTCAAAACCACCTATACTAAATGCCATCCCTAAAACAATAAATAATAATAAAGCGGGAACACCAGATTTATTTGAAATTTTAATTGCAAAAATCGCCAAAAATAAAACTGACGCTACTAATAATAAATTCAACTACTACCTCCTAAGGGACATTTTTTCTACATATCTATATTATTATAGCATAAACTAAATGCAATTAATTAATAGGATTTAATGTAGTTTGAAAAATAGTGTATAATGTTAACTATGAAAAAACTAAAAGACAATATCCCTTTTATTATTAACATTATTATAATAATAGTTCCATTTTTATTAGTTAATAATTGGGTTTTTAAATCATTAGAATTAAATATCCATGAAGGACTAAAATTTAGTCTCTCTGGAATAATTACATTTGGATTTTTTGCCATTTCTTTGGGAATCCACACTATAATTCACGAATTTGGTCATTTAGTAACGGGACTGATTTCCGGATATAAATATGTATTTTTTAGAATATGGAAATTCGCCCTTGTAAAAGAAAGTGGCAAAATTAAAATAAAAAACTTTCACATTCCTGGAACCTTAGGACAGTGTTTAATGGCTCCTCCATCAATAAAAGAAAATGGAACTTTTCCCTTTTTATTTTACAATTTAGGAGGAATTATTTTTAATTTTTTATTTTCTATTATAGGATTAATTGTAATAGCTTTTAGTCCCTTAGGGTTATTTATTTCATTTTTGCTTTCATTTTCCTTAGTTGGAATTTATTTGGGAGGAACTAACGCATATCCCTTCGGATTTGTTCCAAACGACGGGACTAACATTCAGTCACTACTTAGAAGTGACGATAGCAAAAAAGCCTTTTACAACGCTTTATTACTTAACGAAAAAACCGTTAGAGACAAAGTTTCAAAAAAAGAACTAAAGAAATACGTATCGAAAGATTTGTATAAAGACTTTCACGAACCGGTAGTTCAAGGGGTAGTTAGCGAATATGTTTCAGTTTTAATAGAAGAAAATAAACTACTAGAAGCCTTGAAATTAGCTAACTTTTTATTAAATCAAAAAAACATGTCCATTATATTAAGGAATCTTTTAAGACTTGATAAGATGACAATATTTTTGTTACTAGGAGATAAAAAAGGAATAGAGAATTTACTTAAAAACAATTCCTTTAAAAAAGCACTTAATTCTAAAGGAGATTCTAGCATTGAAAGACTAAAATATATGTACTACTCCCTATATGAAAAAAACGAAAACAAATCCAAATTAGCACTTAATAATTTTAATAAACTATCTGAAAGTACCTTAATAAATTCCAGTACTGAATACGATAAAAAGCTAATAGACTTTACTGATGAAAAACTTTATTGGGAAAATCACATGGAAAAGCTAGATTCTACATCTTCTACAAATGACTATTTAAAAGAAAAAATAGAAACTGGAAGTGAAACTGAAAGTGTCATAGCAAAATCCCAAAGTAACGGAAAAGGACAAAGAAGTAAGAGTTTTTATTCACCAGAAGGTGGAATGTATATATCAGTAAAGATCGTCCCAGAAAAGGACTCAGATATAAAATACATCACTTCTAGAACAGCTATTTTAGTGGTCGAAAGTATTAAAAAAGCACTAAATAAAAATGTTCAAATAAAGTGGATAAACGACCTTATTTATAAAGGCAAAAAAGTTGGAGGAATCCTTACAGAATCTAAATTTTCTTCTAATGGTGAGCTAGAATATATCGTCTTAGGAATAGGACTCAATCTAATAGCTGACAAAAATATCCCAAAAGAATTAGAAAATATTTATCAAAGTTTAGAAGTTAAAAACCTAGAATATGTAAAAAGTGCAATTTTATATTATCTAATGCCAAGTTTAAAAACCTTAGAAAAGGACATTCATATAAATGAATTTTTAAATAAATACAACAAATATCTTTTTGAAAAAGACAAGGAAATATATATAGAAAATAATTCAGAGATAATTAAGGGAAAACTATTGGGAATAGATGATAATATAAATATATTGATGGATATAGATAAAGAAAAAACTAAATTTTCATATAATAACACGAGAATTTTATATAACTATGAAGAAGAGAGGAAGAAATCTATGATAAAAGGAATACTACTAGATATGGACGGATTAGTTTCCGATACTGAAAGACTTCACATGAAAGCATATCAAAGTGCATTTAATGAAAAAGGGATAGAACTTACCGATGAAAAATACTCTAATCACTGGATTCAAAGAGGACTAGGAGTAGCAGACTTTGTAAAAGAATTAAACTTAGAAAGTCCCCTTGAAAATATGCAATCCATAAAATGCAAATACTATGAAGAGCTTTTAAATACCGATTTAAATCCAATGCCCTTTGCCATTGAATTTGTAAATCACTTTAAAGGAAAAATCCCCATGGTAGTAGCTTCAGCATCTTTAGGAAAAGATGTAAGATTTGCTTTAGAAAAATTTGGAATTTTAGAAGATTTAGAATTTGTCTTAGCTTATGAAGATGTATCAAAGAGAAAGCCAGATCCAGAAATTTGGATAAAAGGAGCAGAAAAATTAGGCCTTAATGTAGAAGAATGTATAGCACTAGAAGATTCAGAAAAAGGAGTAATAGCAGCTCATAGAGCTAATATGAGAGTAATAGCAATTCCAAACGAACACACATTCAACCACGACTTTTCAAAAGCCACTTGGGTTGTTAAAAACCTAGAAGAAGCGAAGGATTTAATAGAGAAATTAAATAAAGGAGATATTTATGAACAACAAACAAACTGAAAGAATACTTCACCACTTTAAGGAAATGGACAAAATCCCTAGATGTTCTGGTAATGAAAAAGAAGTTTCTAATTTTTTAAAGAACTTCGCAGAGAATTTAGGTCTTGAAGTTATTCAAGATTCAAACTTAAATATAATAATTAAAAAACCAGGAACTAAAGGATATGAAAACTCTCCAGTTGTAATTTTACAAGGACATATGGACATGGTTTGTGAAAAAGCTTCAGACTCAAACCACGACTTTTCTAAAGATCCAGTAGAATTAATAAAAGACGGAAATTTTATAAAGGGAAATAACACAACTATTGGAGCTGATAACGGCCTAGCCGTTGCGATTTCCATGGCTATTTTAGAAAATGAAGATATTGTCCATCCACCTTTAGAGATATTAATTACAGTTGAAGAAGAAACTACTATGAAAGGTGCCTTAAATCTAGATTCTAATATACTAAGTGGAGAAATGTTGATAAACTTAGACTCTGATGAAGAAGGAGTTCTAACTGTAGGCTCTGCTGGAGGAGTATCAATAGTTTTTTCAAAGAAAATTATAAGAGAAGAAAATACTTGGGATTCTTTTAAAATAAAATTCGAAGGATTAAAAGGAGGACACTCTGGAGTAGAAATCGATAAGAACTTTGGAAATATGATAAAAGTTATTGGTGAATTTTTATCTATTTTAAAAGAAAAATCCCAATTTAGAATAGGAAAATTCAATTCAGGTACAGTTCACAACGCAATTCCACGATCTGGAGAAATAGAAATTTCAATAGAAGATTCTCCAGTTGAGAATTTAGAAACTACAATAAAAGAAACAAGAGATAGATTTAAAGACTTAGATGGGGATTTAGAAATAAAATATGAAAGTACCGATTTAGAAAAAGTTTGGTCAAAGGATTTAACTTTTGATTTTATAAATTTAATCACTAGCCTCCCTACTGGAGTCAATAGTTATGTCCAAAATGAAAATATAGTTGAAAGTTCTAGTAATCTAGCAATAGCTAAGGAAAAAGAAGATGAAATATATATTGAAGTTTCAATTAGAAGTTCTAATGATTCTAAAAAGGAAAATATTATAGAAAAATTCACAGATATATGTAAAGAGAATAATTTTAGCTACAAATTAGATTCAGGGTATCCGACTTGGGAATACAAAAAAGAATCTAAACTTAGAGAAATTGCAAAAAATGTATACAAAGAATTGTTTAATAAGGAAATGGAAGTTTTAATAATCCACGCAGGACTAGAATGTGGTGCCATTTCATCAAAATATCCAAATATGGATATCATTTCCATAGGCTCAAATATCCATGACATTCACACGCCAAAAGAAAGGCTAGATATTGACTCATTAGAAAGAACTTATAAATTTGTATTAAATATACTAAAAGAAATTAGATAATATAGTGCCTCCACAAAATTTTAAGTGGAGGACTTTTCTTTTGGTTTAATTCATCAAGTATATAATCATCTAAAATAACTTCTACAACAGCATAACCATTTGAAATCCCCCAAGACTCTAACAATTTCACAAAATACATAACATCGTAGTTTTTCTCTAAAGTAATTTTTAGTACCTCTCTCCCCTCGTAACTTCTTAAAACAAGTGAATAAACAGAATCATAATCAACATGTTCAATATAACTAGATATCAGCTCAATTTCATCTTTGACGAATTTATTAAGTTTATTCTTTTGATTTGTCCACTTCCAGTTAAATAAATACTCTGGATCTGTGGTTTTTATATTTTCAATAATACAGGAGTTTTCTTTAAGCTTTTTATAAATCGCCTCCATTATTTCTTCAAATTTCTCAATATTGTGATATGTTAGTCCTTTTTTATTAGTTTCCATTAGTAGTTATGCTCCTACCATTCCTAAAATATTTGACCTTAAAAATCCATCGTAAGGTAAAGTAACTTTTTCTTCTATTTCCCTTACAATAGTTTCAGCAAAATCGTCGTAGTATTCCATTAATTTTTCATTTGTTTTGTTCATAGTATTCTCCTTTTGTTTTTTAGATTTTAACCTATACCTTATTATCCGGGGGAAAAGAGTTTTTCGTGAGAAAAATGAAAGTTCTTTAAATTTATAAAAGAATCCTTTAATTTGTTAAAAATATTAGTCTAAATTGAATAAATCATTGGTAAGAATTTTAGTATAAAGGGTATATATTTTGTAATTCAATCCGAGGAGGAAGATAAATGAGACTTGAAAACAAAGTAGCAATCGTAACAGGGGCAAGTTCAGGAATTGGTAAATCAGTAGCACTATTATTTGCAAAAGAAGGTGCAAAGGTAGTAGCCGCAGCTAGAAGAATGGAAAATTTAGAAAGCCTTAAAGAAATAGTAATAAATGAAAACTATTCTGGAGAAATTCTTCCAGTATCAGTAGATGTATCTAAAGAAGAAGATTTAAAAAACCTTGTAGATACTGCATTGGAAAAATATAAAACTATAGATATATTAATAAACAACGCTGGAATAATAGATGACTATCAATCACTAGAAAATGTAGATGAAGAATTATGGATGAAAGTTTTTGATATTAATGTTCACAGTATTATGAAATTAACTAAATTAGTAATCCCAATAATGAAAGAAAATCAATCTGGATCTATAGTTAATACAGCATCTGTAGGCGGATTGTTCGGTATGAGAGGCGGTTTAGCATATGTAGCATCTAAACACGCTGTTGTAGGAATGACTAAAAACATTGGCTACACATATCATGATCAAGGTATTAGGTGTAACGCAATAGCTCCAGGATCAATCGGAACTGAAATCGGAAATAAAGTAAAAAATCCTGATATGGGAACTTTGAATAAACTAATGAAAAGCGTAGAAATGTTCCCGTCAGTTGGCGAGCCAGATGAAATAGCTAAAACCTATCTTTATTTAGCATCAGATGAATCAAGTTTTACTAACGGTACAGTTGTAGTAGTAGATGGCGGATGGACAGCATTTTAGTAGAGACTTTTTAGAGCAGAATTTATATCTGCTCTTTTTTTATTTATACTAAAATTTTCATAAATAAATATCTAAATACTTAAACTGTGATATAATATTTATTTATGGAGGGAGAAAATGAAAAACTTTAAATACGCATTTAGTAAAATAACGCCAATTTTAGCAAGTTATATGTTTTTAGGAGTGGCCTTCGGCATGATGTTTACCAAAGAAGGATACTCTCCGTTAGCGTCTTTTTTAATTGGAGTATTTGTTTATGCCGGGTCTATGCAATTTGCACTAGTTCCTCTTTTGGTTTCCCAAACTCCCCTTTATATTATCGCACTTATGACCTTGTTTATTAATGGAAGACATATGTTTTATGGAATAAGTTTTTTAAAAAAATTTAGAACAATGGGATGGAAATATCCATATATGATTTACTCTACAACAGACGAAACCTATTCAGTTTTAGTAAATTTAGATTATCCAGATGAAGTAGATAAATCTCAAGTAGACTTTTTAGTTCACCTAATTAGTCATAGTTTTTGGACCTTTAGCTGTTTAATAGGTTCTATAATCGGAGAAATCATCCCTTCAGTACTTGTAGGAGTAGAATTTTCAGCAGTAGCATTTTTTGTAACAGTAGTAGTAGAACAACTTAGAAATTCAAATACAAAAATCCCCTTCTATATTGGTCTTTCAAGTGCAATTGGATTTTTAATACTTATCGGACCAGACGGATTTATCGTACCAGCCATATCAATAAGCTTAATACTCTTACTGATATTTAGATCAAAAATAAATTGGAGTAGATGAATATGAACGAAAAAACTTACCTAATACTTGCCATAATAATAGTGTCCCTTTGCACATTTTTTACAAGGGCAATTCCATATATACTCTTTAGAAATAAAGAAATTCCAAGGATAATTACCTACTTAAGTGTAGTACTTCCCATGTCTATAATGATAATATTAGTAATATTTTCAATAAGAAATATAGACCTAACGAAATATCCCTTTGGTGGACCAGAGCTAATAGCAATTACATTAGTAGCACTACTTCAGTACTTTAAGAAAAACCTGCTACTAAGCATACTCGCAGGAACAATAGGATATATGGTTTTAATAAGAATCTTTTAAGATGAAAGTGATGACTTTCATCTTTTTTATTTGGTAGATAATATAACCATCTTTATTTATTCATTATATTTGATATAATAGATTTATCGGGATGTAGCGCAGCTTGGTAGCGCACTAGTATGGGGTACTAGGGGTCGCAGGTTCAAATCCTGTCATCCCGACCAA
>CAYWTV010000022.1:0-21457 GCA_964461305.1 uncultured Peptoniphilaceae bacterium
AATACTAGTTACAATTTAGAAACAAAAAAAACAGCTATCTCTAGCTGTCTCATTGCTTTTCTCTTATTCTATAATGTTGATAATTTAAATATTCGTCGTATTGTCTTTGGATATAGGATGGAACATTATCCATTGGATATGGTTGTTCATTTCTATAGAAATAATTTCTAGAAATAATTCTAAATTCTTTCCTCAAATCAGACAAATAAGAAAAGAAATTATCCACATCAGTATATCCCAACATATCTAGTACTGCTGATCCTAAATAATTTACAGAAATTGATTGTTTGTTTTTAAGTTCTAAATTTTCCCTGTTTAAAAACTCCCTGCCCTTTTCGTTTCCAGTTATTATTACTGGAGTAGACAAAAATCTCATTTCGTTTTTAAAATAATCTGTTCCTATTTCCATTCCAATTTCTTCGTATATTTCAGTTCCATCTCCAAGTCCTGGAAGATGATCTCCGTAGAATATAAATATTACAGGCTCATCTACTTCTTGAATTTCTCTATAAATTCTCCCTACAGATTCGTCAATGTCCTTTAAACCTATAAAATAACTTCCTAGTATTTCCCTAGTTTTATCTTCTATTGGATATTCTGTTTCAAAGGGCATTGTATCTTGATATTTATCATAAAAGTAAGGTCCGTGATTTTGTATATCCACAGCGTATTGAAATACAGGTTCTTCATTTTTTACATTTTCTTTAAACTGACTTAACAATATATCTGTAAACTGTTCTTGAGATAGATAATCTCCTTTATTAACAGGATTTTCTATATCTTCAAGAAAGTATTTACTTCCAAAACCTAATCTATCATATACAGTATTTCTCCTATAAAACCACTTAAACCCAGGATGAAAGGCTGTAGTTTCATAACCGATTGAATCAAAAATAGTAGCTAAGGATTTCGTATCCCTTCTTATACTATTAAAGGCATAACTCAAGGATGGAGAATAATTCATAGACATTGCTCCTGTCAAAACGTCGAATTCTGTATCACCAGTCCCCCCTGCAAAGGAGTGAGTTACTAGATTTCCAAAAAACACCGAGTCCTTTTGAATTTCTTTAAAGTTTTTGTTTGGGTCGTTTTCTTCAGTAAAGGTAAATATTGGGTTTTGAGGAATTTCTGTAAAGGCCTCTCCCATCATCCAAATTATATTAGGTCTTTCTTGTGATTTTATTTTTTCTATTTCTTCAGATGTATCTTTATTATCTATTTCTGCATAATAATCAGGGTCATAGGATTCTGGTGGCTCTACTTTGTTTGTGTATGCGTTATTTATTACAGAGTAATTTAGCCCCTTTGAATTAAACTTGTCTACATCGTTAAACATATTTCCGATAATGTCTATCGAGTAATAAATGTTTTCGTTGTTGTAAAGTTTCGGAAAGGAAAAGTATCCTATTCCAAGTAAAATAGCTAAAAAAACAAATCTAAATCTGATTTTTAGTTTTGAAAATTTAAAAATCGATATTAAAATTATTACAAAGGATAATCCAATTAAAAATAGGAAAATAGAGTTTCTATCTATTGAATAGGAACCTCTCGTATTCATAAATAATGCTTCGACACCTAAATTAAAATCTGATAATTTAAAAGTATCACTTCTATAGATGATTTTCATTCTGTTTATTATAAAAATCACAGAATAAAATACATAATTTAAAATTATGGCAAGTTTTAGTCTTCCAAAAATAAAGTACAACAAAAACGTAGTAAATATTATTGGAAATACATTTACTAATATCATAATCGGGCTATTTAATATGTTGTTATAAATATCTTCAGGATTTCCTGTTGAGTATGCAAACATAAAGGCTGTCATTAGTATTGAAAATAAAATTATTACTAATAGCACTTTAAATAGTTCAGTTAATTTTCTTTTTTCCATTAAATCACAATGCTTTCTAATTTAAAAGACAAGTCCTAGAAGACCTGTCTAAAATCTTTCCTTTAATTTTTCAATAAGTGCATTTAATGCTCGATATCTGTGACTTATTTTATTTTTTTCATCTATACCCATTTGAGAAAAAGTTTTATCATATCCTTCAGGTATAAATAAAGGATCGTAACCGAATCCTTCAGTTCCTCTTTCTTCTTCAGCTATTTTTCCTTTTAAAACACCTTCTACAATTATATCATCTTTTCCATCTTCTACCATTGCAATTACAGTTTTAAAGTGAGCATTTCTATTTTCTAAAGAAACATCCTTTAAATTTTCTAAAAGTTTTTCTTTATTTTTTTCATCATTATGATCTTCCCCAGAGTATCTAGAAGAATGTACCCCAGGCTCTCCATTTAAGTAATCTACAAAAAGTCCAGTATCATCAGAAATAACTATATAATCTCCAATTAATTTTTTTAAACCTTTAGCTTTTAAAAGGGCGTTTCCCTCTAGAGTTTCTTCAGTCTCCTCTACATCAAAATCTCCTTGACCTATTTCTGATTTTGTTAAAAACTCTATATTTAACTCTTTAGAAATATTCTTTAATTCTTGGATTTTGTGGGAGTTGTTTGTAGCTAGTACTATTTTTTTCATTTATTCACCTATTATATCATCAAGGGCTATTTTCTGATCGTAAATAATTTCTTTAATTCCAGATTTCGCCAATTTTAACATTCCTAAAAATTCTTCTTCTGTAAAGGTAGAACCTTCTCCTGAACTTTGAATCTCAGTAAATTCTCCATCCCCATTCATAATTACATTCATGTCTACTTGGGCTTTAGAATCTTCTGAATAATTTAAATCTACCATAAGTTGATTGTTAACTTTTCCAACACTTACTGCTGCTAAAAATGATTTTATGGGAAATTCTTTTATTAAGTCCTTCTTTTTCATTTTTTTACAAGCTTCATATAAAGCTACAAAACCACCTGTTATAGCTGCACATCTAGTTCCACCGTCCGCTTGGATAACATCTACATCGATCCATATAGTTCTTTCACCTATTTTCGTAAGATCTATACAAGACCTTAAAGACCTTCCAATAAGCCTTTGGATTTCTACTCCTCTACCATCAGCCTTTCCCCTTGTTATATCCCTTTGTTTCCTTTGGTTTGTGGAACCTGGTAACATGGAATATTCAGCTGTTAACCAACCTGTGCCAGTGTTTTTTAAAAATATTGGAACTTTATTTTCCACCATTGCTGTAACAATGATTTTCGTCTTTCCCATTTCTATTAGTACGCTACCTTCAGGATAGTCTAATATACTTCTCGTAATATTTATTCTTCTAAGTTCGTCGTTGTTTCTACCATCTAATCTCATATTATTTTTTGAAAAAACCTCCAGACCATTGCTTTATACTATTTACAGTTATAAAAGCAGTAGGTGCTATTTTCTTTGCTACAAATCTAAGTCTTTGGTATTCTTTTCTACTTATTACAGTAATTAAAACTGATGTATCACTTTCTCTTCCGTGTCCATCTAAAACTGTAACTCCATAACCTCTATCTCTTAGAGCTGTAGTTAGTTCTGGTTCTTGTATTTTAGGTACTATGATTTGAGTACTTATATTTCCAAGGGCCAACTTATCTTCAATTGCTATACCAACATAATTACCAGCTGCAAATCCAGCTCCATAAGCAAATACATTTAGTATATTGTCCATATTTTTCATTACTGTATTTAATATTAGCACATAAATGGTGATTTCTACAAATCCTAATACAGCCGCAGGAATTTTTCTTCCTTGAACTACTAAAATTGTCCTTAAAGTCGCTAAAGTTACATCACATACCCTAGCAAAAAATATCATTAAATACGTCAAAATACACCTCTAATTTTTTTCTTATTCTGTTAACGTAAAACATTATATCAAAGAAAAAAGCCTATTCAATCCTTTTTTAAAATATTTCACAATTTATTCTAAAAAAGACATTTGACTGAATTTATTGTCAATTAAATTTGAAATGGAAAGTCCTATTAATCTTACGTGTTTATCTAAGGGAAGGTCATTAAATAATTCTATGGCAATTTTATAAATTTTCTTTTCTTCGTTAGTGTAGTACTCTAAAGTTACAGATTTTGTATGGGAAGAAAAATCTTCATATTTCATTTTTATATTTATAGTCTTTCCCTTAATTTGTTTTTTTATCATTAATTCTGAAAGCTCCTTAGAGTAATCCAGAAGGTATTTTTTAAGAATTTCTTTATCTCTAATTTCTTTAAAGGTTCTTTCTGTGCCAATGGATTTTCTTTCTCTAAAGGGATTTACTTTTCTATTATCTATTCCACGAATCCTTTGATAAACTTCTCGTCCACTTTTACCTAAAAGTTTTACAAGATGTTCTTCAGAAAGATTCATTAAATCTGAAACAGTATAAACTCCAATGTGATTAAACTTTTCTTCTGATTTTTTCCCTATTCCATAGACTTTGCCAATTTTTAAAGGTAGCAAAATATCTGGTATCATTTTCTCGGTGATAATTGTCAATCCTTCAGGTTTTTTCCAGTCTGATGCGATTTTCGCTAAAAATTTATTATAAGAAATCCCAAAACTCATTGTTAGTCCAATTTCTTTTTTTACCCTTGTTCTAATGTATTTACAAATGTCCACTGGGTTTTTATTTAAATCACTTATATCTAAAAAGGCCTCGTCTATGGATAATTTTTCAACTAGATCAGTTATTTCATATAAAATATCAAATACTTTTTTGGATATTTCTGAATATCTATCCTTTCTTGTAGGAATATAAATTCCATGGGGGCATTTTTGTTTTGCTATAAATAAAGGCATGGCAGAGTGAATACCGTATTTTCTAGCTTCGTAATTGGCTGTTGTTACTATACCTCTATTAGATCTGCCACCTACTATTACTGGTTTTCCCTTTAATTTAGGATTGTCTAACTCTTCCACTGAAGCGTAAAAAGCATCCATATCTAAATGTATAATATTTAAATTGGAATAGTCCATATACTCACCTAATTTCTATATTACTTTATAAAGAAAGGGAAGAAGCCTAAGCTTCTTCACCTAAATTTTGTTTAATCTCTTTATTTTCTACTTCTTCCTTTAATTCTTCTATAAATTCATCAAGGTTTTTAGTTCCTAAATCTACTCCATCAAGTCCTCTAACTGAAATTGTCTTGTCATTTACTTCCTTTTCCCCAACAACTATTACATAAGGAACTTTTTCAAGTTGTGCATCCCTGATTTTTTTACCTAGTTTTTCAGATCTATTGTCTTCTTCAACTCTAAATCCAGCTAGTTTAAATTTGTCAGAAACTTCTTTAGCATAATCTGAGAATTTTTCAGAAACTGGAAGAACCCTTAATTGTACTGGAGAAATCCAAAGTGGGAATTTACCAGCGAAATGTTCGATTAATATTCCTAAAAATCTTTCTACAGAACCAAGAAGTGCTCTGTGAAGCATTACTGGTCTTTCCTTTTCTCCCTTTTCATTTACATATTGTAAATCAAAGTTAATTGGAAGTTGGAAATCTAATTGGATAGTACCACATTGCCAAGTTCTTCCTATTGCATCTTCTAATTGGAAGTCTATTTTTGGTCCGTAGAACGCTCCATCCCCCTCATTTATTTTGTAATCAATTCCTTTTTTCTCTAAAGCTCCTTTAAGACTAGCTTCTGCAAGGTTCCAATCCTCAATATCACCCATAAAATCTTCAGGTCTAGTTGAAAGTTCAATTGAATATTTAAATCCAAAAGTAGAATATAAATAATCAGCTAAATCGATTAATTCAAATACTTCGTCTTCCACTTGAGATGGTAGACAAAATACATGGGCATCATCTTGAGTAAAAGATCTTACTCTAAATAATCCGTGAAGTGCACCTGAAAGTTCGTGACGATGAACAAGTCCAAATTCGCTCATTCTAATAGGAAAATCTCTATAAGAGTGAGGAGAATTTCTATATACAATAGTAGCTCCTGGACAGTTCATAGGTTTAACTGCATAGTCATCTTCGTCTATTTTAGTAAAGTACATATTTTCTTTATAATGATCCCAGTGACCAGATTGGTGCCATAATGCTTCATTTAATATAATTGGAGTAGCTATTTCTCCATACATATTGTTTTCTAAAACTTCTCTCCACCAATTTAAAAGTCCATTTCTTAGGACCATTCCCTTAGGATGGAAAAATGGAAAACCAGGTCCTTCTTCATGGAAAGAAAATAAATCTAGTTCCTTTCCAAGTTTTCTGTGATCTCTTTTTTCTGCTTCTTCACGCATTTTTAAATATTCGTCAAGTTGTTTTTGTTTTTCAAAGGAAATTCCGTAAATCCTTTGAAGCATTTTATTTTTTTCAGAACCTCTCCAATATGCACCTGCTACACTTAAAAGTTTTATAGCTTTTATTTTTTTAGTGTTTTCTAAATGAGGTCCTTTACATAAATCCACAAAATCTCCAGTTTCATATAGGGATATGTGAGCATCATCTTCTAAATCTTCAATTAGCTCTACTTTGTAAATCTCCCCTTGTTCTTTAAATAATTCTAAGGCTTCTTGTCTTGAGATTTCTTTTTTTACAACATCTAAGTTTTGTTTTGCAATTTTTTTAGCTTCTATTTCGATTTTTTCTAAATCTTCAACTGTTAATCTTTCATCTAAATCAATATCGTAATAGAATCCATCACTAGTAGCTGGTCCTATAGCAAATTTCACATTAGGATAAAGGTTTTTAATTGCATGTGCCATTACGTGAGAAGAAGTATGCCAAAAAATTTCTTTACCTTCTTCATCTTGGAACTTAACTACTTTAAAATCTCCATCTTCATCAACAACTTCATTCATTCCCATTATTCTGCCATTTAATACAGCACCTAATGAATCTCTATAAAGACCTTCAGAAATGTCTTTTACTACGTCTTTTACTAAAACTTCATTTTCAAATTCTTTTTTCGATCCATCTGGTAAAGTTATAATTCTCATAATTTCCTCCCATTATTTTTAAATAAAAAAGGTACTACCATCCTAAAAGGACGATAGTACCGTGGTTCCACCTTAATTTATACTCTTATTAACTATATCGCGTTACCGTAGTTTATTAAACTCATGCTCAGGAGTAGTCTTCAACAAAGTTCTTTTAAGATTTTCACCAACCATCTCTTCTCTAAAAAAAGTAAATTTGTTTACTCGTTCCTTCATCGCCAAATCAATTTTTCTATATCTTATCAAATAAATGAAATTAAATCAATAATTATTTATTCGATTTTATAAACTCAATAATCCCTTGGGAATCTAATGATTCTTGATTTCCAGTTTCCATATTTTTTAACATGTATTTTTGGGATTTTTTTTCATCTTCCCCAATTAAAACAGTATAAGGAATAGATAAATTATCTGCATATTTCATTTTCTTTCCTAATTTAGCTCCTTCTTCAGTATAGATAAAAGCATCCACTCCGCCTTTTCTTAAGATATTAGTTAAATTAATTGCCTCTTCCATAAATCCTTCAAAAGGAATGATTAAACAATCTGAAAGAGAATTATCTTCGTCTTTTAAAATCCCTGCATCTTTGAGCTGGAAGAAAAGTCTTGTAAGACCAATACTTATCCCTACTCCAGGAAGTTTGTTTTTAATATAATAACTAGCTAAATCGTCATATCTTCCCCCAGAACAAATAGAGCCTATTTCAGGGTGATCGTTTAGTTTAGTTTCGTAAACTGTACCTGTATAATAATCAAGTCCCCTAGCAATTGATAAGTCGAATTCTGTATTTTTTTCTGGAATATTAAAAAGTTTTAAATACTCAAAAACTTTTTCGATTTCATCAATACCTTCTAAATATGCATCATCTTCAATGTTAAAGTCTCTTAAAGCTTTAATTTTTTCTGAATTAGATCCTTCTATTGAAATAAACTTCATTACAGTATCAGCATCTTCATCTTTTATTCCAAGTTCTTTAAGCTCTGAAATTACATTTTCAGTACCAATTTTTTCAAGTTTATCAACTATCCTCAAAACACTTTGAGAATCTTCAATTCCAAGACTTCTATAAAATCCTTTTAAGATTTTTCTATTGTTCATTCTAATTGTGAAATCCCCAATTTTTAAATCTGTAAATACATTATAAATAACTGCTGGGATTTCTGCATCGTTTATAAGAGAAAGACTGCCTTCTCCTATTATGTCAATATCGCATTGATAAAACTCTCTAAATCTACCTCTTTGGTTTCTTTCTCCACGATAAACCTTATCTATATGATACCTTCTAAAAGGAAAGCTAATTTCGCTATAATGTTGTGCAACGTATCTAGCAAGTGGCACAGTTAAATCAAATCTCATAGATATATCAGCTTTACCCTTTTCAAATCTGTAAACTTGTTTTTCTGTTTCTCCGCCACCTTTTGCAAGTAAAACTTCACTTTTTTCTAAAACTGGAGTATCAATAGGCAAAAATCCAAATTTTTCGTAATTATTTCTTATGATGTCTTTCATTTTATTAAATTGAATTTGGTCTTTTGGGTCTAGCTCCATAAATCCCGCTAAAATTGATGGTTTTACTATATTACTCATATAATCTCTCCTTTAGTATTTATAAAAATAAGTGAACCGTAATCTTTTAAATTATCTTCTGATAAAATTTCAAAATCTGTATCTTCTTCTTTTAAAAATCTATTTATTTTTTCAAAATCTGGATGATTGTAAATATTTCCTAAGAAATAAATTTTGTCAAAATACCCTGAAGCTCCTCCAATAAATCCATAATCATATCCTTCTAAATCAATATAACCAGGAGATATTAAAAGCTTTCTCATGTTTTTAATTTTTTTATAAATCCCCTTGTCAGATGTTATAATTCCAGTTTTTGTAAACAAAGTGTTGCATTTAGAATATCCTTGTTTTACATTAATTTTTTCTACGTTGATGTTATTTAATACTTCTTCATCTGTAATTTTAAAATTGTGAATGGCTATATTTTCTTTTATAGCTGCATTATAAAAGGAATCATTAGGATATTTGTCATCTAAAATAGATTTTCCTGATTTTATTATTATACCATATTTTGACAATTTATTTTCATAGTATTTAAATACACTTTTTTCTGCTATAAATAATTTGTCATTAATTTTGCAAATTTGTATGTCAGGATGAGTAGACAATGGTCCTGTCATTGTTTTTATTTTTTTTGAGTATATAATTAAAAAGCCAAGATCTTCTAGTTTCTTGGCCATAGATTTTTCTATATTTTTATCAGCTATACAAATTTTCATTTAATCCCTCTGTCTATTTGATTCATACATTAATATATTCCCTGAAACATTAGCATTTAAGGACTCTGCCATGCCTTTCATTGGAATTGTCAAAAAACTATTTCCGTAATTTTTCATAATATCTGTAACACCATTTGCTTCATTTCCAATAACTATAATTACGTTGTTTTTTAAATCTATATTTTCTGGTTCTACACTTTCATCGTGTAGTGTAGTAATAATTATTCTAAACTTTCTCTTTTTTAGCTCTGCTACTTCATCAATATTTTTTAGATTGTAAATGTTGACTCTAAAAATTGAACCCATAGTTGATCTGACTACTTTTTCGTTTAATACATCAACACAATTTGGGCCTAAAATTACTCCATCAAAATCAAAAGCATCTACTCCTCGAATAATTCCTCCCATATTCCCAGGATCAGAAAGTCCATCTAAAAATATATATCTACCAAAGGGCATAATCTCTTCGATATCTTTAATTTCTGCCTTTACAGTTGCAATTATTCCTTGGGAGTTTACTGTATCTGTTATTTTGTCAAAAATCTTATCATTTACCACATTTAACTCCATGGGAATTTTATGGTTTTTTAATTCATTTTCAAAAAAACTATTAGATACGAAAACATCTATTATTTTAGCATTATCTCTAATTCCTTCTAATATGGGCTTGATTCCCTCTAGAATATATGTGGATTCTTTAGCTCTAAACTTCTTTTGCTTTAAACTTTTTATAAATTTAATTTTTTTATTGTCTTCTGAATTTATTATTTTAGCCATTTTGCTCCAATTCATTTACTACTTCGTCTCTACCGATTACTACAATTTTGTCACTTTTTCCTATTACAGTAGAACTATGAGGTACGATAATAGTTTCATCATCGTCTTTTCTTATAGCTATTATATTTATAGTATATCGATTCCTAACGTCAATTTCAGCTATTGTTTTATTTATCCATTTTTTTGGTGGAACTATTTCAAAAATACTGTATTCGTCGCTAAAGTGGATATATTCCATTATACTTTTTTTAGCAATTACTCTACCCATTTTTTTGCCCATTTCCATTTCTGGATATACTACATAATCTGCACCTACTTTTTTTAATATTCTAGATTGCATTTCAGTAGTGGCTTTACCATAAATTAATGGTATTCCATGTTCTTTTGCTACTACAGTAGCTACTATAGAGGCTTCTAAATTTTTCCCAATAGCTATAACTGCTACATCAAAGTTTTTTAAACCCAATTCTTCTATTGTCGCTTCGTCTAAAATGTCAGCCTTAACTACATTTGGCAATTCTGCAGATAGATCTTGAACTATTTCAGTATCATTGTCTATAACCATTACCTCTATACCTTGTTGAAATAGTTCCTTTGCTAAAGCACTTCCAAATCTTCCAGCTCCAAAAACAACTACAGATTCATCTTTCATTTAATTTCTCCTTATGTTAATACTACATTTAAATGTTTGTATTTTTATAAATTTTAATCCATTTTTACTATTAGCCTACACTAATACTTTCGTCAGGATATTCTATCTTTGAGGTTCTTTTTTTCTTTCCAAAGGCATAGGCCATAGTAAGTGGGCCTATTCTACCAATATACATAGTAATTGTAATAATGATTTTTCCAATATCTGATAAAAATGGAGTGATACCACGAGATACTCCAACTGTTGCATAGGCAGAAACTACTTCATAAAATATATCTATAAAAACAAATTCTTCTGAAATGGTAAGTGCAAAAGAAATCAATATTACTAAAGAAATACTTATCATTACAATAGCTAAAGACTTTAAAATAATTCCTGTTGGGATAGTCTTTTTAAATACTACTGCTTTTTGTTCCCCGCGAATAGTGGATATCATAGAGATAAACAAAACCCCGAAAGTAGTAGTCTTTAATCCACCAGCTGTAGATCCTGGAGATCCTCCAATAAACATTAGCATAATTAATAAAACTACAGAGGATTCTCTAATTTTAGATAAATCCACAGAATTAAAACCTGCAGTTCTAGCAACTACTGATTGGAAAAGAGATTGTAATACTTTGTTAAAAGTAGTTTCATTTCCAATGGTAGCTCCGTTAGATCTTTCCAATAATAAAAATCCTAAAGCCCCTCCTACTATTAAAATAAAACTCATTAGTAATACTATTTTAGAGTGAACGTGAAGATTTTTTATACTCTTTTTTTGATAAAGTTCTGCTGTAACTTGGAATCCTAGTCCTCCAATAATAATTAAAAGCATAATAGCAATATTTATAATAATGTTATTTTTAAATGGAACAATAGAAGTTCCCAATACATCAAAACCAGCATTACAAAAAGCTGAAATACTGTGAAAAATACTATACCAAATCCCAGTATTAACTCCATACCTTGGAATAAATACACTAGACATTAAAACCGCACCAATAAGCTCTACAGTTAATGTAAAATAAATTACATATTTAAGGAGTTTTACCATCCCACTCATAGTTTCAACATTTAATTGTTCCCTTATAATTTGTCTACTAGTTAGGCCTATTTTTTTACTCATAATAATTGGAAACAAAGTAGCTAAGGTCATAATACCTAGTCCTCCAATTTGAATTAGAAAAAGTATTATTAGTTGCCCAGCAATGTTCCAATACTCAGCAGTATTTACTACAACTAAACCAGTTACACATGATGCAGAACTAGCTGTAAATAATGCATTTATAAACCCAACAGATTCTCCAGATTTAGATACAAAAGGCAAATTAAGTAATATGCCTCCAATTAGTATCATTATTCCAAAACCTAAAGTCAAAAATAAAGGTGGATTTAAGGATATATATTTAAATTTTTTGTACATTTTAAGATTAACCTTCTTTCGAATAGGTATTATACTCCTATTTTACACAATAAACAACAAATAACAAATTAAAAACCAGAGAAAAAGTTCATTCTCTGGTTAATACTAAAAACCTATTTTAATGCCATTCACTAAGTTTATCCATAATCACTTTGTTACTTTCGTTAAAGGCCTTTTCATTTGCTTCTTTGTTACCACCCATATCTAGTGTCATTCCACTGGTATACATAAACCTATCTCCGACAAATATATGTCCTGCACCTTCATAAATAAAAACCTCAGTATTTTCTGGTCTCTTATTGTAGATATTTTCAGCAGCGACTTCACTTTGCCACATATTATCATCATCACCAGCAATTAATACTATATTTGCATCAGTATTTTCGACTTTTATTCTAGCTTCTTCTTTGTTTTCGTCCCCTTTAGCTGCAGATTCATATCCCGGTCTATAAGTCACTGGTTCATTTAGTAAAAATGATTTAAATAAATTAAATCCGTCACTTGAATTCCCAGCTTGCATATTTATATAAGGTACTTCCTCGCCCTTCCAAGTCCAAGAAGAATTCATTTGATTAAAATCTTCAAAGGATAATCCCATATAGGAAAACTCTGCTGGAGCCATAAGGATTAAATTGTCAATCTCTGAATATCTAGTTGCTAAATTCAGTCCCAATTCTGCACCTTTAGATCCACCATAAATAGTTATGATTTCACCATCTTCAATGTTGTCAGAAATATATTGTAAAACTTCATCAAAAAGTTCTAAAGGAACTTCCATTAGCTCTTTTTTCTGATTTTCCATTCCAAAGAAAAACAAAGATAAAACTTCATATCCATTTTGAGAAAATGCTTTTCCAGCCTCGTAATTTGGAGAGCCTTCAGAACCACCAAAGGTAATAACTACTCCTGGGTGTGTTTTTTCATTGGGAATTAATCTAAATCCATTTAAATAATCCCCCTCAATTCTAGATACTTCCACACCTTCAACATTCATATCATATTGGGACAAGTCTGTAGCTTTTAAGTCCTCATCAGGATTGTAATTGTCCGGCTTGTACTTACTAGTGTTATAAGCTCGAAGTCCAAGGACCATTGCTCCAATTAAAATTAAAACAACTAAAATCCCAAGAACTACTTTTAATATAATTAAAGTTTAGTTCCACAATTCGGGCAAAATGTATGATCTTGTTCTACAGAATATCCACAACTAGAACAATTTAACATTCTAGAATTATTAGTATATATAGGAGTTAAATCTTCATCTCCTACACTAACATTTCTTCCAGATTCAATGTCTCTTCCAATTTCTTCTGACAAAGAAAATAATGACCCACAGCAACTAGCCTCCATAAAATACTTTTTTCCCCATTTAAATACTGGTATAAAAAATAAACTTAAAGCGTTGTATTCAACAAAAACGTTATATCTTCCATATCTACCACAAACACTACATATTCTCGTTTCACCAAAATCTAAATCATCTCTTTTACTTGTAATGCCAAAAATGAAAAACATATATACTCCTCTATTTTAAAAGTTTAATATATTATATCACTTTTGCCATTAAAGGAAAAATCTACTAATACCAGCCTCTAAGCTTCATAGCATCAGCAAGGACTTTAATGGAAAACATATAAGCTGCCTCTCTCATAGTAACTTTATGCTCCTCTTTTAAATTCCATACATCATTAAAGGCCTTTTCCATAGCTTCTTTTTCCCTTTGCCTTACATCTTCTTCAGTCCAATAATATCCATAATTATTTTGAACCCATTCGAAATAAGAAACTGTAACTCCACCTGCGTTAGTTAAAATATCTGGAATTACAATAATATCTCTATCCTTTAAGGCAGCATCTCCTTCAGAAGTGGTAGGTCCATTTGCACCTTCAGCTATAAATTTAGCTTTGATTTTTTCTCCTACTTCTTTGGTTATAGTGTTTTCTAACGCCGCTGGTATAAAAACATCAACCTCTAAATCCCAAAACTTGTCAATATCTATAACTTCAACATTAGGGAAGTTCTTAATGTTACGATCTTTTTTTCTAAACTTCATTAACTCTTCAGCATCTATGCCGTCTTTACTATATATAGCAAACTCTTCTCCATCATCATGACCTGAAACTGCAAGTAATTTAGAGCCGTATCCTTGTAAATTTTTAGCACTGAAAGATCCAACATTTCCAAAACCTTGCATACTGAAAGTAGAATTTTCAGGATCAATACCAAGTTTTTTCATAGTCTCTTTAGCAATAGTAGCCACACCAAAACCAGTAGCTTCATTTCTACCTAAAGATCCTCCAAACTCAACTGGTTTTCCTGTAATAAATGCGTGGTTCATCTCTCCAGTTAACAATAAATACTCATCAGCCATCCAAGCCATAACTTGAGGATTTGTATTTACATCTGGAGCTGGAATATCAATTCGATCCCCTATAATTGGTCTTATTTTATCAATGTATCCCCTAGTCAAAGCTTCTAATTCCCTCTCAGATAGCTCCTTAGGATTTACTTCTATTCCGCCTTTTCCTCCACCATATGGAAGGCCTAAAACTCCGCATTTGAAAGTCATCCATATTGATAAAGCCTTAACCTCATCTAAATTCACATCAGGATGATATCTAATTCCACCTTTATAAGGGCCAACAGCATCGTTGTGTTGGGATCTATAGCCTTTGAAAACCTTTACAGAACCATCGTCCATTTTTACTGGAATCGAAACTTCCATAACCCTTTGAGGCTCTTTTAAAAGTTCATAAACACTATCTTCATAGCCCAACTTTTCACAAGCTGCCTTAATCTGTTTTTGAGCACTTAATAGAGGGTTGTTGTTATTATCTTTACTCATTGTTTCCTCCTAACAACTAATATCAATTCTTTAGAGTCAAAACCCTATGTATAAAATACAAAGGGCTTTTTATTTACATTCTATTCAATTCCTGTCATATCTTGATCTTTATAACCTTCTCTAATTACTTCAAACTCGCCAGTTTCAGTATCTAAATCAAAAACATCGAAGTTTCGTTTTAAATCCATGCCCTCATGATGAGTAGCTAAGTTTACAGAAGCAGAACCATTTTCTCCACTGATAATTCTATGGAAAACGTGAGTAGGCCATATTAATAATCCGGCACCTTCTATAACAACCTCTCCATTGTGGGAAATAAAATCAGGAGTAACTACAAACTTTTCGATTTTACCATGATCTTTTGAATAAAGTTCAACATTTCTTTCCCCTGCCATAACTAAAAGATTATCTGATTGATGATAATGCATATACCAAGGTCTTTCCACATCACCAACAGGTCCAGGTGAAACTGCAGGTCCTCTGTGCATTACTCTGTCAATAGCATCAACTTGAGGAACCATAGACTTAACCATAACATCAAACTCAACATTCGGCGTTCTTCTAAACTCTTTTAGTTTAATAATTTTAAATAAACCTTCAACTTCTTTTACTACAAAATCCATAATTTAAATACCTCCTTGTATTGAGTGAAATACCCTAAATTTCAAAACTGACACTCAAGATTTTAAATAAAATAGTAAAAATATTTTTCCTATTGTAATTGTGGGCTTTTATAATTATTCTATATATGGAGGTAAATAATGAAAATAGTAATACTTGATATGTTAAATAATATAATCTCTGAAAAACAGTGGTCGGTATTTGATGTTTTTGATGAAGTTGTTAAATACGATAATACAACTCCTGATGAAGTTGTTGAGCGAATAAAAGATGCTGATGGGATAATTGTTAATAAAGTTTCCATTGGTAAAAAAGAAATAGATAGTGCAAAAAACTTAAAATACATTGGTGTAGTTGCCACTGGTTATGACATTGTGGATGTAGCTTATGCAAATGAAAAAAACATTACAGTAACTAATGTTCCATCTTATGGTACAGATACTGTTGCGGAATTTACTTTTGCTATGATGTTTGCTTTATCTAGAAGAATTGAACTTCACAATAAAAGTGTTAAAGATGGTAACTGGAAAAAAGCCAACACTTTTAGCTACAATCTAACTCCTCAGTTTGATTTAAATGGAAAAACTCTCGGTATAATTGGATATGGAAAAATTGGTAGAAGAGTTTCGGAAATTGCAAAAGCTTTTAAAATGAATGTGTTAGTTTTAGATAGAAGAAAAAACTATAGAATTGAAGATAATATTTCTTTTGTGTCTTTAGATGAGTTATTAAGTAATTCAGATTTTGTTTCTTTACACTGTAACCTTACAGAAGAAAACTTCCATATGGTAGATAAAGAGTTTTTAGATAAAATGAAAAGCCCATCTTATTTAATTAACGTTTCTCGTGGTGGTTTAGTTAATGAAAATGACTTAGCTTATGGATTAAATAATGATATTATCGCCGGTGCAGGAGTTGATGCTGTAAGTGAAGAACCAATTCAAGATAATAATCCTCTTTTAAAAGCTAAAAATATTATTATTACGCCTCACATGGCATGGTTAGCCAAAGAAGCTGTTGATAGAATTTTAAATATTGCTGTAGATAATTTAAAGAAATACAATCAAGGAATAGAACAAAACAGAATAATTTAAGGAGTAAAATAGTTTGTCTATCGGCTCATTTTAGTTAAAAATGAGTCTTTATATTATTTTTATTTTGGTCTTCTTTTTACAAAAATCTCCTTCTAAATAAGATTAATTTTTCTTAAAATAAGAAGGAGATTTTTTACAAATCATTTTTAATTTTTTTATTAATAGTTTTCTTTACCTTTCATATTTTGTACTGTTACTTCTATAGTTTCTGATGCAACTTCAATTTCAGCTGGGTATTTACTTAATTCTTCTAAAATCCTAGTGGATAATTCATCACGAATTATTCTTCTATCATCAAATCTAACTAAATACCTCAAACTGAGTTCGATAAAATTATCATCAAAAACTAAAAATACTTGAGGTTCTAGCTTCGTATTTTCAACCTGAAATCTTCTTCTCATTAAAGCCCATTCATTTTTAGCACCCTCTGAAATGTCACCAATATAATCACAGGCAATATCTAATAATATTTCCCGAACTTTTTTAATATCGCTGCCAAAACGTATAGGTACTTTTATTTCATCCCATACATAAGAAAAATCTGCAGAGTAATTATAAACCGGTTGAGTAAAAATAAAGCTGTTAGAAACTCGCACAATCCTACCATTATATTGATCTCCACCTACCCAATCACCAATTTCCATTAAGGTAGTCCTAAGGGCTCCTAAATTAATCACATCTCCTTTAATTCCTCCTAAGAGAACACGATCTCCAACCTTGAAAAAGTCTCCAAACATTATAGCAAACCACCCAGCAAAACTGACTATAACTTCTCTCAGTGCAAATGCAACCCCTGTACCAGTTAAACCAATAATGGTGGCCATATTTGTAAAACGATCTCCAAATACAGTTAAAAAAAGAAACACGATGATAAGTAGAGTAATAAATCTACTTACTTTTTTTGCAAGATACCATCTATTTTTCTTCGACAAAACGGGATAAAGATAATCAAGGACTTTTTTAATAATAAAATATATTACAAAGGAAACCGTTACGAAAAAGAATATTCTAATATAAAACGGGTCCATATTTTCTATAAAACTCATAAATCCACCTTCTATTTTTATAATTTTATTGTCTAAAGTAATCTGAAATTTAATTAATTTTTGTATAAAATTTTAAATTCTTATAATTACTATACCCTTGTTTAAATCTTGTTAAATTGTAATTTTTATAAACATTAAAATTATAAAAATATCTCCTAAGACTATTTCTTAGGAGATAAACTGTTTGTTTATATTTATTTTGAAAGAAGTAAATCTATCTTTTGAGCTGTTTTTTTTCCAGCACCCATAGCAAGTATAACTGTTGCAGATCCTGTTACGTTATCTCCACCAGCGTAAGTATTTTCTTTGCTGGTTTTTCCATCTTCGTTAACAATAATTCTCATTTTGTCATCTACATCTAAATCTGGTGTTGATGTTGGAATTAGTGGGTTTGGATTAGTTCCAAGGGCTAAAATCACCATATCTGTATCTATAATAAATTCAGAATTTTCTATTGGAATTGGGCTTTTTCTTCCTGATGAGTCCTCTTCTCCAAGTTCCATCTTTATACACTTTATTTTAGAAACTTCTTTATTTTCATCACCAATTATTTCAACTGGCGCTGACAAATAATGGAAATTTATACCTTCTTCTATGGCATTTTCTATTTCTTCGTCTCTAGCTGGAAGTTCGTTTTTTGTTCTTCGATAAATCACATCCACTTTAGATCCGTATCTTCTAGCCGTTCTAGCAGCATCCATGGCCACATTTCCACCGCCAATAACTGTTACACTTTTACCTACTTTTATACTAGTATCGGAATTTTCCTTAAATGCCATCATTAAATTGTTCCTAGTTAAGTACTCATTGGCAGAATAAACTCCATTTAGATTTATCCCTGGAATATTTAAAAACAGCGGGCTTCCTGCTCCAGAACCTATAAATACAGCATCAAAACCTTCCTCAAATATTTCGTCAATAGTTATAGTCTTTCCAATTATTACATTAGTTTCAATTTTTCCACCAAGTTTAATTAGATTGTCAATTTCCTTTTTTACAATTTTTTCTTTAGGGAGACGAAACTCTGGGATTCCGTAAACTAAAACTCCACCAGGTTTATGTAAAGCTTCAAATATGGTAACATCATATCCTCTTTTTAATAACTCTCCACCACAACTAATGCCTGCTGGACCAGAGCCTATAACTGCTACTTTCTTACTTTTTTTCTCTATGTTTTTATTAAAAGAAATTCCATTGTCTATTGCCCAATCAGATGCAAATCTTTCAAGTTTTCCAATGGCAATTGGATCTCCCTTATTTCCTAAAATACAAGTACTTTCACATTGGTCCTCTTGGGGACAAACTCTACCACAAACCGCCGGCAAAGATGAATAGTGATTTAATATCTCACCTGCTTTTTCAAAGTCTTCCTTGCTAATTGCGTCGATAAATCCTGGAATATCTATGCTAACAGGACAAAGTGGTACACATTGGGGATTTTTACATTGTAGACATCTTTTAGCTTCTAAAACAGCTTCTTTTTTTGTATAGCCTAAACAAACCTCTTCAAAGTTATTTATCCTCTCATTTGGGTCTTGATAACTAATTTCTACTCTTTTTAATCTATTCATTAATAACTCCTCCCACCAACTCACAATACTCGTGGTCTCTAGTTATTTCAATATCTCTATATTGGGATTGTCTTTTCATAGCTTCGTCAAAATCTATTAAATGAGCATCAAATTCTGGACCATCTACACAAGCAAACTTTGTCTCTCCACCAACACTAACCCTACAAGCTCCGCACATTCCAGTTCCGTCTACCATTAGTGGATTTAGAGAAACTATACTTGGAATATTAAGCTTTTCAGTAGTCATTGCAGTAAATTTCATCATAATCATAGGTCCTACAATTATACAAAGGTCGTATTTTTTCCCTTGATTATTTACAAGTTCTTCAATGGCATGGGTTACCATTCCGTGAAATCCATAACTTCCATCGTCAGTTGCAATAAAAACAAAATCTGCAAGATCTTTAAACTCATCTTCTAATATAACAAAATCTTTATTTTTAGATCCAGTTACAATATCAAAATTTACGCCTTTTTCCTTTAGCCACTTTGCTTGAGCTATTAAGGGTGCAGTACCAACTCCACCACCAGCAAGTAAAATGTGTTTTTTTCTTAAAGTTTCTAAATCCTCATTTACAAATTTAGAAGGAAGTCCTAAAGGTCCTACAATAGCTTCAATGTAGTCACCTTCATTTTTATGGACTAATTTTTTTGTAGATGCGCCAATAGCTTGAACTACAATTTGTACACTTCCATCTTGAGTGTTCGTATCGCAAATAGTCAGTGGAATTCTCTCTCCACCTTCAGAAACAATTACAATAACAAACTGCCCCGGCAAGGCACTTTTTGCAATTCTAGGAGCCTCAATATAAAAAGAATATATTTCTGGAGCTAAGTTTTCTTTCTTAAGTATTTTATACAAATCTACACCTCCATTTTATATGTATGTATATATTATACTACTAAATAATGGTTTTTTGAGTAAAAATCCCTATTTTCCAATATATTTATACTCATTTATCTAAAATTGTGATATTGTTTATATATAATAAAATTTTTAGGTGAGAATATGAAGATATTAAAAGAATTTGGAATTATTTTTTTGTGCTTGTTTTTAGGAAGTTTAACTAAAGACTTAATAAATTTTCCCATACCAGAAACAGTTTACGGTATGTTTTATTTATTTGTAGCACTAATAACTAAGATCGTAAAAGTAAAAGATGTAGAGAAAGTTTCTAATTCCTTGTTAGAAAATCTTTCCTTTTTATTAATACCGCCAAGCGTTGCATTTATAAACGTTTATCCAATATTGAAAAAGGATTTAGGAAAATTTTTTATTCTTATAGGAATATCCACAATTATAACTATGGTAGTAACAGCTTATGTAGTTAAATTTTTACAAAGGATGGTAAAGTCCAATGAATAGTTCATATTTAGGAATTTTAATCACAATATTTTCTTATTTAGTAGGAAAATATTTATCCAAAAAATTTAAAAACCCCATTTTTAATCCCCTTCTCGTGGGAATAGTTTTGTCTATACTTATAATGGTGATTTTTGATATAAATTATGACGAGTATAAAGTAGGAGGAGATTATATATCCTTTTTCATAGCACCTGCTACAGTAGCTTTAGTAGTTCCTCTATATAAGAATATTTCTATTTTAAGAAGAAACTTAATACCCATAGTAATTGGAATATTTGTAGGTTCATTAACTGCGGTAATTAGTGTAATAGTTCTAGCAGATTTATTAAATCTTGATTACAACATGAAAATCACATTGATGACCCAGTCTATAACAACAGCAATAGCCCTTCCAATGTCTGAAATACTAGGAGGTATTGGAGCAATAACAGCCATAGCAGTTTCTTCTAGGGGAGTTTTTGGCGCAGTAATAGCACCAAGTTTGTTTAAACTTTTAAAAATCGAAGATCCAGTAGCTAAAGGAGTTTCCATAGGTACCGCCAGCCACGCATCAGGAACATCAAAAGCAATAGAAATGGGAGAAGTTGAAGGATCAATAAGTGGTCTATCAATTGCCATAGCAGGGGTATTTACAGCGATTATTATACCTATTTTTATTAGTATTATGTAAAATAAGCGAGTCCTCTTATGGACTCGCTTATTTTTTATCTTTTACTTAATCTTCTATCCCTTTATAAAGTGGGAATTTTTCTAATAGTGCTAGGACGTCTTTTTTAATTTCTTCTACTGGTCTTTTGTCTGTTAGGACTTCTACCATTAGTCTTCCTACTTCTTTTACGTCTTCTTCTTTCATTCCTCTTGTTGTTATTGCTGGGGTTCCTACTCTAACTCCTGAGG
>CAYWTV010000023.1:0-21310 GCA_964461305.1 uncultured Peptoniphilaceae bacterium
CCGAACGGTACGTACGGTGGTGTGAGAGGGCATTTAATTATGCCCTACTCGATTTAAATAATTATTTATATTTATTTTTTTTACGACATCTTAAGAGAACATAGTAATATACTCAATCTAAAAAGGTTATACTTTCCTTAATTATGAATAAAATTTAATATATTTTCAAATTCTTATCACAAAGTGGAGAAAATATAGTATAATATTTTGTACTGTAGGAGGAACGTAGTGCTAGCTGAAAAAAATCGAAAAATTTCAAATTCTTTAAAAAAGAAGTTTTTATATAATAACGACATAAACAGCATACATATTTTACTTAACTTGTATGAATCTGAAGACAATATTGGAAATATTTTCCCTAGATATATATCCTTAGGATCCCTTAGAAAAATTGTAAAGAAGCAACTAAGGGGTAGAGAGGGTAGTGATTTAGCTGCAAAGAATATTTCTGAGTCAATACACAATGATTTTAATAGATTTGAATTATTGTTTTATTTAGAAGCTTATAAAAGTGGATATAAGGCCACTCATTATGCCAACAGTTTTGAAAAAATAATACTTAAAACTTGTGAAGTAGAACAAATTTATTCAAAATCTCTAATTCGCGAGAAACTAAAATCAAATATAGATGCTAATAAGTTAAAAGAAGAAATAACAAGTAATATAAAATCAGAATTAACTAAAAGTGAAACATATAAAAAGTTTGTATATACCTATAATCGAAAAATTATTAAACCAAAGATTTATAATATTAATCGATATTTAGACAAACAATTAAAAATGGAACAAGATTCCAAAGGAAAAACATTTATAAAATATGATGGGAGTTTATTTAACAAGAAAGAGTTAAATAAATTATATAAGAATTTAGTATTATTGAGTTATGAAGATGGTATTAAAACTCTGATTGAGGGTTATTGGTCAGGTTTAATAGAAAATGTATTAAGGAGATATAAGTAGGCTAAGTTAATAACTTAGCCTTTATTAAATATGAGAATAATTGGAATTGATCCAGGAATTGCCATAGTTGGATATGGTATAATAGATGTAAATGGGAACAAAACTAAAGTTATAGATTATGGGGTTATTGAAACCTCGTCATCTTTAGATCTTCCTTCAAGACTTGAAGAAATATTTAAATTAATTACTAAATTGTTAGAGATGTACAATCCAGACGAACTAGCAATAGAAGAATTGTTCTTTAGTAAAAATGTAAAAACTGCTATTACAGTTGGACACGCAAGGGGAGTTGAGGTTTTAGCTTGTAAACTATATGGATTAGATGTTTACGAATATACACCACTACAAATTAAAGAGGCTATTACTGGTTATGGTAGAGCTGATAAACTTCAAATTCAAGAAATGGTAAAAAGATTATTAAACTTAGAAAAAATTCCTAAGCCAGATGATGCTGCAGATGCCTTGGCTGTTGCTTTAACCCATGGAAATGCATCTTTATTTAAAGAAATATATAAAATGAGGTAAATTAATGATTGATTATATTTTGGGGAAAATAGAATATAAAGGAAATGACCATATCGTAATTAGTAATAACAATATCGGTTATAAGATATTTTCTTCAATGAACACAATTATAAATGTAGAAATTTCTAAAGAGGCAAAGATTTATACAGATATGGTAGTCAGAGAGGACGATATAAGCTTATATGGCTTCTATTCCACCCATGAAAGAGATGTCTATAAGTTACTTACCACTGTAAAAGGAATAGGCCCTAAAATGGCAATAGGAGTCTTATCTGGTATGGATACTAGTAGTATTATAGGTGCAATTAGAAACAATGATGTAATGACCCTTACTAAAGCTCCAGGAGTTGGTAAGAAAACAGCTGAAAGAATTATTCTTGAACTTAAAGATAAGACCGATGATATTTTAATAGAAGGTGTTAAAGTAGATAACGGGCCAATAAGAGATGCAGAAGAAGCATTAGTTCAACTTGGATATTCTAACTATGAAGCTTCTGAAATAGTAAGTAGTATTTATGAAGATAATATGTCAGTTGAAGAATTAATAAAAAAAGCATTAAAACAAATGACTAGGTAGGTGAAAATTTGGATTTAGAAAATAGAATAGTAAGCTCTATTGAAAGGCAAGAAGATGTGGAGATTGAAACTAATCTAAGACCTAAATGGTTATCTGAATATATAGGTCAAGAAAAAGTAAAAAAACAATTAGATATTTTTATTCAAGCAGCTAAATTAAGAAGCGATTCTTTAGATCACACTTTATTATATGGTCCACCTGGACTAGGTAAAACTACACTTGCAAATATAATCGCTAATGAGATGGGCGTTAGTTTAAGGGTAACTTCAGGGCCAGCTATAGAAAGACAAGGAGATCTAGCTAGTATATTGACAAATTTATCTGAGGGAGATGTTCTATTTATTGATGAAATCCACAGATTAAATAAAACTGTTGAAGAAATATTATACCCGGCAATGGAAGACTACGCCATAGATATAATAATTGGAAAAGGTCCTACTGCTAGGTCTGTAAGATTGGATTTGCCGAAATTTACTTTAATTGGGGCTACAACTAGAGCAGGGCTACTGACTTCTCCACTGAGAGATAGATTTGGTGTGATTTTAAATTTAGAACTTTATAAAATGAAAGATTTAAAAACAATTGTAAACAGATCTGCTGGTATATTAAATATTCAAATTGACAATACAGGATCTGAAGAAATAGCTAGAAGATCTCGTGGAACTCCTAGAATAGCAAATAGGTTATTAAAAAGAGTTAGGGATTATGCAGAAGTAGTAGAAGATGGATATATTGATTCAAAAGTTTCTTCTAATGCGTTGAATTTAATGGAAATTGACGAATTGGGACTAGACAGAACTGATAGAAAAATATTGAAAACTATGATTGAAAGTTTTCCCAACAGGCCTGTTGGATTAGACACTCTTTCAGTAACTACTGGAGAAGATAAAACAACTTTAGAGGATGTTTATGAACCTTATTTAATTAGATTAGGATTTATTAATAGAACCCAAAGAGGAAGAATAGTTACTAAAAAAGCATATGAACATTTAGGAATAGATTATCACTTAGAATTGTTAGAAGAAGATAAAATTCAACAAATAGAATTTTAAATATAGAAGGTAAAAATGTTAAAAAAATCAGATTTTAATTTTGAACTGCCAGAAGAACTAATAGCCCAAACCCCCTTATTAAATAGGGATAAATCTAAGTTATTAGTCATAAATAAAGAAAAAAATGAAATAAAACACAAAAGTTTTACAGATATTATTGATTATTTAAACCCGGGAGATACTCTCGTTATTAACGAAACTAAAGTTATGCCTGCGAGAATATACGGACACAGAAAAGGAAAAGACGAAAGTATAGAAGTTTTACTTCTAAAGAGAAATGGAGATTTGTGGGAAGCCTTAGTAAAGCCTGGAAAAAAGATGAAAATTGGTACTGAGATAGAATTTTCTGAAAATTTGTCAGGGATTGTAAAAGACATTAAAGAAGATGGACAGAGAATAATCGAATTTTTCTACAAGGGAATATTTGAAGAAATTTTAGACGAACTGGGCCAAATGCCCCTCCCACCATATATTCATGAAAAACTAGAAAATAAAGATAGATATCAAACAGTTTATGCCAAGGATTATGGTTCTGCTGCTGCTCCTACTGCTGGTTTACATTTCACTAAAGATTTAATAAAAAAATTAAAGGATAAAAATATCAATATAGCAAAACTTACCTTACATGTAGGACTTGGAACCTTTAGACCTGTAAAAGAGGAAAATGTACTCGATCATAAAATGCACGAAGAAACATATTTTATAACTAAAGAAAATGCTGATATAATTAATAAAACAATAGAATCAAATAATCGCATTATTGCAGTTGGAACTACAAGTGTTAGAACTTTAGAAGCTGTATATGAAAAATGTGGTGAAATAAAAGAAGATTTTGATTCTACAGATATATTTATATATCCAGGTTTTAAATTTAAAGTTGTAGATGGTATAATTACTAATTTTCATTTACCTGAATCTACTTTATTAATGTTAGTTAGTGCTTTTTGGAATAGAGAAAGTGTAATAAAAGCATATGAAGAAGCTATTAAAGAAAAATATAGATTTTTTAGTTTTGGAGATGCTATGTTTATATATTAAGGAGATATATGTTTAAATTCGAGTTAATTAAAGAATGTAGTCAAACGAAGGCTAGACTAGGTAAAATTACAACTGATCATGGTGAAATAGAAACTCCTATTTTTATGCCAGTGGGAACTAAAGCTACAGTAAAAACCATGACCCCAGAGGAATTAAAAGATTTAAATGCTCAAATAATTTTAGGAAATACTTATCACTTATATTTAAGACCTGGACATGAATTAATTAAAGAGGCTGGTGGTCTTCACAAATTCATGAATTGGAATGGACCAATTTTAACAGACAGTGGAGGTTTTCAAGTTTTTAGTTTATCAAATAATAGAACTATTACTGAAGAAGGGGTAGAATTTAGATCTCATATTGATGGTTCTAAAGAATTTATTTCCCCCGAAAAATCAATGGAGATTCAAAATGCCCTAGGTTCAGATATAATGATGGCATTTGATGAATGTGCCCCATATCCATCGGATTATGAATACATTAGTAATTCAGTAGACAGAACTACAAGATGGGCTAAAAGATCTTTAGATTCCCACAAAAATAAAGAACATCAAGCTCTTTTTGGTATAGTCCAAGGAGGAATGTATAAAGATCTTAGAGAGAGAAGTGCTAAAGATTTAGTAGCTATGAATTTTGATGGATATTCTATTGGGGGACTATCTGTTGGGGAACCTTTAGAAATGATGAACGAAATGTTAGATTTTACTGTTGATTTTTTACCAAAGGATAAACCAAGATACAATATGGGCGTAGGTACACCAGATTATTTATTTGAATCTGTAATTAGAGGAATTGATATGGCTGATTGTGTACTTCCCACTAGAATTGCTAGAAATGGTACAGCGATAACATCAAAGGGAAACTTAGTGGTAAAAAATGCTAAATATAAAAGAGATTTTACACCACTAGATTCTGAATGTAGTTGCTATACTTGTACAAATTATACTAAGGCGTACATTAGACATTTATTCAGTGTAAATGAGATTTTAGCTTATAGGCTTCTTACTATCCATAACTTGCATTTTCTTATACAAATGATGGAAAATATAAGAAATGCTATAAAAAATGACAATTTATTAGAATATAAAGATGACTTTTATTCAAAATTCGGATATAATTATTAATATTATAGGAGGGATACTTTGGGACAACAATATTATACACTTCTTTTGACAGTGGGTATGATGGCTTTCTTTTACTTTTTTGTAATGAGACCTCAAAAGAAAAAAGAAAACGAATTAAATACCATGAGAGCCAATTTAAAAGTTGGAGATGACGTTATAACAATTGGCGGAATAGTTGGTAAAATCGTCATTGTAAAAGAAGACTACTTAACAATTGAAACAAGCGGTATGAAAACTAGATTAGAAATAGCTAAATGGGCTATTAGTTCAGTTATACAATAACGGAGGGAATATGGAACATATAAAAACACTATCAGGAAAAAGTTTAAAAGACACTAAATCCCACGCTGGATGTGGTGAATGTCAAACTTCATGCCAATCTGCATGTAAAACTTCATGTACAGTTGGAAATCAAAAATGTGAAAACGATGAAAGAAACTAATTTGAAGTGGTTATCCACTTCTTTTTAGTTGAGGAGATAAAATGATTCACAAATATTATTTAAATGACAAATATATAGTTCTAGATATTACAAGTGGCTCAGTTCATTTAGTAGATGAACTTACTTATAATATCCTAGATGACTATAACAAACTTAACGAAGAAAAAATTATAAATAAATACTCTTTAAAATATGGGGAAGATAATATTAAATCTGCCCTTGAAGAAATAAAATATTTAGAAGAAAAGGAATTACTATTTTCTAAAGACGATATAGAAATAGATCTTAATTACAACCCAGACAATATTATTAAAGCTATGTGTCTTCATGTTGCTCATGATTGTAATTTAAAATGTAAATACTGTTTTGCAGCTCAAGGAAATTTCCATGGAGAAGCTTCACTAATGGATTTAGAAACTGGAAAAAAAGCACTAGAATTTCTAGCTAAAAATTCTGGTAACCGTAAAAATCTAGAAGTGGATTTTTTTGGAGGAGAACCTCTAATGAATTTTGATGTTGTGAAAGAACTTGTATATTACGGAAGAGATTTAGAAAAAATATATAATAAAAATTTTAGATTTACAATTACAACTAATGGAGTTTTATTAGATGATAAAAAAATAGATTTTATTAATGAGCATATGGACAATGTTGTTTTATCATTAGACGGTAGAAGGGAAATAAATGATGCTATAAGACCTACCTTAAATGATAAGGGAAGTTTTGACATTATTGTTCCTAAATTTAAAAAACTTATCTCAAAAAGAGGGGATAAGGACTACTATATTAGAGGTACATTTACGGCTTTTAATAAAGATTTTAGAAAAGACTTAAAGGCGTTTTACGACTTAGGATTTAAAAAAGTATCTATAGAACCAGTAGTTACAGATCCTAATGAACCTTACGCTCTAAAAAAAGAAGATTTAGAAGAAATACTTCAAGAATATGAAGAGTTTTCAAAGGATTATATTAAAATTAGAAAATATGATAGAGATTTTTTATTTTTTCACTATATGATTGATTTGTCCCAAGGCCCATGTGTTGTAAAAAGGACTGTGGGATGTGGAGCTGGAAGTGAATATATTGCAGTAACTCCAGAAGGAGATATATATCCTTGTCATCAATTTGTCGGTGAGGAAGAATTTAAACTAGGTAATTTAGAAACTGGCATTACAAAAGAAAAGCTCAGGGAAGAATTTAAGTGTGCTAATGTATTAAATAAAAATGAATGTAATGAATGTTTTGCAAAATATTATTGTAGTGGTGGCTGTCATGCAAATGCATATTTTAATAACGGTAACCTCATGACACCTTATGAGTTAGGTTGTGAAATGGAAAGAAAACGAGTAGAATGTGCCATTTCAGTTTTAGCAAATGAAGTATGATAATTGAATAAGAATTATTAACTTTAATTATTGACTTTAATTATAAAAAATGATAGTATTAATTGATATGAGCCGCACTGAGAAGGTTTTAAACGTAAGTACCTTTAAAGGCGAGACTGGATAAGAGGAGGTGTTCGTATAATGTATGCAGTAATTGAAACTGGTGGAAAACAATACAGAGTTGAACAAGGCGATGTGTTGAGAGTAGAAAAACTAGAAAATGAAGTTGACGATAAGGTAGTATTTGACAAAGTATTTTTAATTGCAGATGGTGAAGATGTAACTGTTGGAAAACCATATGTTGAAGGTGCTAAAGTTGAAGCTAGTGTATTAAACCATGATAAAGCTAAAAAAATTATAGTTTATAAATACAAAGCGAAAAAAGGTTATCGTAAAAAACAAGGTCATAGACAACCTTACACTGAAATAAAAATTGAAAGCATTAACTAATGATAGAAGTAAAATTAATTAAAACAAATAATTTTTTCAAAGGAATTATTATTAAAGACCATGCTAATAAGGATGTAATTGGTAAAGACTTAGTTTGTTGTGCAGTATCAACTTTATCTATTACTTTAGCTAATTATCTTACAGAGACTTTAAATTATTCTACTGAAGATTTAAATCTTTATTTGATTGAAAGTGAAGAATTTCCTTTAATTTCTATCAATATAGAAGATAAGAGCATATATGAAGATATGAACGTCCAAAATGGTTTTAAATATCTTGAAATAGGAATTATTTCTTTAATTGAGGATAATAGTGATTATATAGATCTGATTTACCGGGAGGTGTAGATATGATAAAATTAAATTTACAGTTTTTTGCCTCTAAAAAAGGAGTAGGAAGCTCAAGAAATGGTAGAGATAGTGAAGCCAAAAGACTTGGTGTGAAAAGAGGAGACGGTCAACACGTACACGCTGGAAGTATTTTAGTTAGACAAAGAGGTACTAAAATTCATCCAGGCACAAATGTAGGACGTGGTGGAGATGATACTTTATTCGCGCTTATTGACGGAGTTGTTAAATTCGAACCAAAAGGCAAAAAAACAAAACAAGTTAGCGTATACGACGCTTAAATTTTTAAATCTAGAACCATGCTAATTAGCTTGGTTCTTTTTTTTAAATGTATTGTTACTAGGATGATTTCGTGTTATATTATATGTAAAAGAAAGGTGTAGTAATCTATGTTTATTGATGAGGCTAAAATAACTGTAACAGCGGGTAACGGTGGAGATGGAGCCGTTGCTTGGAGAAGAGAAAAATTTGAACCATCAGGTGGACCTGCAGGTGGAGACGGTGGAAACGGTGGCTCCATTATTTTATTGACCTCTGAAGAGATTCATACACTAATGGATTTTCGATATAAGAGAATCTACAAGGGTAACAATGGAGAAAATGGTAGAAATAAAAAACAATTTGGAGCACATGGTGATAATGTAATACTTAAGGTTCCAGTAGGAACTTTAGTAAAAGATTCTGATAGTGGAAATGTTATTGTGGATTTAAAATACAATAATCAAGAATACGTAATTGCCAAAGGTGGTAAAGGTGGAAAAGGAAACGCTCGATATACAACTCCAACTAGGAGAGCTCCAAACTTTGCTCAACCTGGGAGAAAAGGAGAATCTAAAGAGATAGTATTAGAGCTAAAACTTCTAGCAGATGTTGGTTTAATAGGGTTTCCAAATGTTGGTAAATCTTCCTTATTATCAGTGGTATCTGCAGCAAAACCTAAGATTTCAAATTACCATTTTACAACTCTAAGTCCAAATTTAGGAGTAGTTAGATTAGGACTAGAGCAGAGTTTTGTAATAGCAGATGTTCCAGGTTTAATAGAAGGAGCATCTCAAGGTGTTGGTCTTGGTCATGAGTTTTTAAAACATATTGAAAGGACTAATATTTTAATTCACGTTTTAGATATTTCAGGTATAGAAGGAAGGGATCCTTTAGAAGATTTTGATAAGATAAACAATGAATTAAAAAGTTATAATCAGAATCTTGAAAACAAGAAACAAATCGTTTATGCAAACAAAATGGATTTACCTGGAAGTGAGGAAAATTTAGAGAGATTAAAAGAAAAATTAAAGAATAAAGATATTAAAATATTCAGCGGTTCCGTAATTAAACAAGAAAATTTACAAGAATTGCTATACTATGTATGGGACGAATTAAGTAAATACGAGAAAAATTACGAAACTTACGACGAAGATTATGTTGAAGTAATTGATGAACATAAAGATGAAATACATGTAGAAAAAGTAAATAACAATTATATTGTAACTGGAGATGAAATAGAGCATTTAATTAATTCTATTAACTTTGAAGACAATGAATCATTAAAATATTTTCAAAATATGCTAGTAAAAAAAGGCATAGTTTCCCTTTTAGAAGAAGCAGGAATAAATGAAGGGGATAATGTATTTATAGGTGATATTGAATTTGAATTTATACCGTAGGTGATAAAATGATAAACAGTAAACAAAGAGCGTATTTAAAAGGATTAGCAAATAATATAAATCCTTCTATTCAAATAGGAAAAGAAGGACTAACTGATACTATTTTAGACGAGTTAGAAACTCATCTGGAATATAGAGAGTTAATTAAGATTAGCGTTTTAGAAAATAGTCCAGTATTTGTAGATGAAATAGTGGATGAAATAATTGAAAAGACTAATTCAGAATTTGTTCAAAAAATTGGAAGTAAATTAATTATTTATAGAGAATCAAAAGACCATAAAAAAATTGAGATATAAATATGAAAATAGGTATAATTGGAGGATCTTTTGATCCTATTCATTTTGGTCATTTAATAATGGCAGAATTTTTAAGGGAATACAAAAACTTAGAGAAAATCATTTTTGTTCCTACTGGAAATGCTCCTCATAAGAAATATAGGATTCCAGGTGAGAAAAGAATAAAAATGGTTGATTTAGCAATTGAAGCAAATAGCTACTTTGCTTCTTCAAATGTAGAACTTATTAATGAAAATGTTTCGTATACAGTAGATACTATTAAATATCTTAGAAATATTTGTCCTGATCCGGAGTTTTATTTTATTATTGGATTAGACAATTTATTTGAATTAGATACTTGGAACAATCCTGAAGATCTAAGTCAAGTTACAAAATTTATTGTTGCAAATAGAATTAGTAACAACAGGAAAAAATCAGATGCTATTGAAAAGTGTCAAGAATTAAATAAAAGATTTGGATTTGATATTGAGTTAGTAGATACGCCTATTATAGAAATCTCTTCTTCAGAGATTAGAAATAGAATAGATAAAGGTCTAAGTATTAAATATTTAACTTTAGATAGTGTAATAGAATATATTGGTGAAAATGAATTATATAAATCAGAATAATTTGAATAAATTAGAAAATCTTATCGGTACAAAAAGATATATACACTCAAAGGGTGTAATGGATGAAGCAGAAAAATTAGCAAAAATATATAATGTAGATTCCTATAAAGCAAAGATTTCAGGCCTTTTTCACGACTGTGGCAAATTTTTAAATAAGAAAATGGCTTATAGTTTTATAAAAGAGCATAATCTAGTTTATGAAAAAGAGCTTTTGGATAACTATCAGTTACTTCACAGTCATTTTGGTGTTGATGTGGCTAAAATAATATTTAATATTGATGATAAAGAGATTTTAGATGGGATAAAATACCATACAACCCTTAGGAAAAATCCAACTCAATTAGACAAGATAATATATATAGCCGATGCAATAGAACCTAATAGGGATTATGAGGGTGTAGAAATACTTAAAAAACTTGCTTATGAAAATATTGATAAGTCTATTTATGTATCTCTAAATGAAACTATTAAAAAATTATTAGAACACAACCTTTACGTTGGAAATGACAGTATTGAGGCTAGAAATTACTTACTAAACAAAATTTAAGGTTGATTTTGACATATTTGTAATTTATTTATATAATATTTATGATATGTCTTTGATTCAAAGGAGGAGAATTTGGACAAAATAAAAGAATACGTAGAAATCATACAAGATGCCATTGATAGTAAAAATGGAGAAGATATCGTTACGTTAGATGTGAAAGAACAAACGAGTATAGCAGATTATTTTATTATTACTTCTGCCAATTCCTCTACTCAAGTATCTGCCATTGCAGATGAAATAGACAAAAGAATGAGCGATTTGGAAATTGAAAAGATAAATAGATCTGGATATCAAAGTGCTAGATGGGTATTATTAGATTATGGAAGTGTTATTGTTCATATATTCCATAAAGAAGAAAGACAATATTATGATTTAGAAAGACTGTGGGAAACAGTTGAAGAAAATTTTGAGGAAATCGAGGAGGATAATTAATGAAAGTTTTACACACAGACAAAGCACCAGCAGCAGTTGGACCATATTCACAGGCAATTAAAGTAGGTGACATGATTTACACTTCTGGACAATTAGCATTATGTCCTGAATCTGGAGATTTAATTAATGACAATATTGAAGATGCTACTAGAAGAAGTTTAGACAATGTAAAGGCTATTTTAGAAAATGCTGGATCTAGTTTAGAAAAAGTAGTAAAAACTACTATTTTCTTAAGCGATATGGACAATTTTGCTAGAGTAAATGAAGTTTATGGTGAGTATTTCTCAGATCATAAACCTGCAAGATCTTGTGTACAAGTTGCTAGATTACCAAAAGATGCTTTAATTGAAATTGAGGTAATTGCAATTTCTTAATTAACCAAAGCAATCAGTCTTTATGAATGATTGCTTTTTTATAATGTTTAAAAGAGGCTTACACATGAAAAGTGATAAAAAGCATATTGGCATAATTATTTTAATATATATATTATTATTTCTATTCTTTTATTTTTTCAAAAGTAATAATGAAAATACTTTTGTTAATCAATTTTCACAAAGTCCAGATACAGAGGTACAAATAGAAAATGAAGAAGTTTTAATAGAAGAAGAGGAAGAAATTTTTATTCATATAAGCGGAGAAGTTAATTATCCTGGATTAATTAAGCTTTCAAAGGGTCAAAGACTTTACGAAGCTATTGATATAGCTGGAGGAATGACAGAAAAAGCTGATTTAAATCAAATAAATTTATCTTTGGTTTTGAATGATCAAGATAAGGTATATATACCTAGTAAGGATGAAAATGTAAATTTTATTCAAACTAACTCCACACCACTAATAAATATTAATACTGCATCAAAGGAAGAACTTATGACATTAAGTGGTATTGGAGAAAAAACTGCAAATAGTATTATTGAATACAGAGAAAAAAACGGATTTAATAAAATAGAAGATATTATGAATGTCCCTGGAATTGGAGAACAAAAATTTTTGCAAATACAAGAACATATTAATATATAAGAAGGTGATGAAATGTTTGACAGAGAATCATTTATTAATACTTTCAAAATTGCTTTAAAGCTAAATTTTGGAAAAGAAATAGAAGAAGCAACAGATTTAGAGAAGTATCATGCATTATCAGAATCAGTCATGGGAAAAATTTCTAATGACTGGAATAAAACTAGAAAAGCATATTCAAATGAAAAACAAGGATTTTATTTTTCTGCTGAGTTTTTAATTGGTAGAAGTTTATACAACAATTTAGTTAACTTAATGGTAAACGACGATATAAGAGAGGCATTAGATTCAGTAGGTATAAACTTAGATGAAATTGCAGATGAAGAAGAAGATGCTGCATTAGGTAATGGAGGATTAGGTAGATTAGCTGCTTGTTTTATGGAATCGGCGGCAACTATGGACCTTCCTTTAACTGGTTATGGAGTTAGATATGCTGAAGGTTTACTAAAGCAAAACATTATTGACGGTTTTCAAGTGGAATCTGGAGATAACTGGATAAAAAGAGGAGATCCTTGGTCTTTAAGAAAAGAATCAGAAGCTCAAATTGTAGAATTTAAAGATATGTCAGTTAGAGCTATTCCTTACGATATGCCTATAATTGGTTATGATACAAACAATATAAACACTTTAAGATTATGGCAAAGTGAGGCAATTTTAGATTTTGATTTTAAAAAATTTAACGATTTTAAATACGATGAATCATTACAAGGAAAAAATAGAGCAGAAGATATTACTAGAGTTTTATATCCTAATGACGAACAAAGAGTAGGAAAATTATTAAGATTAAGACAGCAATATTTTTTCTGTAGTGCATCTATTAAGGATATTATAGTAAATCACTTAGAAAATTTTGACAATTTAGATAACATAGACAACTATATTAGAATTCAGTTAAATGATACTCATCCTGTAATATCAATACCAGAATTTATTAGGATTTTAGTAGATGAATATGGATATGATTTTAATGTAGCTATGGAAAAATCTAAAACAATATTTTCTTATACTAATCACACTATTTTACAAGAAGCTTTAGAAAAATGGGATGTAAGTATTGTTGAGGATACTAATCCTAGAAATATGCAAATCATTAAAGATATTAACAGTGCTTTTTTAGATGAAATAAAACAAAATGATTTAACGCCAGAAGAATTAAACGAAATGAAAATAATAAATAATAATCAAGTAAACATGGCGAATCTAGGTCTGTTTTTATCCCATGCAGTAAATGGTGTTGCTGAACTTCATACTAACATTTTAAAAAATGATGTTTTAAAAAGCTGGTATAAGTATTATCCAGAAAAATTCCAAAATAAAACTAACGGAATTACACCTAGAAGATGGCTGGCAATGAGTAATCCTGAATTGACAGATTTTATTTCAGAACTTTTAGGCGATAAAGAATGGATAAAAGATCTTCCTAGGCTAAAGGAATTAGAAAAATATGTTGATGATTCAGAAGTTTTAGACAGACTTATGGAAATAAAACACACTAAAAAAGAACAATTAGCAGAATATATTAAGAAAAATGAAGGGATAGATATAGATCCTAATTCTATATTTGATATTCAAATAAAGAGAATCCACGAATATAAAAGACAACTTATGAATGCTTTTCATATTGTGTATTTATATAAACGCTTAAAGGAAAATCCTAATTTAGACGTTTTACCAAGAACTTTTATTTTTGGTGGGAAATCGGCACCAGGATATTTCAGAGCAAAGGCGATTATAAAATATATTAACGAGATAGCAAGAGTAATAAATAGTGATTTAGAAATAAAAGATAAAATTAAAGTTGTATTTGTTGAAAATTATAGAGTAAGTTATGGAGAAAAATTATTTCCAGCTGCTGATATTTCGGAACAAATCTCTACTGCTGGAAAAGAAGCTAGTGGTACAGGAAATATGAAATTTATGCTAAATGCTACACCTACATTGGGTACTTACGATGGAGCTAATGTAGAGATAGTAGAGGAAGCTGGTTTTGAAAATAACTTTATTTTTGGAGCTAGAGTAGAGGAATTAGCAAGAATAGAATCTACTTATCAACCTATGGAACTATATATTAGTGATAGGGAAATTCGAGAAGTAGTAGATACTCTAATGAGTGGGGAATTTAAAGATAACGATACTTTCATGTTTTTAGATATATATAATAGTCTATTAAGAGAAAACGGAGCTAAGTCCGATAAATACTTTGTCTTAAAAGATTTAAGATCTTATATTGAGGAACAAAGAAAAGTAGACAAAGCCTATAGAGATAAAAGACAGTGGGCTAAAAAATGCTTAATTAACTTGGCAAATTCTGGAAAATTCTCTTCAGATAGAACTATTAATGACTATGCAGAGAATATTTGGGATATTAAACCGACAAAAATATAAAAAGAAAGAAACCATCGATGGACATCGGTGGTTTTTTTAATTATAATGAAAGTTATTGTACGTTTTAATATTAAATAAAATATAATATAAATCAAAGGAGAGATTAAAGTGAAAGAAAGAGTTTTTAGTGGAACTCAACCATCTGGTAATTTAACTATCGGAAATTACTTAGGAGCTTTAAGAAACTATATAAAACAACAAGAGAAATACGATTGTGTTTATTGTGTAGTAGATATGCATGCATTAACTTCTGGAGTTACAAAGGAAAAATTAAGAGAAAATTCATTAAATGTATTGTCTTTATATTTAGCATCAGGATTAGATCCTGAAAAAAGTATTATTTATTTTCAATCCCATGTTCCTGCCCATGCAGAATTACAATGGATATTAAATTCTATAACTCCACTTGGACAATTATCTAGAATGACTCAATTTAAATCTAAGGCAAAAATTCATGCAGATAATCTATATGCTGGTTTATTAAATTATCCAATATTAATGGCAGGGGATATAATACTTTATGATGCAAAATATGTTCCTGTTGGAGATGATCAAAGACAACATATTGAGTTTACAAGAGATATAGTAGAAAAATTCAACTATATGTATGGAGATACATTTGTAGTTCCAGAAATGTTGGCTACTAAAACAGGCTCTAGAATAATGAGTTTACAAGACCCTACAGCTAAAATGAGCAAATCAGATTCTAATCCAGATGGATACATTGCAATGCTAGATGATCCAAAAATAATTACAAAGAAAATCAAAAGAGCAGTTACTGATTCCCTAGGAAATTTCGACTATAATGACGAGCAATTAGGACTAAAGAATCTAATTGAAATTTATACAGCTTTTACAGGAGATTCTATTGAAAGTGTTGTAAATAACTATCAATCAAAGGGTTATGGAGCTTTTAAAACAGATTTAGCTGAAATTGTTGTAGAATCTATAAAGCCTATTCAAGAAAAATATAACAACTATATTTCTGACAAGGGAGAACTTGAAAGAATTTATAGAGACGGAGCAAATAGAGCTAATGAAATAGCAAATAAAAAAATGATAGAAGTTAACGAAAAAATAGGCTATATAAGTAGATAAATTACCTTTAAAGGAGGGCATATGGAAAATTTACCAAAGACCTACAGTCCAATGGACTTTGAAGAACGATTATATGACTTTTGGATGGATAACAAATATTTTTCACCAAAAGTTGACGAAAATAAAAAACCATTTACAATAGCCATGCCACCACCAAATGTTACTGGAAATCTTCATTTAGGACATGCTATGTATGTTTTGCAAGACATTCTTACAAGATATAAAAGAATGGATGGATATAGTGCTTTATGGGTTCCAGGAACAGATCATGCTAGTATTTCCACTGAATCTAGAGTTGTAAATAAAATACGAAGTGAAGGAAAAACTAAGGAAGAACTAGGAAGAGATAAATTTCTTGAAGAAGCATGGGAATGGACTGAAAAATATGGCGGGAATATTAAAAATCAGCTAATGAAAATGGGTTTTTCTTGTGATTGGGATAGAGAAAGATTTACATTAGATGAGGAACTTTCAGAAGCAGTATTAGATGTTTTTGTTAAACTTTATGAAAAAGGATATATTTATAGAGGCAATAGAATAATAAACTGGTGTCCAGATTGTAAAACTAGTATTTCAGAAGCGGAAGTAGACCATGAGGACACTCACAGTAAATTGTGGTATTTTAATTATCCAATTTTAGGTAAGGATAAATCATTAACAATAGCAACTACTCGACCAGAAACCATATTAGGTGACTTAGCAGTAGCTGTTAATCCAGAAGATGATAGATATACTCATCTTGTAGGAGAAAAGGTATTGATACCTATAATTAATAAAGAAATTCCCATAATATCTGATGATTATGTAGATAAAGAATTTGGCTCAGGAGTAGTTAAAATCACTCCATCACACGATCCTAATGACTTTGAAGTAGGCAAAAGACATAACTTAGGTCAGCAAATAATTTTAGACGATAAAGCTTTTATTAATGAAAATGGAGGCAAATACCAAGGACTTTCAAGATATGAAGCTAGGGAAAGAATCATTAAAGATTTTGAGGATTTAGGCTACTTTGTAAAAGTCGAAGAAAGAGAAAATGCCGTTGGCCATTGTTCAAGGTGCAATACAGTAATTGAACCTATTATTTCAAAACAGTGGTTTGTTAAAATGAAAGAAATGGCAGAAAAAACTCTTAAAGAATTCAAAGAAAACAATTCTCCGGAGTTTGTACCTGATCGTTTTGGAAAAATTTATGAACAATGGCTAGAAAATATTCAAGATTGGAATATTTCAAGACAACTTTGGTGGGGCCACAGATTACCAGTTTACTATATTAATGGAACAGATGAGTATATTGTTTCTAAGGAAAAACCTGAAAATACTGATGAAATTAAATATATTCAAGATGAAGATACTTTAGATACATGGTTTTCATCGGCTTTGTGGCCTTTTACAATATTAGGATGGCCAAAGAAAACTGAAGATTTTGAATACTTTTATCCAACTGATGTTTTAGTAACAGGATATGATATTATATTTTTCTGGGTTGTAAGAATGGTATTTTCTGCTATTGAACACACTGGAGAGGTACCTTTTAAACACGTTTTGATTACTGGTATTGTTAGAGATGATCAAGGTAGAAAAATGAGTAAATCTTTAGACAATGGTGTGGACCCATTAGATGTTATTGAAAAATATGGAGCAGATGCACTTAGATTTTTCTTAGTAAATGGAAATAGCCCAGGAAACGATCTTAGATATTATGACTCTAAAGTAGAATCTTCTAGAAATTTTGCCAACAAATTATGGAATGCGTCTAGATTAGTACTTTTAAATGTCGATGAAGATTTTAAGGAAATAGATATAAATGAAATAAAACTTCACTCTGAAGACAAATGGATACTCCACAAATTAAATGAAACAGTAAAGAACATTGATAACAAGTTACAAAATTTTGAAATAGGATTATATTCTGAAGAAATTTATGAATTTATATGGAATGAATTTTGTGACTGGTATTTAGAGATGATAAAACCGAGACTTTATTCAGATGATTTTAACACTAAAAATGATGGAATTAATGTTTTGTTGTATGTACTAGATAAGATTTTAAAATTACTTCACCCTATAATGCCATTTATTACAGAAGAGATTTATCAACATTTACCAACAAAAGATGAAGCATTAATAATTTCTAAGTGGCCGAAATACAACGAAGAGTTTAATTTTGAAGAAGAGTTTTTAAAAATTGAATACACTAAAGATATTATAAAATCTATAAGAAATATAAGAGCTGAAATGAACATTCCTAATAAAAAGAAAACAAATACTCTTTATTATACAGAAGATGAATTTTCAAAAGACGCTATTGAATCAAATGCAGAACACATTAAACATCTTGGAAATTCTGAAAGTTTAAAATTCGTAGATAAAAAAGAAATAAATCCTGAAGATTATACTAATCTAATAATTAGAAAATCTGAAATATTTCTTCCTATTTCTGAATTAATTGACAAAGAAAAAGAACTTGAAAGACTAAATAAAGAAAAAGAAAAAGTCCTTTCTGAAATAAATAGAGTAGATTCAAAATTGAAAAATGAAGGTTTTGTTAATAAGGCTCCTAAAGAACTTATCGATAAGGAAAAGGAAAAAAGAGAAACCTTCCTAGTTATGTTGGACAATTTAGAAAATCAAATATCAAAGGTAACTAAATAGAAAAAAAGTGTTGGAAGATCTCCAACACTTTTTTTAAATTAAGGATTTATAACTCCTACAAGTTGTCTATAAAGGGATTTATTTTTATCCTTCCAATTTTTTTCTATTTTTTTAGCTTCGTTTATATTTTCAACAGTAAAATTGAATGAAAAATTTGAATCTAATTCATTTAATGATAATTTAATTAAGTATTCTCCATCTTCGAGGGGAATTATTTGAACGTCGTTATTATCCTTCAAGCTAGTGTTAGTAAATACGTCATCAATTTTCATTTTAACATTTTCATCAATATTATCTTCTAAGAGTTCTAATATTTGTTCAGAAAAATCTGACAGAGTTATAGCATTATCTTTCTCATTTGTAAAGAAATTAGAATCTTTTAATTCATTATAATATTCTACAAAAGTAAAGTAATTTATTAAATCATACATTAAAATAAAATTTGATAATTGATTATATGTTATAGTGTAATTAGATTTTTTTATAATATATAATATCATTAATTTATTTTTAGCAATATTAGTATCTATTTTGTTATCCATTGAATACCTCCATTGCAATTATAACATATTAAATTAATAATTATATAAAAGGAAAGGTGAAACTGTGAATTATAAAAAATTAGCTGAGTTTTATGACGATTTTATATACGATATAGACTATGATAAAATAATAAATTTTTACAAAAAGATATTTAATCAAAATCAATTTAATTATAGAGATATTTTAGAATTAGGATGTGGAACAGGAAATGTTACATCAAAATTAATTGGGTATAATGTTTATGCTATGGATTATTCAGAAGAGATGTTATCTATAGCAAGAAAAAAACTAGGAAACAAAAGAAATATTAGATTTTTAAATATGGATATTAGAAACTTTAATTTAAATAAAAAATTCGATGTAATTATAGCATCATTAGATGTAATAAATTATATTGTAGATTCTAAGGATCTTTATTCTTTATTTGAAAATGTAAAAAGACATAGCCATGAAGAATCTATTTTTATTTTTGATATAAATTCTCATTATAAAATATCTGAATATATTGGTAATAATACATTTACAGACGAAAATAAAGATGGACTATATATTTGGCAAGGTAATTACGACGAGGAAACAAAAATAAACGACTATTTATTAACTTTTTTTATCAAAGACAACCAAAACAAATACGATAGATTTTGTGAAGTTCATAAAGAAAGAGCATATACTGTTGAAGAAATAACAAAAATCCTTATAAGTTCTGGATTTAAAGATATAAAAGTATTTGATGATTTTGAATTTAAAGAAATTAATAAAGATTCAATGAGAATGACATTTGTAGTAAAGTAGGAGGATAGAATGAAAGATTATTTATTAAGAGGAATAGAAAAAAACGGAAAATTTAAATTTGTTGGAGCAAAAACAACTGAAATAGTCAATGAAGCAAAAGTTCAGCATAACACATCAGCTACAGCTTCAGCAGCTTTAGGTAGGTCTCTTACTGCAGGAGCATTAATGAGTACGATGTTAAAGAATAAAGATGATTCTCTAACATTAATTATATCCGGTAATGGTCCAGGAGGTAATATTTTAGTTTCTGCAAATAATAAAGGAGAACTAAAGGGATATATAGATAACCCATCTGTAGACTTAGAACCAAATAAAAATTCTAAGTTAGATGTTTCTGGTATAGTTGGAAATGTAGGATATATAAAAACCATAATGGATCTAGGAATGAAAGAACCTTATGTAGGCCAATCAGAAATAATTAGCGGAGAAATAGCTGAAGATATTGCTAATTACTATTTAACATCTGAGCAAATAAATACAGCCGTAGCACTTGGAGTTTTAGTAGATACAGATTTAACAATTATAAACTCAGGTGGATATTTAATACAATTAATGCCCGATGCCACTGATGAAGATATTACTAAACTAGAAAATGCTATATTGAATAAACCTTCATTAACAGAAATGATGAATGATTATGATAACTTTGAAGATTTATTGAAATATCTATTAGAAGATTTTGAAATAGAGATTTTAGAAAAAAAGGATATAAAGTGGGTATGTAATTGTTCTAAAGAAAAAACTATTGAGATGTTAAAAACTATTGGAGCAGAAGAGTTAGAATCCATAATAGAAGAAGATGGAAAAGCAGAAGTAGTTTGTCAATTTTGCAATGAAAAATACAATTTTAATAAAGATGAATTAACAGAAATTTTATCTGAAGTAAAAGAAAAACACACCAATGAATAACAATTGGTGTGTTACATTTATATAGCTCTTTCTACTTTTCCAGATTTCAAGCATTTAGTACAAACATTGATTCTTTTAGTAGTACCATTTACAACAGCTCTAACTCTTTGTATATTTGGTGACCAAGATCTACGACTCTTTCTGTGTGAGAAAGAAACCTGATTCCCAAAAACTCTACTTTTATCGCATATTTCACATCTTTTAGACATATAGTCACCTCCAAATAAAAATTAATAACATTAGTATATTAGCACAAGTCTAGCAATTTCGCAAGAAAAAATCAAAAGTAATTTTAAATTGCAATTTATCATCTATAATAATACATTATAAAAAATAATAAATCATCTATAATATTAATAATAATAATAATAATATAAGTAATGAAAAACATAATTATTAAAAAAAGCAAAAATTAATAGAAAAAAGTTTAAAAAAGCCCTTGACAATAGGTAGTGAATTTTGTTAATATA